>JARLGV010000019.1 GCA_031292555.1 Fimbriimonas sp.
ATCGGATCCGACTTCTGTCCGCGGTGGTATCTGTTCGCCGACGGCGAAGACGGCAGCACCCCGGAGCCGCTGCAACAGGGGATGGTGTTCAGTGAGAACGTGGACCGGCTGACCATCCGGGGATGCAAACTGCTCGCTGCCGGCCACTCTGCGATCTGGCTCAACAAGGCGTCCGAGCATTGCATCGTGGAAAGCAACCTCATCATGGGCGTCGGGTTCGCGGGCGTTTACGCCAATGGCTGGACTCTCGGCAAGGGCCCCTTTAAGAGTGCGGCGGAGTCGTATGTGAACAAGGGCCACCGCATCGAAAGTAACTTCATCTACGATTGCGGCCAGTTCGTTGCCGGTGGCTGCGGCATCCAACTCTACCAAAGCGGGGACAACCTGATTGCGCGAAACGAGATCGGAGACATGCCTCGCTATGGCATCTCGTGCAAGGGTGAGCGGTATGGTGGCTTGCCCAAGAAGCTGTACGGCGTGAATGTGAGCTTCCAGTCTCAGTTCGATTTCCTGCACACACGGCGCAACCGGATCGTCGGCAACGAGATCTACAGTGTTTGCCGGAACAGCTTCGACTTTGGAGCGATCGAGAGTTGGGGCGTCGGCCGAGACAACCTGTGGGCGGACAACGACCTCCATGACATCGATCAGACCTTGGACTGGGACGGATGGGCGCACGTGCTCTTCGCCGATGACGCCTGCCACTACCTAACGATCCGAGGCAACCTCATCCACCACTGCAATGGCGGGCGAGCCACCGGCGCGTTCATGCTGAAGAGCATCGATGAGCTGATCGAAGGCAATGTCGTCGTCGATTGCCGTATGGGCCGAATCGTCACGTTCGAGCCGTACATGGAACCAAGTTGGGATGTCGCGATCCGGCGAAACGTCTTTGCCTCGGACGGAGTGAACTCCCGTTATGGCGACCTGAATGAGTACTCGTTCAAGGGCAAGGGCTACCTCGATGTGGCGGTTCCGCCCAATTCAACCGGATTCCAGGAGGTGGATCACAATTTCATCTCGCCCGTCGATCCGGCAAAGCGTAACCCGAACGCGGCTCACGGCATGGACCTCCACTCGGTGTTCGCTCCCAACTTGGTGACATGCATGGCGGCGTCGTGGGATGCCACGCGTCTTGATTACCGAGTCAAACCGCTTCCGGGCCTCAAGTTCGATTCTCGGCGAATGTCACAGACAGGCTTGCGCAAGGACTTTCCGTTCGACAAGTCAGCAGCCACCCGCCGTTCCGCCTCCGACAAAATCCAAGCCGAGGACTATCAAAGGATGAACGATCTCCGCACTTGGGGCGGGCTCGGCGTGTATGCGATGCAGAAAGGCTCGTGGGCGAAGTACGCCAACGTGGATTTCGGCCCCGGCCGACACCGCGAAGCGGTGTTTCAGTTGGAACCGGCCAAAGCCGGCTCTGCGTCGGGCCCTCTCGTCGAGATTCACATCGACTCCCCCCGCGGCCGCATAATCGGCCGCCAGGATCAAGGCCAAACGGCCTGTCCAGTGAGCGCCGTGCGGGGCATCCACAACGTGTATCTTGTCTTCGAGAACTCGGGCATGAAATCGGTGGACTGGTTTGTATTCAGGTGAGACGGAGGTGGCACGTCGCACTCCATGAGCGAGATCTTCACCGGATGAGTGCAAATATAGTTTTGAGTCTTGGACAAATCCCAAACTCTGGAAGGTGTCCGCGCAAACTCGACCTTACAGGCAATTCAGATCCTAGACGACCAAACAGGCTCGCACGGGGGGATGTAGGGGACTGTCTTCTCCTTCACTTTTCAAACGCCCCACTCTTCTCGCTTTGGCAGGCTCGCGGCGACGCGTTCGGCTTCGTCGGGGCGATTGGCAACGACGAAGAGAATGATGGCGGGGAGTTCGGAACCTTCCTCGGGAGCATATTGGTGGTGGAGGAGGGCGTCAAAGACCATCGAGTCACCGGGGTTCAAGTGACAGGGGTCGCCTTCCACTCGTATGAGGGCTTCGCCGGATAGGCAGTAGATGAACTCCTCGCCAAAGTGCTGATCGATGGCACTGGTTCTATAGATCTCCATGATGCCGCTCGACATCGCGCCACCGGCGAGTTCGCTTCGAATGAAGCCGGTGAAAAACCGCTGATAGCCCAAATTCGCGCGACGACGACGTTCGGCAGGATCATCGACGAAGCTATAGGCGATGTCTTTAACCGGACGGCCTTTGTGGTCTCGATGGTCGGCAGCCATCCATCGAATCTGGTCCTCGTTGCAGGAGGAAAAATGCTCCGACTCTGACGGGTGTCGAACTAACTGAGCCGAAAATAACGCGTATGCACTGCGAAGCGCATGGAAGCTCTTGCTGGCGCACGGCTTGCCCTTCTCAACCCGCATCACGGTATCGCGAGAAACACCCGATCGGAAAGCGGCTTCATCGACCGACCATCCGAAGAGCTTGCGCCGCTCTTTGAATTTTCGGGAAACCAATTCCCAATCCCATCTTGCTCCTTCAATTGCCTCGATGACTCCTGACCTCTTTCAAAAGAAACATCCGGATCCGAATGCCCCCGTCTTCCACCCGAAAGCCAAAAAACACCGGAAACTGCGACTGAATCTTACGGAATGGTAGCACAAGCTTTGGCGATTCCCACGGTCGATCGCCGAATCTGAAAATCGCTCGTAGGATTACTTCACGATGAGACGTATCGGATTCACATTAATCGAGCTTTTGGTGGTTATCGCAATCATCGCTATTCTCGCCGCGATTCTATTTCCAGTTTTCGCCCAGGCCAAGGCGGCCGCGAAAAAGACGGCTTGCTTGAGCAATGTGAAGCAGATGGGCACCGCCGCCCAACTTTACTTAGGCGATGCCGATGACACCTATCCTATAGGCTCCTCCAATTCGCCAAGTGGCTTCACATACAGCAACACCCATTATTGGTATTTCGGACTCACATTCGTTGACGGCAACGACGCAAAGCTTCTTCCTCAGGACGGACTCCTGTATCCTTATGAGAAGAGTGGAGCAATTGTGAATTGCCCCGACGGAACCAATCTGAAGCCGTCCAGCGGCGGAGCACCCTTCAACATTGACCCGTCTGGTGCGCCTCTTGGCTATGACAAGAACATATTGTTGGTTTACAGCCAGACCACGGCAGCCGGCACCGCATACGGTCCGTTCCCGAGTGCGACCTCGTGGGATGATGTCGCCGATTCCGTCCTACTTGCCGATGCTGGTTTTGCGGCTGGAGGAGGAAGTCCGGCTCAGTCTAGCTTCAACGGTCTGGTGCTTCCGAAGACACTGTCAACTGGCCTCGATGCACGGTGCAGCACCGCGAACATGCAGGCGCGGCACAATGGATTTGCGAACGTAACGATGCAGGACACTCACGCAAAGGGATTCAAGCTCACCTTGCCTCCCGATCGAACCACGGCTTCTCCGGCGTGGCAGTGCATCAACGACTCAATGCACACTGGTCTCCTCGTTGGTCCAGGAGTTAGTCTTCAGTGGTCGTCCAACGGTGGGAGCCTTGCTGCACCCGCGGGCACGAACTACTACTTCGTTCCGGACAAAACGTTGAATAACCCTAACTTCTAGACTTGCTGGACAAGCTGTGCCGTCGTAGACGCCACAGCTTGTCTCCCCTGCGCCATCCCCCACAATATGATCTCGCCAACCGTCTGTCTTCTCCTCGTAACCCTCGTAACGGGTTCCAAACCAGAGGCTCAGTCTTCCCAACTGTCCGCTCCCAAGCCCAATTTGGAGAAAGCAAGATCCAGAATCAACGAATATCGATCCAAGCTCTACGCCGAGGCCAAGGATTCAGGATCGCCGGCGGATCGGCCACGTATTGAGACGAAGGTCGCCCTCGTGGCGGCGGAAGAACTCAAGGGCATCGCTGCAAAATCAATTCCCGACTCCGAAGCTTCCGATTGGGCCGCACTGTTCGTCGTTGCCGGAGACACTGCCACGGCGCAAGAACTGCAGACAAAAGCGATTGACTATCACAGCGTACAAATGATGTTCACCATCGGTGACCTCCTTCCCAAGGTTCTCGGCGAAGGCAAGGAGGATCAGGCGCTGTATTTGCTGCGTCATGCACCAGACTTGGTGAGCAATGAAATTGGGATGATCGGCGAAATATTCTACGGTAATTGCAGTCGCCTTAAGCTCGACAAAACAAAGCCTGTATTTGTGGAGCAGGGCCTGCGCATCCTTCAGAACAAGGTGGATCGGACGCCTAATACGTTCGCGCCGAAAAGCACGGCAATGTCGGACTACGTTTACGTCGATCTAGAGATGAAGGTGCTGGAGATGAAGTACCGCAACGCGCCAGGGCCAGGCATTCTCAGCCAAATGCGACAACTGCGGGAGAGGTTTGCCAGAAGCACATCCAAAAACGCTTTCGGACAGAACCCGGCTTACCGAATCGATGACTTCCTGGCCAAGACAAGCGCTATCGGAAAGTTAGCGCCGCAAGTGGCATTTCAGAAGTCGATTGGTGCATTTAGCGGATTGGATTCCCTTAAAGGCAAAGTCGTGGTCCTCGACTTCATGGCTCACTGGTGCGGCCCGTGCAAAGCAGCCTTACCCAAAATTAAGACCATGCAAGATACGTTCGGTCCCCAGGGCCTACAGGTCGTGAGCGTTACTTCGTTCTATGGTTACTACGGAGGTAAGCAAGGCGTCTCCAAGGCCGATGAATTCGGGCTGATGCAGAATGAGTTCGTCAAGGACTTCAAGATGACTTGGCCCGTTGTTTTCGATGAGAAGCAACTCACTCAAGCGCGCTACGGCGTTAGTTCCATTCCCCAACTCGTGGTTATCGATCGCAAAGGGATCGTACGTCGCGTGCAGGTTGGTAACACGGTAGAGGGCGAGGAAGAAACCGAGGCATTGGTGAAAACACTCCTCAAGGATTGAATGAGATGGCATGCCGGTTGGGAACCCGGCGTGCCCGTCTTGGAGCCCCTCCAAGTCCTGGCCAGCCTGAATATCGGCTCCTTGGGTGAGATCAAACAAAACTAGGCGAAGTTCCGCAGTTGAAGGTTGTCGCGGGTGGTTTTTGAACCTACGGGGGGCGTTTGAGGACGATTTGTTTCACTACACTTTGGGACAAGTCGATGCTTGTCGGTAGGGTGGGCCCGAGCTTGTGGAGCAAGACGTTGAGGCTTTGGGATTCTCATAATGTCTCTGCATACCGGGAGCCGTCCGGATACTTGGAGATAGTATCCGGTCGAGGGCATGAATGTTACGTCACTTCACGATGAATCGTACTGCGCTGAGGCCGTAGCAGTTGGCTCCGTAGTTGCCGTCGACGGGTTCGGCGGCGATGACGACGGAGCGGATGGGGCGTTCGGGGACGGCGTTGAAGAAAGTGGTGCTTGCCGCGAGGGCGGCGCCGGTAGCGCGGGGAAGCTGAACGACCTCGGGCGTGGTCAGGCTGAACCACTCCACACCGTCCGAGGTTCCGTAGATGCGCATCTTCTTGAACCCGCGCTCGGTCAAGTTGAGCTGGTTATGGTTCCAGATTCGGATCGAATCGAAGTACCGGGGGGAAGTGAAGTTGAACCGGACCCAAGCGGGGGTCTTGGGCAGAGCGGGAGCCGCCGCGCTCGGTTGGGGGTCGTAGCCCGTCTGCCACATGGTCCCCGCTCCGCGTTCGTTATCGTGAAACTCGCCGGTCATTCCCGTGCCGTTGATCAGATGTTGCGCTTCTTGAGCTGGAATATTGTACGTGCTGGATGCCTGGACTTCGATCTGATACGCGGGCACCGCTTGGTTTACGGGTCGAGACACGAATCGAACCGCGCTCAGGCCGTAGTCTCCGCTGCCGTAATTTCCATCCTTTGCGTCGGCGGCGATGATGACCGACCGAAACAGACGGCCGGAAGAGATCGTCGGAACCTCGACGCCGGGCTCGGACCCGGTTCCGCCTGCGCGTGGCAATACTGCATCCTTCGTCAACGCGGCCCATCGGAGGCCGTCTG
>JARLGV010000137.1 GCA_031292555.1 Fimbriimonas sp.
CTCTCCCTCCTCGGAAGGAAGGCGAGGGAGCGCGACCACTCGGCTGTGGCGAACCCGTGGGTTTGCTGGGAGTCGGTAGTCGCGTTCCCTCGCCCCCAGCGAAGCGAACAGGGGGTAGAGGGTGGGGAGAGGGGGAATTCAGTAAGCCGCCGACGAAGTCGGAAGTCCTCTTTGCATTCGGCCCCGTAGGTGAAACAAGGCCATCTCAGGAGGCGGCGGAATGAAATCGGAGCCAGGGGCGCGTGTTCAGCGAACCTCCCTCACCCCCACCCTCTCCCTCCTCGGAAGGAAGGCGAGGGAGCGCGACCGGCCGGCCCGTGCGAACCGGCGGGTTGGCACGAGACTGGTACTCGCGCTCCCTCTCCCCTCGCTTAAACCCCGAGCCACGAAACCGGCCCATACTGGATGGGTGGATCGATCGCCTCGCGATGGGGATCAGCGCAAAGAAGAACGCTTGAATACCGGCATGATGCCAATTGGCGTGAGCGGCATGGAGCCGTTCCAGACTGTGCCGAGATATGTTTGGATGCAGATGCTGACCCAGATCGGCACGATCGCGGTGGTCTTTGGGCTGATCTTCGTGCTCATCGAGGTGGAAGAGCGTCAACCGTCGTTGGGTAACGGATGGCGCGGATTTCTGATCGCGGTCGGCTGGATTCTGATGTCGGGCTATCTGGGCATCAAGTTTCTGAAGCGTTCGAGCTTCTGGACGATGCTGTGGACGCAGGCGCTTGATGCCAAGAGTCTCGGCGAACCGGCGGACGGCAAGCGCTATGTCGGGATCGCCTATAGCGCCGGAGATTGGGCGTACCGAAACGACACCTCGTGGGATCGGGGTTACCTCCAAATCAAGGATGGAGAGCTGAGGTTCCGTGGGTTCGGCCCTTCGTTCTCGCTGCCCCTTGCGTTTGTGCGGAGCGTGAGAGTCGTTTCGACTCGGTCGATCTACACGAATTCGCTGCCGAGGGTGTTTATCGACTGGTTTCCCGATGGGGGCGTCGAGAACACTTTCAGCCTCGAAGTCCGGGATGCCGGCACTCGCTCGGCCACGATAAGGGAGACTCACGCACTGGCCACGTGGATCCAAACCAACGCGACCGACCGTCCGGGTGGCGCCACGGGCACGTCCACCGTCCTACCGGTTGCCTCAACCCAGATCGCCGCCGAAACCGGGGTCGTTGGGTTCAACGTTTTGCCCGCCGACAAGCGGGCCGCCTTCGCGTGGTCGGCCGTCTTTGTATGCGGAGGTTTGTTCGTGCTGGTCGTTCTTGGAAGGGTGGCGCACTATCACTCGAGCTTCATTGCCGGCATCCTGGGCGGTGCCACCATGACCGTCTATCGGGGGGTGATCGTCGCCCGAGTGCGCAAGCGGTCGACAAGCGAGACGCAGGCGTGAAGCCCATGTAGCCGCCGGTGGGTTCGTACCGGCGTTTCGCTAGTCATCGCCCGAACCCCTGGAAATCGTGAGGGCGAAAGAGTGGCGGAGCGGCGGGGAGCAGTGGAGTTGTGGAGTTGCAGGGCGATCTCGTTGCTACCCCTGCATCCTCTGGCCATCACTCCACTACTCCAACACTCCGATACTCCGCCCCATTTCCCTCGCGACCCTATTTTGCGAATTCCGCCAACAGGCGGACGTAGACCGCTTGGTAGTAGATGGCGGGTTCGCTGAGTTCCCAACTGCTCTCGGGCCAGGCCAGGTTGAAGTCGGCGTAGGCTTTGGCCCTTGGTTGGACGCGAAGCCAGTCGACCGATGGGTGGCCCGCCGCCGCTTTCCCGCTGAAGCTCTGGTTCGGACCCCCCACGATGTATCCGGGCGGAGGGTTGTGGCTGAACGGCGTGCCGTCGCCGTATTTCGCATGGTAGATCGTCTGCAGCGAATGCTCGGCGCCGTATTTGCCCATGTTCGTCAGGTAGACCACGCTCAACGGGTTCACGCCGTGGAAGGAGTGGAGCATGTCGGCAGCCCTGGCGCGCAGTCGAGTTTGGGTCTCGACGTCGAGGCCGGCATGGTCGGCGGCGAGCAGGGCTACCACGCCCCAGTCCGCCCGTACTGTATTGCTTCCCCAATGGTAGTTCGTCGGCGCCATCCAGGCGCGGTACAGGTCAGCCTCGACCGGGGGTGCGAAATGGTCGTTGGTCGCCGACTTTGCCAACTGGCCACGGATTCTCGACACGATCTCGGGATCGGCGCCCGGAACGGTCATGTAGTCCACGAGCGACTCCGCCGAACCCGTCTCGTAAGGGCTCCAGACCTCCTCCGATAGCTGTCTTGCGACTCCGACCTTCTGGCGGATCGTCTGCTGGTACTTGGCATCGCCGGTCAGGGCGAAAAGGTGGATCGCCGCATACGCCTCCATCCGATCCTGCTCCTCGTTTGAGCGGTTCGCGATTCCCGCCTTGATCTCCCCGGTATCGGTCTTGAAGGTTCGTGGGTTCGTGTGGAACCAGCTCCAAGCTTGAAGCGCACGCGTCGTTAGGTCGGTGGCGAAGCTCTTCCACACCGGAAAGTGGCCGTAAACTCGGGCGGCGTGGGCGAAGATCGCGCAGGTGTAGATGGTTGCGCCCGAGTCCTTTGGCCCGTAGTAGCGGGTTCGATGATCTAGGCTGAGTGGGTACTTGCCGCCATAGTCGACGTTGCCCATCTTTACCGGTACCGAGCCGTCGGGGAACTGCATCCGTACCAGCCAATCGAGTTGGTACTTCACCTCGTCGAGTAGATCCGGACGTCCGTTACCCGACTCCGGAATGTTGAAATCGTCGGTGAACGCCTTCGGATTCGCGGTATAGGCATAGAGGAGGGGATGAATGACGTCGGCGTTGAAGGGCGGATACTTATCCGTATCGCCCGCATCCATCCAACCGCCGGAAAGATCCCGCTCTTGGGCGGCGGAGTCCTTGGCGTTGACGAAACGCGCATGGGCGTCCTCTAGGAAGGCGGAATCGTCCACCCAGGGCCCCTCGGCATATTTTGCTTCGATCGGCATCCCAATCCGCTGGTAGTAGTACATGCGGCAAGCCGCGCGAAGCACGCCCCGATAGACGGTTGCCCCAATGCGAAACAGGGCGGACCTCCGGCGAGTGGAGGGGTCGAAGACGTAGTACTCGCCCGGCTTGGTCACCGACGAGAAGTCGAACCACCAGCCCCGGTCGCCGGAATCGTCGTGAACCGCTCCGGCCTTCCATGGGGTCGTGGCCCCGGTGAATACGGATGACCCCGCCCGATCGCGGAGTTCGAGCTTGGCGCCCGGCGTGTAGTGGTCGAACGAGTTGTACCCCTTGACCGGATCGGAGATCACCGCCACCTTGGACGCATCCGGCAGGTAGCCAAACTGGTCCACACAGATATGACTCGTAATCTCCGGTAACCCCGGAATCGTGACGCCAGTCAACGGCTTAACGGAGTAGGCGGGAAAGGAATCTTGGAACGACCCAAGTGCAAGGGCAACGCCGACCATCCACATGCCCGGGTTATACCATTCTGATGGGGGTCGGGGGTCGGGGGTCGGGGGTCGGGGGTCGGGCGATCTTACGGCACGCCGTAGCGCGAGGCTCCGTGCCTCGCATTACCCGTACGGGCAGGGGGGTTGGGTCGGGGGAAGCAGAAAACACGCCGCAGGCAATCGGTCTGAGTCGGGGTCTGACCCACGACCCGCTCCCCTCGCCCCTCTACCCGCCGCCCGCTACCCGATCCATTACCGTCTTCGATTTGAGGCTTCCTAACGAGGTAAGAGTCATTTTCTCGCCTTGAACTTCGAAGCCAAAGGTCGAGACATTGCCGGACTCGTCACGGAACTCCATTTTGTCGTTCTTTGCGCCCCACCTTCCGGTGAGGTGCGACAGGAACGGCTTCTGATGGGAAACCTGGATCTTCGTTTGAAGTTTGTAGGTGCCGTCGGCAGCGAGCCAATACGTGGATTGGCCGTTCTCCGTCTTCCATGTGCCCGCATACTTGGCGTCTGGCACTCCGTCGAAGACCTTCGGTGCGGCCTCGGGTTCGATGACCTCCACGTCATCCTTGTGACAACCGACAAGCGGTATCGCAAGGAGACCGGCTACTAACAGAAACCCGAGCGTCTTGTTCAATTCAACTCATCCTGGCTGGGCCGGCAGAAGCCGGCCCGAGCCTTGTGCAACTAGTGATGCTGTTTTCGCATCATCTCCAGCGCGTGCACGCGGGCTGGATCATTGTTTGCCTGCTGGGCGGCTTGCGCCTGCCCCATGGCTGCGGCCGCCGAAGCCCTCGCATCCTTGGGCATCGAAGCAGGCAGATCGGCCGCACTCTTTGGAGCTGCCAGCGCTGCCTTTCGAGCAGTATCCACGTCTCCCTTATCCTGAGAGCAGCCGACGCAACCGACGGCTGCAACCAGAAGGAGAATCAGTATCCTTTTCATCTTGCGTACGGGGCGCATGCATTGCCCGGATCGAAGAGCCAATCCCAGCCGTCGTTCCAGTTGGTCAGCTTGCCCTTGACATAAACATATTTGCACCAGTTGAACGCGCCCTTCTTGATGAACTTGGCGTGTCCGTCGGCGAAGCCGGAGTTCAGGCCGCCCGCGTATCGGTAACGCGGCATCGACCAAGTCGGATACACGTTAGAGTCGGCATCCCACTTTTCGTTGGAAGTTGGCCCGGAGAATACCGGCGGCCACTGGGCGCCGCCCCACCACCACCACGAAGAGTCGGCCACGTCGCCTGACGCACCCCAATCCGGGTTCACGCCAACCGTCCAGGTCGCGGCGATCTGCGAAGGAGCGTCAAGATCCGTCATGGAGACCGACGGGAATGGAGCGTTGCCGGTCGCCAATCCGGTGTTGGTGTCTTGGTCGCAGCGGTTTGAACCGGCTGTGTTATCCCACTGGCACTGGGCCGGCATCAGATTGTTGTTGGCCTGATAGACGCCGCGTCCATCTTGCTTGGCCGGAGTATTCCAGATTCCGCCCTGGGCGAAGGTCTGGACCTTGTTGCCATCCCAATACTGGTCTTCGCCGTTCTTGACGTAGGGGAGGATGGCCTCTCTCCAGGTGTGAGGAGTCTGCCAACCCCAGAGGTTGATGTTGGTCGTGTAGACCGCGCGGGGGAACATGTCGTCGTTGTCGCCGGCGTACATGTGAACGCCAAGCGCATGCTGCTTGGTGTTGCCTAGGTCGAGTGTTTTCTTAGCCGCTTCTTTGGCCTGGGCGAAAACGGGGAAGAGAATCGAAGCGAGAATCGCGATGATCGCGATGACGACTAGTAGTTCAATTAAAGTAAAGGCTTTTCGAAACATTGCTACAAACCTCAACGTTGAGATAGGTCCAAGGCACATCGTCTCGGGCCACAGAATGCCATCAGGTAAACGCATTTACCTAATGACTATTTGACGATCCGTCGTTTGCAAAGATCCACAAGAAGTTTGGAAAATTTGAAGTCAATCGCAAGATGTGCCCCAGTTCCGGTTCATTGCTGTCATCGGGTCATTGCGGGATGGAGAGGCGGATGATCGCCACTCTGAATCCCCGTCTTCTTTGCGCTCACTGCGTCTCTGCGTGCCATAGAATCGGCATGCTTGGTCGGCGACAATTTCTTCGAAGGTTCCGACCTAAATGCCGAGCGAAGTGTCACGCAATGGCGCAAAGATCGCAAAGGGGGGATGGGCATCGCAAGCCAGTAACCTGTCGGTGCGAACAGCGCGACGCGAATGAGCGGAAAGGATGACCGGCAGACAAGCCAACTGAAACTTCGTGCAGTTCGAACAACCCCTGTAGAGTCCTTCGCCTTGTTGCCTCGCGCGAAGAAGACCGCGCGAAGGGTAAGAAACATCTTAGCTAAGAATCATGCGAATGGAGGTATTTTCTAGTGGCAGGTAAATGTCAGAACGCATGGACGAGCGGGGTTGAGACAGAGGAGGAGTTGGCAGGCGACCCAGGAGGGCAAACACAAGTGGGAAGCCGCCTTTACAGCACTAGATCAATCGATAAACCGGTTCTGTCGCACCTTTAACGAGTCCACCGACGAGAGGAACGGCTCACTCACCGACCGCACCGTCCGGCGGTTTCGGGACGGGCATCCAGTCGATGAGCAGACGATCCGCCTTCTGTTCCGCGCCGTTGGTCTCGATGCCATCGAAGAGGCAGATTGCGAACGGGCAGCCGCGGTTCCCGTGCCGGTTGCCCCTCCCCGCCAATTCGGCGTTTACGTACGTCGCTCCGACGTTGAAGACGACATCCTCGGGAAGATCGTGTTTCACCGCTCCGAGACTTTCCCCATGCGAGGGCTCTTGCTGTCCCTTGAAGGGGACGGCGGGACGGGGAAGACGAGGCTGGCACTTGAATTGATGAATCGGGCAAACGACCGTGGCCTGTCGACCCGATTTGTCTCGTGCGAGCATTTGATAGTCCCGCCGGGAGACGGGATGGAAGTGCGCTCGCTGGAGAGTTTCGTTGAGCTGCTGACGCAGACCCTGGCCGTAGGCGCGGTCGAATCGGGAGAGAGCTTGGTGTTCGAGCGGCTCAACGGCCGCGCATCGATGACGATCCTCGACAATCTCGAAACGGTGGCGTGTCCAGCCATCGCCGAATTTCTGCAGCGGTTAATGGCCGCCTGTCCGCACACGATCCTCCTTTGTACGTCACGGCTGGGGGTTGGCGCCGAACCCGAGAACACGTTCGACCTGAACGGCGGCATGGAACCGGATGACGGAAGCAGGTTGCTTAGGCTGCGCTTCAGCGAGTCGTTGCCGCTCGACGCTCCCGCGCGCAAGCTAACCACTGCTGAGCTTCGGCGCATCGCGAAGCTATGCAGCGGACTGCCGCTCGCGATCGAAAACCTGGCTGCAATGGCGCGCACGCCTTTGCAGCCAATTCGGGTTGCCGCCGAGCTCAAGGCGCTTGCACAGGGAGCGCCCGACCGGCGCGATATTACCGGACATTTTCGCAATCCTCTTGCAGGGGACCGGCGCCGTTCCCTCGAGGCGAGTTGCCAGTGGGGCTATCGTCAGATCGAACGTTGGGCCGGAGACGATTCTGGGGCGGTACAGCGCGCCTACCGGATCACCGGCGTCTTCGCCGGGCCCTTCACTTCGGAGGAATTCGAGGCGGTCGCCGGGCTGGGGAACTCAAAGTGGCTTGCCGACCTGCAAAGCGCCTACGTCGTCTCAGCCGATGTCGTCCAAGGAGTTTGGATGCAGAACCCGTTCCAACGTGGGTTTGCCGCCCGGCTTCTTGAAGAAAGCCAAGAGAGCGAGGCCGTCAAGGGGCGATTCCTTGAACTCTATCTGGGGTTACTGAAGAAAGAGGGACCTCGCTTGGGTGAAATGGCAGCCAAGGCGGAACGGATGCGAATGGCTCAACCCAATTGGATCCGGGCATGCCACATGCTTGCCGACCGAATTGATGAGGGGAATCTAGAGGCTGCCGGTAGGTTTCACGATCTGCGATTTGCGATGCAAAACTCCGCATGGTATTTGCGGTGGGATATCCAGTCGCTTTTTGAGCGTGTGGAATCGTCCGCGAAACGGGTTGGGGCCATTCACTGCCAGGCTGATTGTGCTCGAGGAATGGGCACCGTCCATCTTTGCTTCCGCCCGAATGCCCGGCTGGCCAAGCGTCGATTCGAGCAAGCTATCGAGTTGTACCGTCAGGTCGAGGATCGAGAGGGGGAAGGGGATTGTCTGCGGTGCCTGGCCGACTGCTTGCCGGCCGAGGAACGGGAAGCACGAATGGAATTGCTGGAACGGGCGCTGGAACTCCTTCCGGAATCTTGCCAACTTCAACGAGCTTGGGTTTGGCGGCGCAGGGCGTCCTTCGAACTCGATCCTGAAATTCGGGCCGCCAACTTTGACTCCGCGCGAAGGCAATTCGTGATTCTCAGCCGCCCCGCGGATGCAGCGGCATGCGATATCGATCGCGCAAACGACCTTGCTCAACGAGGTGAACTGGTCGGCGCCCTCGCCTTGAGGGAGTCCGCGCTGCGTCTGTCCCGGGAGACAGGAGACGCCTGGTTGTCGATCCGGATCTTGTTGGAGGGATTGGATTGGCAAGTTACAACTGATCCTCAAGCGACGGCAGTCTATCTAGACGTACGTCGCGCGCGCGGAGAACTAGTCGAAGCACGGGCAATGAATGAGGTGGATCGAGACTCGATTCTGGCCGCTCGGATCGAACTTCATGAAGGTCTGGTGTCTGCAAGCCTGGGAGATGTCGTCGGAGCCCGGGAGCGGTACGCCGCGGTCCGACCTGTCTTCGCCGAACTGCCGAACGCTTTTCCGGAGTCATGCCATACGGCATTTGCCCGGTTGGCGAGTATCGTCAATTGAACTCTTGTGCCGTTTACTTGCGCTTTCCGGCACATATTATCTGCCTAACCGGTTAAACGAATGAACAGCCATCCTAGTAGTTCGTCGGCGCGTGCCGGAGTGATATGGGCGATGAGGGTTAACGAACGGATTTCTGACCGGAAGGGCGCGCTCACGTGAGCACCCTTGCAGATGGCTACACGCCGTCGACGCCAAAGGTGGCGATCGACCAGGTCGTTCAGGAACTGGTGAGGTTGCGCAAGAAGCGAAAGATCCGCCAGGGCGAGATCGCCGAGGCGGTCGGCCTCAGCCAAAGCATGGTCTCCCACATTGAGAACGGCAAGGCGACCCCGTCCATCGAGACCGTAATGCTCTACGCCGCCGCCGTAGGCGCCCGCATCCAGGTCGTGCCCATCAACAACGGCAAATGGCGAACGGCCGCCGTGTCCGAACCACGCGGGACCGCGTAGCCCAGGCCCGGGCCAGGGACGGATGGAGCATGTATTGTGACTCCTTCGTACTCCAGCGCGGCGCCCCATTCTCGCCCCCCGAGGGAGAGATGCCGGAGGCAGCGAGGGAGCTTATCCGAAACTGAAAAGTCCGCTTCAAATACCGGGACTTCCGGAAACGCGGACTCTTGGCGCAACACGGATTGTCCCCCTTTCTGTCGCTGCGCGACATCTTCCCCTCGGATGGGGAAGAATGGGTGCTCGTCAAGTCCAGTTCGTGGCACACCGGTCGGCATATATGGTGAAGCTCACGAGGTGCACCTGGCACCCTTGACTCCCCAGCACGAGCGAGCCCTCTTCCCGGTCTCAGTCCAACCCCGAACCGATCGACGAGAGCTGGCGGAAATCGCGAGCACCTGAAGGCAGTCGATATCGGCTACAGAGTTAGCAAACTGTTTTACCGGTTAACTAGGATTTTGCGACTTCTGGCGCAAGGTTTTGCGCCTGGCAAAAAAGCGGACTTTGCCGCGTCTAGGCTCAAATTATTAATCAGATTCATATCTTCTGCAAATCACCGTCAAGATTGTCTCCGTATAAATACTGGCATTTGCGCCGGGTGTTCGTTGCAATCGAATCGCGGGATTACCTACAATGAGTGATACATCTTGCATGACATGAAACTGAAATTGACATTCAGGTCGATTAAGTTCTGTTTTTAGAGTTTGGGCTGATGGAAGGGGACTTGTGCTTTCCGCTTGAGGTGAATCCTCGCTAACCGGGCGGGGAGCATGCTTTGAGAGTCGGCCGGGGGGGAGATAACGTTGGCGTTAATGCGACGATTTCGGATCTGTTTGAGTACACGAAGGGGAGTGCCCAAATGAAGGGACGATTGGATATCGGCAGAACCTACGCCTGCGACCGGGAGACCGGCGGCATGGTGAGCGAGGGGATCATGACCGAACTTGTGCGGCTGAGAAAGAGGCGCAAGCTGAGCCAAGAGCCGATCGCACGTGCGCTTGGGGTCACCCAGGGCACCGTGTCGCAGATAGAGAACATGAAGACGGTCGCCTCACTCGAAGAGGTCATGCTCTACGCCCAGGCCGTCGACGCGAAGATCGTGGTGATCGCGAACGGTCGCCGCGGCGTCCGCATCGAGGATGCATCCGGCTCAGCCGGCTAGGTCCCCGTTCTCAAGGGACTTGAGATCTCGTCTGCCACGCCATCCGGGGTGGCATGCAGCGCCGAAGGTACGTCCCACCGCGGGAGAGATGCCGCCGGCGAAGATGGGCAAATCCGACACTAAGGAAGTCCACATCCCCGGAGACTGATTTACCGGTTAATCTTCCGGTGCGCTTTGTATCGCAAGATCAGCGCGTCATGTGAATGGATGACGCGCCTTTCGGGCAATTCGGATTATTGGCCCCACTTATATTTGCCAGCCCGTCGCGCTGAACCCTCCAGGTATATATGCTGGCAGTAGCGTATTTCCGTTATTGCATATCCCTGAAACCCTATCCTAGAATGCTTTAAGAATTGGCCGTTACACGTCCAAACGATGGATTGCAGGGAGAGGAACCGGCATGACGAGGTGCGTTCTTACTCCCATTGGAGAAGATGCCCCATGTAGGTAGGCCCGGTTGCCGAGTCGGGAAGCGTCATCGGTCGAGTGCTTGAGGCGACTTAGGCCGCGCCGCTTCAGTGCGGTTGACGGTCGGCGAGCGGATCGGGCACGGGGATAAGGAAGTCGATGAATCAAAACACATGCGCGCCGAAAGCGGAAGGGGAGCGCCTCGCGAGCGAGGATCTGCTCGCCAAGCTGGTCCAGCTCCGTAAGGAGCGCAAGATCGGCCAGATCTCGGTCGCCCGCGCGATCGGCGTGACCCAGGGCCGCCTCTCCCAGATCGAGAGCCTCAAGACCGGCGTCTCCCTCGAGGCCGTCTACCAATACGCCCGAGCGATCGGCTCCAACCTAACCATTTCCGACGAAGGCGCCGAGATTGAGGGCGAACAAGCGGCGGGCGACTGACGACGCCCTGGGATTGAAACCTGGCGTTGACCACGCTCATATGCAGGTGAGTCCCTGCGCGCTGAGCGCCAGGAAATGAGGCCCTTGGATCCGAGCGGGCCAAAGGTCGGCGCCATCCCTGCATTCATGGCTTGGCCGGGACGGCCATCCCAGGCGCGCTTGAGATCGTTGGGAACTGCCAATTCCGTCAGCAGCTCTTGAGATTCCTCGTGAAGCATCTTCCTCCGGTCGTACTCGCCTTGGGGACCAATGGCAAGCACCTTCGGCCCGTCCGGATCGCGCAGTCCATCCCTTGGGCTTCTCTAGTGACATACCTTCGACGCTACTCGATGCGTTCGCAGCCCCAAGGGGGCGAGGCTCTACCAGCCCAGTGGCGTCAGCCCTGGGATCGGGGAAGGCACCCCAACCGGCCCTGAATGGGACGATTCGACGGCTATGGAGGCGATTCGTGTGACCAGCTCGATGACCCCGGTAGGCCGTTGGGATCCGTCCCTGCAGGACGGGCTGGTCACCGGCAACCGGTTACCAGGGCTGGCGCCCTTCGCGGGCAGAGGCTCGCACCTACGGCGCTACCCACCGCCCGGCAACCAGAGTATCTGTAGGAACAGGGCTTGGAGAAGGGGGCACGATCGTATAGATCGGCCGAACGGACGCGGGGGAACGAGTTCCAGTTCGATCTTGCCCCATAAATACGGCTCGATCCCCCATGCGGCTGGTCCCGGGCCTGTTTCGTCCGACCGACAACCCCAATTGGACCGCAATCCGCGACCCGATCCTCTGATTCTTAACCCATTTTCTTGCGCTTTGCAGCGCAAGAAAAGCCGCGCTTCTCACCTGCGCTCTTTTTGCAGGTTCAACTCAGATTATTAGCGTGGCTAATAAACGCCCCAAGGGCTTAGGTTCAAATGCCCCGTAATACTACCTGAGTTCGGTCGATTTCGTGGTTGCAAAGGGCCCCAACCTTGTCCTAGACTCACCTTCAGAAATGGCATGCCGGAGGTGTGGGAAGTCGACGCAGAGTCGGTCTTTCGCCGCTGGAAATGTCAGGCAAGGAAATAATTCGGGCAATCGACACCGGCCTACGAGAGGGCCGGAGCAAGAAAGCCCTCTTTGGTTGGTTTGGCATCGGGAGACGAGTTGATGTTTGGAATTTCAGAAACGACTATGAGGAATACCAACAGGCACGCCACGGTCGCGAGTCCCTCCTGTGACCGAATTACCTCCCTCGCCTCGTGGATTGGATCTTCGAGAAATACCATGCGCAGAATCTTTTGCATTTTGGGCCTCATCGCCTTCGCCTCCGCCGCATTCGGGCAAATTGACGTCGGTCGAGCTCTCTTCGTACAAACCTCTTACGGCACATCAAATTACAGCACATCCGGAACTGCCTATTCGCTAGGGAACGGGCCGAGCTATTCGGCACCAACTAACATCCTCGGGATCAAGATGTACGACAAAGATAACGGCACACATGGCGGCACATGGAGTTTGAAGGCGAAGATGACGGCGGGAGGCCAGGAAACAGGGGTCACCCTGAATTTCGTCCCGGGCACAAGCTACTACGGGGCGACATTCACGAATTCTAATCCTGTTTTGACTACTGGTGGAGGTAGCGTTCAGTTTTGTACGGGTGCTGCTGTTGCCAGCAATACCTTGCAGCAAATCGCCACTTTAGGCTTTACGGTCACAGTGCCCTCAGATGCAACTCCGGGTGGACCATTCACTGGTCATGTCGAGGTCGACCTGTATGACAGTCAGAATGGCAACAACCCGATGTCATCGACCACCTTCTACTACACGTACAACGTAGTCAAGCCAAATCAGGTAGTGGTCAGCCCGTCGTCGGTCTCGTCGTTCGCGACGGGATACGGAACTGGCATCATGACTTTCACCGCCGATACAGGCGCCCTCACAGATAGCATCTTGGCGTATACGAGTTCGGCGAGCACGTGGACCTTGAATGCAATGGTTAGTGCACCGACCGGCAACGAGAGTTCGGTCGTCGTCAATCAAACATCCACCGGAAGCGGGGCACCGTACTATTCGACCGTTGTCGGCAGCACGCCGATTCAAATCGGTGGCACCGGGCTCGGCACTCCGATTGCAAACGGAGCCACGACCCAATCCGGGCAAAGCGGGCCAGCCGCAATCTTGACTTCCGGCTTGGTGATTACCGTCCCGAACACGACGACACCCGGGCCCTACACGGGGACGATCACTTTCACACTGACGGCCAACGGGACGCCGTACACAACTACTGCTAGTTACACGTACACCGTTCCGACCTATCTTAACATCAGTTTCGACCAGAGCCTTGCTATCTCAGTATCAAGCCCGGGCATTCCAACTGCGCCATCCTCTACACCGAACAACTATACAACCCTGTCGGCGACTGGAAACGTGGGCTACCACCTCACGGCATCGATTTCGTCGCTGACGTACAACAACACGTATACGATCCCTACCAGCCAGCTCTGGCTATTCCTAGCTTCGTCCCCTACTACGATCCAGAACTATTACTTGTCTCCTGGCGGAGCCAATTCAGGTGCGGTCTTGACATTGAACTCCCTTACTGGAAACAGCACGGCCTATCTTGGAACGATGGTCCAGACGACGGTTAGTCAACCGCCTGGTAGTTACACGGGAACGATCACAGTGACGGTCATCGCGAACCCTTGACACATCTTGAACGATTTGCTCAGTCGGAGCCTGACCGACTGACAACAATAGAACCGAGTGGCGGCACAAAGCGGACGCACACGGTAAGGAATTCGACACCGCTGAAAAGACTCTGGTCGTTTGTCGACCAAATTGGAAGACGTATATGAAAAAACTTATTCTTATCGCCGGTCTGGCCGGCATCGTAGCTATGGCAAATGCAACCCCAACACAGGGCGTAGCCGTTACTGCCACCGTTGAGACCTATATGAGCGTTGCAGGGGTTAGTGCCCTGAATTTCGACCTTACCGACGGCGCCACCGGAACCTATACGGCAACTGGCGGAAGCTTCGTGGTGTTTGCCAACACAGATTGGACTGTAAGCGTTGGCACGCCGGTCAATCCGCTTGGCGTGGGGAACACGTACACCCTGTCGGCTCCGGCTGTGGCGACTGGCGGATCAGGAGGCCTGACTTCGCTTACGGGCAGCAACGGCACGGTGACTGTCACACTTAGCGTGGCGAACAAAACAGCAGGACTGATGCCTGTACCAGAGTCAACCACTACGGCTGGTTCGGTCGTACTCACGATCGCTGCTACGGTTATCTAGTTAATCATCCTATCTAGCCGTCTTGTGCGGCCTAGTTTAGGTCCATCCGGTTCAGGCTGAGAAGTCCATAAGGCTTCTCAGCCTGGTCTTCGTATGACGGTTCCCGGTAAGTCGTCTCCAAGGAAACTTCATTGGGCATGGATGTACGTATTTAAGTGAATCACCATCAATGTCGAAGCGAACCTCTCCGACCGATGAGCGTCGTTGGAATATACTCATGACCATGATCGCCCGAATCATCGGAACCTTTTGCGTACTTGCGACCGCTTGTTCTCTACATGCGCAAGGGGTGTTTGCGAAACCAGTGAGCGTCGAAATGACTGTAAAACCAGGTGAGGTTATAGACCTTCCATTCGTGCTGCGTAACAACCAGCCAGACGCAACGAATTCGGTCAAACTGGGCTCGGTCTATCTAATTCAAAGCCTCAATGGATTCGAAGGGGTTGATGCGGACAAGGTCACTCCAGAAATAGTGAGGAACTTCCCGTCATGCTATTCTTGGCTCAGACTTCCTAGCGAAAGAGAACTAACAATGGCGCCCCTCGTCGAACGAACCGTTCACATCAGGATCAGCGTTCCAGCATCGGCTCACGGATTCTATTGCGGGATGGCGACGGTTACTTCTCAGAGGGTTCCGGCAGCCCCCGGCATGGCGATCATCGTGAGGTTATTGATCCCCATCGTCCTAAACGTGGGCAGTGGCGTGACTCTTAAGGGTGGAAAGGTCATCGATGCGGTGGCGACCTATGTTGCTCAAACGAAGAACGAACCTGCGCGCACCAGGTTAGCCTGCGTGGTGAAGAACACTGGAAATGCCTTGTCTAGATATGGTGGTAAAGCAAACCTCTTTCAGATCATCGGCGGACGGCGTCGCAGGATCATCGCGGCATCGTTCGACGATCGCGGAATAGTGCCCAATGCGACAGTGGCTATTTCGGCTAATTCACAAAAACTGATTCCAAGCGGGACGTACCGGATTGAGACTCAGATGACCATGGATGGGCAGAAGATGCCTCCTTTCGGAAGGGATGTCGTGGTGGAAGGCGATCCGAAGGTTACCGCGGTCGCCGCTGATCTTGAAATGATGCTTTCACCAGACCCAGTCGAATTTGACGTGGTTCCTGGCGCATTTCGTGGCCTGTCATTTCAAGTGCAAAACTCGGGTGTCGATCCGATCGTTGTCGACGCGACGGTAGCCACCCCCAAGGTCATGCAAGGGGTCTCCGGGCCGCTTGGAACCGGGGAGTCGCTTTCTCTCGCACCGTGGTGCGCTGAGCCGATCACCGGGGTCCTGATCAGAGGAGGAGAAACGAAATCGTTACGCATGCCTGCGGCCATGCCAAGCGAGGGTCTTAGGAATTCGGCCTACTATGGTGAACTGAACGTCGTTGCCAAGACTCAGGATGGCGCCTTCGTTGGATCTTCCAAATTGCTAATGATTGCGAGGAACAAGCGGGTGCCCCCCACAGTCAGTCTCGCATCGCAAAGCGAAATCCAGGTTTCGTCTGTAAGCGCCAACATCTACAGTTTTATGGCCAAATTCGTGAACAATGGCAGCGAAGATGTGGCGCCGGAGGTCGAAGCCCGGATCACTGATCCTTCCCGAATCCGTACGATTCTGCGGCTCCCTGTCGGAGAGACCTTAAAGCGACTCTTACCCTTGGAGAGCATTCGACCTAGCGGAAATATCGACGTGCGTCTGCTTAAGGACGGCGTCTATCTGCTCGAAATGACAGTCAAGGCGGGCAACATAGGCGAGTCAAAGACGGTCGGATTGAAAGTTGCAACTGCCAATAAGGCGAAGACACTCACTGTGATTGTGATTCCCAAGGAAGGTGCCCAAAGGGCGACGCCTCCGGCGGTAAAGAAAGGGGGAGGATAAATGCGGCGAACGAGCCCTGGGCCCTACCGCTTGCCACTGGTGATGGCCGCTCTGGCGATCATCCTGGTTCCTGTGCGATTGCCTGCACAAACCAGCGGCACTGGAGGGGCGGTTGTGCCTACTCAACCAAGCGTCGACCAGGCAAAGAGAGTCAGCAATGCATGGCAAGACTCCGACCTAAAGCAAGCTCTTTCAGATCTTGGTCTCGCGGCCGGGACAACCGTCGTTCCCGACGAGACGGTTCAGGGAAATGTCACTGCCACCATCAAGAACAAGACGATCGAGGAGGCGCTCGATATCCTGTTGCTACCAGGCGGTTATAGTTGGGCTAGAGTAGGTGAGACCTACTTAGTCGGAAAGGCAGATGCAGCTAGTCCAAACTTCTTGCGATTTGCCGTAACCCGTATTTACAAACCGAACTTCGCTACTGCGGAAAAGATCGCCCAGTTGCTTCCGAAGGCAATGATGCCTTACGTAACCACGGCACTTGGCGAGAGAACTATAACGATTACTGCGCCCCGCTTGATGATGGAACGGATCATGCAGGACATCAAAATGCTCGATTCGCCGCTGCAGCGCGTCGTCTTGGAAGCGATGGTCACGGAGGCGGATACTTCCACCCTGAACCAGTACGACATGTCGTTTACCTGGCGGAATTTCAGCCTGTCCGACAGCACGGCTTCGCCCAGCAGTGCCTGGCAGTACACGAAAGCCGTTCAATCGGACGTGGCGAACCTCACCGCGCTGATCAACAAAGGCAAGGCGACGATCAAGGCAAGCCCTCGAATCATGACGCTGGACGGAAAGGAAGCGTCGATCGAAGTCGGGCAGGAGAACTACTTCGAGGTCATCAGCGGTCCGGTCAGCTATCCGGTCGCTACGATCCAGTTGATCAAAACGGGAATCACCCTCAAGATGACCCCTTACGTCTCCGATGACGGTTGGATTACCGTGAACCTCTCCCCCGAGATCAGCGATGCGACGGGATCGGGAACCAACGGGTTGCCGATCAACACGGTTCGCAAGGCGAGCACTACGGTGCGGGTGCGAGAGGGGGAGACGATTATCATCGGCGGGATGACGTTCGAGCAAAAACGGCGCAGCGACAACAAGGTGCCGATCCTCGGCGACCTGCCGTTTGTGGGAAGCCTCTTCCGATTCCATAGCGATCTGAAGACGAAGCAGGACGTGATCATCATGATCACGCCGAAGATCGTGCGGGACGACGACAGCACCGCCGACATCGCCGAGCCGCTTTCCAAACTCCCGGACACGGTGACCCGGACGTTGACAAAGCTTGAGAACGGAAAGGTCGGGCCGGTGGTGGTCGTACCGGTAGTTCCCGACAAGCCGGTCACCCCGATCGTCGAGGTCCCGGTGAAGCCGGTGACGACCGATGTCGACACCACA
>JARLGV010000138.1 GCA_031292555.1 Fimbriimonas sp.
CCTTGGGTGAGACGTACGCAAAGGCCGCCTCGTATGTCGATGGCAGGAAGAATCAGCATTCCAGAAAGTTCTTAAGGATACGCAAGCCGACGGTGCTGCTCTTCTCAGGGTGAAACTGGGTTCCCCAGACGTTCGCCCTTTGAACAGCAGCCGCAAACTCGATTCCATACGTGGCGGTTGCCACGATGTCGGTCGGGTCCGCGCAGTCTGTTACGAGCGAGTGGACGAAGAAAACCTGTTCCCCATCGTGCCCGTTCTTACCCAGTCCGCTGTTCGACCGGTAGGCTAACGGACTCCATCCGATGTGGGGAACCTTTAGCCCCATGCCGACGGGAAGGTAGCTTACGCGACCGGAGATCAATCCGAGTCCCTTCGTTTCGCCGTGCTCCTCACTCAGGTCGAATAGAAGCTGTTGTCCAAGGCAGATGCCAAGAAGCGGATTGCCGTGCCTGGCAAAGGCTCGAATATCGGCGGCCAGTCCGTCCAACCGTGTCATGGCCGCCCCAAAGGCTCCAACACCTGGAATGATCAGCTTAGAACAGCCATCGAGATCGGACGACACTCGGCAGCTAAAGCCCAGAAACTCGATTGCTTTCTCGACTGAGCGCAGGTTGCCCATTCCATAATCGAGAACGGTTATCAATCGCGCGAACCCTTCGTCGAAGAAGAGCCGCGCCGCTCGGATCGCCTAGTTGCCTGGTGCATCGCCAATCCAAACCCTTTGAACATCGCCTCGCAGATATGGTGATTGTTCTCGCCAGCGATCTTGCGAATATGCAGCGTGATTCCAGAATGGGCACAAAGGGCTCGGAAGAACTCTCGGATGCACTCGGTCGAAAGCTCGCCAATCTTGTCTCGCGTGAACGCTACTTCGTAGAACAGGCCACCTCGCCCGCTGAAATCGACCGCCACAAGCACCAGAGCTTCGTCCATCGGCGTATGGTTGCTACCATATCTCACGATTGGGTCTGACTGATCGAGCGCCTGTGCAAGGGCCTTTCCCAGGACGATTCCCACATCTTCGGCAGTATGGTGATCATCCACTTCCAGGTCGCCTTCTGCACTGATCCCGATGTCGAATTGGCCATGGAACGCCAATTGAGAGAGCATGTGGTCGAAAAAGCCGATACCTGTCGTTATGTCACGCCGGGTCCCTCCATCCAGATCGAGTACGACCTGAATCCTCGTTTCCGCCGTTTCGCGGTAGATCTCGGCATATCGCACTCCCGGCGCGTCCTTGCTCATGCGCACGTTATACCACGGCATCGTTGCGATCAATGAGTGTTCTCGGAGGATGTCCATTGGGCGCCGATGATAACCCAGCCGTGGACACCGGCCGGTGGGGCGGTACCCTAACGCCATGTCGGTTCGGGCGAACCTAGAATCCGTTCACCTTCGAATTGAATCTGCCTGCACACTTGTGCATCGCGATCCATCGGAGATCACACTCATTGCGGTGTCCAAGAACCACCCGATCGATGCGATTCGCGAGGCGTACGATTTGGGCCAACGCCACTTCGGCGAATCAAAGCTGCAAGAAGCGGTGCCCAAGATCGAGCAGTTGCCCAACGATGTCGTTTGGCATTTCATAGGAACCCTTCAATCCAACAAAGCGAGACGAATCGCTTCCCTGTTCCCGTTCGTCCATACTCTTTGCAAAGAATCGCAGCTATTTGAAGTTGAGAAAGCTGAATCGCCGGTAGAGGGCTTTATCGAGGTAAATCTCGCCAACGAGCCCCAAAAGTCCGGACTTTCGCCCGATCGGCTTGACGAATACCTTGCGAAACTTTTACAATCAAAGCACGTTCATTTCCGGGGATTGATGGGCATGGGCCCTGCCGAAGCCGATCCGGGCGCGAAGAGGACTTACTTCAGGTTGCTTCGTTGTTTGGGGGAAAAGGTTGGCGCCTTGAACCTTAGCATGGGTATGAGCGATGATTTTGAATTGGCTGTCCAGGAAGGAGCCAGCCATATAAGAGTCGGAACGGCGATCTTCGGGTCGCGGCAATATTGACCACCCCTCGGAGGGATTACATCATGGAAGAAACAGTGGCCACCCCGGTCAAGCCGGGCATTATGACTCGTATCATGAACTTCTTTACGCACACGCAAGAAGTCGATGCGCCCCAGGAAGTCGTTCATGAGCGACCAAGCGTCGTCGAAGCGCAGTTGCTGAAGGATTATCGGTACACGGTGACCATTCGGCGTCAGATCACCGCATTCGACGATGCGATGGCGGCTGCCAACGGTCTGAAGCGCGGCGATCAGCAGATCCTCAACCTTTCGGGAACCGATGACCCCACCCGTCAGAAGATCGTCGACTTCATGTGCGGTGTCAACTATGCCCAGGAAGGCACATGGGAGGAGATCGGTGAGAACGTGTATCTGATCGTCCCATCGAACGCATACGTCGAAGTTGCTCCTCCGACTCCGCGCATGAGCGCGATGCGAAACTAGCACCGGGTATTCGGTATCGAGATCGGTACCAATACCCTCTCCTACATGCCATGAACCTCGAGGAATTGTGGAAGATCGTGTGCCGGATCCCTTCGGGCAGGGCCGCATCCTATGGCGAGGTCGGAAGAGCCCTTAAGAATCCCGCGTCCGGCTACATGGTGGGCAGATGGTTGACCCAGTGTCCACCGGATGTTCCTTGGTGGCGGGTAGTCGCCAAAGACGGACACCTGCCAATCGCGAAGCAGGGCCCTGAGCAGGCGATGGAGCAGGAACGCCTACTGCAATCTGAAGGTGTGGTTTTCGAGGATGGAAAGGTCATCCCTTCCCTCCTCGTTCCCTTCATCGAGCTGACGGAGGGCTAATTCTGGTCCTTTGACGGATTCACGAACGTGTATCCAAGTGCCTTCACACCGTCCACCAACTGCTTGAGTGCCGTTGTGCCCAAGAACCAGTGATAGTACATTCCGGCCCAGCCGCCGCGTACACACTGTATTTGCTGGGCGTACCCGATCATATTTGCCGGCAGATTCACCAGCCCACTGGTGCCGTTTGGATCGTAGTAGCCCAACGTCTCCGGAATGCGATGGTTGTTGTACTGGTCGTTGAACACGTAGGGGGAATACTGAATCAGGTATTGCAGGTTTCCAGTTGAATCGGCGACGAAAGTCAATTGCCGATCCATGCAGTATTGAAAGTCCTTTCCAAACTCCACGTAGTCCGTCGGAGTGCCGTAATAGTGGGGTGAATTCCACCCGGTAGGAGTCGGCAATCCAGCCTGACTCATCATCTGGAATCCGCTTGCAAGCCGAGCTGAAACCCAAGCCGTAGAGTCCTCTGGAACCGGACCAACCGCTACCTGATTGCCATTGGAGTCCGTTTCGACACGAAAGAACTCGACATCGGCTGCGCTTACCCCATTCTGGGGATTCGGCAGGTTACTGTACTGATGCGATACCCCGTGCATGATCAACTGGGCTCCTTTCGAAACCATATATTGCAGATCTGCGGTAAAGGTCGGACTATTCTGGACCTGCACCTCGAGGGGAACACCGCCGTTAAACACTCCAAGTGGGTCCTTATAATCGGGAATGACGCACACGACATACGGGATTCCCTCTGTATACAGCGTGTCAGCGATATTCCTCAGCGAAGCCGAATCGCAGTTCGCCCCGACATCCTCGATTCGCAACACCGCCCGCTTTTGGGTAGTAGGCACGACGCCAGTTGTGTCGTTGAGAATATCGGCAAAGGCGAGCATGCGATCGTCGCCGCGGTCGTAGGCAACGTACTCCAGAGGATTATCGGCCACATACCAGAGGTTCGCGCCCTTGGTGATGTATGGGACGGAAGTGCTTCCATTCGATGCCGTCGCCAGCACGGTCGCGATCGACGGATCGTTAACGATCGCATTGCCCTGGGTGGGATCGTCCTGCTGCTTGGTCAGAGTTGACGTCTTGTATCGAATCGTGGGGTACCCGGTTCCATCAACCGAATCGAAATTGAATCCGTATTTGTTCGTGAACGCTGCATTCCAGTCGGTGCCCGCTGCGTTCCATGAAGTCTCCCAAAGGTTGTAGCCCATCCATACAAGGTTGTTCTTGTCGGTAATGACGTCGTTCAGGAACGTCGTCGGAAGCGTATTGTAGAATGTCGTTCCAAGGTAATAGGCTGATCCATACGACGCCAACTGGCCGGTTCGATAGTTCTCCACTCCCTCGCGAGTTACGGTCACGCCAAAATGCGCCAAGAGGTTTCCGATCTGGTAGGCATAGAGGGACCCAATCCAACCCCACTGACCGCTTGAATCGTAGAGTACAAGCGCGGTCGGGTTCGCTACGAAACCACGGCCCTTGATTCTGTTGACGGTAGTGCCGGGTCCAGCCAGATAGGACTTGAAGTCCTTGATCTTGAAGTGATTCTTCGGAATCATCTTCACGCCCCGAATACCAAGTGGACGCGGAGTTCCCTTGATGTGCGGCCCGATGAGCTTCAACTTGTGCCGCTTAACCTGGGCCGCAGGCGCCACCAAAGTCGGCGTTAGCCGATCGACAGTTTGCTCCGGCGAACCCGAAGTAAGGACACTCAGTAAAGTTAGTGCGATCAGACTGCTCAAAGTTCTCTCCGAAGCCTATACCTCGATCATTGTCTGTTCAATCCGTGGATTCCGACAACGAACGCCTTGGATAACATATGAGTAAACCATCCCAATCGTTCGCCGGACAGTCACGCAAAAGAGTGAATGATCTCGCATTCACGCCAGAGGTTCTTCTTCTGCATTCCATCAGTCAAGAATGAGAGGATGGCCCGTTGACTCCCTAGTTTGTGTTCTTCGACGGGTCGACAAACGTATAACCAAGGGCTTTCACTCCGTCCACAAGCTGCTTGAGCGCCTTCGTGCCAAGGAACCAATGGTAGTACATGCCGGCCCATCCGCCTCGTACGCATTCGATCTGTTGAGCATATCCGATCATGTTTGACGGCAGATTCACATTGCCGCTCGTTCCATTGGGGTCGCAATATCCCAGTGTTTCGGGAATGCGATGGTTGCCGTATTCGTCCTGGATGACATACGGGGCGTATTGCACGAGATACTGAAGGTTGCCGTTCTGGTCTTTGGCGAAGGTCAAAACGCGATCGAGACTATAGGTGAAGTCTTTCGCAAACTCCTTATAGTCAGTCGGTGTTCCATAGTAGTGGGGCGAGTTCCAGCCCGTAGGCTTCTTGAAGCCGGCGGACGTGAACATCGAAAAGCCGCTTGCGATTCGATTGCTCACCCAGCTTGCCGAGTCTTCGGAGACAGGTCCGATTGGAACCTGGTTCCCGCTTGCATCGGTCTCGACCCGGAAGAACTCAACATCGTCGGCACTCACTCCGTTCACCGGATTGGGGACGCTATCGTATTGATGGGACACGCCGTGCATGATGAGCTGCGCTCCCTCGGACTGCATGTACTGCAGGTCCGCGATGAACTGCGGGCTATTTTGCATCTGGATCTCGAGCGGCGTGCCGGCATTGAAAACGCCAAGAGGATCCTTGTAATCGGGAATCACGCACACGACATACGGAATTCCTTCCGCGTAAAGTGTGTCGGCAATGCCTCGAAGCGAAGCCGAATCGCATATCGCGCTCACATCCTCGATTCTCAGGACCGCCCGTTTGTTTGCGGTGGTCACGATGCCAGTGGTATCGGACAGGACATCGGCGAATGCCAGCATCCGATCGTCGCCACTATTGTAAGAAACGTATTCCAGAGGATTGTCGGCAACGTACCAGAGGTTTTGCGAGTGGGTGATGTAGGGCACGGTATCCGTACCGTTTGTGCTGGTGGCAACCGCCGATGCCATAGAAGAGTCGAGAATGACAGTGTCGCCTTGCTGAGGATCATATAGCGATCGAGTACAAGTCAGCGAAGAATTCTTATAGTTGACGGTCGGATACCCGGCGCCGTCCAAGTAGGCGAACTGAAAACCGTATTTGCTGGTGAAAGCGGCATTCCATGCAGAGCCCGACGCGTTCCACGCAACCGACCAAAGGTTGTAACCCATCCAACAGAATGGATTGGTGTTCGCCATGAAATCCGTCTTGAACGCCTTCGGAATCGAGTTGTAGTACGTGGTTCCAATATAGTAGGCCGAGTTAAAATGGGCGAGATCGCCCGTCTTGTATGCCTCGATGCCCTTTCGGGTGACCGTGACGCCATAGTGGCTTAGGAGGCAGCCGATCTGGTAGGCGTACAGACTGCCGATCCACCCATAGGTGCCATTGGCGTCGTACAACACGAGCGCCGTGGGCGCAGTAGTGGTGTTTCCGTGGGATATTCCGGTGTGGGCAATCGTAGTGCCCGGACCGGCGAGGAAGCCTTGGAAGTCCTTCACTCGAAAATCCTTGGCCTTAACCGTATGGATTCCAAGGAGACCCCACGGGCCAGGATTTTTCTTCATCCGTGGGCCGATTACGCTGAGATGCGTAGGCTGGCGAACTGCGACAGAGGGGATCGACGAATGCGACTGCGATTGCGCTGCGACGTGTCCGCCGGACGAACCGACCAAAACAAGGGCCACCAAACTTAACAAAAACTACTCCTCACAATAGGCGATCACGCCAGCAACGCTCCCCTCCGAATGCTTTGCTGACAGATTATAGATAGACGGCGCGGCGATCGTTTAACCGCTTAACTCACTATACACGACAAAACCCCAGTAATAATGCCAAGGTCCCAGTAGATAGAGGAAACGTTAACAAGAAGGACCAAGTCATCTGACCTGCCTCATCCGTAAGCGACTATCCGCTCAGCCGGGCCATCCACCGATCCGGCATCGGCAAGGGCACAAACCCACAATCGGCATACACTCCGTGCGCATCCCGAGTAGCCAGAACCCAACGACGTAACCCTTCATGATTCGGGTCGGCCAGAGCTAACTTTACCATTGCTTTCGCCAGGCCCTTCCCCCGATGGTTTTCGTCGACGAACACGTCGCAAATCCACGCAAAAGTCGTTTGATCGGACACGACTCTCAGGTATCCCACTTGCACTTCGCCCAGAAACACGCCGACAACCAACGAACTCTTCCGAGCCGCGGCGATCACGCGATCGAGCGATATTCCCGGACTCCAATAGGTCGACGACAGCCAACCATGGACGACGCCAAACTGGATTCGCTCAAGGCTAGTGTCAAGCTGGTACTCTCCGTGCTCTGAATTCACCGCTGAATTGTTCCCTTTCCTGCGCGTAATCCACTACTCGACCCAGTGTTCCGACTTCAAAACGAAATCAATCCCGAATGGGTTTCGCACACTGGACGATTAGCACTCTGCGAGGTACACTGCCAAAACTTGGCCTTGAAAGGGGCCTTTTATATTTGGAACGAAGTACGGAGGAACTCAAATGGCGATTCAACCACTACATGATCGAATCATCCTGGAAGCATCGGCAAAGGAAGAGCGTTCGGCAGGAGGCATCATCCTTCCCGACACAGCACAAGAGAAGCCACAACGGGGCACGGTATTAGCCGTTGGGCCCGGCAAGCGCCTGGATAGCGGCCAGCTCGCGCCGGTCGACGTCAAAGCGGGCGACCTGGTTCTTTATGGCAAGTATGCGGGCACCGAGGTCAAGGTCGATGGCAAGGAGTACATCATTCTCCGAGCCGAAGATATTTTGGCCGTCCTGGGGAACTGAACTCGAAAGGCTAGACCTTACGCATCGAATGGTAGAGGCATGGGAGTCTCTGATCGACGATCGGACTACCCGCCTCCCAAGCATAAGAGGAATCAATGGCAGCAAAAGACATTAAATATACAGATGAGGCACGCAAACTCTTGGAAGTTGGCGTGGACAAACTCGCCAACGCGGTAAAGGTGACGCTAGGTCCGCGAGGCCGCAATGTGGTGCTAGAGCGAAAGTTCGGCTCTCCCACCGTTATCAACGACGGAGTTACGATCGCGAAAGAGATCGAGGTCGAGAACCGCTTCGAGAACATGGGCGCCCAGCTCATTCGCGAAGTTTCGAGCAAGACGAACGACACGGCAGGCGATGGCACTACCACCGCAACCGTTCTCGCTCAGGCGATTTTCAAGGAAGGTATCCGAAATGTAGCCGCCGGCTCCAACGCGACGCAGATTAAGATCGGTATCGAGAAGGCTGTCGATGCGATCGTCGCCGAACTGACGAAGGCGAGCACCTCTATCAGCGGTCTCGACGCGATTACTCAGGTCGCAATGATCTCTGCGAACGACGAAGAGCTCGGCAAACTGGTCGGCGTTGTTATCAACAATGTCGGCAAGGAAGGCGTTGTCACGGTTGAGGAGAGCAAGAGTACCGAAACCACCTACGAAACGGTCGAAGGGCTCCAGTTCGACAAGGGCTTCCTTTCCCCCTATTTTGTAACCGACGCCACGCGCATGGAAGTCGCCTACGAAGAGCCGCTCATTCTTTACTTCGAGAAGAAGATCGGTAACGTTCAGGATCTCGTACCGATGCTGGAGAAAGTCCTCCGCATGGGCCGCCCCTTCATCATCGTGGCAGAGGATCTGGAGAACGAGGCTCTGGCCACGTTGGTTCTGAACCGCATTCGCGGCAATCTGCCTCTCGCAGCCGTCAAGGCGCCCGGCTTCGGCGATCGACGCAAGGCGATGCTTGAGGACATGGCGATTCTTACCGGTGGCCAGTTCATCAGCGAGGATCTAGGTATCAAGCTCGAGAACGTCACGCCTGAGATGCTCGGCACCTGCTCTCGCATCGTCATTACCAAGGAGACGACCACGATTGTGGGCGGCAAGGGTGACAAGAGCCAGATCGAGGGACGACTCCGACAGATCAAGCAGCAGATCGAATCGACCGACAGCTCCTACGACAAGGAGAAGCTTCAAGAGCGACAGGCCAAACTGTCAGGCGGCGTTGCCGTGCTGAAGGTCGGGGCCGCGACCGAAACCGCTCTCAAGGAAAAGAAGGCACGCATCGAAGATGCACTGGCATCAACCAGGGCCGCCCTTGAAGAGGGAATCGTGTCCGGCGGTGGCGTGGCGTTGCTTAATGCGGGCAAGATCCTCGAGACGCTCAAGCTGGAAGGCGACGAGCAGATCGGAGTCAACATCGTCAAGAAAGCGATTGAAGCGCCCTTGCGCACCATTGCCCAGAACGCTGGAATGGAAGGTTCGGTTGTCGTAGAAACGGTCAAGCGAGAAGGCCTAGGCTTCAACGCTTCGACCCTGATCTACGAGGATCTAGCCAAGGCCGGCGTCGTCGACCCGACCAAGGTCGTCCGACAGGCTCTGCAGAACGCTGCCTCGATCAGCGGACTGTTGCTGACCACGGAGGCGATCGTCGCCGAACTCCCGGAGAACGAAGACGAGGGCCACGCCGGCGGTCATCACCACTAAGTTCGACCAAGATCACAACAGACGCCTGGGTCGCTTGCGACCCAGGCGTTTCCTTGTTGGCTAGTCGCGCGAATCCTATTCAGAGTCGACGGCAATGTCGCGATTGGGATGCACCGTTTGGTCCAAGTCGGCTTGAAAACGGGGACATGCCTCAAATCCCTCGGCCATTCTTGCCTCTGCCCATCCGTAGCTCACGAGGGCCTCGAGGGACTTCACAACTTGCGACCAGAAGAAGCGGTACTCCTCTGTCGTCATCTTGCCGATAGCGTGAGCTTTAGCCGCGTCTCGGATCTCGGCATAGGTCATCTCGTCCTTCAAGAGACGCACCGTCCATCCCATTGTGTTAACCACAGGCAGCGTATGCTTGCCTTTAGTGTAGGACCGATATCGAGTCATTCGGCCGTTGGAAAGCTGGGCCACCCAGTCTTTTTCCGCACCGTCTAGATTCAGTTTGAAGTGCGTTTTACCTTCGATCGCATAGAAGGCTTGTTGTCCAGTGAACGAAGAGATCAATTCCTTGGTTGCCAGCGAACCGAAGAAGCCAATATCGGTCCCCCCACCGGTGTCAATAAACCCGCCTTGACCCAGCCATTGCCATGCCTCCTCCGAACTCATCTGCAGACCCGCTTCCCCGGCAATTACGGCAGCGTGGTCCTTCAGGTCGGAAAACGCTCCATGGGCGGTGTACCAATAGTCGGCGAAGCGGATGTGCTGTCGGATATGTCCAGAGTGATTCAGCGTGTACTGTCTCTTGATCCAATCGGCTTCATACTCCCCCCGATCCAACGCCAAGATCGCGTAGGCGACTTCGCGAGCACCCGATTGCGATAGGCTCATGCCAGCGGACAGTATCGGGTCGGCAAACCCTGCGCATTCGCCTGCTAAGAACCAGTTTTCGCCGGCAAGTCGCTCGGCTACATAGCTCCAGTCCTTAGTGGTTCGCACCTCCGCTTCCTTCTTCGCGTTGGCGATAAGCCGCGACACGAGCCGATCGCCCTGCACCGCCTCGTAGTAGAGGTCTTCCGGACGGACTCCCCGCCTTTTGTAGTACTCCGCAGGAACGATAAGGCCGATCGAGGTTCTATCTCTTCCGACAGGGATAAACCAAATCCAGCCGATCTTTTGGGATAGGATCTGGACTCGCGTTCCGCCATGTCCGATCGTGACGGCCCATTCCGCATCGGTCCAATAATTCCAGATTGCGATGTTCTGCAAGTTGCTAGGAGTATCCAGATCGATTTGCATCGTTCGTCGAAGAATGCCTGAGTTTCCACTTGCATCGATGTAGTGACGGGCCGTGAGAACCGACCCGTCTTCTAGGACCAAGCCCTCAACTCGGTCGCCTTCCCGCTTGACTTCGCGCACCGGCGTGGCTTGGCGAACTTCGCATCCCATGCTCTGAGCATGTGTGAGCAAGATCTCGTCATATATGGCTCTATCTACTTGAAAGGCCGTATTCTGCCGCTGGCCGGTGAACGTGCCAGGCCGAGCAATCGCCGTGAGTTTGCCTCCTTTGATGAAGTCGAAATCCCAGAGTTCATCGGTGCGCCCCCATCGGTAGGTGCCTCCGATTTTGATCGGGAAGCCAGCCGCTTCCACCTTTTCCCATACTCCCATCTCGTGCAAGATCTTCGAGATCAGCGGCAACTGGCTCTCGCCCACATGCTCGCGGGGGAACTTCTCCCGTTCGAGAATGCCGATGCGAAGGCGGGGAGCGTACTTCGCCAAGAGTGAGCCGGCGGTTGAACCGGCCGGTCCGCCCCCAATAATCAGAACGTCGTAATCGGACGACATGCCATAAGTCTACAGCCGTCCGGTCCGCTTGGACCCTCTCTGAACCCCACGAAAGAATGGCGTAAAAAAACTATCGGAACTCTTTACAAATCCGGATCAAACCCGTATATTGGGTCCTTCTTCGGAGCAATTCTAAGAACGTGCTCGTCAGTGACGTTGCTGACGGCAATTGAGTCTAGCCAATGAACAAATCACACTCATCGCAAAATCGGCCCATGGGCTTTACGCTCATTGAGCTATTGGTCGTCATCGCGATCATAGCAATCCTAGCCTCCATCCTCTTCCCTGTCTTTGCACAGGCAAAGCAGGCAGCCAAGAAGACGGTCGCGATCAGCGACATGAAGCAGGGCGCTCTCGCCACCATCATGTACCTCGGCGACAACGACGACTCGTATCCGCTTTCCGATAGCGGAAGCATCAATGGCCCAGGTTGGGGTTTTGGACCTCCTGACACCGTGCCGTTCCAGGTGCTCCAGCCGTACTGCAAGAACACCAAGTTCGAGATCGACCCGATGGATACGTGGCAGAGCGAAGATCAGCGTATCAGCGACGAGTGCCAGTACATGGGCTGCACACTTGCCAACGCCAATCCCACCCAGCGCGCTTACGCCCTCGGCGTACGAAGCAACCTCGGTTACAACTTCGCCTTCTTCAGCCCCTGGATTTACCAGCTCCAGTCATCCGGTTTCTATATCGGTTCGGGTTCGGTAAGCAATAGCCAGGTCACACAACCGGCTCACACCCTCATTTACGGCACCTCCATCTGGAACCGTGTCGGCGGCACGCCTAGCGGCGGCGGTAACTGGGTCGTCCAGACTCCGTGCTGGGACGATTCGAAGGGCAACCTACTGCCTCCGATGAGCAACTATCAGAACTATGCCGGCGCCGGCCAGTTCTACGGTTACTTCAGCGGTTGGCAGCCCAATCCGACTGCTTGGAACGTATACGGCGGCCTGTGGCCCTACTACAACCAGACGTCCAGCACGGCGGCAGCGGCCGCTCAGAACGGAGACGTCGTTATCGGATTCGCCGACGGCCACACGAAGGCAATGCCAATCAGCCAGGTTGCGGCTGGATGCTCTGCTTACGGAACCGGCGGCCTTGCGGGAACCGTCACCGATATGAGCAAGTTCATCTGGGCGATCAACCAATGAGATTAGGCTTGTTCCTCTCTTCAGCGATCCTACTAGTTTCCGTTGCAGTCACCGGCTGCAGCGGAGGCGGATCGGACCACGATCAGGCTCAGGACGATGCATTCCAGAAGGGGCTCGCGGAAGCTGCCGCGAAGAACAAGGGGTCTGCACCGCAGAACTCAAGGCGGGGAGCGCTCCCCGACGTTGTCAAGAACCAGATGGCAGGAAAGGCGGCCCCGGGCTCAGGGGGCGCACCGGCTGGCGGCGATGCTTCGGCAAAGCCGGCAGACAGCGCCGTTCCCAAATAAGGGTTCCGCATCGAGAATAGATAAAGGCTGCTTCGCTTGCGAGGCGGCCTTTATTTATTTGCCATGAGATTATTGAAGGCGCCAAGTAGCCCTTCATAGCGTCTCCACCGGGCGACTGAAGTGCGGTAAACAGGTTGACGCACTTGCCAGACGCTTGGAGTTGCGACCGATCGGGTGTTGTTTTGCGGCTTGAGGCAGGCATCCTCCCACGTCAGACCGCAATAGCTGACCATCCTCCGTGCTTCATCCTCAAGGTGCGAAACGACCTCTTCGTACTCAACGTCGAGCATGACGCCCTCAGGAAGGGACTGCCGCCAGTGCTCCATTAGGCGTTCGTACAGCCGGTACTGGAAGACGATGTCGGATCGATCGTGCGCCCACGCCAATCTAGCCCGGTTCGGCGTCGTGTAGATGGACAGGCAGGTGTCGACCGGGTTCCTTCGCACGTGGACGATTTTGGCGTTTGGGTAGGCCAAATGGAGTAGTCCAAGTGCCTCGTAGTTCATAGGCATCTTGTCGACGACACGGGGAAAGCCGGGAGCCGTTTGACTTTGAAGCCGCAAGTATTTTTCCGCAAACACTCGGAGCGAGCCAAGATCCAATCGACTCGTGCCACCAAGAAACACATTCGCGTTCTTAAGCCAGAAGTCGAGTTCGCCGGCGCCGCCGATCATCGAGTGGCTGGACAGGATCTGCTCGGTAAGCGTTGTTCCCGAACGTATCATGCCGACTACAAAGATCGGTTGGGTACTTGTCAGCCCGATCGACGACGTTTCAGCGAGGCGATCCCTAGTATATGCAGAAATGATTCGGTCGACGTGAGCGGCTGCGTGATTCCGGTCGAACCCCTTCTCCATCGCAGCAGCGGCCAGCCTATTGGCTTCATCGAATTGTGCCATCGCCTCCCGATAGTCGCCCAGGTCTTCGTTTGCCTTGCCAAGCGCATAGTGGAGTTGCATGCGATCGCCAGATCCCAGGTCCTCGTCACTGACCAACTGAAGCACTCGATCCACGATCCCCTGCTGTTCCTTGTTCATGCGTCGGTTGGAAGCCAGTGCCAAGTAAGCAGCTCCTTGCTTCGGATTCGCCTCAATCGAACCATAAAAGCAGACGTCGGCCGCGTCGATGCGTCCTTGCATCTGATGGACCATCCCCATTAGGAGGGCAGCCTCATAGTTCTTTGGGTCGCGAGCAAGCACTACCGTGAGCTCAGCTTCGGCGGCCGCCGTCAGCCCACGCTCCATGAGTATCCTCCCGAGCCAAAGTTGGGAAGCGGAGGACTCAGGTTCCAATCGGCTAAGCAAGCGCGCTGCGACTTCCGCTTCCTCAAGCATTCCACCCTCATATTGAAGGTCACGCAGAGACGTGAGGCTTCCGACATGCGCGCTATCTATCTTCACCGCGCGCTTAAGTTCCCGAATCGCCTCTTCGACCTGGCGCAGTCCCTTTAGGGCGAGTCCAGTCGAATAGTGCACTACCGCAACATTGGGAGCCTGGGTCAAAAGAGGACGGAGCACTGTCAGCGCCTGCTCGAATTGTCCCAACTGGATCAGGCAGACAGCAACCTGATGCCGAGCAACGAGATCCCCTGGATTCAGTGAGGCGGCCCTGCGGGCATTAACTAGCGCATCTTCTGCATGACCGCTCGCACTCAGGGCCATGGAGAGCCAGTGACACGCGGCCGCAGAGTTGGGATCGACGGCAACTGCCCGGCGAAAGAAGCTCGCGGAATCATCGAATTTCCCCTGCCGGAATCCGGCCAGACCTCGAAGCACCAAGACGGCGGGGTGGTCTGGCAATTCGACGAGGATTCGGTCCGTCAACGCTTCACATTCCGAGAAACGGCCCTGCCCAAGAGCGAGGTTTGCTTGACCCATCATTTGGTCGAGGTGCCTCAAAGTGGACGGCATTCCCATGTTAGTTCAAACACTCGGCAAAGACGCCCAACCACGGCTCATACCTTCGCCATCGTTCTTGCGAGCCGCGATGAATAGGTTGTCGCACCTGGAAGACGCTTGGCGTCAGGACCGCACGTTTGTTCTGTTCAGGAGCAAAACACGCCTCCTCAACCTCGAGTTCAAGGAACTGCAGCATGGATCGAATCGTCGTCTGCGGGTCGCCAGTCAACTCCTCATACCGAACGGTTTTGAACCGATCTTGCGGGAGGACCTCCTGCCAATGCTCCCAAAGGCGTTGATATTCCCGATACGCGAAGACGAGGTTGTCCCGGCTGGATGCGTAGGCGACGTTCCCGCTCATCGGCGTCATCCACAAAGACAGCAGGTTGTCGACCGGATGCCGGTTCAGGTGAATCAGCTTGGAGTTCGGCATCGCGGCGTGCAGAACGCCTAACAGCTCGAAGTTGGCTGGATTCTTGTCCACCACGTACCGAATCGACGCATCTCGAGAATCGATGGAGGCCAGATAGTCACTGGCGAAGCGACGTACCATCGGCATGTCGACATGGAGACCGCCTTCATCCTTGAAGACAAACTCGATTGCCCGTTCGGTCCAGAACGCCTGCTCGCCTATGCCGCGAATCTTCGAGTGCGCATTGAGAATCGTCTCCGTGAGGGTTGTTCCTGAACGCATCATGCCCACAACGAACGCAGGCAGAGGATTCAAGTCTCCAGCGTCTTTCCATTCATCGAGATTCTCTCGTGTGAAGTTCTGAATCAGGAAATCGGTGAAGGCCGACGCCTGGTCCCGGTCGAACGACCGGCGCGGCCGATAGATCTGGAGGCATATCCGATTGGCTTCGTCGAACTGACCGATTGCAGCTTCGTACTCGCCAAGGTCGTCGAAACTTTTGCCAAGTCCGTAAGCGAGTTCCGACTGTCGAAGTGGATCACATGAGCCGCTACGGGCTAGCGCATCCATTCTTTCAAGAAGCGAACGGTCTTGCTCCGTCATTTTGCGGGCCGACGTTAGGCTCAAAAACGCCGAAGGCACGTCAACGCCTGATGAGATAAGGTCCTGAAGGATTTCCTCGGCAAGTTCGAACCGACCGACGGCGATTTCCGCCTTCGCCCTTTGAAGGTCAATTCCACTTCTACTCGCGGATTGATGCTTGGCGCTTCCCCAGTGCTCGGAGGCAAGATCGAATTGCCGTGTCATGGTGTACGCCTCGCCGAGCAGTGCATGAAATGCCGGCAAAGCCGACAACGTCGACTCCATGCCGCCGAGAACCTCGATGGCGGATTCAGGACGGCTTTCGCGAATCAGCATCTTGGCGAGGTCGATTGCGGCAGCGGGGGTGGGCCGAATGGCGAGGGCTTGCCGGTAGATTTCGACCGATAGGCCCGGCATCCGAAGCTCTTTGAGAACTCGAGCCTTCAAAACAAGGCAGTCAACGTCGTCCGACTTGATCTGGAGTGCGCAATCCACTGCGTCAAGAGCCTCTTCGGGTCGATCCTGGCCCCTAAGGGCAGCTGCCAGCAGATAGTACGCCCGGTGCGAATTCGGCGCCGCCTCTACGTATCTTCTGGCCAAGCGCTCAGCTTCCGTAAATTCACGCTCATTGAGCGTTATGAACGTAGCGCCGTACCAGGCCTCCTGACTCGACGGATCCAGCTCGATCACCCGTAGAAAGGCATATCGTGCCGGCTCGGGTTCCCCGCTTGCCATCAACACCATGCCGTTTGCAAGCTGAACATCGGCCCGTTCCGGATGGCTTAGGGCGAGAACCCCGGTTATTGCCCGGGCGCTAGCCAGATCGCCCTTTAAGTAGTCGGCCCGCGCCCGCTTTACTTGAGCCGCCACCGGATCAACATTCATCGTCGCCATAAGTTATCACAAATATCGCGACGGCGACCGGGTTTTGAGGTAGGGATGCCAACCGAATTCAAGTTAGGACCCCAACTCGGCAATAGACCTTGCAGACGCATAGGGCGAATAAGTCATATAGGCCATATAGGTCTTATGGGACCTACATGACCTATATGCTCGTCCTCTGGCTAGCTAGGACCCGTGGCCGATTGGGCAGAAGTGGGTTCCGTGCTTCTCGTCGTATTGCTGGTGATAGTCTTCGGCCAAATAGAACGGCTGCGCTGGGTGGATTTCGGTAACGATCTGGTGCGTCAACTTCGCCTGTGCCGCATTTAGAGACGTCCTGGCAATCTCATCCTGAGCAGGTGTAAAAGTCCAGATCGCTGAGCGGTAGTTCGAGCCAAAATCGGGGCCTTGCCGATTCGGGGTCGTCGGATCGTGGTTCTCCCAGAAGACGGACAGTAACTTCTTGTAGGAAATCTTTGAAGGATCGTACTCGACAAGAACCGTCTCTGCATGCCCGGTAGTATGCGAACAGACATCCTCATAGGACGGGTTCACGGTGTGGCCTCCCGTGTAACCGACCGCCGTCGCAACGACCCCCGGTACTTGGCGGAAGACGTCTTCGGTTCCCCAGAAGCATCCTCCGCTGAACGCGGCAAGCTGATTGCTTCCAGTCGGCCGAAGGTGTTCGGGGGATACGTTCTTCACGTTGCCGGGATTTGTCCCCACCTTTCCGCCAGACTCGGAATTGGCGGACGAAATGGCACACCCCATTGCGCTGGCCAGGGCACCCAAGCCTACTAATATTACTGCAATTGCTCCCTTCTTCATCATTATCTCCAATCTTATTTGACCAAGGAACGCACCAAATCAATCTTTCCTGAACACAGGTGAGAAAGTGGTCGTCGAACCTATAATGTCCTAAGGGCTTAGCCGCCCGGATAGTTCCACAGTCTGGCCCCTCCGCCAGGGAGTACGAAAAAGAAAACCATGAAAACGAATAGAACCATATCCGTAGGCTTGCTTGTATGCGCGTATGCCGCGTCACTGGCCCAGTCGCAAAGGCCGATTCAAGTCGTCGTAGACGGCACACCGCTTGAGTTTGCCAATCAGCAACCAACCAAACAGAACGACCGCGTCCTAGTCCCTCTCCGCGGAATCTTCGAGCGCCTTGGCGCTGAAGTACGTTGGGATCCGGCAACTCAGACGGTTACCGCGCGCAGGGGCCGCCATGTCATCAAACTGGGAATCGGCCTGCTCGATGCTTCAATCGACGGTCGCGACGTCCACGTAGACGTCCCCGCGATCCTCGTCGGCGGCAGCACGATGGTGCCGCTTCGCTTCGTCAGCGAAGCGCTTGGCGCGAGCGTCAAGTGGAACGACTTTGACCAAGAAGCCGATATCACTTCACCTCCGATCGACCGTGAACGACCGCGAGACGAGCGGCCGCACATTGAGCCCCCGGTCATTCGCCACACCGACCCACCTCGGGTCACGATTATTCACGAGGCGCCGCCGGTTCGAAGCCCAATCGTTATCTCCGAGGATGTTGTCATTCCCCTCGTCCTTAACAGTCACCTTTCGTCGTTCGATTCGCGTCCTGGCGACGTGTTCGTGGCAACGCTCGAAACAGAAGATCACCATCGCTATCTCGGCTTGCCCGAAGGAAGTCAGGTCTTTGGCCATGTGAGCTATGCTCGCCGCCGTCGCGGTGACTCGCCCGGCGTCCTCGAACTCCAGTTCGACCGACTGGTCACGCCCAGGGGTGTATCCTATCCGGTAGCTGGGCGGCTCATCGGCCTAGACAACGACAGCGTGGTCCGGGTTCGAAGCGGGGCGCTCGTCGCCAGAAGCAAACAGCGAGACGACCGAGTGGCCTTTGCCGGAGCGGGCGCCGGAATTGGACTGATCATCGGCTTGCACGATCATCGTCCCATCGAAGACGCAGCGATCGGTGGCCTACTCGGAGCCGTGCTTGGGAGCAAGCATGTCGATCGCAAGCAGACCCGAGATGTCGATCTGAATAGTGGCACCCGGTTCGGACTCAGGCTTCACCAGAAGCTCGTCATCGATCGCGACGTGCGCTAGATGCGATGGCCCGAGTATACAAATACGTGCTCGGGCCCAATCTGTCATGCAAGCCTCGCTGTTAGCCACCGATTCATCTCTTGGAGGCTCGCGAGGTTAATCTCGTGCCCCATGGGAAACTCTCTATAGGTTGCCTGGCAGCCGGAGCCAACGAGGTATCTTTCGATCGCCCGCCCTCCTTCAACCGGCAGGACTTCGTCTCGGGTGCCGTGTTGAACGTAGAACGGCACATTCTCGAAACCGGGCGCCGGTTTCTCAGACACAAACTCTGGCAGGATTCTGCCGCTCAGAACCAACGTGCCAAGCACGATGTCCGGCCGTGCCACCGACACGCCCAGACTCATCATGGCTCCCTGGCTGAAACCACCCAGGAACATGCGCTCCGATTCCATCCCTAGACGCGCCGGTAAACCAGGCAGGATGTCTATCAAGATGTCGCGGCTGACGATTGCTTGTTCAGCATCGGCGTGAACGCCATCGGCGTTCCAACTCACGTCGAACCAGGCGTATCCACCGAAACTGCATGCCATCGGAGCTCTGAAGCAGACGACGGTGAGACGCGGATCAAGTTGATCGGCCAACCCCATCAGGTCTTGCTCGTCGGCGCCAAGTCCATGAAGCAGAACGAGAAGGACTGACTCCTTCGGAGCGAATGACGACCGACGCACAAGAGCTTCCAGCATTTCCAACGAGTCTATTCCATGGATCGATGGAGGACTATCGCGAGCCAGTAAGATCGCGATAGAGCCGGTCCGAAGAGGACCGTTACGGAAGCCTGTTGGCGATCGCGGTCTACCTTGCGTAAGATATTGTTTTCATACTTCGACGCATTCGCCTCAATCCCAGGAATTCATAGAATTCGCCGCGCCATATGACAGATGAGTTGACACTGGACAGCGATCATCATCGATTGCGATCGCGAAAGCGATTGCTTGCGGCGGTCGTGTGCCTGACATCGATTTTGGTGTTCTCGTGGTTTGAATTCGGCACTCGAAGAAGCGTGGAGGGCGCCGATCCGGCCAAAGTTCCTCCCCACAGTTACGAAGTGGACCTCCTCACGGAAGAGGCTTGTTCCGACGGGCAAGTCGTTCAATCGGTGCCGCCAGACCACAGACATCTGACCTATCGCTGCACGTCCCAGGATGCCGCTGCGGCATGGGTTAGCGTAAGGGACGTCCGGAGCGGCAAGCCGGCCAGCTTTGTGCGAGCGAGCGCAGAAGACGATGCTCACCGCCGATATGTGACCGTCGTCCGAGAGATCGACCAGGCGGTGCTGATCTGCTTGGAGCGTGGATTCTCGACTCACCCCGGCCACGTGTCCGTAAAGCTCGAATTTGGGCGGATCAAAGAACCGGTCCAAAACGCGCTCCTGACGTTCTCTCGAATCGCATCCCCCGTTGCTGTTATCCAACCACCGGTCAACGGGATACCGCGGCCCATGACTGCGACATTCCTATCGGGCCCGAACACCCTCACCTACAGCCTCGCCAGACCTCTGGCACCAGGCGAACATCTGGCCGCTCACGTGCTCGCGACAACCTACTGCCAGGCTGCAAGCGACTCTGAAGGACTTCCCAACGAGTTTGTAACCGCGTATGGCGGGGATTCCGATGCGATCAAGGTCCGCCTCGATCGCTACCGGCTCGAAGACAAAGAGGTGGTTCTTCATTACCGGAATGCGCGGATCGCCAAGGTAGACGGGTTCTATACGCTCATTCTGCCAACAGATCAGATTGTCGGCGTTCTTGGAAAGGACTCTGCTGTCATCCGATCTCAAAAGATGCCAAGCGAGACGGTGGTGCAAACAACGATTCCCCACGCCTCCCTGAATATCGTCCTTGAAAACCAAAGAAAGGCGCTCCAATATGATGCAGGCGTGAATGCACCGATTGCTCCGCCCACTGCGCCATCAGCGGACGCAAAATGGACATTCCTGGGAATGAGTCCTCGACTCGACGACCTTGGGCTGGCATGGCTGGCGCTTCGTATCAGACAGCGTCCTGATCCACACTCTGACAAGCCGACTTCTTCCCTGTTCGCGCAAGTCATTCGTTCGTCCAGTGCAAAGCATAAAGGTCTACCGATGGAGGTACCTTCCCTCGATCTGCGTTTTCGGATAAGGGCCCCGTCGATCATCGACTCAACAACTGCCGTCCTTCCCCTCCATTACAAGAAGAAAGGGCCGATGATGATTCGGGTCCGGGTTCCCCGTCTGTTTTCGGCGCCCATGTCAATTCCTCGTTCTGCTCGTTGAGTAGACACCGGGGCCGATGGGGCGCCTGGAGTCTACAAAGGCCTCGATGAAGTCTTGGCCTTCGTGGATCGACGATCCGTGTTCGCCATCGCCTAAGGCCGATCGGCGTCGCGATGGCAGGCGCCGAGGTGTACGACCCCAAGAGGGACCGGAAGCCGGCCGTATTGGAGCCGGTCCTTCACCATGCAACCTAGATCGTAACCCTGAGCGCCAGCACTTCTCCCGAGTTGATCGCCTCCTGGCTTGGTTGTCGCCCACCGACATACACGACAAACTCGCCGGGTTCAAGCACGCGATTCCCTTCGCTATCGACAATCTGGAAGGCGCTATCCCCGAGGCACAGATGAACATGCTTGACCTCTCCAGGTTCAAGTTCAACCCGAGCAAACGCACAGAGACGGTGCCTGGGTGTTCGAACGGAAGCTTGCACGTCCGTCACGTAGGCCTGAACCACTTCTTCCCCCAGACATGTGCCCGTATTTCGCACGTCGACCTCGATGGCGTGAGGTGCGCCAAGCGGCGTTCTAGACTCGCTCAAACACAGATGGTCGTAAGTGAATGTCGTGTAACTCAGACCGAAGCCGAACTCAAAGCGGTACGGACTCGCGTTGAATCGGTAAGTGCGTCCGTCCATTCGATAGTCGTCGATTGGAGGCAGCACCGTATCCGCACCGGGAAAGCTCACCGGTAGCCGCCCCGAAGGATTGGCATCGCCAAAAAGCACATCGGCGACACCGGCGCCCCCTTGGGCTCCCGGATACCATGCCATAAGGATCGCCCGGATATTCGTAAAGTCGCTCGGCAACAGGATGGGACTTCCTCCGGTCAGAACGAGCACGATCGGCTTGCCCAGCGTGTCGAGGAATCGCAACAATGACATCTGACTCGGGGGCAACTCCACTCCGGTTCGGTCGCCATTGCCGTCTGAACTGGCTACCTCGCCCTGTTCGCCCTCGAGCTTGGGCGTATAGCCCAAGCAGGCAACGATCAGTTCCGCCTCGCTTGCTTCCCAGCCGGCGGGACCGAAGCGGTCGGTATGCGGTCCATTGACGGCACAGCCGACCGCGAAACCTACTCGTGTTCCGGCCGAGACTTTCCCGATGATTCCCTCCAGCAGGCTGACCATCTGGGAGGAGAATCCGTTGTAGTTTCCGAGCAGCACGTCTTGGGCATCCGCGCTTGACCCAGTCACGTAGAGGATCTCCCATTCTTTCTTCAACGGCAGGATTCCGTCGTTCTTCAGAAGGACAACCGACTTGGTGGCGACGATGCGGGACAGTTCGCGGTGCCCGGCGCAATCGACTACCCAAGCCGGGATCTCGCTAAAGGTCACCTCCGAGTCAGGGTCGAACATGCCGAGCCGGAAGCGGGCGCGAAATAACCGCTTGACCGAGCGATCGATGCACTCCTCCGAGATCAGCCCCTGCCCTACCGCATCGACAAGGGCGTCGTACGCCCGACCGCAGCAAAGATCGCATCCCGCCTTTACCGACTGGGCCGCCGCCTCAGCCATCGACGAAGCCGTTCCGTGATACTGGTAGATGTTCTCGATCGCTCCGCAGTCGGAAACCACGAACCCATCGAATCCCCACCGATCCCGAAGCACGTCGTTTAGCAACTCTTCGTTTGCACAGCAAGGCACGCCGTTGAACCGGTTGTACGCCCCCATAACCGACTGAGCCCCGGCTTCCTTCACGGTTGCCTCGAATGCGGGCAGATAGGTTTCCCATAGATCCTGCTTGGAAACAACCGCGTCGAACGCGTGACGGCCTTCTTCGGGCCCGCTGTGCGCCGCATAGTGCTTGGGAGTGGCCACCAGTTTGAGATGCTTGGTATCATCGCCTTGGAGGCCCTTTACAAACGCGACTCCAATCCTCGAAGTGAGATATGGGTCCTCGCCGTATGTCTCCTGGGCCCTGCCCCATCGAGGGTCGCGGAGGATGTTGATCGTCGGCGACCAGTAGGTCAATCCCATGTACCGGCTGCGGTTGTGCTCACGCTGGGCCGCATGGTACTTGGCCCTGGCCTCGTCCGAAATGGCAGTGGCGACCTTCTGAATCAGTTCGGGATCCCAGGTCGCCGCCATTCCGATCGACTGAGGGAAAACGGTCGCTCGGCCGGCACGTCCCACTCCGTGGAGACATTCGTTCCACCAGTCATACTCCGGAACGCCGAGGCGCTCGATCGCGGGAGAGACGTTCCCCATCTGCGATACTTTCTCCTCTAGGCTCATTCGGCTGACGAGGTCGTTTACTCGGTCTTCCAGTTCGAGCGATGGGTCCCAATATGTTCCAGGTTCAATCGACATGTTCTCTCCACCCCAAGCGACGAGTACCCCCTGCCGACTCATCGCGTAGCTTTGCCCCATTTTGGCACTCTCCCGAACGACTCCATCGGTATTGGGCAGATACACTACCAACATGTCGTTTCAGCGTTATATGCACAGCCTTCCCCTTGCCGACATTCAGCTTACAGACACGTTTTGGAGCCGTTGGCAGAACCTACTACTCGACGTAACGCTGCCAACCCAGTTCACCCAACTTGTCGAAACCGGTAGGCTCTCGAACTTCGAGAAAGCTGCAGCAAAGGCAGGTGAATTCGAGGGGTTGTGGTTCAACGACAGCGACATCTATAAATTCGCGGAGGCCTGCGCGTACGCGCTCACGATCCGGGAGGCGCCCAAGGTCCGGGAGTGCCTTAATACTGTCATACAGAAGATCCAGGCGGCTCAGGAACCCGACGGTTACATCAACACCTATTTCCAACTCGGTCACCCGGACATGAAGTGGCGCAACCTCAACATGATGCATGAGATGTACTGCGGCGGCCACCTCATCGAAGCAGGAGTCGCCGTCTTCGAATGTCTGGGCGATCGCCGCCTTCTCGACGTCTCGATCCGTTTCGCCGACCACGTGGCATCGGTATTCGGTCCTGGCAAGCGCCTCGGATATTGCGGCCATGAGGAGATCGAACTCGCTCTGCTTGAGCTTTCCCGAGTGACCGGCAATGCAACCTATCGCGACCTGGCTCGCTGGATGGTCGAGTCGCGTGGAAGTCGTCCCAGCCCTTATGAGGCCGAGCTCCTGGACCCCGATGCATGCTCGCTTTGGCCGGGCACCGGCTCGCTCCTCGTTAGGGACGGCCACTATATCGGCGAGTACTCTCAGGATCATGCTCCTATCCGCGATCACACTCAAGTCGTTGGCCATGCGGTTCGGGCGATGTACTTCTACATTGCAGCCGCCGAACTTGCAGACGGCACGAGCGACGAGGCTCTCGAAGCCGCCCTGGTAAGGTGCTGGGACAACCTGACCCAGAAGCGCATGTATGTCACCGGCGGAATCGGCCCCAGCGCGTCTAATGAGGGCTTTACCGCCGACTACGACTTGCCCAACCTCAGCGCCTATGCCGAAACCTGCGCGTCTTGCGGTCTAGTCTTCTGGGGTCGCAAGATGCTGGAGCTCACCGGAAACAGCGAGTACGCCGATATCGTCGAGCGCGCCCTCTATAACGGAGTGCTCAGCGGAATCTCCCTTTCAGGTGACCACTACTTCTATGCCAATCCGCTCGAGAGCCGGGGTACTCACAAGCGCACGCCGTGGTTCTTCTGCGCTTGCTGTCCGCCCAACATCGCCCGTCTGATCGGCTCGCTTGACCGCTACGTGGCAAGCGTCTCGGACGATCGGTTCTATATCCACATTCCCACCGGCTTTCGATGCCAAACTACTATCGCCGACTCCAAAGCTGGAATCGAAGTCGAGTCGGACTATCCGTGGTCCGGCAAAGTCATAATTCGGTTCAAGTTGGACGTTCCGGTTCGGTTCAAGCTGTTCCTCCGAATTCCGGAATGGTCGGAGAACATGGAAGTCGATCTGCCCGGCGCCGATGAGCCCGCCGATTACGACAACGGCTACGCTGTCTACGATCGGACATGGGCGCCGTCGGACGTATTGAAGGTGGACTTCGGCATGAATCCGGTATGGGTAGAGGCGAACCCCAAGGTGCGCGAGAACCTTGGTCGAGTCGCCCTATCGAACGGACCGTTGATCTACACCGCCGAAGAGTGCGACCTTGGCTTTGCCCCGCAGTTGTTCGCCGCGAACACGGACGCCACAATCACCGTAGGAAAAACTAGCGGACTTCCCGGTCTCCAGACGTTGACGGTCGAGGGGTTCGCTGAAATCGAAGATGACGAAGAAGCGCTCTACCCATCGGAGGGCTCGATCGCTTGCCGCGAAGTCAGTGCGAGATTCGTTCCTTACTACGCTTGGAACAACCGCGGAGCCAACTCGATGCAAGTGTGGGTGAGGAAGGCTTAGGCAGGTCCTCCGCCCAAATCCATAGTAGAATCTAAACGAGGCTTCGAAATGTCCCTGATCCGAACGCTATTACGGCGTAACCCACCCGAACCGGCCGAGATGGGGCCGCTTTACCCGCAGGTTAAGGCGGCGATGATCGACGTTCAAGCTTATGCACGATCGCACGGTGGCGAGATTCAGCTTTTGGGCGTCTCTGATGAAGGTGATGTAAGAGTCAAATTCTCCGGCGCCTGCAGAGGCTGCCCCATGTCTGCGCTCACGCTGAAGCATGGGATCGAACTGCAGCTAAAGGAACTTGTTCCGGGCGTCCGCAAGATCGTTCAGGTCTAGCTGACCGGCGTCAGTTGCGCCGCAAATATGGCGTCCACTTCGTACTCGGAGTGTGGGTCATTTCAATGACTCGCGAGGCAAAGAACCCGATCACGTCGCCAAAATCTCTCACTGTAAGCGTTCGAACCGAGCCAACCGCAAGGACGGTGTGGGCTCCGACACATCCCTTGGTTACCAGCATGACCAGGTCCTTCTTGCTGGAGGACCGGTCGACGACGAGTGACGAAGGCGAAACCGTTACGTCCTTCATCGTCATCTTGAACGCCGGTTCGAGCTTGCGATAGAATTCCGCGAGTTCGGAAATGACCTCCGTCCGAGTCACAGCCTTCGCAGGCGACGGACCCGCCGCCATTCCGGTAACGGACACGTGGAGGACCTCGCCAAAGACCTTAGCTAGGTGCTTGAACGTAGCCGAGGCTTCTGCCCGAGTGACTGGCGCTGTGCTCACCTTCACCGGAGCGTGCGTCTTGGTTTTGAGTTGGCCACCCTCCTGAGCTCCGCATAGGCATGTCAAAACGAGCGCTGCGGCCATGAACCCAGGGAGTATTCTCATATTGTGCTAACTGCTCCGCTCTGGCGGATCGCATCAAGCTCTTCTAGAGCGCGACCCGTCCCGATAGCTACACAGTTTAGCGCGTTATCCGCAACACGGACGGGAATATCCGTCACGCTCTGCAAAAGCCGATCCAACCCACGGAGAAGTGCACCTCCGCCGGTCAGCGTGATTCCCCGCTCAATCACGTCGCTGCCCAATTCAGGCGGCGTCTCTTCCAGGACCGAGCAGAGCTTCTCCGCGATCTGCCTTACCGGCTCGCTCAAGGACTCCCGGACCTCTTCGCTCGTTATCTCAACTGTCTTGGGCAGTCCCGCAACCAGGTCTCGACCGCGTATTTCCATTCGAAGCTCTTGGGCAAGTGGAAAGGCAGAGCCGATCTTGATCTTGATCTCTTCAGCAGTGGGATCGCCAATCATCAGATTGTAGGCGTTCCGGATATGCCGGATGATCGCCTCGTCCAGTTTGTTGCCACCTACCCGCAGGCTATGCGAAAGCACGATGCCCCCGAGAGAGATCACCGCAATGTCGCTCGTGCCTCCTCCGATGTCGACGACCATGTTGCCCCCCGGAGTCGAGATGGGGAGCCCGGCGCCAATCGCGGCTGCCATGGGCTCTTCGATCGTCATCGCAGTTCCCGCGCCGGCCTCCTTGGCAGCTTGGATTACCGCCCGCCGTTCGACGTTCGTAACACCACTCGGAACACAAACCAAAGTCGTCGGCTTCAACCGAATCGGGAAACGCCCGCCGCAAGTTCTTGTGATGATGTATTCCAGCATCTTCAGCGTCGTCGTGTAATCTGCGATGACGCCGTCCTTCAAGGGGCGGATCGCAGTGATGTTCCCGGGAGTGCGGCCAAGCATGTCCCTTGCTTCATTGCCGACGGCAAGCACTTTGCCGTTGCTGGAGTTGATGGCAACGACGGTCGGCTCAGATAGAACGATGCCCTTTCCTCGCCGATAGACGAGTATGTTGGCAGTGCCAAGGTCGATGCCAATCTCCGGAACAAATCTCAATGAAGCGCTTCGCCCACCTTGCCGCGCCTCTCGATCGAGTCGATACGCGTAATATCCCCGCCAAGCGCACGGATCGTGCCTTCGAGGTCATCGTAGCCACGGTCGATGAAGTGTACGTTCTGAACGAATGACTCACCTTCCGAAGCAAGCGCCGCCAAAACAAGCGCCGCTCCCGCTCTCAAGTCGCTCGCCGTAACCGTTGCCCCGCGCAAACGCGCCACTCCAGTGATGATCGACGTTCGACCCTCCTGAAGGATGTTGGCGCCCATGCGGTTGAGTTCCTGTACGTGGCCGATTCGGCTCTCGTAGATTGTCTCTTCAACGACGCTGGTACCTTCGCAAACCGTCAACAAAGCGGACATCGGCTGCTGCATATCCGTGGGGAAACCAGGATACGGCATCGTCTTGATTCGGACTGCCTTGTGATGATGACCGGCCTTTACGCGCAGCCAATCCGGCCCCTCGGTCAACTCGGCTCCAATTTCACGAAGCTTGTTGATGACAGCCGTCTGGTTGTCTGGAATGATGCCGCGAACGGTTACCTCGCCACCCGTGATCGCGCCGGCAAGGAGATAGGTGCCCGCCTGCAACCGGTCTGGGGGAATCGTGTATCCGCACGGCTCCAGTCGCTGGCTGCCCTGAATCGTGATCGTGCTGGTTCCAGCACCTTCGACATTTGCGCCCATCCGATTGAGGAATTCGGCGAGAGCGGTCACTTCCGGTTCGATGGCGGCGTTCTGAATGACCGTAATGCCCTTCGCCAGGGTCGCCGTAGCCATGAGGTGCTGAGTTGCCCCTGCGCTCGGAACATCAAGATAGATCTCACAACCGCGAAGCTGTTTGGCTCGAACGGTGTATCGACCCTCTGATAGCTCCAAGTCTGCGCCTAAAGCGAGCAGGCCCTTTACGTGAAGGTCCACCGGACGCGCGCCGATCTTGCAGCCGCCAGGCGCGGGAAGCGTGACATACCCGATACGAGCCACGAGCGGGCCGAGCAGGTAAAAAGACGTTCGAATCGACCGCACCATCTCCTCATTCGCTTCGCCGTCATGCAGACGACTACAGTCGATAAGGAGGGATCCTTCGCGCCACTGCACCTTGGCGCCAAATACTTCCAGTAGTTTTGCTTTCGTCCGAGTGTCGGACACGTTAGGGACATTGTGCAGAATCGTAGTCCCTTCGGCAAGCACGACCGCCGACATAATTGCCAGCGCGGCATTCTTGCTTCCTGCAACATCAACTTCGCCAAGCAGCTTCCTGCCGCCTCTAATATGGTATGTATTCATTACAACCCTCCGTCCATGGCTGGTTCAAACACCAATAGTGTATAGGGTTTGGACGTGAAAGCCAAGTTTACCGCTTCAGACGAACCTAATCGGGCCCCTCTTCAGGTAATTTTACTAGGTCTTCCCTGTAATGTGTACAAATCAGGCGGATTGTTCTAGGTACGTGTCGTCTGAGAATTCCGCGAAGTACGGCAGGAACATCTTCCACTCGTCTTTGCCCTGAGCCTTCAAATAAAGCGGAAGGGAAAGGTACGGGACGTAGTGCGGGCGCTTGGGTTTGCGCGCCAACTTCATGTGAGCCTGCTGAGGCGTCTTGTCCGCCTTTTTCAGGTTGCACTTGCGGCAACACGCCACGAGGTTATCCCAAGTATGGGGGCCACCCGCCCACTTCGGCAGGACGTGGTCGATTGTTAGGTCCTTCCCCCGGATGCCGCAGTATTGGCACGTGTAACTGTCGCGCGCCAACACCGAGTGGCGAGACAGCCGCAGTTGTGGCATGGGTCGTCGAACTTGGTACCGCATTTTCAACACCGACGGCGCCCGATAGGGGCCGCTGACGGTCGCCATCGGCAACGAACGATGCTGGAGCACCTCCGCTTTGCCGAGCAAGAGCAACGTGACGGCTCGACGCATGTTGCATACGTTGAGCGGCTCGTAATTGCTGTTGAGAACCAGTACTTCGTGCATAGCCATGTCCTAACTCCCTAGCCGGTCTCCTCCGGCGAATGAACTATGGAAACGACAGCGTCACGGCCAAAAAGAAAGAGGCCCGTATGCACACGCACACGGGCCTCTTGGGCTTCTTCTGTGGCTATGCATATTATCATGGTGTCCCGCCAAGCCGGCGGCCACCCGTGATATCTCGGTATGGATGCGTAACGCTTCGTCATCTCTTGCCAGTTATAGACGCCCGGAATATTCAAAGAGAATCCGTTTCTTCGGAAGATCAGTGAAGAATCTGTTAAGGCCGGGCCAAGCCCATTGTACGACAGCAGTTACCAAACCCCAACGATGCCTGCCGATCGGGGCGCCTATCGGTCGGCCGATACTTCGAACATGTTCCTCGCGGTCTCGAACAACCTGACACGCTCCAGCTTCGCGGGCAGCCTCCCATTAAGTCGGCCAAAAATCTCCAGGGTCACGATTTCCGACGACGTGGGACGTCCTTGGAACTCGGGCAGGTCCATGTTGAGGTTCTTGTGGTCGTATCGGTCGACCACCTCTTCATTGACCACTCGGTCGATCAATGCCAGATCGGCAAGCATCCCGGTTGCCGGATCGGGATCACCGGAGACCGTAACCTCCAAGATATAGTTGTGGCCGTGGCCCGCCGGATTGTTGCACTTACCGAAGAGCTCAAGATTCTCTTCGGGCGTAAGGAACGGGCTGTCCAATCGGTGGGCAGCGGCAAACTCATAGCTTCGGGTCAAGTTCATGATGGGTGTGGATTCGGTCAGGTGCAGCTCACCGTAAAAGCCAGGCATCTCTTCGAGGCGCAGTCCAGTCAAATAAACTTCCGATGGCAAGACGCCGGGGGCCCGCAACCGGTCGGCGAAATAGGCCATCAGGTTCTCAAGCGTACTGGAGATCGAATGAAA
>JARLGV010000020.1 GCA_031292555.1 Fimbriimonas sp.
ACGCAAAACGAACTAGCCCCCTCTCCAGTCGCTACGCGACAGCCTCCCCCTCGGAGGGGGGAAGCGCGAGTCTCAGGCGTGCCGAGTCGGCGTCACACCAAAGGCACGCCTGTAGCACGAGCCCCGTATCAAGTCGCGACCTTGGAAGGCGCAAAACCCATTCTCCCACCTCCGAGGGGGAGATGCCGTAGGCAGAGAGGGGGAGAATCCGTTGCACAAAAGTCCGCTTCAGCTTCTGAGTTCCTAAGTGGACTTCGGACGCAAATCGAACTAGCCCCCTCTCCAGTCGCTACGCGACAGCCTCCCCCTCGGAGGGGGGAAGCGCGAGTCTCAGGCGTGCCGAGTCGGCGTCACACCGAAGGCACGCTTAGCCTGAAGATCAGACAAGTTCCGGGAGGGCGCCTATGACCACTAACGAAGTCGCGGGCCTTACCGCGGCAGCGATCGTAATGGTGTCGGCTGCCATCTACGGCGACAAGGTCGTGTCTCGCCAGAGCCGGACCGACCGGGTGACGGTGATCTACTGGGAGAAGTGGACCGGCTCCGAGGGGCAGGAGATGCGGAAGGTAGTCGATGCCTACAACCGGTCTCAGGACAAGATATTCGTCCGCTACCTGAGCATCTCGGGCGTCGACACCAAGACGATGCTCGCCACCGCCGGCGGCAACCCGCCCGATGTCGCCGGAATCTGGCTCGACCAGCTGTACGAGTTTTCTGACGCCCACGCAATCATCGACCTCAGTCCGATGGCCAAGGCGGCCGGGCTTAACTCGGATCACTACATCAAAAACTACTGGGATGCCCTGACCTACCGGGGCGGTCTCTGGGGCCTTCCGAGCACTCCCGCCTCGATCGCGCTTGTCGTGCGACCGGATTTGATGCCTCCCGACGCTAACACACCAGAGACGTTCCCGAAAACGATCGAGGGGCTTGACAAACTCGTCGACCGGATCTCGAAGAAGAAGGAGAACGGCGACATTCAGATGGCGGGCTTTCTCCCCTCAAATCCGGGCTGGTGGAACTGGGCTTGGGGCATCTACTTCGGCGGGAAACTCGTGGACGGAGATCGCCTTACCCTCGACTCGCCCGAGAATGTCCGGGCCTTTAATTGGGTCGAATCGTATGCCAAGCGATTCGGTTCCAAGGAGGTCCAGAGCTTCCAGAGCGGATTCGGGAACTTCGCCTCACCCGAGGACCCCTTTATGGACGGGAAGGTGGCGACCGAGCAGAACGGCGTGTGGAAGGGAAACTACATCAACGTTTACCATCCCGAGCTCAAATGGTTCGCCGTTCCCTTCCCTTACCCGGCGGACCGGCCCGACCTTGCCGACCACAGCAACCTCTCGCAAGACGTGTTGACGATCCCCCGGGGGGCCAAGCACCCAAAGGAGGCGTTCGAGTTCATTCAGTACGTCCAGCGTCAAGACGTGATGGAGGGGCTATGCATCGGTCATGGCAAGAACTCCCCACTCCAAAAAGTGAGTGAGCACTTCTTTACAACCCATCCGAACAAGTTCATCCGGCTATTCGATCGGCTGGCTCGGTCGCCGAAGGCATTCTCCCCGCCTCAGATCGGCATTCTTCCGCAACTGCAGAATGAGATGAACGTGGCGTTTCAGGAGGTTTCCACCGAGCAGAAGAAGCCGGAGGCGGCGCTTCACGATGCTCAGGAGCGCGTAACCTCGCTTTGGCAGACCTACAAGTCGCAGGTGCTGAACCAATGAGTCGCCGCGATGCCCGGGTCGGAATCCTCTTTGCCGCCCCGTGGATCCTCGGGTTCCTGATCTTCCTCACCTACCCGCTCGTAGCTTCGCTTCTTTATAGCTTTACGAACTTCTCGATCCTGCGTCCGCCGAAGTTGATCGGCCTTCAGAACTACCACGAACTGTTCCACGACGAGGTGTTCTACAAGAGCCTGACGAATACGCTTCTCTATGTCGCCGGAGCGGTACCGCTGAGCACGGTAGTTGCGATCGGCCTTGCGCTGCTGCTCAACATGAAGGTGAAGGGCATGGCGGTCTACCGCACCATGTTCTTCCTGCCGACCCTCGTGCCGATGGTCGCGCTTGGAACCCTCTTCTCCTGGATCTTCAACGGCGACTACGGATTGCTGAACGAGGCGTTCCGCAGGGTCCACGTCACGCCGCCGAACTGGATGGGCGACCCGACCTGGGCGAAATGGACGCTGATTCTCATTTCGATCTGGGGCTGCGGACAGGCGATGGTGATCTACCTTGCCGGACTGCAGGACGTGCCGGTCTCGCTATACGAGGCTGCCGAACTCGACGGCGCAAAGGTCTGGGCGAAGACTCGCCACGTCACGCTCCCGATGATATCGCCGGTCATCCTGTTCAACGTGGTGATGGGCATCATTGGATCGCTGCAGATCTTTGCCGTCCCCTACGTGATGTTCCCCGGCGGGGCGCCCGCGCGCAGCACCTATTTCTATGCGAGCTACCTGTACGACAACGCGTTCCAATATCAGCGAATGGGCTATGCGAGCGCGATGGGCTGGGTGCTCTTCGTCATTACGCTCGCCCTAACCCTGATCGCCCTCAAGCTGTCGGAGAAGCACGTCCACTACGAGAGCAGCTAACACGGAATGAACAAGACTTCTGCCGACCGAACGCGAACGATTTGCGCCCATGTGGCGCTGGTGCTGCTGTCGGTCGTTTTCGTGATGCCTCTCCTGTGGATGCTGACGACTTCATTGAAGCCGACGCCGGAGACGATGACGAGTCCTCCAAGGTGGATTCCCTCCCACTTGCTCTGGAGCAACTACCGCGACGCGGTCGCCTATGGGAGCAAGGAATTGGGCTACGTGCCGTTCCTCGTGTATGCCCGCAACACGATCATCATCACGATTCTGGCGGTGGGGGGATCGGTGCTCTCCAATGCGATCGTCGCGTACTCATTCGCCCGGATCAAATGGCCTGGGCGCGATCTGTTCTTCGGCGTGACGTTGGCGACGATGATGGTTCCCTTCCCGGTTACGATGGTGCCCACCTTCGCCCTGTTCAAGTGGCTGGGCTGGGTTGGGACATTCAAGCCTCTTTGGGTTCCCGCCTTCTTCGCGAGCGCGTTCTCGATCTTTTTACTTCGCCAGTTCTATCGAACGATTCCGATGGAGTTGAGCGAGGCGGCCAAGATCGACGGCTGCAGCGAGTTCCGGATCTTCACCGATATAGTGGCGCCTCTCTCGCGTCCGGCGCTGATGGTGGTCGCGTTGTTCACCTTCATGGGCTCGTGGAACGACTTCCTCGGGCCTCTTATCTACTTGGTCGACCAGCAGACGTTCACGCTTTCGCTCGGACTCCAGGCGTATCAGAGCCAACACGGAGGGACCGCGTGGAACCTGCTCATGGCGGCCTCGTGTCTGGTCATCGCCCCCGTCATCGTCGTGTTCTTTCTTGCCCAAAAAGTGTTCATTCAAGGCATCGCCACCAGCGGCCTGAAGTAACGCCCGGTCGTTTGGAAAACGGCTAAGATGGGTTAGGCGAACCATGGCGAAACATCGACTGAAGGATCCGTTCTCGGCAATCTCTCACTACGTCGGCGCTACTCTAGCGGTAATCGGCCTCGTCTACCTGCTCTTTCTGGCTTGGCGGCACTCACTTGGAATGGTCGTCTTTACCGTTTATGGGCTCTGCTTGACGTGGCTATACGTCGCCAGCAGCGTATATCACTCGGTGAACTCCCGCGGTAAATGGCTCCAGAGGCTCGACCACATGGCGATCTATCTTGTGATAGCGGGCACCTACACGCCGCTTTGCCTGTTAGCCGTGCGCGGTACCACCGGGTACGCGATGCTCGCCGCCGAGTGGACGATGGCCTTGATCGGTATCCTCGCCAACGTGCTGTTCGGCGGGGGCCCAAAATGGCTGCGGCTGGTGCTCTACTTGGCGATGGGCTGGCTGATCGTGATCGACATACCAGGCTTTTTGCAGGTGCTGCCGACATCGGCGCTCTGGTGGATGCTCGCAGGGGGTCTGGCCTATACGGGCGGGACGATCATCTACGCGACGAACAGGCCGAAGCTGTGGCCGGGGATCTTCGGCGCCCACGACCTGTGGCACCTGTTCGTGTTGGGAGGCAGCGCCTGCCACTACGTTTTGATGCTCACAACCGCCCACGTCGCCTTGGCGCCTTAGCCGCTACTGGTTCGCATCCAAGCGAAAGCTCACGCCCCCGATGGAGGCGTGGCTCGATTCTGATGCGATCGACGCATAACCTCCCAAGAAGAACTCGACGGTGCCCTTTAGGAAAGATCCGTCGGCGATCGTCTGCATGAACGTGCCTTTGTCGGCGCCCTGACTTTCCACAATCTGTCCGGCCATTCCGCTGAGGATTCCCTGCGGAAAGTCGGCCAACGATTGGGGACCGGCAAGCAGGTTGGCCGCGCCGAGACCGTCGGGCAGCAGTTTGGCTGCCTCGACGAATCGAAGAAGCGGCTCCGCGAGGCGCAGTGTCTTCTCGTAGAACTTCTGCCGCGCGATGAAATGCCCATCTGACGGGCTGACGGCGAGGAAGTACAGCGAGCCGACCTTCCGCCAGTAAAGGTCCAACGCTTTGGCCAGTCCATCGGCCAGATCGGCAGCGCCGACGGTTGCGGGAGCGCGAACGTACATCCGGTCGCTTGCGAATCGCCGATCCAAGTACAGCTGAAATCCGGCCGCGTGACCTATACGGGTGACCAAGTCCCCCACCGTGACAAGCTGACCGGCTGGTATTTCGCCCATCGTCGCCCTGCTCAGCCTCTCGCGCAACTCCTTGGGCATACGGTCCTTTCCCGCCGGCCTGATCAGATTCCCGAGCCCCGCAATCTTCCCACCGTCGCGCGACGGTCGCAGGACGAACGACTTGTAGCCTCCATCCGGCGAACTGAACGCCACGTAGACGGTCACTTGAAGCTGAAGCTTGGCGTCGTTCTCGCCGAAGAGGGGCGTGTAGCTACCGAAGGCAGATTGAGCGGCCGTTGCTTCGGAGGGATGAAGCGACTTCGCGTCGAGGCCCTTGTACATCGACAGAGCACCGCCCCCGCTCGGTGCGATCAGTTCGGACGCCCGATCTCCCACGAGCCCAACGAGTCGGCTGAGTCCGCCCACCGCCTTTTGAAGCTGGAGATCCGCATCCATCGGCATCGTGAATGGCAGGGCCGCGCTCGAGTCCCAGCGAAAGCCCGAAGATCGCCCAGAAAACCGGTCCAGTAATCCCAGATCGTGCATCAGGGATCTGGTGTCGGCGAAGGTCGACTCCATTCCGTAGGGAGTCGAAATGTGGCAGAGAAAGAGCCCACTGCCTTTTGCCTCGGCGGATAGAAAGGCGCCAACGTCGATGGGTGCGGTTCGAAGGCTGAGCAGAATGAGAGTCGCGGCGAGCATGTTAGTTCTTGCGGAGCATCAAGGTCGTAGTAAGGCGAGGCTCGTTCGTCTCGGCGATCGCTGTTCTCTCGGCAGGGTCGTTGCCGGTCAGCACTCGCAGCAGGCTGAGATCGATGCCGTGGCTCGTGGCGTTTGCCACGAATTGCCGTAGGTTATTCGCGCTCATCGCATCTCCTTGGACCATGGCGAGCACCGCGAACGCAGATGGATGGTCATGCAGGACGGTCGCCCAATCTCCGAGTGCAGCGACCTGGGTCGAGACGGCATAGTCATAGATGTTCAGCGAACCGAACACGCCGAACTTCCTCCCTGCGTTTTTGCAGACCCCGGCAAGGCTGTCGATCAACTTTCGAGTCGCAAGGGCGCGGTCGTTGACGAGGTCGTCGATCAGACTCTGATCCTTGAGCCTGCCGTCGAAGGGCGGACCGAGCGGATAGTCGATATCGACCGGATCGAACCCCAACCGCCGAATCGTGTCCTCGCGCACGGTCTGCGAGTAACCGAGATACACGGATGCCGAGTAAGCGAGGTTCAATACGACGCCATCGATCTTGGTCCGGGACAGACACTCCGCGAGAGTTCTCTCGCAGAAGGCGGCGACCTGAGGGTGGTAGATGCTGAGCCAAGGGGTCGGCTTTGCCTTGTCGAACGCGGTCGCATATGGCTGCTCGCACCATTCCGGACGCACGACCGCTTGAGCCGCGTCGTCGAGGCGGAGCGGCGTGAACACTCCGAACACTTCGATCCCCCGCGCATGGAGCATCTCGTACGATCCCGCCAGCTTCTGAAGATAAGTTTCGGGGGTGGCGAACGGCTTGTCCGTGAGCGATGGCGCCATCTGGAACAGCGGCAAGTAGACCCGCTTGAGGTTCGGATGGCCCCGCAGTACGTCCTGAAGGTCGTAACCGGTCCCCCACGCCGTCGAAACCCATACCTCGGTGTCCCCCGCCCGACTTCCCGCCGCGAGACTAGCGATAGCAAGAACACCAAGAATCGGTATGTTCCGAAAGAACGAGGGGACCATCGCCGTCATTGTAGTCCTTCCTGTAACATATATCGGTTCGAACTGACGTGGCAGTACGACATGAGCCTATCTGACCTTCCCCAAGAACCCAGTCGCGGGACCCGGTCGGGCTACCCGTTGACGTTATTCGGTAGAGAGAAACGACTCGCTTGAGAGAGATTAACCGGTAAAGCGGTAATGTAATCCTACGGCTATTCGGTTGCATGCGCCTAGATACCAGAACTACCTGCGCACATAAGAACCGATCATCACCCCACTTCTCGCATAGACAATCACAAACAAGTACGATTGCCAGGCACATGTCCACCCGTTTCGATCTAGACTCGCAATATGCGAAAGGCGGCATTAGCCCTTATTTGTTTCGTCATTGGAATTGCGGCCGCAGATGCAGCGGGAGGTGGTGGCCCCACCACCGGATACGTCCTAATGGCAGGCTATCCCGCAGGGGGAATCGCGGTCACGAGCGGCCTCATGGGAAACCATAGCACTCCGTATGGTATGTCGAACAGTGCATACGGTGCATCGATTCCAGGCATGCCGTCATGCAGTTGCACCGGGCAAACCACATGGAAATGGCAGTGGATGGGGCCCGGGGCGCCTCCCGTAAACGCAATCATACAGGTCAAGGCAGTCGCCAATTGCACATGCTCATCGGGAAGTTTCACCTGCGACAATGGCTATGAGGATAATGTTAGTGGGCCGGCTCCATACTACACGTCTGCCGGATTCCACTACATCGTCTATAACAATCCAGGGCAGTCGTTCTATCTTCAATTGACACCGGTCGCAACATGCACCGGCCCGGGATGCGCGGTCAGCACGACCATGACTCCTACACCCGTGATGCTGAGCGTCTCGGGAGGCATCAACCCTTACGGATCGAATTCGCAGATTGGCAGCACGGATGAGTGCCTAGTAGGTCAGTACAATGTCGCAACCATTTCGGCAGGCTCCTATCTTGGAAATCCGGCAGGCGGACAGGGACTGGGGGCCTCGTGGCAGGTTTCATTGAGCGGCAGTGGACTGGGGAGTCCAACACTTGCTCAGTCAGTGAATTGGGGCGGTCAGGCGCCTACCCTGGGAACAGTGTCGCACCCGCCAGTTCATACTTGGACCGCGCTTCCAGGTTCATTTCAGACCTCCGGGCTATCGGCGGCGTGGTTTGCCACGGGAGGCGGTGCAGAGCAAATCCAAGCGACTGCGCAGGCGTACGATCCGAATGGTAATGCGCTTGGAACGGTATCGGCGACTTACACGATGCAGGCCGTTCAGACGTACGGTACAATGAGCCTAACGCCAGGGCAAGCAACATCTGGTCTACTCTATTTGAACTCGGGAAATGCAGAAACGGCCCCTGGCATGACCATCGAGTATGCCATTACTACCCCCTCAGCCTTCGTTACGAGGGAAGGGCAGGGGCATCAGATGTTAGGCCAACTGACGAACTTCTACGAGTGTGCCGTCATCACGTTAGTGCCTGTCTGGATGAGTTCCGGCGGCTGGTCACTCGACAATTCATTCCAGTACGAGCAGTGCGACCTAACTGGCACCGGCATAACGACAGACTCCGATACTCCTAACTTGCCAGATGCGGCCGCGACCTTGGTGACTATCGGCGATTACTTCAAGGACTTTGCGGTTTACTATCCCCCCAACAATGGAGTAGGATGCGAGTTTGTACCGGTGTATGGTCAGGCATGGCAGTGGGTAATGGGCCCATGTAGTCCTTTACCGTTCGGCGCCGCTCCTTGTCCAACCGTCGGAGGATGCATCGGAAGTCCCGTAACCCAATTCCAGTGGACTCAGCTCTACATGAACCCAATCAACGGAGGATAGCAAAAAATGAAACATACGACTTTGTGGGCAGCAGGTGGAGCTACCTTCATTGCAGTCGCAGTGCTGGTTGTGGCGTCGCCGCTGGGCGCGGTATCGAAGGGATATTCGCAATCAAGGAGCGTTCGCATACATGCCGGCAAGATGAAAGTCCTCGATGAGATCGAGAAGGGGAACCTCAAGGCGGCGGAGACGGACGCCTTGGGTCTCCGCGCATTATCGCCTAATGGAGTTTTGGCGGATTCCCTTTTGGCTCCGATCTACTACAAAGAAGGACGGGATGAAGAATCCCGGGTCCTGTATCGGAAGATGATCCTGAATCCGAACGGCATTGTTGGTGATCCAGATACCCTGATGATCTTTGGAAAGCTCTCCGAACAAACCGGACATCGCGATGATGCCAAATTGGCATATTCGAGGGTAATCGAATGCTATGCCTACACGCTCGATCAGTATCTAGTGGCCGACCTCTCATCGAAAGGCGGTTCGGTAAGCGATTATCATGCTGTGGCGCACGCGCTGGATTCCTTGATGAACCATCAACCGGGCTACATTGCGGAGATCAAGAACTCGGTAAATTCGGCACCGTACCAGCCGATCCCTCACTTCGTCTACGCCAGACTCCTAGATGCGTACGGACACCGCCGGTCGGCAAATGCTGAGTTGGACAGAGCAGCAGCTTTGCTTCCAAAAGACATTGCTCCCGAATGGAAGGCGACGGCCTACAAGCAGTTTGGATATGACCGCTGGGATCACGACTCTGGCGGAGTGATTGGGAAAGGTGGAAAGGTGACGTTCAAGGTCTTCAAGATTCCGCTCACCGACAGCACCAAGCCGTTGATCGACGAGCCACCGACGCCCGTTCGCGCAGCCACTCCATAGTTCAACTTGACTGGCCGTCGGGCAGTGAAATCCTGCCGGCCATATCCGGTTTGGGACCATCCGGTCGCATGCGGCGACATCCCAAGTGGTCGGACCTTTGCGGTTAGCAATTGCGCGGGCAGAGCGAAGTCTTCCGTTGCCGAAATGGCCTCCATTCTGCCCGACTCGATGGCCCTTCCCGGCACGAATCGAAATGGCGACATTGGAGCCCAGTCACGTGGGAGTCCTCATTCCGGGGGGCAATAATAGACCGAACGCACGAAATCCAATTTCCCTTGGACGACAACCCCAAGGTATAATCTTTCGTCACGTGGGGGCATAGCTCAGTTGGGAGAGCATCTGCTTTGCAAGCAGAGGGTCAGGGGTTCGAGTCCCCTTGCCTCCACCATCCTCAAGCTGCGAGGTCATTCGGTATGGTCCTTCACATTGTTCTCGAAGACGGCGAGGACGGCTTTATTCTTGCCAGCGTCCCCGCGTTGCCCGGTTGCCATACCCAGGGATCGACACGCGATGAAGCGATTTCTAATGCTGAGGAAGCTATCCGCGGTTGGCTCGCGAGCCAAGACGTAGTCGATGAATCCCCGTACCGCAAAGTAATGGCGATAGCCGTCTAGCCAGTGCCGGAACTCCCTGTAATCAGCGGCCGACTTGCTTCAAAAGCCTTCGAAATGGCTGGGGGGCACTTTGATCGTCAGTCGGGGTCGCACATGATTCTCAAGAAGCCGGGTGTGCGTTTGAGCCTTAGCATCCCGGACCACAAAGTTCTGGATCGGGGTCTGCTTCGACGGCTGATCCGCGATGCCGGGCTGACGGTTGAGCAGTTCATTGCGCTTACCTAAGCCATCGAAACGGAGCCCTGGTCAACCGGCAATGACACGAACCGAAGCAGCCGGAGATCGCCAAGCTCTTCTATTGCCGAACTGACGAGAGCCACGCCAGGGCCGATGCGTCTAGCTTCTCCACGCTCATCAACGATGTGCCGTTGACACGAGCCAATGTTGACCCGATCGATGCGGTGCTTGCTTCGTTCTTGTCCGCAGCGCCCCGAGACATCGATGGCCCCGTGCGAGGACGATATGAGGAAGTGAGTTCCATGCTTACCGGCGGATTGGATCGGGCCGTTCGTCTTTTCATGGACCTCGTTACTACACCGGCGCTGGGCAAGGACTGGTCGACGAATCTGGGCAGCGAAGAGGA
>JARLGV010000139.1 GCA_031292555.1 Fimbriimonas sp.
AAATCGCGGAGAGAACAGGCGGTGTGATCGTCAAACCCACCCCTAACGAACTGCTAGCCAAGCTCGCCGACACCGTTGCAGTCACTTGCTGAGCAACGGCCAGAGTGGTGACCGTGAACTGAGCGCTCGTGGCGCCGGCCGCGACGTTCAGCGAGGCGGGAACGCTTGCGGCGGAATTGCTGCTTGATAGGGAAATCGTCAGTCCACCTTCGGGAGCGGCCGGACTGATCGTCACGGCGCCGCCTGCACTCCCACCGCCCAACAGGGTCGTTGGCGAAAGCGTGATCCCGGTTAGGGCCGGAGGGTTGATCGTGAGGGTGGCGGAAGCGGTTGTGGCCAAGGCGGTCGCCGTGATCGTGGCAGTCGAAGGAGTGGCAACGACCTGAGTCGAGATCGTGACGGTCGTTTTGTACGATCCCGCCGGAATCGTGAGGTTCTGAGAAGACGTCGTGCTCGGGAGGGCTAGCGTCAGTGTCACCGTCAGGCCACCGGTTGGAGCGGGACCATTTAGGTTAATGGTTGCCACCGAGTTCGATCCTCCTACGACGGTTGTCGGATTCAAGGTAACGCTCGTAATGCTGATCGGATTGATGGTGAGGGATTCGTTCAGGGCGACCGTGCCAAGTACCGCCGTGATTTTGGCCGTAACCGGTTGGGTCACTGTTGACGTGCTCACCGTAAATGTTGCCGACGAAGCCCCGCTGGGTACGACGACCGACTTCGGTGGTTTGGCAGCGGACAGATTGCTCGACGTGGCGACCTTGACGCCCCCCTGTGGCGCCGGTCCGGTAAGGGTCACCGTCCCAATGCAAGGTGCGCCACCTCCAAGGGTTGTTGGGTTCAGTTGCAGCTGGCTCAATGTCGGCGCTTTGATCGTCAAACTCGCGTTCACCGATGAGCCAACGATCTTTGCGGTCACTCGGGCGACCGAATTAGCCGACACGGGCCCCGTATTGAATTTGAAAACGACTGACTTGGCTCCGGCCGGGATGGCAACCGACGACGGACCGCCCCAAGCGCGAACCGTTGAAGACAGGCTGACCATCGTTCCGCCCGACGGAGCCGCCGACCCGATTTGGACCGTCCCGGAGCAAGACGACCCGCCGGTCAACGTGGAGGGGCTAAAAGAAAGCGAAGCCAGTTTCGGCGCCTGGATGGTGAGCGTGGCTTTCGCCGAAGACTTTCCCAACACCCCTTTTATCGTGACGGAGGTCGTGACCGAGACCGGATTGGTATTGACCGAAAAGGTCGCGCTGGTCGAACCGGCGGGCACCGTCACCGAAGAAGGCACCGAGGCCCCTTGGCTCGATGAACTCAGCGCAACTGCCAAGCCAGACGTTCCGGCCTTAGCCGACAGGGTCACCGTTCCCGTCGAAGTAACACCCCCTGCGACGCTCACGGGCGACAGCGAGAACTTCTTGATCGACTGGCCCTGGGCCGAGGTCGTGGCAATGAGAACCGCGATCCATAGAATCGCATAGCGGGCGATTCGTGATCCAAAACGGACTGAAGAGGTTGAGCGCATGGTTGAGCCTGTCGTTGCCACGGAGAGGGGCACGCAATTGCGATCCGGTAGCGCACTCGTTCGTCGGCTTCCTCAAGCATATCACACCGTTTTGCGGGGTCGGCCCGGGCCGCCGACAGTGCCAGCTAAGTTGCGACGGATTCCACGAGAAGCCTCAGTGGGGCATTGAACATAGGCTCGATAGGAAACGAGCAAGCCCTAGTTCGCCAACGGCAACCTCTAGCTGCCCGTCAGAACTCGAAAGGGCCCCTGAGTCCACACGATCGCCTGGAACGAGTTGGCATTCGCCGACTCCCCGGTGCTACGTACCTCCATGTGGGAGCGACCGTTTTCCACCGGCAGCTTGCCAGTTGCCGGAAGATCGAAGATCCGCCGCCGGTTTGAGTCGGCGATCCAGGCGCCCCCATTCTCGCATACAACCATGTCTCCTTTGGCCAAGGGATGCTCGACCGACAGCCTCCTGCCACCGGGCAGGTCGACCGTACAGCCGGAGACCGGCTTGGCGAACTGAATCGTTATCCCAATTCTCTGGGTGCCGTCCGGATTGACCCAGTCGAACTTACCGTTCGAGGTTTGACGAAACTCAACGATTTTTGACAATCGGAACTTCCCTGGCCCGACGGGTTCCAGATGGAATTTCGCTCCCAGGTCGCGAAACGTTGCTTTGATCTCTGGGGTAAAAACGTGCGCCTGTCGGGCGTCCTCCCAGGTATGGATCGCCCTAAAGATGGCAGCCTTCTCACCGCTTTTCTCGACCGCATCCTCACTGAGACCAAGCATGTACGTCCCATCCCAGCCAATGGATTTAGCTTCCAGGTTCTCGGCGTCGAACACTGACCAATCGCTGTGATAGTCCTGGATTCCGAACGTCGGCGGGAAGTAGCTGTTGCCGAAACCGTTCCGGATATCTTTCCCCTCGATCCCCCATCGATTGAGAACGGGATCGAACATGTTGTTGCCTCCGCCAACGTTGCAGACGCTCATGTACTCCCAGCCGCCGGCGAAAACGCACGACCCCATAATGCGCGGCGCCTTTCCGCCGGTCAGCTTCGCGTAGGTTTGGAAGAGCCGCCGGAAGAACTTCCGAACCGCGAAGTAGCCATGGTTTTGGTAGAGCGTGCTCTCGAGTCCATCGAAGTCGATGTACTGCATCCCGTTCTCCGCCATCACGGTCGCGTAGTAGTCGGCATATGCCGGCATGAGCCGCATGTCCGGGCAGAAGCCGTTGTAGCAGTTCATCTGGAGCTTGACTAGTTCATCGCCCTTGGAATGGGCCTGTGCCTTCGTGCCTGCATATCCTCTTTTGATTCCATGTAAGATCCATGGCGCAGACTTACTGATATCCGTGTAGCCGATCAGCTCTTGCCCAACTCGCAGCACGTTGGAACCATCCCGCATGGGCCATGTTCCGTTCTCACCCAGATAGGAAGGGTCAGTCACTTCAATCTCGCCATCGGTCGCCGAAACCGGCTTCGCCAATTTCGTGCGGAGCACCGTCTGCAGGTGAGGGTTCGGAATTGGCGTGACGTCGGAGCATCGGCCTGGTTGGAGGAAGAGACAGAGCGTATGCAATCCGTATTTCACGCCGATTCGGTTCGTCTCGTCCGTGAAATCCTTGTAGGAGAGCGAAGAGCCGTTCTTGAAACCGACTCGCTTGCCCTGCCAGTGATCTACCGGATTGGCGTAGTATTCGCCTTGCCCTTCGTCTTGGGCCGCGTGTAAGCCAAGGGCCTTTGCGTATTCCAGCATCTTGTCGTGGGGTCCCCACCAGGCAAAATCCGTCTTGAAGCCGGACGGATCGTGGATCCACTTGCCGTCGATGACCGGATGGGGAAGCCCCTCTGCCCGCTCGATTCGCTCGATTGTCGCGAGCCCATCGGTGTCCGGGCAAGCGTAGAGGGCGATCGACGAGCCGACGTAGTCGACGTCTACTGGATCGCTCACTTGCTTGCGCGGGCGAGAGCCTTGGAACCCAGGCAGCAACGAGAAAGTGTGGACGACCGATTTGCGTCGATCGCGGGAATGGTAGACCAGGGTCGACCCAAAGTCGGGCTCGATCTTCGCCCCGTTGCCCATCACTTGTTGGAAGTACTCCTCCGGGTGGGAGTAGAAAGCCACGTCGCTGACGCCGTCTCCGCCGATGTTGAACCACTGCCCTTCCTTGTACGGGGCCGGAATCGGAATCTTCTTGAGGTCCGGGGAATGGACGTAATAGCCCATTCCGTAGCAGTCGCCGTCCGTGGGCGGTCCCGCGATCGTGTTGTCGTCCAGGCCGAGCAATCCGATCGCCCAATCGTCGTCGCGCACGACGCCGATCAGGTCGCCGATCTTCTTCGAGACGGTTGTGTGAATCGGTCCCCACACAATGTTGTCGACCTTCGATCGGTTCGACAGGGAGACGAGTTGGAACCGGAAATACCGATCCTTCGACGCGTACCGCACGACCGCGCTGGAGCCCTGGGGATACGACAGCACGATGCGGTGTCCGGCACGTGAGAACACGGCCCTGGTCGGCGCTACGATCTGATGGCCAATACCGAGACTGAGCAACGGAGACGGATGCCCCTTCGGACTGCACTCGCGGCGCGACTGCCTGGCAACGAAGGAGGTAATAAAGCCTCGTTGGTCGATGCGAATTCTCGCCAACTTTGTCTGAAGTACTTCGGCATCGGCGGCAAGTGCACAGGCAACCGCAAAGCCGGCTATCGAAACGCGTGCGGCGAGCTTGAATATCCCATATCGAACCATCGCGTTCATTCTGGACGATCGACGGCCGGATGTTGGAGAAGCGTCACCGGCCCACTGAATACCGGAACGGGCCACTCAGAAGTACACCTGCTCGGCCGAGATGGGTATGAAGGTTACTTGCCAGTATTTGGCTACATACTCGCAAATCCATGAAATGTGGGCTATCCTACGCTCAGAGACATGGACATCAACCAAGATCTGAGGGAATTGACGAAAGGAAGACCCTTTGCCTTCATGATCATGCCTTTCAAGACGAATTTCGCGATGTTCAGGACCATCAAGACATTCGTTGAGACGACACATGGACTAACTTGCCTTCGTGCCGACGACCTAAAGGCTTCCGGTCACGACCTAAAAGCAAAGATTCACGCGATGATCGAGCGATCGGAATTCGTTATTGCAGAGATTTCGCCATCCGAAAGCGGGGCAGGATACAACCCGAATGTTTTCTACGAGGTTGGGTATGCCTCCGCAATCAAGAAGACTGTCCTAGTCATCATCAAAGAGGGATACGAGGTACCCACCGACCTCAAAGGGCTGGAGATCATCCGCTATGCGGACGATCGAGAGCGATACGAGACATTCGAGGAAGAAGTCAAGAAGCATATCAAGACTCGCTTGGCCACCGATACCGCCCTCCTTCGGGACATGCTACTCGCCGATCAACCAAGACCGTCGATTGTGGTCGCAAGTCCTAAAAACGCAAACCGGCGGTCAACGAACATGGGTCAGGCTCGGGATCGCTATACTTTTGGAGACAATATTGGAATCCTTGGCCTAATCTCCGCGTTTGGCACGATGCTGGGAGAAAACACCGATGTGGACCTCGTTTCCGGGCGCTTCTACGCTCCCGAGATAGACAAGACCGATGCCAACCTCTATGTTCTAGGCTCGTCCAAAGTCAATCGGCTTTCTGGACGCATGCTTCGGATAATGCAGAAGGATAGACCCATTCGCTACAGGCTCGGACCTTGTGTTGGTGGCGGCCTCAGCGGAGACTATCCGGTCGGCCTATACCGTCAGGAGGGAAACCACTTCACGCTTCTCGAGTGCGAGTCGGACGATGTGTTTCTAGATGGCCGGAAAGTTAAGTCGAGAGACCATGGGATCATCGTCCGGGGGCCGCATCCGCTGCACCCCAATCGGACGGTGATGGTAATCGCCGGTCCTCGCTCGTTGGGCACCGGAGCCGCGTGCATGGCGGCGACGAATTCTAGCCTGATCCTTCAGATCCAGAAAATCCTCCAAGCCAAGAACATCTCATTGTCGGACAAAAGCCGGACGATCTTCGTGCATGTGCGAGGAACCCTGAACATCATTGGGCGCCATTTAACGCCGGATAGGGTTGAGATTCTCGACGCGGGTGAATTGTAGCGTCATCGCCGACCACGCGTCCGGCATCGTGAGACCACCGAGGTATCCCGCTCATCAGTCTGTAACGGAACTCCCTTCAGTGGAATAACATCCGAATAGGGGTGATCGCATGACTCAGCTCGACTTATCTGGAGATTGGCGGTTCGCGTTTGCATCCGACGGCGCTCAATGGGAGTTTTCGACCGGCGATGCTTTGGAGGCTTCAACGCTCGAAACCTATCCCTGCACCGTTCCCGGGAATTTCGAGCTGGATTTGTCGGCGAACGGAATCCTCGACGCCGACCTGTTCTACGGATTGAACATCGCGAAGGCTCGCGAGTATGAAACAAGCCATGTTTGGTATTTCAGGCAGTTTGATTGCACCAATCCCGGTGGGGATCGCGCGGTGCTCGTTTTCGAAGGGATCGACTGCATTGCCGATATCTTCCTGAATGGCGCACGGGTCGCTTCGACCGACAACATGCTCATTCCGCACGAGTTCGACGTGACGGGTCTCATCCAGGATCGGAACGACCTGCTCGTGCACATCCATCCGGTCGCCGAGCGAGCCGCGAACTATCCCTATCCGCCTTCGGTGACGTGCATGCCGCATATCGTGGAGGGCTCCTACATCCGGAAAGCGCCCCACATGTTCGGCTGGGACATCATGCCTCGCGCCGTCTCGGCCGGGCTCTGGCGACCGGTTTCGCTCGAACTTCGCCCACCCGAGAGGATCGCTTGGCTCTACCTGGCCACCAAAGACCTGGATGTCGATCACTCGAAGGCATCGCTCGTCTTACGGTACCAACTCGACATCCCGACGTCCGAGTGGCATGGCTACGAAGTGGCGATCGAGGGCAAATGCGGCGGTTCGACCTTTTCGACAAGCGGCGCTGTGCTGTTCCGGTCGGGCCGCTTGGATCTCAACGTGGACCACCCGGAGTTGTGGTGGCCGCTTGGGAGAGGTCCCGCGAATCTATACGACATAGTCGTTCGCCTGTTCAAAGACGGTCGCGAGATCGACGTGCGATCGTTTCGACACGGGATTCGCTCCGTCCGGCTTGATCGGACCCCGACGACCGACAAGGAGGGTTCCGGGGAGTTCTGCTTCGTGATCAACCACGAAAGGGTGTTCGCTCGCGGTACGAACTGGGTTCCGGCCGACGCGTACCATTCACGAGACATCGATCGCATTCCCGCAATGGTGGGCCTCGCGGTCGAGATCGGCTGCAATATGATCCGGTGCTGGGGAGGAAACGTCTACGAGAACGACCTCTTTTACGACCTCTGCGATGAAGCCGGGATCATGGTCTGGCAGGATTTCGCGATGGCGTGCGCGGCGTATCCGCAGGACGCCGAATTCCAGACTCGGCTCGCCGAGGAGGCACGGGAGACCGCCCGGCGGCTTCGCCAGCATGCCTGCCTGGTGCTGTGGGCGGGAGATAACGAGTGTGACGAAGCGAGGATCGCGGTTGGACTCGGGCTCGACCCCAACGACAACGTGCTCACTCGGAAGGTTTTGCCCGACGTGCTTCGGGACGAGGACCCGTTCCGCCCTTACCTGCCGAGTTCCCCGTATCTCTCGCCCGAGGTTCTGTCTATCGGCAAACCGGGTATGCCGGAAGCTCATCTTTGGGGGGTTCGACACGACTATCGCGCCGACTTCTATCGACATACGAATGCCCACTTCATCAGCGAGATCGGGTTCCTGAGTTGCCCGGCCGAGTCCAGCATTCGGCGCTTCATCCCGGAGACCGACCTTTGGCCGTATCAAAACAACCCGGTATGGAAGCTGCACGCCACATCGCCGATCCCCGGCTATAACCTCTTCGACTACCGGGTCGAGCTATTGGCCAAGGAGGCGGCGACGATGTTCGGATCGCCTCCCGACAACTTGGAGGACTTCATCTTTGCGACCCAAGCGTTCCAAGCCGAGGGTATGAAGTTCATCGTCGAGCGGTTCCGAAGCCAGATGTGGCGCCGCACCGGCATCCTTTGGTGGAACCTGATCGACGGCTGGCCCCAGTTCTCGGACGCCGTCGTCGACTACTTCTTCGAAAAGAAGCTCGCGTTCGATGTCATTCGCTCCTCTCAGCAGCCGGTTTGCATGATGATTCGGGAGGAAGACGACGGTTCGCTTTCAGTTGTAGGAGTTAACGACACGCGATGCGATGTAAGGATTGAGTACCGTGTCGAGGACGTGGACACAAATAGCGTGATCATTCACAACGTCATCAGTCTTCCGGCAAACGCTACGACGTTCGGGACGTCCGCGCCACCCGTACCGCGGCCGCAAGGAGCTCTTCACATATCCTGGACAGGTCCAGACGGCGCCGGGGACAACCACTTCCTATACGGAGAGCCCCCATACGGCCTGGACGATTTGAAGCGGTGGTACTTCCGCCTGTTTGGCAGTCCGGTTCGACCGGACGAGCCGGTCATACCTGAGATCCGCCCTACTTGGTCACCGTAAGCGTTGCCGTTTGGGTTTGACCCAATAGCGAGGCGCCAATAGTTGTGGTCGTCGCAGCCTGAACTGCGCTGGTGTGGATCGTAAATGTGGCCGATGTCTTGCCAGAAGGGATCTTTACTGATCCCGGGAGCGTCACACTCGCTAACGAACTGGAGAGTGCGACGACGAGACCGCTCGAAGGAGCAACCGACGTGATCGATACCGTCCCGGTGCTCGTTTTCCCTCCCTTTACACTCGCCGGCTTGACGGTGACTGCCTTGAGCTCTGGTGGCGAGATCGTAAGCTTGGCGGTCACTGAGGCCCCGTTCGAAGTACCGGTGAGGGTTGCCTCGGATCGACTCGCGACCGGCTGGGTCTTTATCGTGAACGTTGCGGTTGTCTTGCCAGATGCGATCGCAACGGACGAGGGGACAGATGCCGATTTCAAGTTGCTCGATAGCTTGACGAAGAAGCCGCTGCCAGCCGGGCTGCTGATCGTGAGCGTGCCTTGACCCGATCCACCGCCGCCCACCGTTGAGGGGCTGACGGCGAGCGATAGCAATATGGGAGGCGTAATCGTGAGAGATGCGGCCTGCACTGTGGAGTCCGAAGTCGCCTTTATCTGAGCCACGACTTGCGATGGCACGGCACTCGTACTAACCGTAAAAGTTGCCGAAGACTTGCCTGCCGCAATGGTCACCGAGGCAGATACTTTCGCGGATGCGCTGCTGGAGTTGAGCGACACCTTCATGCCACTTGCGCCAGCCTCGCCGCTGAGGGTGACGGTCCCTGAGGATGGGCTTCCTCCCGACACGGCGGTGGGACTGAGCACGAGAGACACGAGTTTCGCCGGATTCAGAGTTACGGCAGCAGAGTGAGTTTGGCTGCCAAGCGAGGCGGTTATCGTCGCCTTTCGAGTGCTCGAAACCGGCGAGCTTGATACGGTGAATGAGCCAGTGTGCTGACCCTGTGGAACGATGACCGACGATGGAACGCTGACTAGCGAGGAACTGCTTATGAGCGAAACAGAGGTTCCGCCCTGCCCGGCAGGGCCGGACAGGGTGACCGAACCAGTGGCCGACGCGCCTCCGGCAAACGAGTCTGGGTCGAGGGCGACCGCAGTAAGGGCTGCCGGTTCGACGGTAAGGGCGCCAGTTGCCGAGCTGGCGCCGATGCTCGCCGTGATTGTCGAGGAGACCTGGATGTTCACGCCGGTCGTAGTGATTTGAATCGTTGCGGAGTCGGATCCTGCCGGCACCGTGATCGAATTGGGAACTTGTGCTGCCGAGTTCGATGAGGTCAGCAAAACCGTCGCGCCACCTGACGGAGCGACTTTGCTCAAAGAGATAACAGCGCTGGAAGGAGACCCTCCCAGAACGTTTTGAGGCGTAAGGGAGAGGCCCGAAATGGTTGGAGCATTCGACGGAAGAGACCAGAGCATTCCTTCGCCGTACGATCCTTGCTCCATGGGTCTCGGCACCGGGTGCTGGGCTCCTCCGAATACGAATCCGCCGCTGCCGCCGGAGCTACCGGTGGAACTGGCAGTCGACGTTGATCCGGTGGAACTGGCAGTCGACGTTGATCCGGTGGATCCTCCCGTCGATCCGCCACTGAAGGAGTAGCCTCCAATCAGAGTCGCGCCGTGAAGTCCCCCGCTGGGATCGAAGGCAATGGTCCCGACCGGCTCCATGCCGTCCGATCCTTCGGCGCCACTGGCAGATGTTACGCTTCCGCCGAAATCGTGAAGATCCGAGTACACGCCGGAGGCCGTAAGTTTCCAACTGATGCCCGCGCCCCCAAACTGATCCTCGTAGAATGGGCCGCCCGAATTCGTGACCCCGTAGAGGGTGCCAGTGCTATCGATAAGTACGTTGCTGGCCGGGAACGATCCATCCGGGCCAGTAGTTCCGTTTGCGTTCGTCGCACTCCCGCCAAAGTCGTGAAGGTCCCGGTATGCGCCCGTCGAACTTAGCTCCCAAACCATCCCCATTCCGCCAATGCTGTCGGGCGTGTTGTACGGCCCTCCCTGCTCGGTCGTGCCGTAGAGGTTGCCGGCAGCGTCGACCGTCACATCGCTGCCCGGCATGACGCCGTCCGGGCCGATCGAACCATCGGAGTTCGCGATCGAACCTGAACCAAAACTATGCAATTCCACGAAACTGCCCGATGGAGAGATGCGCCAAAGCGTGCCACCGCCATAGGGAGTTACGTCGATGTCACCTCCACCCAACGAACATGTTCCGTAGAGGTACCCATGCGAATCGAGCGTCACGCCCGCAGATGGATTTATGCCATCCGGAACCGAATTTCCGTGGGAGTCCGTCACCGAGTCTGAACTGAAGCCGTGCAGCACTCGGTAGGACCCACTCGAGGCGAGTTCCCAGGCGACTCCAGAAGACTTCTTGCCTCCCGCATCAGTGACCCCGAATAGGTTTCCCGAGGCGTCGACGGCGATCGTGCCGACCGGCCCGATGCCGTCGTGGCCGGTAGTGCCGTCCGCATAGGTTACGGTTGTGCCTCCAAAGTCGTAGAGGTCCAAATACTTGCCTGCAGCGGTGATCTCCCAGACCATCCCGTCGCCTTTCCCACCCGACTGGCTAGAGTAGTAGCCACCCCAAAAGGTTGCCCCAAAGAGGTTTCCATTCGCGTCCACCGTGACCCCGCCTTGCGGAAAACCGCCGTCAGGACCCGATGTCCCGAGGCTCGTCGTGACGGTGCCGCCAAAGTCGTGAAGGACTTTGTAGACGCCTGCGGCTGTCAGTTCCCAGACGATTCCCAGGTTGTTGGTTCCCCCGTGTTGAGTAGTGCCGAATTGGTTTCCGTGACGATCGATCGTCACGCCGTTTGGCGTGGTTCCGTCTGGCTCACTTCCAGAGGAGACGCCGAAGTCATGGACGTCGACATAGCCGCCAAACAGGCTGCTGCCCGACAGGAATATGACAAGCAGCAGGGCAAAGACGGTAAGAGTCCCGATGCTGCGGGCAGATAGCGAGGAGTTCCTATCAACTCGGATATGGCGAGGCGGCGAGGGGTGACGCAGTTTCATGGGACAATTGAGATAGTGCGATGCAGAAGTTGGTCAAAGGCAATCGCCTGCAAGGGCCCATTATATTAATCTGCAATGGGAATAGCAACGTCGCGATGCGGTTGGCACCCAATCGGGCGAGCCTGGCTTGGGGACTGCAAACACAGCTAATGCGCGATTGAAGTAACGCTTATCGACGATGTAAAACGGTCTCCAGGGCGTAGCAAGATTTCAACAGAGCTTGCCGCGTCGCCATTGGGAGTCACCTCGCGGCGTGCCTTGCGAAGACGGCCGTTCACCTCCAGTCGATCAAAACGTCCGAGAAAGGTGGCGCGCCATCGGACCGCGCGGTGGCCCAGATTTGCGATCGTCGTCTTGACGTGCCCGTCGTGCCGGATTCGGATGGAGGTGCCTTGGATCGGGACGTGGTCCATTTCCGCCCAAGATGTGTCATCGGGCAGACCGCTGAGCGTTTGCATAACCGCGGTTCCACTGCGCCCAGTCTCGCAAGATATCCCCATGAGGCCTGTCGCCATCGCGCCAATCAGGGCATAGGAGACCTCCGGGTATTCGCGGCGATAGCGGCCGGGCATGGCGAGGTCGAGGATCTGGGCCGTCGCCTTTCCGGCTAAGCCGTACCGGAACAGGATTTCTGGGTAATACGATTTGTCTTCGACCTGAAATGCGTTCTGGTCCAACGGTATGGCCGCGATTTCTTCGATCGACGCTCTCAGTTTGATCGGGTCGGTCACGGCGTCCCAATGGAGCATGAACCACCGGTTCCCATTGGCCATCGAACCGTCGTCCATGTGGAACCCGTAGAACTTACGATCTCGTTCGTTCCACCATTTCGAATCGAGCATGTGGAGGTATTTGGCCATTTCCGAGCGGTACCGCGCTGCCATCGACCGTTCGCCGCGCAAGTCGAGGATCGCCGAGTACGATCGGCAAGCAGCTGCCGCCGAAGCCAAAACGTCGACTCCGATCGAAAAACCACCCTCCGTTTCGACGTAGCTCGGAATGCCCCGCGAGCCCTCGACTTCGATATGCCGAGTCATGATGTGTTCGGGGTCAATCTGCCACTTCGCCCGGTATTCAACCATCGTATGCCGGTAGAAACTCAGCATCGCCGGATCGTCGATATATCGTCGATCGCCCGTCCACCGATACATTCGATAGCAGGCGTCAAGCACGTCGAAGTTGGCGGGGAGGGTGTACCAGAACTTCCGGTCACTCTCGTAATCGACGGGCGCCGGTCGATTCAGTCGGTCGATCTCCCAGTAGGTGCACCAGTCCCGCGATTCGGCAATGTTCGACGCGAACTTGTGA
>JARLGV010000140.1 GCA_031292555.1 Fimbriimonas sp.
CAATCGCGCTCCCTCGCCTTCCGTCCGCGGAGGGAGAGGGTGGGGTGAGGGAGGCTTGCGTAAACGCGCCTTTGGCACCTTGTTGGATGCCATACCACAGGAAAATGAGGACTTCCGACTACGTCGGCGATTCACGGAACTCCCTCACCCTGCCCTCTCCCTCAAGGAGGGAGAGGGGCACCGATTGCAGGGATCTAGCCAACCTGCAGGTTCGCCTGAGTCGATCAATCGCGCTCCCTCTCCTTCCGTCCCCGGAGGGAGAGGGTGGGGTGAGGGAGGCTTGCGTAAACGCGCCTTTGGCACCTTGTTGGATGCCATACCACCGGAAATTGAGGACTTCCGACTGCGTCGGCGATTCACGGAACTCCCTCTCCCTGCCATCTCCCTTAAGGAGGGAGAGGGGAACCGACTACGCTGCTCGTGCACAACTACTGGGTGGTGGAAGTGAAGACCAAGCGCTCGATCGGCGAAAGGCGGGCCCTTCGAAATGGGTTGCTGTTCGCCTCGCCTTGGCTGATCGGGCTGACGGTGTTCGGGCTGTATCCGATCCTCTCCTCGCTGTACTACAGCCTATGCCAGTACGACGGCATCCGAAGCCCGCACTGGGTCGGCTTGAGGAACTACCACAAGATGTTCTTCGAAGACGAGCTGTTCTTCAAGGCGCTCTACAACACTCTATACATGGTTTGTCTGGGCGTTCCGCTTAGCATCCTCTGTGGACTGAGCGTCGCACTACTGCTGAACCAGAAGGTCAAGGGGATCGCGCTGTATCGGACGATCTATTACCTCCCCTCGGTTGTGCCGGTCGTCGCGAGTTCGATTCTATGGCTTTGGCTCCTGAATCCAGACATCGGCCTCGTCAACATCGGGCTCCAGCACCTGGGAGTAAAGAACCCGCCGGCATGGCTAGGTGACCCGGTTTGGTCGAAGCCCGCGCTGCTGCTAATGGGTTTGTGGGGCGTCGGAGGGGGCATGGTGATCTACTTGGCCGCCTTGCAGAACGTCTCGGAGACGCTCTATGAAGCGGCGGCGCTCGACGGGGCGGGCTCAACGCTTCGATTCCGGCACGTGACCTTGCCTATGATCACGCCGGTCATTCTGTTCAATCTGATCACATCGCTTATTGGCACCTTTCAATACTTCACCGAAGCCTACGTGATGACGAGCGGCGGTCCCCAGGACTCGACGACATTCTATGCATTGCGCCTGTTCAACGCCGCGTTCCAAGACTTCCATCTGGGATACGCCTCCGCGATGGCATGGGTCCTGTTCGTCCTCACCCTCGCCTGCGCCCTTATCGTATTCAAGAGCTCCCTCCGATGGGTCTACTACGAAGGAGAACTTAAGTGAACCAGGCTGGTCGCGGAAAGACGTTTGGGATTCACCTTCTCTTGGGCGGAATCGGGCTCCTGTTCCTGTTCCCCTTCTATTGGCTGGTGAGTACGGCACTCAAGCCCGATACCCAGATCTTCCAGATGCCGCCGGCGTGGTTTCCTCACCCGTTGATGTGGGAGAACTACCCGAAGGCACTGACCGACATCCCGTTCTTTCTCTACACGCTCAACACGCTCAAGATCTGCGCGTGCAGCGTCTGTGGAACGGTAATGGCAAGCTCTCTTGTTGCGTACAGTCTCGCGAAAATCCGATGGCCGGGTCGAAACCTCGTCTTCTACTCGCTCATCGCGACGATGATCCTTCCCGCCCAAGTGACCATGATCCCCACGTTCATGATCTACAAGTGGCTGGGCTGGATCGGAACGATGTTGCCGCTGACTGTCCCGCCTTTCCTTGGGGGAGCCTTCAGCATCTTTCTGCTGAGGCAGTTCTTCATGACCATTCCCAACGAACTCTCAGATGCGGCGCGCATCGACGGCTGCGACGAGTTGGGGATCTACTGGCGAATCGTCATGCCGTTGGCGAAGACCGGGCTTGTTACGGTCGGCTTATTCGCCTTCATCGGTTCTTGGAACGACTTCCTCGGTCCACTCCTGTACCTGAACGATGAACGCACCTATACGCTAAGCATCGGGCTGCAGAAGTTCGTCAGCCAGCATGGAGCCGAGTGGGGCAAGCTGATGGCTGCTTCGAGCCTAATGGCCTTCCCAATCGTGGTGATATTCTTCTTCGCCCAGCGCGTCTTCGTACAGGGCGTGGTGCTAACGGGCAGCAAGGAGTGATCGACGGAAACGACTATGTCGCCGGCTTCATCGCAAACGACTCCTCGGCCTGCAGTGGGGTGACGTAAACGGTAAGGATGATCGCCAAGATCAGCGCGAAACCGCACATCACCGACGGTATCGCCCTGCGGACCTCGGAGGTTAGCAGGGCAGCAATGCCCATCGGAACCGTGAACGACAGGTAACCGGCCAGGGTCAGGGCAATCAACTGGCGCGAGAACCCGAACCCAGGCGGAGGATCGCGCCGGGTCAGTCTCAACGTGAGTTCCACCATGGCGAGCAGGATGAAGATCCAGTAGTAGGCGCTGAAGAGGACGTTGTACCATCCGGAACCGATCTGGATGATCACGTAGTTTCCGTTACACTCCGGCTGACCAGTCGCGCCGGGAATGAACGCGAAGAACAGCACATAGAATCCGGCGATGATGTAACCGATCGAGGTCAAAATGCTCTTTCGAGTGACGGCGCCGATCAGATGCATCCCCAGCGCCGGCAGCATGGTTATCCCGATGAGGCCAAATCGCCCCCAGATAGGCGCGGTGTCACGAGGTCCGACGCAGACCTGGTATTCGGCCAGTTGGAACGAGGCCAGGCACAAGAGGATCAGGCACACAAGGTTTCGGAACACGCTCGAGGCATAGCGAAGCCCCATGTAGATTGCAAAGACGGTCTCAACAAGAAACGTCGCAAGCATCACCGGCGGAGAGAAGCAGGCTAGCGACGGAGACGTTTTTTTGTGCTTATGCAATTTGCCCTGCACGAATCAGGATTCGTCGTGGCTAGCTGCAGTATTGCACGGTCAAAGGCGATCGTATCGTAGCGCCCATTCCATTCACCTCACGTACAACGGACCGCTCGTTGGGCTTGATTGCTTCGACCCAGCACCCCCTTTCGCCTTTGGCAGAAGGGGGTGTGATGCGAGGTTCGACTAGAAGCGGTAGCCGATTCCGACGGAGAAGAGGTTCGGGTTAACGTCTACATTGGTTAGGATCGCTCCGCCTGCTTTGACGTTGGCGTGGATGTATACGTGCTTGAAGTCCAGGTTCAGGTACCAGTTCTCTTTGATCTTGTAGTCCAGACCGGCGCCATAGGATAGGCCCAGGCTGTTGTCGGTAACGCTGAGAGGCGTACCGGCTGCGCTCAGACTGGTTGGATTAATCATCGTGAAGTTCACGCCAACGCCGACGTAAGGCTTCACCGGACACTTGCCGATGTCCCAGTGGTATTGGGCGGACAGGGTCGGCGGAAGGTGAGTCAAGGTTCCGATCTTGCCGACGCCGGTAAGGCTGACCTCGTGCTGTTGAGGATAGGTCAGCACCAATTCGGCGGCCCAATTCTTCGTGAAGAAGTAGGTGACGTCGACTTCGGGAAACGTCTTGTTCGTGAGGTTGACCGCGTTCGCCGAGAAATCCGTAGCCTGAGCGGTAAACGCGCCAGAGTTGTTTGCCGGAACCATGTAGAGTGCTCGCAACCGGACCAGCCAAGGGTGCTGGACTGTATCATTCTTATCGGCAAGAGCGACGGCAGAGAAGCCTAAAATGCCAAGGGTAAAGATCGACGCAAGTTTCATAGTCATTCTCGTGACAGCTTCGCAAACCTCGCCACGGGGTGATAGCTCCTACGGGCTCTTGTAGCCGCCGACGAGAGCCTACTTATGACGAGTGCGCGATGTCTGTAATCGAATCTCTGTCATGGGAATGGTTGTCAAGTTTGGAGACGCCTGCCAGTAGGATAGGATCGAGCCAATGAAGACAGTCCAATGTGCGTTTGTCGGGGACCGGAGAAACATCGAGCGAGTGTTCGGGGCCGATCCGTTTCGATCAGTCTCGGCAAGGGCGGAAGTAATCCCTGAGATCGTTACGCCCGATAGGATCGACGAGCGAATAGAGGGCCTTGCAGACGTGGAGGTTATCCTCTCGACCTGGGGCATGCCGGAGTTGACCGATGCCCAACTGGATCGGCTTCCCAACCTTAAGCTGGTCCTCTACGGAGCCGGCGATATTCGCGGCTTTGCGGCGCCGCTCTTTCGCCACGGAATCCACGTCGTAAGCGCTTGGCGAGCCAATGCCGTTCCCGTTGCCCAGTTCACCCTTGCTCACATCCTGCTGGCAGGAAAGAGCTACTTGGGTAATGTCCAGGACTACCGAAACACGCATCGGTTCGGCGCAGGGAGGCACGGCCCGGGTAACCGTGGACTGACCGTCGCTCTATTGGGCGCCGGCGCGGTGGGCCGGTCCGTAATCAGGCTGCTCAAGCCGTTCGCCTACCGCATTGTCGTGTTCGATCCATTCCTGAGCGACGACGATGCGCGAGCCCTGGTGGTAACCCGGGTCAGCCTGGAGGAAGCGTTTGGCCAAGGATTCATCGTGTCGAATCACCTGGTGGACTGTATGGCAACCCGTGACCTCATTCGGGGCGCCTTACTCGACCGGATTCCCGTCGGTGGGACCTTCATCAATACCGGACGCGGCCGAACCGTCTTCAACGACGGATTCCTATAGGTATTCAGGCGTCGAATGGACCTCACTGCCGTACTGGACGTCACCCATCCCGAGCCCCTCCCCGAGGATTCGCCCATCTGGGACCTGCCGAACGTGCACATCAGCACGCATATCGCGGGCACCCTCGGCAACGAGGATAGCCTGATGGCCGACCTGTGTCTCGAAGAGTTGGACCGATACCTGGAAGGCCGTCCCCTGCTGCACGTCGTACCGGTTATGCCGGAGGCATAGAACACAAGACGTCCGAGATTCGACGGAGACAACAAGTTTCGGAGATACTCACCATATGACCGAGATTTCGATCGTCGACCGTCCGACTTTGGACGGCGGAAACCGCTACTATTCTCTCAATCGCGCCCCGCTTCAGGCGACGCCGCTCGTCAAACTTCCGATTACCGCCTTTAATGCCGGGGGATGGCTCAAGCGGTGTCTCGTTCTTCAAAGGGACGGACTGGCCGGGCACCTGAGTGAGATCTCGCCCTGGCTGGTCAAAGAGGGTAACGCATGGGTGGCGCCGGACGGTTTGGGCCAGTACGGCTGGGAAGAGATGCCGTACTGGTTGCGCGGTTACGCCAGGGTTGGCTACGTACTGCGAGACGCCGCGATGATCGAGGAAACCCGGTTCTGGGTCGACGGCACAATCGGATCGCAGCGTCCCAACGGCGATTTTGGCCCCGTACAGAATCACCGCAAGGGATTCCGAGACCTGTGGGGGCAGATGCTGATGCTCCAGGTGCTCCAATCCTGGTACGAGTTCTGCGGCGACGAACGCGTCGTTCCCTGTCTGACCCGATACTTCCAATGGCAACTCGCCCTACCGGAGGAGCAGTTCCTCAAGGATTATTGGGAAAACAGCCGGGCGGGCGACAACCTGGCGAGCGTCTACTGGCTCTATAACCTCACCGGCGAGCCGTTCCTGCTCGAATTGGCGGAGAAGATCCACCGGAATGCGGCAAACTGGCGACAGACCGGCCACCTCCCGAACTACCACAACGTCAACATCGCGGAGTGCTTCCGTGAGCCCGCTACGTACTTCCAGCAGAGCGGGAATCCAGCGGACCTGATGGCCAGCTATCACGTTCAAGACTTCATCCGCGAGAAGTTCGGGCAGGTTCCCGGAGGTCTGTTCGGAGCAGACGAGAACGCCCGGCCGGGGCACGACGACCCTCACCAAGGTGTCGAAACGTGCGGAATGGTCGAGCAGATCGGCTCGAACTGCCAGATGACGGCGATCACCGGCGACCCCAAATGGCCGGCCAACTCCGAGGATGTCGCCTACAATACGCTTCCCTCCGCGTTCATGCCGGATTACCGGGCCCTTCGGTATCTCGTCGCACCGAACATGGCGACCAGCGATGCCAAAGATCACTCGCCGGGCATGGAGAACGCCGGCGCCTACCTTCTCATGAACCCATTCAGCAGCCGATGCTGCCAGCACAACCATACGAGCGGTTGGGTCAATTACTTGGAAAGCACCTGGATGGCGACGCAGGATAACGGTCTCGCGGGGCTCATTCTCGTCGAAGGCGAAGTGACCGCCAAGGTCGGCGATGGGACGGAGGCGACGGTCCGGACGACCACGAAGTATCCGTTCGAGGAGACGATCCGACTGGAAGTCGACCTCGAATCACCAACGGAATTCCCACTGTATCTACTCATCCCGGCTTGGGCGAAGGGCGCGACGGTACGCTTCGCATCCGAGCGGATTCAGGCGGAACCGGGACGGTATGTCCGATTGTTCAGGCTTTGGAATCCGGGCGATACCTTGACCGTTCGTTTGCCGATGCGCCCCTCAGTCCGCGTTTGGGACCAGATGAAGGGTTCGATGAGCGTCGATTTCGGACCGCTGACTTTCAGCCTGAAGATCGATCGGGAGTATCGCGAAGTCGAGGGTACGTCGACGATCCAGTGGGACTGCGCAGTGCGGGCGGGCGCCGATCCAGCGCAGTGGCCGAGCTTCGAGATTCTTCCTCGCTCGCCCTGGAATTACGGCCTCGTGCACAAACCGAAGTTCAAGATCTTCCGCCGACCATGGCCCAAAGACGACTACCCATTCACTCTGGAGAGCGTTCCGATCGAGATCACGTCTTTCGGTCGAAAGATTCCCGGCTGGAGCCTGGACGAATACGACCTGGTCGGTCTGCTGCCCAAAAGCCCGGTTGAGGTCGACACTCCGATCGAGGCAATCACCCTCGTCCCGATGGGCGCCGCCCACCTGCGAATTTCGTCTTTTCCGGTCGTGAAGTAGGCTTCGAATCACGATCCGACGAGGATCGTATCGGGGAAGATTGTTGCTAGGGCGCCGTCCAGCGTCGCGAGCCGCCCGCCACGGCGGCTCGCCAACGCCACTAGGTAAGCGTCGGTGACCTGGCGACGGCCAGTGATCTGCCGCCATGAAAGCGATGTGCAGGGCAGGTCGTCCGGCCAGAATTCGTGTCCTTCCTTGGAGACGAGAGCTTCGAGCAGTTCCTTCGCCGGGTTGGCGCCCTTGGCAGCGTGGCGCAAGGTGAATCGGACGTGCGCCCCCTGAGTGATCGGGCAGGTGGCGAATCGCGTCTTGTTGGCATGCTACCAACGCGTCGCAATCGAGTGATGGACATGATCCGTGAACGAGAGTGCGATCAGGAGATTGGCGCCGAGCAGGATCGGTTCACTCATCTTCCAGCTCCGCGACATCTTCAGATGTGGGCGGACGGCCAATCGTCAATGTCGGAAACCCCGCCTCGCTTCGGCCGATTTCGGTGCTCGGTGACTGCGCGGGACCGTATGTGGCCAAGATCGCCTCGGCGACAACCTTGCCGATAGCAAAATCCACGTTATGAGGGGTGGCTCGGCTTGCGCCGATCGGTGCGACGCTGACGATCATGAACGCGGACATCGGCAACCAGGCTGCGAGAATCAGGTTCACACGTAGCTCATACAGGGGCATCACTCGTGAGATCTCGGCCCCGCCGCTGATGACGAGCATGTCGAGACTCAGCGAAAAGTAAAGCAGTACGAAGCAAACACAGACCGGCACGATCCACTGCCGTTTGAGGAGTGCGACCATCGACGTCCCCATGCAGATGAGGATGGCAAGCCAATTGTGGCTTGGGAGGACAAACGCGAACTCAGTCCGGACTTGGCGCCATTGGGTGTATCCCATCGATTGCCAGAGAATAATCCCGTCCAGGACGGCAAAGGTGAGGAACGTCGCAACGAGCGAGTTATAGAACGCCCGGAGGCGCACGTCCCCTATGGTTACTGCTTCATACCCAGCGATTGGATCGATAGGGGTCACTTGAGTCACCTTGTGCGTTCCCATTATGTAATACACCAAGCCTGACGCTCGAATCATCGGCGCGTTCGACGCTCCGCGATAAGGGTCCTCTTCAACAAAAAACTCTAACGTGGCAAACTGGCGGCGTGGAGCAGTTGGCATTGTTGGGTGGCCGGCCCCGGCGTGAAACGCCATTCTCAAAGTGGCCGATCTGGGGGCATGAGGAGGAAGAGGCGGCGATTCGGGTCGTCCGCTCCGGCAGTTGGTGGCGATACGGAGGGCTGGACGTTTCGGGATTCGAAGAGGAATTCGCCGCCTATCATGGCGCCAAGCACGGTATCGCAACAACGAGCGGGACGGTGGCTCTTCGACTCGCGCTCTGGACAGCCGGGCTGAAAGCAGGCGACGAGGTCATTCTGCCTCCCTACACGTTCTTGGCGACCGCAACGTCGGTCATCGAACAAAATGCCAAGCCTGTGTTCGTGGATGTCTCGCCCGACACATACAACCTCGATCCCGAGTTGATCGAAGCGGCCATTACTCCACGCACTCGCGCGATCGTTCCCGTCCACTTTGCCGGGCGCGCGGCCGACCTGGATCCGATCCTGCAAATCGCGGAAAGACACGGATTGACGGTAATCGAAGACTCCGCGCACGGCCACGGGGGAGCCTGGAACGGTCGAGGGCTCGGTTCCATTGGGGCGATGGGATGCTTCAGCTTCCAGGCGTCGAAGAACATCACGGCCGGTGAAGGCGGGATCGTCCTCACAAACGACGAGGCTCTGGCCGACCAATGCCGGGCGTTGCACACGTATGGGCGACGCGTCGGTGGGACGAACTACGAACAAGACCAGATGGCCTCGAACTACCGAATGACCGCATTTCAGGGCGCGATCTTACGATGCCAATTGGCACGGCTCGCCGAGCAGACCGAGTTGCGCGAGGCGAACGCCGCCCGCTTGACGGCCAGGCTTTCACAGATTCCAGGAATCGCGCCTCAGCGGCGTGGCGACGAGGAGACGCGCAAGGCATTTCACCTTTTCCTCTTTCGTCTTGACGAGCAGGTCTGGGGGGTTCGGCGCAAGCGCTTCGTAGAGGCTCTGGGTGCGGAGGGCATCCCCGTTACGGCGGGATACCAAACACCGCTTCACCGCCAAGCGTTCTTCACGCTGCCGGAGTTCGGCCCCTATACCGCCGCATTCGATCAGGATCCCACTCTCGACTACAGGCAGGTGAACTGCCCGGTTGCGGAGCACGCCTGCACTTCGGAGGGCTGCTGGATGCATCATGCCGTCCTGCTCGGAACGGAGGCCGACGTTGATGCGATCGCCGATTCATTCGAGAAGGTGTGGGAGAACCGTCTCGCATTGGCATGAGCAGGATTCGCTAGGGGAGTTCAAACTATGAGAGCAGGCGCTGCCGAAATCGATATCACGCCTTCCGCCGGAATCGAGCTTTCCGGATTCGTCGCTCGGAAGCAGCCCTCGTTGGGAGTTCACGATCCTCTCTACGCGCGTGCCGTGTACCTCGACGATGAGCAAGGTGGCAGGCTGGTCTGGATCAACGCCGACCTCATCGGCCTGGGTACTGAAGCCTGCGACTCGATTCGCAAGCGTATCGCGTCAGCCCTTGGCTTAGCGTGCGATCGGGTCGTCGTGAGCGCGACCCATACCCACTCGGGTCCGCCGACGATTCTGTTGAATAACTGCGGATCGTGGGACCCAGCGGACGACTCGTACCGTATGACCCTGGTCGAACGCCTGGCCGAGGCCGGAACAACTGCCGCTCGTTCGCCCGAACCGGTCGAGCTCACGTTCGGACAGTCGGTTTGCGATGTCAATCACGATCGACGTGGCTTTGCGAGTTCTCACGTCGACCATCTGTGCTCTTGCCTGGGCCTGCGGCGTCCAGAAGGCTCCTATCTTGCGGTGATGGCGAACTACGCTTGTCACCCGGTCGCCCTGGGGGGCGAGAATCGGATGATCAGCCGCGACATCTTCGGCTTCGCGGCGGACCATGTCGCCGCTCAATTGCCGGGCAAACCCATCGTGCTGCTCACGAACGGAGCGTGCGGCAATCTGAATCCGCCGCGAACCGGGATCGTCTGGGAAGAGTGCGAGGCGGTGGGCAAACGAATCGGTACCGCGATTTTGGATGCAAGTAGGCTGGCAACGCGTTTGGATGGACCCATTTGCGCAAAAGGCGAGCGGATCGACGTCGAGCCCGAGGCGATGACCCTCCCCCAGATAAGGGATCGTGCCGAGGGCATCCGGGACGAGATTCGGCGGTGGAACAACGCCTGGGTGGACCGTGCCATCGACTCGACACGGAAATGGGAGACCTGGATGCTCCAGAACTATCGGCCAAACGCCTCGATCGACTTACGGGTTCACTGCGTCACGATCGGCGACCTCAAAATCGCCTGCGTCGGCGCCGAGGCGTTCTCTATTCTTGGTGACATCCTCCGCTCCAGGTGTGGAAGTCCACTGTTTGTCGCGGGATACGCAAACGGCGAGATGGGTTACCTTTGCCCGAGAACTGCCTATCCAGAAGCCGGATACGAGGTCGCAAACGCCTACGTCTACTACAACTCTCCGCCGGTGAAGATCGGCGAATTCGAACGCACCGCCGACCATTTGACTCAACTGTTCGGTAGCTTGGAATAGTCGAGTGCGTCATCCAAAATCGCTACACTGCAGATTTATGTAAGCGTCTACAATCGAGGCGTGCAACGATGCGCATTTACGCTCATTGAGCTGCTTGTCGTGATAGCGATTATCGCGATCCTCGCCGCTATTCTATTTCCTGTTTTCAGTCAGGCCAAGTCGGCCGCAAAGCAAACGGCCTGCCTAAGCAACGTCAAGCAGCTTTCGCTCGGCGTTACGCTTTACCAGAACGACAACGACGACGACTTCCCAATGGGAGGCTGGCAGTACCCCAACTATCCAGATACCGCGGTGGTTTCCAGTCGGTGGTATCTCGACGTGTCACCGTACATCAAGAACGTTCAGATCCGGAACTGCCCGGGAAGCTCCTTCAAGGTGACGGATCAAACCACCTGGAATTGGAATTCGGATTACGGAATCAACTCAAGCGTTGCGCCGTGGGAAGACGCCGAAAACGCCTCGGACGTGCATTCGCCCGCGAGCCTCGTGCTCCTCTGCGATACCGCACAGTACGACTACGCGACTTTCCCGACTTCAACCGACAACCTGGATCCTTCCCTCTGGCGCTCGCACGCGACGGGTCCAACCGATTACCAGGTAAACGGACCCTACATCTTCTATCCGTATACGGATTACCCTTATACCGACCCGGCAGACCAATGGGGGAACACGTTTCGCCGTCCGTATGGAGTGCATCATGGGTTCGTCAACGTCGGGTTCTGCGACGGCCACTCGAAATCAATGGACATTCGGGCATTGATCGGCCCAATGCCGTACGGCTTCACCCTGAACGATTCACGCAACTTCTGGTCGAACCACTGAAAGTCAGTTTGGAGCGAGGAACGCCAACCCATGGGCAACCTCTAGATATCTCAGGGATGGGCGATTTGAGCCTGAAATTGCCTCAAAAGTCCTGTCATGAATTCGACAACATAGTCTCTCAAGAGATACTCGCTCACCTTATCGAGCAAGTCCTTTTCTTGTAGATTCTCAAAGACCGATCCTTCGGCCTGAAAAGCCAGCTCGCTACCATTGACGTAGATTGAGAAGAGCGGCTGTTCGAATGTGTTCCGCTCGTTCCTCAAGAAGGCCGGGTACCGCATCCCGAGGTTTGATTGCCAGCCAAGCCGTAGCTCCAGCACAGCATCTGGAAGTCCTTCCGTTCGAAGGCCCTCTTCAGCCCCTCTCAGAATACTTGCCACTGCCGACACAACTGGCTCGACCTTTTCGCCAGATCGGCTCCTGACGGCCTTGGCCATCAAGTCCCGCATCTCACCGTTCAGGGGTGCAGGAATGCTCATGATATGTTCAAGTATACAGCGACTGGTAAATGATCAGAAATCCGCTCATCTTTGGTCGAATCCTTCTTTCCTGCATGGTGAGCACCTCGTTCGCCGATGTAATGCCATTTGGGATCAGTCAATACGTTTAGGCGATTCTCGATGAACTCAAAATGAGGATCGACGAGCCAATCGCTCGAGACGATGACACCGTCGATGAGTTTGCTGGCGTCCAGAGTCCCCGCTGGCACAGTGGAGCGCAATGTCCTGTCATCGGCTGATATGCGGTTACGCAAGTCTGCCAACGGAGTTGGGTCGGTCAAAAGCCTCCACATTGGGTTGTACAGCTTGAGGGTGCCGGGGGCACGGGTGGCCATGTCTGCGCGTCGATAGGCGGCTAATCCACCTGGTCCGAAGATGGGGTCGAAAGGCTCGCAGTTGAAATCCCCACCTATGACAACAGGCATGGGCTCATCCTTGTTCTGAGTCTCAAGAATCTGCTGGAGCCACTCTCCAAGAACCGAGTTTATGTAATGGGCAGCTTCACCATCCTCCGCCTTGAAATGAACGATCGCCAACCGAAATGCACGATGCTCCTTTGCTTCCATTCGGAAGAGACAGGCGGTTTGTCTGCCGCTCAGAACGCGCCTTCCGTTAAGGGGGTATGCAGGAGCCCCAATCGGAATGGACGTTGGTTTGTAAAGGCTGTCGTCATACAGAATGCCTATATTTAGCCCTTTGGGGTTGTGCGTAGTTGACAGAGCCAGCCATGGCCGACCCAAATTCTGAGCCAAATCCTGCAACGTTGAATCGTCAGTAATCTCTACGAGTGCGATGATGTGCGTGTCTACGTCAGAGGCAAGTTGGCGCAACGCTTCAATACTCTCCCGATATCGGAGAGTTGAGCCCTCGGACGAGAGTTGCCCTAAATTCCAGAATACGATTCGCGTCGTCAACATGCCACACGTATTCTAAACGAGTCCGGGTCGAGAATCGGTCAAGCACAAATGCAACCGTATATTCGCTGAATGGACGCCAGGAGCAGCGCACGTGAACGGCGAATTGACTGCAACCAGATAGGTAGCGTTCAGATAGTGTTTTGTGGCGCGTTGTCACCATGAAGGTAGCCTGTCGCTATGACCGGACTCGCCCTGGCCGTATTGGGCTTTTCAGTTTTGGGATCGAGTGCGTCGCCGGAATTCAAGGGCGCCAACATCCAAGGCAGCGGCGATCGAGCCTACTTGCGGGCTCTCGACGAGGCTTACGCGATGCTCCAGCCTTCGGCGCGCGTTGCTTGTTTGCCGATGCTCTACAACCGCGATTGGAACGGGTTCGTCGAGGGGCCGACGTGGAACGCGTGGTGGATTCAGAACAGCTTCGGCCCCAGCTACACGATGATGCCGTTCCTGACCGAACCGTACACGACCTGGCTCACCAACGCTCAAGCGATGTGGTTCAAGATGATGGGGGACGGGAAGCATAAGGACTTCATGGGCGCGGTCGGCCCGGTCGGTTGCCTGTGCGACGCCGCCACCCCGGACGGATGCTGGTATCGGCAAGGTGACGGAAACGTCGCGATACACGACTGGTGTATCGGCTTCACTGAGGCCGGCTTGATTCTGGAATGCGAGTTGCTCCTCACCAAGCGAGACCGGCTCGAGATCGCACGGATGCTGCCCAAGCTGGAGACCGTCGCCGCGTTCCTCGACTCTCGGCGGGATCCCAAAAGGAACCTTTTGCTGGGAGGAGTGGCATCCGACCTACTCGCCCCCAGCTACGGCGGCTGGCTGCAGCCCGACGGTTCGAGAGGTAAGGCATTCCTTTCCGAGCTATCGGTCAATTACGTGGCCGGCCTCGACCGCTTGATCGAAGTCTGCAAGCTCGCCGGCAAACCGGATCGGGCCGCAGTCTATGCCCAGCGCCGCGACCTTGTCAAACAGGCGCTTCCGCAACTGATGACTCCCGAAGGCTATTTCGTGCAGGCGCTGTTGCCAGACGGCGCCCGTCAAGGCGTGTATGGCGCGTCGAAGAGCGGTTTCTTCGAAACGGCGCCGAATCACGACGCGATGTGCTTCCGGGTGGTAAACGACGCTCAAGCAGGCAAGATCTACCGCAAGATCCGCAGCATTCCCGAACTGCGTCCCCATGACCTGATCCTTCCCAACTACCCAAGCTACGACAACATGTACGAGAGCAACGGGTTATTCTCGTACGGCGTTTGGGTCAACGGAGGCCACTGGACGACGGCGGAAGCTCGGATGATGATGGGCTACTACCGCGTGGACGCACAAGCGGACGCGCTGAAGGCTTTCAACCGTATCGACGATCTGGCGATCCGATATCGGGCCGACAACAATCTGACCGACCGTGGCGCGAAGCTGTACCAGCCCGGTCAGCCATACAACGTCGTTTATGATTGCTGGGGCGCGCCGGGGGCTCTGCTTCGGGGGTTGTTCGAATACGTCTACACCGCCGAGGGCATTCGCCTGTATCCGCACATTCCAACCTCGATCACCCGAATTGCCCAGAAGTTTCCCGTTCGATTTGGCAAGAAACGCCTATATTTGTCGGCGGCTGGAGTCGGCAGGATAACCGGGGTTCGGGTCAACGGAAAGGCCGTTGCGGGATTCGACAGCGCTTCTGTGCTGCTTCGACTCGACGATCGGTCCGAGACCGTGAGAGTCGAAATCCAGCTTGGCGGGGCAAAGCCCTTCCATGCGATCGTGCCCCCGGCTGAGAGGGTCGCGCCGCATGCAGCAGCGTTTTGGCGCATCCGCGAGTTCGATCCGCCGCGCAGCAGCGATCAGAATCCGCTGTGCATTGGAAGGAGCCCGTCCGGCAGCTACGGATTCAAGGGGCAAATGAAAGGCGTCCGGATCTTCCGCCGCGTCCTCTCGGAAGCCGAGATCGCTTCGGAAGGAAGCGACGAAAAGAGTCAGATTTCCGCTAGCCTGGACAAACTGCTTGCCAGCTATCCTTTGGACGTCGCAATTCAAGGTCCCCTGTCCGGAGGGTTGATCCGTGAACTTACGGCCCGGTTCGACGGCCCACGGTCACCGAAGATCGAGAACGGAGGGTTGGCGCTTGACGGCGATTCGGGCTTGGTTGTTCGTCCAAGTCTGGCCATCGACTTCCAGGACGACTTCACTCTTGAGGCGTGGATTCGGCCGGAGGCACTGCCGAGCGGAGGGTCGCGCCTGATCGACCGATGTACGGTTGGAGCGGCGGACGGCTACAACTTCGACTTCATCAACAGCGGAAGGACGCTGCGGCTGATCAACGTGACGGGCACCGTCGAAGCGCCAGTCGAGCTGCAGATCGGCGCGTGGCAGCATGTGGCGGCGACGTGCGACAAGTCTGGCCTGATGAAGCTGTACCTGAATGGACGCCTGGTTGGGGAAACTCAGGGCGCCCCGATCTCGGCCACGGCTCCCGGTGGGCCGATGCCGAGCCTTGCGGCTATCGCCAAGTTCGCAAAGGCGATGGACGAAGCGGGTCTAGGCGATACCTATCTGGGCAGTCATGCGCGTACGGTGGTTCGGATGGTCGAATCCCTGCAGGCACATCGCCGTCAGACCGGCTGGACTTCCCTCCCCTTACTCCCCGGAACTCCGCCGGCCAAGCCAGACAGCGTCGACGAACTATACGCGTCCGTCGTGGACAAACTAGCCCTCGGCCTGGTAGACAGCCTCAAGAAAGCGGCGAAGGACACCAGCACTGAATCGAGAAGTGCGATCGCCATCGCCAAGCGAGTCGGGCTATTCTAGTCCTTCTCATTGGTGATAGGCACAGCCTTCAGCAAGTGAAGAGGAGTGCGTCGCCCATACCGGTCTAGCAGGTCCCCAATATTTGGCCTTTTCTGGGGACCTGCTAGAGCTAAATCACGCTGCTAGATGCTGGACAGGTCGGTATGTCGTGAATTGGAGTTTCCCTGCCCAATGGCCCAGGTGCCCAAAGGGACGTGCAAGACCACGACCAGTGCAGAAGATTGCGTAGGCAAGCGACCTAGTTCGACTTGACCTGCGAATCCATGACCCTGTGCTCGAAGATGCAGCCTTGATGATCGAGCAACTTACAGTGCTAGAATCTCATCGAATGCCGAAACGAATGATTCACAGTTGCTAACAAGGCACTTCCGTGAAGTGAGGAAAGTGATTTCTGGAACTTCGGCATCATAGGCGGTACCTTGCTTATAGTAGAAGCCATCTTGCATATAGCCGGCGGCGTAGTCGGACATCCGGTAACGGACAAACTTAATAGGGCAATCGAGTCCATTCTCCCGGCACATAATCACGACCTCGAACATGCGCTGTCGTTGGCCCTAAATGAGGCATCGCACGATGTTCTCCCTGAGCCCCGTACCGAGTTCGAGCGTATTGCGAAAGAGCAGTTCCTCGCGACATTCCAGGATTCGGGCGATCCGGCAATTATGCGGGCGGCAATGCAGGGCAATCAAGACGCCCTACTGACTGCCCTGCTCGCGACCAGCTATATGCAGGGAATGGAAGTGAGTATAAGGCGGAAACTAGCCTGCGAGCTAGTTCCGAAAGTGGCGTTCCAATTCGAAGAGGCACTCAAGAGCCCGGAATTTGGGAGGGCGTGGATTGCCTACGAGCGCGAGATGGCCCGAATCGTCCTCGAGGCAGTTGAGAGTTTCACCGAGGAGCAGCGAGAGGCGAACACCGAGGAAATTCAACTTCTCAGAAAAGCAGTAGAAATGCAAGGCGATCTTGCCGACGTTCCACGGCAGATAGACGATCAATTCCAGGAAGTGCGTGGCCTCATCTTGCAGCTTGCAGCGGAGTTAAGTCGTTTTGTTCAGCAACATGCCCTCGCCCCGCTGCCAAGCATCCCAGAACCCCCTCAACCTCTTGTACCTTTCGCCCTCACCCAAACAAGGTCCGCCCCGGTTTCCCCATCGCCAATACAGCTAGTGGGCCGTGAAAAGGAGGTACGCGACCTTAGGACAAAGCTCAAGAGTGACGCACCTATCATTTTTGTCTGTGGAATTGGAGGAATTGGCAAAACGGCTCTCGCCAAAGAAGTGGTCCTAGGAATATGGAGAGAGTCATTGACCGATTCGAGAGAGTTCAAGTTCAGTCACTTCGTCTGGATTGACTGTGGCCCAAAGCTCACTATAGGCGAGCTCCTTGATCGCATTGGTCGCGGGCTTGGCGCAAACCGAGTCAGCCGGCTTCCTTCAGTCTCCGAGAAGCGTGAAGCTATCCTTGGCATCCTTCAAAAAAACCCCACCCTCATCGTTCTTGATGGTCTCGAATCTGAAGGCAGATCCGACGCTCTTGACTTGCTACGCGACCTTCCAGCCGGAAGCAAAGCTATCGTAACAGCTCGAGAGAGGTTTGATAAACGGGTATCGATGGTCCGTCTATCGGGATTGCCCGAAAGAGACATAGCTTCGTTACTCATCCAATTGTGTGGAGCGGAGAGTGACTCCAATGGAAAATCCCATCCAAATGAGGGCATCCAGGAGATCATGAAGACCACTGGAGGCGTCCCTCTTGCCATTGAGTGGATTGCAGGCTTCTTCGTAAGCGAGCACGTTACCTTGAGGGAAGCCCTAGAAGTTCTTCGAACTGGGCAAGGTGATGTGTTCGATCGGCTCTTCCTTTCGGCATGGCGACGAATGACGCCACAAGAGAAAACTATACTTTACGCAAGTTCGCTTTTCCCTAAGAACATACCCAATGCTGCGCTCACCTACCTAGCTAACCTAGCTGCGAATGAGCTCTCTAAAGCCCTACTTCGCTTGACGGAGGCAAGCCTGATCGATGTCCGAACCGAAGGGCACCAGGACCGGGTCTACGAGCTCCATCCGTTGACAGCTCACTTCGTCCAGCAACGGTTGCTTGCAGACAGATCTCAAAGGGAGCGGCTAAGCAATAGATTTGTACAGTACTACCGAAGCTTCACGCATGATCATAGTAATTGGGAACAAGTTGCCGACGTTGGTGCGCTGGAACTTGAGCATGAAAACATCTTCCATGCAATGGATATGTGTCACGAAGCCAATCGCATGGCAGATTATGTGGAGATTCATCGCAACATCTACAACATGCTATGGGCTCGAGGGTACTGGACGCATAATCTGATGCGTGGCAATTTGGCAGTTGCAGCAGCTACATGGCTAGGACAGCTTGACAGCAAAGCATGGATAACCATGGAGAGTTTGGGATGGATCAGTTTCCTCCAGGGTGATCGGATCTCAGCAAGGTCACTTTACATGTCGTCCCTCGAGGACTTTAAGGCAATTCGATCAAGGGGCGGTTCCTCGGCGATAACGGGACTTGCGCGAGCATACAATTACCTTGGCAGACTAGAAATCGCCGAGGGGAGGCATCACAGCGCAGAGGACTTACTTAACAAAGGTCTTGAATTGGCTACCGACTCCTTAACACGAGGAATGCTGCTAAACGCCCAAGGAGATGTGTTTATGGCACTAGGTGATATCGAACGCGCAGAGGCATGCTTTCTGGGAGCCCTTAAGCTACGCGAAGATGACCACGACGACACTCGCAAATGCGGCGTCCTGATTAGGATCGGTTGGCTTGCGCTTACGCAGCGAAGGCTCGATCTTAGCCGGCAACGCTTCCATGAGGGGATTGAGCTTGCCAAGTCTGTAGACCGTCGCGAGGCAATTGGATGGGGTTCCGAGGGAATGGCAAAACTATGCCTTCAGCAAGGCGAACTAAAGGACGCACTGTGTTTCGCTCGCGCCGCTCAGACTGAGTTTCAACATTTGGGCGCGGCCGTGGCCGCGGAGCGGACTGACCAACTCATTAGGTCAATCATTGCCTGCATGGATAATTTACTCGCCGAAGAAATACCATCAAGTTCGAATGGAGGCAGCGAGGTCTTATGAGGCGTAACGCAGACGTACTTCTCATTAATTCTCCGAGGGATCTCTTCCAGCCGTCCAATAGGGCTTCCCAAGATCGTCGCATGCCCCTTGGTTTGATGTACATCGCGGCCTTTCTCAAGCAAGCGGGAAAGACCGTTCGCATGGTGGACGCCGAAGCACTCCGTTTGGGCGCAATGGCGATAATCGATGTAGCTGTTGAGTATCAACCACGTATTGTCGGTCTGAACTGCCATACACTTAACAGGCATGTCGTTTATGATCTTGTTCGCTTACTGCAGTTTGCCTGTCCAGGGTCGAAGATCGTGCTCGGCGGCCCCCACCCGTCACTAGCTCCGGGATCAGTATTTCGCGAGTGCTCGGCTGTGAACATCATAGTTATCGGCGAAGGCGAGCAAACCATGCTTGAATTGTGCAATAGATCAGAAGATCTTGAGGGTGTGCGCGGCATTGCGTTCCGGTCAGGTGAAGGCGTTCGTTTTACACCACCCAGACCACGAATCACCGCGCTGGACGACCTTCCTTTCCCTGATCTTGCCGATCTGCCCGTTCATGAATACCTGAGGTATTCAGATCCGGATCTGCCTGGTCTGTGGAACCGAGCCTATCTTAGTGCTACTAGGGGTTGCCGCTTTAGGTGTTCCTATTGCACCGAACACGCTTTTTGGTCTGGCGGTTCGTCGGTCAGAACTGCGCAAAGCGTAATTGACGAGATGCTCGCCTATCGCCAAGCATATGGTGTCGACCGATTTTACTTCTATGACGATACATTCACAGATTGGCCTCACCTATTTGAGTTCTGCCAATCTGCCGGGGAACTCGGTTTCACGTGGAGTTGCTCAACGCGCATCGAACAAATGAGTCCCGACACAATACGCAAGATGGCCGAAGGCGGATGCCGTGAGGTTGCCTTTGGGCTTGAATCAGGCTCTAAGCTCTCACTCCAGTCCGTTCACAAGAACTGGCAAGGGGCACGTGGTCACAGTGTTGCGTCAGAGGTCATTAAGGCCTGTAATGAGCAAAGAATAGCACCAAGGGCCCATTTCATTCTCGGGTTTCCGTGGGAAGCGGCTACGGACATTACGGCAACGGTGAAGCTTGCCCTTACCCTTCGCAAGTCAGGCTTGAGAGATGCGAATTTTTTCGTCTTCAAAGTGTATCCAGGCACTGAGATTTCGAAACAGATAGTCAGTGACCCAGATCAGACTATCGTAAGTGTCACCGAACACTCCGAAGAAGCATGGTACGACGCCTGGAGCGTGTACGATTGGTTTCGTGCTTCCTCTCCTCAGGTTGCGGCCAAGCTAAAGCGCTTTAACGATATTCCCCTGATCTCACCCAACCCGCGTTTCGAGAGTATTGAGCTACGACTGATCGTGCGGAAGGCTTACGAGCTTTTTTTTGCACCCACGATCCTTGCTGAAGCTCTAGTTCACGATGCCCTCTGGGCGAGTTCTCGCCCAAACTCGAAGTAGTTGTCTCGGAATTTGACCTATCCGAGTCCTCGCAAATTCTCGGTGTAAATTGGGGTATGCGGCTCGTCTTCTGGTGCTCACTTTGTCTGGTATCGACGATAGCGATAGCGTCAAAAGGCGCTGTGCAACGGACGCGAGAGCCCTGGAAGACGGCGGTTCCGGCACGCTTTGCACTTCATCCGCTTTCAAGGACCCAGGGGTTCACGTTCACGATGTACGGGACTCCGCCGGACCTATCGCCCCTTCGACAACTCGTCGACGTAATGAAGCGAGACAAGTTGCGCAACGGGTTCGACCCGGGGCAGACCACCACGGCCTTACGCCAAGCCAACATTTGACTTCCTTTCACAGGTTGGTTGGCTGGTGATGTGCTATCCGGGCTTCTCCGATATGCAGGTCAAGGACGGACGATGCGTCTTGACCAAAGCCGATGCCGAATTTCTGGCGTCGATGGATCGAGCAAAGGTGTTCACCGCAGTTCAGTTGGGTGAATGGGGTTATTACTTCCACAACCTCTCGATGAACGAGGGGTTTTGGGGCGATATCTACGGCAACGATCTGGACCGGTTCAAGAGCCTGATGAAGCCGGCTGGCCTCGCCGGATATGACCGAATGCCAACGGGCAAGAAGGAGTGTTACGACACTCTCAAGGGCTACTCTCAGAGCCGATCCAAGGACATGCTCGGGCGCGTGATCAGCGTACCCGGGCAAATCGCACCACGAGGCGTACGCCGGCGAATGGGGCGCGAAGTGCGTCGGATTTGAGGTTGGCGAGAACATCGCATTCACCCAATCCAAGCTGGCGTTCGCTCGCGGCGCATCGCGCCAATGGAACGTGCGGTGGTCCGTCCAAGTAAGCCTCTGGTTCTCGGGCGCATGCACGACGAGCGGGCCCTTGAGGCAGGAGAAAGGCGGAGCGAGGGGGCTGGACGCCGGGCACTCGCTGAGCTTCTATCAGCGGATGTGGCTGCACGGTTGGTTCGCAGGCGCCTCGATGGTTACCGCCAAGAACAGCATCGCGACCTTCTTCGAGCAACCGTCGGCTCCTTGGACATTGACGTCCATTGGCAGGAAAGCGTCCGAGGTGTTCCAGTTCATGCAAAGCCACGACCGTGGCGTGCCCTACACGCCGGTCGCAATCGTCCTCGACCATCTCGCGGGCTACAACGGATACATGGATAAACCGTGGGGGATACTCACGCCGACCGAAAGGGATCGGCAGGTTCGCGACCTGTTCGACTTTCAGCTCTTTCCCGGTAGCGATCACATTCACCATCGCGGCGATCCGAACAATCCCGAAGCCAGCTATCTACGTCCGACACCCTACGGCGAGATCTTTGACGTGCAACTGAGCATCGCGTCCGCGCCGATGCTTGGCAGCTACTCAACGCTCTTGCTGGCTGGGGACATCGAATTCGACGATAACCTGGTCGCCAAGCTCGAGGCCCTTTTGCGCAAAGGGGCGAGAGTCTTGATCTCCCAGGCCCATAGAGCCGCCCTTGGCCCCAAGTTCGCCTGGCTTGCCAGGTATTCCGGCCTAGAAATCCTCCAGCCCTGGACGAATCCGGAAACGGGAAGAACCGCGGCGATCTCGAACGATCGGTTGGCGAACCTTGCCAAAAGCAGTTTGCCCATCGAGGTGTCGGGCGATCCGATCGAATACGAGATCAATCGAACGGATCGCGGCTGGGTCGTCGAGGTGATCAACAACAAGGGAGTGATCAAGAAGCCCGATCAGCCCACCGTGACCGATCCGGGATCCGTCGTCCGAGTCACTTTGACGCCCAAATTCCAATTCCGAACGGCTCGTGCTTGGAGTACCGGCAAGTCGTTCGAACCGTCCCGCGACGTTCGGATGGAAGTCGAGCCCGGAGCTAGCGGGTTCGTCGAATTCAGGCTCTAGAGCCTGAATTCGATGAACTGCCACGGCGCATCTACTTCGGCGTCAACGGCACGTTCGGGTACTTCACCCACACGAATTGGCGGACTCGGACTTCGACCGTTTTCACCCGATCGGCGGATGCTTTCGGGAGGTCGAATTCGACCCAACCTTGGCCCTCGGAAATCGCCATCGCTCCGTCGGGCCGCGTCACAACCTGACCGTTGGCATCGAGTGGACGGTAATCGTTTTCCTGCCACGCGACCCGTTTGGCGATCTTGTCCGAATACTCCACCCGAAGCGAGCCGGTCCAACCCTGCTTTGGAGAAAAACGCCAAGACGCAGTAGGCTCCTTGCCCGGAGTGAGTCGAGCGATCGTTGCATACGTACCAACCCCGACCCTTGCGACCAGGTCCGCGTGGCGAATGTTGTGATCCAACGTCAGATTGAAGCATCGGTACATCCCTTCCGGCAAAGCCACTCCCAGAAGTGCTTGGGCGACGGGCCAGCCCTCTCCGTCGTACAAGAACTGTGGATCGGGCGCACCGACCGGCTGCCTCAACATCCAGAGATGGATCGGCTTTCTTGCAGGCCCAGGCAGTTTGGGGCCAAGGTCCTCCTGCATTATGTTGGGGAGTTCATTGGAGATTGGCTTGTGTTCCACTTTGTGCCCTTCCCAATCCCATCCCTTTCCAGGCACTCCATTTTCATTTGAAATGCTCCAAATACGCATCGAAGTGCCGTCAGGCAGCTTGGCTAACCCATGGTCGGCGGTAATGAGGGTATCCGGCAGGAAATGCCTCGGAACATACACCGCCTTTGGGTTTGGTGCCAAAGGAATGTCGCGCATGGTCACTTTGCGCATCGGCCGGCTGAGCAATTCGACCTTGGCAATCGACGAGACGGTCGTTGCCGAGGGCGCCGTCTGCAAACCAGTCATGCACTCGAATCGGACCCCTTCGACGTTTCCAGGTAGCAGCCGAACCATCGATTCGCATTCCGCCTGGCTCTTGGGCAGCACAAAGCTGATCTTTGATCGCGTGTTCTGCTCTGACGCCGACGCCAACCGCAGCTTCACCGATGGATTCACCTCTGCGGTCGACACACCGTTTTTGAAGCTACGACTGGCGAATACCTTCCAGTCACCGCTGGGAACTCGAAAACTCACCTCTGCGGTTCGCGAGCCGGGAGCGGCAACCAGCTGCATCACATGGTACGAACCCCCGAGCGCGTCTTGAAAGCCAAAAACAGTGTCGGAACCGTAGTAGGGGAGCGATGCCTGCTCCTGACCCGATGAAACCATCGGCCACGGAAACTCAATGTCGTCGTTGTCAGTTCGGAAGATTACGTAACGGACGATCGCCTTGCTCGTGGCATCTCGGGCGGAGCCGAAAGACTGAATATCTCTGTCGCTGAGCCCGAGCGGGCGGCTCAGCAACGCGCCCTTCATATCCCAGGAGACCGCATGCTCGCCTTGCATCTCGGTGATCGCAACGATCTCCGTACGCTGTCCATGCCCAAGGTCCGCTACTCCATCTGTGGAGACCGCCGGTCCGGCCACCAGTCGAGTCGCCGCAAACGGCACGATGACAAGGGCCGAAAAGAGGAACGTGACGGCTGAAGTCCGCCGCCGCAACGGTTCCCGGCGCCCCTTTCGGCTCAGAATCTGGGCAACCCGCCACTTAAGTGTTCCCGGCTCCACAAACTCGATCGCCACTGCCATGCGGCGCGCTCGAAGCCCTTCGGCAACGTCGACCAGCGTTGCGGCATAGCCAGGCGCATCGAGTCCTTCGTTCAGAACTGCGTCGTCGGCGGCATGCTCGCTTTCGATTCTCAGTCGGGACGCCGCCCAATGGACGAGCAGATTGGGCCAGTACAAAGCAGAAATGACGCGGGCAAAAATCATCCACGCCCAGTCGCCTCGTCGCACGTGAGCGCACTCATGGAGCAGAATCGCATTACTCTTGGCATCCGACCAGTCCTCACACGAACTCGGAAGCAGAACGATCGGATGGAGATAGCCCATGGTTACCGGAACGTCAACCGACGTTGTGCTGACAATCCTGGTGTTGGCTGGACAGCCAGGTGGAAGGAGTGCCCTTCGATCGATACCACCCCTGGCCAATCTGGAGGCTACGGTAATTTCGATGCCGAGACGGCCAAGGAAGATGAAAGCGCCCAGCGCCCACGCGATGAAGGCGAGGAATGGAAGGTCCGACGTGGACTCGTCGCTGGCGTCATGCGCGCTGGCTGGAGCGGCTAGTGTAGCAGAAGCCAGCTGCAGCGGTGCTGCCTTCACAGGAATGGACTGGGACGAGCGGATCGACTGGACCGCAGCCGGACGCTCGATCCGAATCGCAGGGACACGGATCGCCAGCATGGGCAGCACGGCAAGACATACGAAACCAAGTGCCCAGAGCCGATGCCTCAGGGCCGCCGACTGCCCCCTCGCCATCCAAACGACAACCGACACGAGCAGTACGAACCCGAAGCTCTTTTCTGCGATCTCTATGAACAGGTTCATGCTTTCCTCGCTTCCTCGATCATTCGGCGCATATCGTCCAGGTCCGCATCGGTTAGGTCAACTTCCTTGTCATTCAGCAGCGTGGCCAACACTCCGCTCACCGAACCGCCAAAGAACGTCTTGACGAGGCGATTCGCCTCGACGCGAGCCACCGCATCGCGCTCCCTGGTCGGGCGGTACACGAATCGGACTCCCTCCTCCTCATGGTTGAGAAACCCCTTCGCCTCGAGGGTTCGGAGGTAGGAACGGATCGCCGAATTCGAGATACTGCCCGGCAGCGCCTGTTCGAGGTCAGTTGCCACGATCGAACCACGTTCGTAGGCGAGGTCCATGATCTGGTGCTCTCGCTTGCTCAGATTTCCCGTGAGTTTCATCCTGTTGGAATTCTAACATGTTGGAAATCCAACTGCAAGGTCTTTTGTTGAAATTCCTACAAATCTCTGGTCGGAGCCACGCTGACACTAATGTCCGCCGCAAGGATCGTTCGACGGTCATGTTTGGTAGGATATAGCCCATGTCGAAGACTCAGGAAAAGCGCACCGTTGCGCCCAGACTGACCAAACCTAGCCGACCCGTAGGGGCCCCGGTGCGGTGGTATCGACCGAAGCTGCCCAAGGACGTTTTGGCGGAGTTGAACCGCAAAAGTGACCTTAAAGGGATGGTGCAAACCCTCGGCTACCTACTAACGCTCGTCCTGACCGGATTGTTGTTTGTCATCGCTTGCCTACGGCATTCGTGGCTCGCGATTCCCGCTCTGTTTCTTCACGGAGCCTGCTGCGCGTTCTTGGTAAACGGATTCCACGAGTTGGTTCATGACTCTGTGTTCAAGACTCGCTGGCTCAATCGGTTCTTCCTTGTCATCTTCTCGTTTCTCGGATGGTACAACCACATCGCGTTTTGGGCGAGCCATTCGGAGCATCACCGCTTCACGCTTCATCCACCGGACGATCTGGAAGTCGTGCTTCCCCAACAGGTGACGCTCAAGTCGCTATTGACCTTTGGCATCGTCGACGTGAAGGGGCTTTTCTGGTTGATCCCGAGCACTCTGAAAGTCGCGTTCGGGTACTTGGACGGGGAATGGATGACATACCTGTTCACTCAGAAGAAGCCGGAGATGAGGCGATCGATGCACGAGTGGGCGGGGATCGTGCTGATCGGGCACTTGTCGATCGGGGCGGTCTGCATCGGAGCCGGCTACTGGCCAATCGCCGTCGCAGTCAGTCTTGGACGGTCCTTCGGGCTTGGTATTCAGTTTCTCTGCAATGCCACCCAGCATGTCGGGCTGACCGACGAGTATCCGGATTTCCGGTTGTGCTGCCGAACGATCACCCTGAACCCCGTGCTGCAGTTCCTGTACTGGCACATGAACTACCACACCGAGCACCACATCTTCGCGGGAGTTCCTTGCTACAACCTCGGACGGCTGCACCGGCTCATTCGAGCGGAAATGCCCGAATGCACGCACGGCCTCGTCGCCACATGGCGACAAATCGGTTGGATACTCAAGCAACAGAAGGCAGACCCGAGCTACCAGTTCGTACCCAAGCTGCCGGTCTCCTAGCGTCGAGCTACGCGCAGTTCGATCGTAGTGGGCGCCAGACCCTCCGACGCTACCTCGACTCGAATGACTCCGTTCTCACCAGTTGGTTGCACGATCGCCGTAAGGCCGCCACGCCATGCCCGATGAATGTGAGATCGAACGCTGGCGACATCGGTAGGATCGGCGGTACCTAACGCCGCAAGCCTGCCGGGTCCGTCGACGGTTACTTCGACCTTGTTGTCGGCGTGTGGAACCACGATTCCTTGCTTGTCGACGATCTCGATCTTGACGTAGCTCAAATCGTGCTCGCCCTCAGTGAGCATCGGCCGGTCCGTCACGACCCGAATGGCGGATGGCGCGCCGGCTGTCCGCAACTCAAACCGACCGGTCGCCTCGCCCGACTCGCCTGTTACGATCAACTCACCAGGCTCATAGGGAACCTGGAACACGGCCTGCCTCCGCTGTTCCTTGCCGCAAAGCTTCTCGCCCAGAACACGACCGTTTAGGGTGAGCTTGACCGAATCGAACGAGGAATAGACGACAACATCCTTGATCGTCCCTTCTTCGTCCGGGTACGTCCAATGCGGCAGCACATTTGGCCATCCCCACTTGGGACGCCAATCGGTGGTTTGGAGTCGGTCCAGCACCGTCAACGCATCAGGTTCCTGGCCGACCGCCGCATAAAGAACGCCAGGCTCCCAAAGCGCCTGCCGGTAGTAGGACGGGGGCTTACGTTCGCCTACGATGTCCAGATCGCCACACTCGGCCAAGTGCCGAGGATACGCCTCGTTGACCGGCTCGGATCCATCGTATTTCACATATCCGATTCCAGATTCACCGTAGTAGTCGAGAGCCGTCCACGTGTAGTCGCCGATCACCCAGGGGTGCGTCTCGACAAGATCCCAAATCTCGAAGATGTCCTTCGGGAAGCTCTCGGTGCCTAGAACGATACGATCGGGATGCCGGCTGTGGTCTGGCTCGTAATTCGCATGCTGGTAGTTGTATCCTGCGATGTCGAGGTGAAGGAAGCCAGGATCGCTGCTGGACTCCCAGTCAGTGAACTCAAAGCCGGGCCAAAACGAATGGCATACGCCCTGCGAAATCGGACGCGTCGGATCGGATTGGAGCACCATGTTCCGAAGTCGAAGCGCGATCTCAGGCTTGTCGAAGCACTCGGGAATCTCGTTGCCAATCGACCACATGACGACGCTAGGGTGGTTTCGATCCCGACGAACGTGCAGCGTCAATACCGCTCTGCTCGTATGCTCAAAGCGCTTGGCGTATCCGTCCTCGGTCTTGGGGTGAGCCCACTCATCGAACGCCTCATCCATGACGAGCATGCCGAGGCGGTCGCAGGCGTCGAGGAACGCGGGAGAGGGCGCATTGTGCGACGTTCGAATCCCGTTGTATCCGGCGGCTTTGAGCAGTTCGACCCGGCGAGCTTCCGCCCGATCGATGGCGGCGGCACCCAAAAGACCGTTGTCATGGTGAACGCAGCCGCCCTTGATTTTTACGCTCTTGCCGTTGAGCTGAAGACCCATGACGGATGAGAGCCGAATATCGCGGACGCCGAACGTCACCGACTCAACATCCATTTGCTGTTCTCCGCATCGCACACGAATAGAAGCGGTATACAGGTTTGGATTCTCGAGACTCCAAAGTTGAGGTCGATCAAGTGAGTCGTCGAACGCGATCACCGACTCGCCTCCGGGATCCAGTTGGAAGGGACGACTCACGTTAAGGACGGTTAGGCCCCACGGATCGCGTACTCGCAAGTAAACATCGCCAATCGCTTCCTCCTGAGATCCGTTCTCAACCTCTACAGAGACAGCGATTTTAGCGTGTTCGTCCGTCACGTCGCATGTGCTAACGAACACGCCGTCCATTGGAATGAATACTTCGCCGGTCATCTTGAGCCAAACGTGGCGAAATATGCCGGACCCGGTGTACCAGCGGGAATTCCACCCCTCGTTCCTCACGCGAACTGCCAGCACATTCTCCCGCTTTGGATGAAGGTGGGGCGTAAGGTCGAAACAAAACGGCGTGTATCCGTGAACGTGAGAGCCAAGATGGACGCCGTTTAGCCAGACGTCGGTTTCGCAATAGGCGCCTTCGAACCTGACCTCGGCCCGTTCGACATCCGTCAAAAAGAACTGCTTACGATACCACCGGGTTCCACCCAATACGAACCCGGTCGCCCCTTTCCCGGGGCTCGAATCGGGATCGAAGGGACCGGAGCGACGCGGGCAGTTCAGGTTGGTCGGAAGGTCATCCAGGCTCCAGTCGTGAGGTAGATCGACCGGGCTCCAGTTCGAGTCGTCAAACCGTTCCAGCGATGCATCGTCGGCTTCGCCAAACCGCCAACCTCGATCCCAAAGCTCCATTGTCCACTTCCCCCCTGTCGCATTCAAGCGACGTCCATGGTTTGGACACCCGGCACCCCGCCGGGTTTCTCATCTTACACCTGGCAGACCCCTCAAATGCCGGGATAGCCGTCCGACAAGGCGTCAGAATCCGTACAGAGTCCCGTGCAGTAGACCTATATGTCGTAATCTTATATGTATGGACTCTTAGTTGCGCACATTCGCACGCATGCCCATCTTTGCGCGAAATCACGCCAAGTTAGGTCCGACCTTACTACAATGTCCTTGAGGAGACGGCGATTCGCATGTATTCGTTTAGCAGGCTCAGATACAGGCCATAGTCGTCGAACGAAACTCCAGGCGGGGTCTGGTGGTCGACACTCGGAATAAACCGGGAGGAACGCATGACGGGCATCAGGCGCTCGAACTCTTGACGCATGGCGGACTCGCCAAGGTGCATCACGGTCTTGTCGAAGCCTCCAATCATGACCCACTCCGGATGATTGGCTCGAATACGGTTGACGTCGACTCCAGCCATTCGCTCAAGCGGGAGAATTCCTTGCACTCCGACCGACTTGAACCATGGGATCAGCGGCTCAATGTCGCCATCGCTATCGATCAGGACGACGACGCCGTGCTCGCGCAGCCACGGCACCACTTGCTTATAATACGGCGCCATGAATTCGTCGAACAGCTCCTTCGAGATCATCGGGCCGTGGTTGTACGACATATCCTCGGCGAACGTCATGAAGTCGGGCATGAAGTCCATGCCCATGAATTCGAGGCATCTTAGTGAGTAGTCGGCTTGATCCTGGTTGATCCTGTGCATCAACTCGGGCTGATCGTAGAACGCGTAGAGATGCGGTTCGATCCCGAGCAGGACGCGTGGCCACCAGAAGAACCCGTTCAGGGTGACCCACATCACGCAATCCCCGCGATCTTGCTTCTCCCTGATCCGACGCCATGTATTCCGGTCGTACTGGGGAGGCCAAGGATAGAGGCGATCCCGGATGGCTTCATAGTCAGCGGTGTCTTCGATCCACCAATCAGGCGACTTCATCGGCGTTCCGAATTCGGGTTGGGGAAACCATAATTGGTAGTCCATGTCTAGCCCGAAATGCTCCTTGATCCCAGACCAGTCAAGCGTGTCCGACAGACCTTCGCCTCGCCATCGCTCAATAGTCAGGTGCCACCACGTCGCCCACTCCATCACGGGCAGCCGATCATCTGGCATCCCTCCTGCAAAAACCGCTCTGAATCGTTCTCGTACTGTCATATCGCCGCCTCATTGTTCGTCTTTGTCATTCGCGGAATCCTCGCCAGGCAGAAAGAGGAAGTGTCGAATATCACCGTACAACCCGAATCTGCCGTCGATTGCCCAACCGAGAGGCGACCTCGTGCAAAGCTGAACCGATATTCAGACGAAATGCTCGCCGAATGGATCGTGCCTCTTGACAGTGGGGTAACACGGGCCATGTGGCAACGAAGCTGGGCGATTCTTAGCCTCCTCTTGCTGGTGTTTTCGGGCATCGCGGCACCGGCTCGCGCTCAAGACAGCGGTTACTGGTTGAGTCGCCCTGACGATACGGCGGCAAGCGTCTCAAGAATCACGGCTCAGCCGAGGCCCGGGTATCTGGTCTATGGATTCCGGGTGGACGTAAGGCGGGCCGTCACGCCGTTCTACATGATTCAACTGACCTCCCCGATTCCGACGGCGGTAGAGGTGGGTGACAAACTCCGCGTACGCTTCTGGGCCAGGTCGCTCTCGACGGAGGGGCATCCGGCGAGGGTCTCGCTCGAAGACTCCCAGCCGCCATTTCAGGCGATCGCCGACGACACGCCGACATTCGGACGCGAATGGAAGCGATATGAGATCCTTGGGACGAGTCGCCGCGCCTTTCCCGCCAAAGCCACGAGCATCCACTTTCAATTGGGCAGGCAGGCGGGAATCGTCGAATTGGCAGAGATCTCGATTATGAACATGGGGATCGACCCGGAGGTCGAAAAAGCACGCAAGGCATTGGCTCCCGACGCGGTAGCTTCCCGAATTCGCAAATACCGGATGAGCGACCTACAGATACAGGTGATCGACTCGCAGGGCCATCCAGTCTCGTCGGCCAAGGTGTCGGTCGACCAGGTGCGGCACGAGTTCCTGTTCGGCTGCGACATTTTCGGGCTCGACCTGCACGACGCCGCAAACCCCATTCAGATGCAGTACCGGAAGCGCTTTGCCGACCTGTTCAACTATGCGACGCTTCCCTTCTACTGGGGCGCCTTCGAGCCGCAGCCAGGGAAACCGGAGTTCGACCGGCTGCTCGGAATGGCGGCTTGGTGCCAGGAACATGGTATTGCCTGCAAGGGACACCCTCTGGTTTGGCACCAGGTATATCCCAGTTGGGCTCCCAAGGACGATTCGGTTCTGCCAACACTTAAGCGCCGGGTAGAGGATATCGTTCAGAGGAGCGGGACGAGGATCCAGTACTTCGATGTCTTCAATGAGATTCACGACGCTCCGTCTACCGACACGGGAGTCGGATTCTGGGTGAAGAAGATCGGTGCTCCTAACGCGCTGGCTACCGCTCTCGACTGGGCACGTAAAGCCGATCCGAAAACGTCGCACACGTTCCTATACAACGACTACCGCACAACGTCCGCCACGGTGGACCTGCTATCCGCGCTTCAGAAGATGGGCTCACTACCCGATGCGATCGGAATACAGTCTCACATGCATGGAGGCAACTGGCCCATGGATGACGTGTGGACGACTATCGAGCGATTCACCCAATTCAAACGGCCCATTCACTTCACGGAAACAACGGTGTTGAGCGGGCCAAAACGGAACGACGTCGACCAGGATCACCCACCTGCGGATTGGCTAACAACCCCCGAAATGGAACGGGTTCAGGCAGATTACGTCGAGCAGTTCTACACCACGCTCTTCAGCCATCCGGCTGTCCACGCGATTACGTGGTGGGATCTCAGCGACCTCAACGCGTGGCAAGGGGCCCCGGCGGGACTGATTCGAAAGGACATGTCGCCGAAGCCTGCCTATGACCGGCTGATGGACCTGGTACACAACCGCTGGTGGACGAAGGCCACTGGATCAACGGACGCGAAGGGTTTATTTCACAGCCGCGTCTTTCGCGGCATTCAACGCGTCTCGATCAGCCTGAAGGACGGTCGGAAAGTGACGCGAAACGTCACGGTGGCGGGTGATGCCGGAACAAAGATGCTCGTGAGAATCTAGTCAAGTTCGTCGTCCGGCCCTAACCTAGACGCGTCGATTCATTCTGGTAACCTGCGCTCCGTGTCGAAAAGCTACGATTGCGATGTTGCGATCATAGGTGGAGGGCCGGCCGGCGCCACCGCTGGTTCGCTGATCAAGAAGTACTCTCCCGAAACCAAGGTTGTCATCTTGGAACGTGAGTCGTTCCCACGCGAACACGTGGGCGAAAGCCAATTGCCGGCGATCTCCTCGATTCTTAACGAGTTGGGCGTCTGGGATAAGGTCGAAGCGGCGAACTTCCCGATTAAGGTCGGCGCGACCTATCGTTGGGGCAGCACCAAAGGATATTGGAAATTCGATTTTCTGCTGCGGCCGTTCGTCGACGAACCTAGACCGGCCAAATTCAGTCACCAACGCGAGTCAACCGCATTTCAGGTCGACCGGTCCGTATACGACAAGATTCTGCTCGATCACGCCCGGGAAATGGGATGCGAAGTCTATGAACAGGTGCGCGTCGACCAGATCGACGTGGAGGGTGACCAAGTCCTTGGCCTGAACATCTCTTGTGAAGGCAAGTCGTCGCAACCAGCATCTGCTCTCCATGGAGTCACTCGCGTGCAAGCACGCCACTATGTCGACGGCTCAGGAGTTTCGGCCATGCTCCGCAAGAAGCTCGAAATCGGCGTCCACTCGCCGACGAACCTCCGGAACATCGCCATCTGGGATTATTGGCAGAATGCCGAGTGGGCGGAGTCGGTGGGAACTGGTGGTACACGCATTCAGGTGCTGAGTCTGAGCTGGGGTTGGTTATGGTTCATCCCGATTTCGCCCACCCGTACCTCTATTGGCTTGGTCCTTCCTGCATCCTATTACAAAGAGCGGAACCTCAAGCCAGAGGAGATCTACCTGGAGGCAATCGCCGCCGATCCACGCGTATCCAAACTGATCACCAAGGCATCCCGCGAAAAGCTCATCCAAACGACGAATGATTGGAGCTACATCTCCGACCGGATTGTCGGCGAGAATTGGTTTCTAGCGGGCGACGCCTGTGGATTCGCGGACCCGATTCTGTCGGCAGGTATGACTCTCGCCCACACTAGCGGTCGACGGGTTGCCTACTCAATCTTGGAGATCGATCGCGGCGATTTGGACGCAGCTTGGGTGAGAAGCGAATACGAACAGATCCACCGGGACCAGATTCTGCATCACATTCGCTTCGCCGACTTTTGGTACTCGTCGAACGGCTGCTTCACCGATCTCAAGGAGAACTGCTCAGAAATTGCCAAGCATGCCGGTCTCGAACTGTCCGCTCAAGAGGCATTCCGCTGGCTAAGCACCGGCGGTTTTGCGGGAGAGGATCAGTCGTTCGCGATGAAAGGCACTTATCGGTTCAGCTCGATCAAAGTCTTTACCGAAGCGCTGACCGATGGCAGTATCGATTGGACGATCACCAAGAAAAACGAATACCGTTTGAACCTCATCGGTGCTCAGTTGACGGAGATCTCGTTCATGCGGGACGGCCGGATCGAGCCGACCAAATGCTATCGACGCGGACAGAATGTGCTTCCGTTGAGTGGAATGTATCGGATCGTGCATGCTGCGATTTCCCGGGAACCGGATGCCATGCGTGCATTCGCCTTGATACGCCAAGCGTTGATCGACAGCAAGTATCCGGGAATCGACGAGGGGATGTTTGCCGCTTACGAAGTAATTGAATCGATGATCGTAGACGGCTGGATTACGGCCAAGGTCAACAAGAAGCGTCCCCTGTTGGGATTCAGCAGCGACACACAGAAATCGACCACTGAGACTGCCGTCTAGCCCTCGACCTGTTCCAACCTGGCCACATCGCGGTTCGCATGCACCAATGCTTCGAAACTGAAGTTCACGGGCGGGAACGGCACGGCTCCCGGCTCGACTCGGCCCTTGATCCACCCGTCGGAGACCAGCGCCTCCAACGTCTTGAGCATCTCGAACTGCGTCTTGCCCGGGTCGCCGACCGATTCGCCGTTCATCGTCATATCCGGAACCGGGATTCGGCAAAGCTCATCGTAGGAACGCTCTATCTTCATGAGTTGAGTGAGAAAGGCCGGCAACCCGACCATCGGAAGGACCTTGCCGTTCCGCCGGTACATACGACGACGGGTGATACGTCCGGCGGAAGTCTCGGCCATCCAGTCCTTCTCCGCCCCGTCCAGATCCGTGACGAAATGCGTCTTGCCCACGACATCGTACGGCACTTCCCCGCCGGTGAACGAGCCCACGATCTCCTTGGCGATCAACAATCCGCATCCGCCCAGGTTCGTACCGCTCGTGTGCTCGATGAACCCGCCTTGACCGATCCATCGCCAAGCCTCTTCCGGAGAGAGGCTCAGGCCGGCATCGCCGGCAATCTCTTGCGCATAGTCCTTCAGGTCCGAGAAGACGCCGTTGGCGGTGTACCAGAAATCGGCAAACCGTACATGCTGCCGGATCTGGGAGCGATGGTTCGCCGAATAGTTCTCCCGAAGCCATGCGGCATCCATCTCCTTGCGATCCAGTTCGAGAATCGTATACGCCACTAATCGAGCGCCCGCATGAGTGAGCGCCATTCCGGCGGCTAGAATCGGATCGGCGAACCCCGCGCTTTCTCCCGCCAAGAACCAGTTCTGTCCCGCCAGACGCTCCGCAATAAAGCTCCAATCCTTGGTGGTCGTGAACCGGCCCTCGCACTCGGCGTTTCGGATCAAGCGCGAGACAATCGGATCCGAAGCCAAAGCCTCGCGATAGAGTTCCTCGGGACGCTTGCCGGACTCCTTATAGTAGCTCACCGGCACGACCAAGCCGATCGAGGTCCGATCGGGACCAAGCGGAATGAACCAGATCCACCCATACGAGAGCGATAGCACCTGCACGCGCGTGCCGCCGACCCCGATCGACACCGCCCATTCCGCGTTTCTCCAGTAATCCCACACGGCCATGTTCTGCAGCGACGTTGGGATCTCAACTGGAATCTCCATGGTTCGGCGAATAATGCCCGGATGACCACTGGCGTCGACGTAGTACCGGGCTTGCACTCTCGAACCGTCATCCAAGACGAGACCATTGACGCGATCGCCATTTCGCTCAACGACCCGGACGGTGGTTTCCTCTCGGACCTCGCATCCAAGTTCCCGCGCATGATCAAGCAAAATCTTGTCGTAAACGGCCCGATCGACCTGAAACGCGGTCTGCGTTCGCTGACCGACAAAACGAGACGGCCGCTCCACGGGATGGAACACACCCCCCGCTACGAATTCGAAGTCCCAGAGGTCGTCGGTGCGTCCCCACCGGTAGGTCGCCCCAATCTTGATGGGAAACCCGGCCGCTTCGACCTTGTCCCAGACGCCCATCTCGGCGAGGATATGAGATATTGACGGAAGTTGACTCTCCCCGACATGGTCGCGTGGAAAGCTCTCTCGCTCCAAGACCACTACCCTCAATCTCGGGTTGTACTTCAAGAGTAAGGAGGCAACAGTCGATCCGGCAGGACCGCCACCTACGATGGCTACGTCGTATTCGTTCTTCATCACAGGATCGTGTGGTACGGGAAGTAGGGTGCTCGAACATTATCGCAGGATTGGAGCTAAAATGGTAGCCCATGTCGAAGGCCCGGCACACTCCGGCGTCTTGTACTGCGTAACCTCTTGAGCAAGGCGTTTCGCCCTACAACCTACGGCTTTGGCGAGAAACTAGTATGAATACCGACCCCTCCGGCAGTGCTGCCGACCATCCAGATGCCCTGTTCGCACAAAGCATGGCCGCGTTTCAGAGTAAGGACTTCGATCGCGCGGTCGAATTTGCCGATCGACTCTTGGAGATCTCACATGGGGCAGGCCCGGCCTACGTTTGGGGCTTACGCCTACGATTGGAGGCGGGTCGGTGGCAGGATGCGATCGATTTTGGACTTAGGGGACAAGATGCTGCGCCTGGATTATGTGGCCTGATCGGCCATGCCTATGAGGCACTAAGCGACATCGGCCACGCGCAGTTGCAGTTCGAAAGGGCCTGTCGCGAGCAGCCGGAGAATCCGGCGTGGTGGATTCACAACGCATCGGCGCTATCGCGTCTCTACCGGGACTTCGAGTCCATGGAATCACTCGAACGTGGCATTGCGCTTTCGCCCAATCCAGACCCAAACGTATTAATGATCCTCGGTTCGCTTCAGCTCACATTTGGGGCGGCATCCAAGGCATTTGAGACCGCCAAGCGCGCATTGAAAGGCAATCCAAACGTCGACGGCGGGAGATCGCTGGCGGCTCGGAGCCTGATGGCGTTAGGACGTTATGACGACGCTGAGTCGGAATGGGCGGCGGCAGCACTTTGGGCGCCGCGCGACCTAGGAATTCCTCTGCAGAGGGCAATCACCAAACTACGCCACGGCATGATTGACGTAGGCTCGAAAGAGTTGGAGTCGCTGGTCCAAAAGGCGCCAAAATTCGTCCCTGCACTCGTACAAATCGCTACTGCCAAGAGATTCACGGCAGATGATCGGCCCATCGTGGCGCAGCTTGAGCATGTCCTAGGCGAACCTTCGAACACGAACGAAGAGCGGATTGCGCTTCGCTATGCTTTGGGAAAGGCTTACGACAACCTAAAGGACTACGAGCGTGCGATCGAGCACTTTGACGAAGGAAACCGCCTTCAGTACTTGCCGATCGAGTCGTCGGGCGGATTTGACCGGATGGGATACACCGCCAACATGAGTTTGCGTGCCGATGTATACGATCGAGAGACCGTGGACGAACTCGCGAGATCGGGCGATCCCGACCCATCCCCGATTTTTGTGCTTGGAGTCATCCGTTCCGGGACAACCCTTGCGGAGCAGATACTGTCGGCCCATCCCGACGTCTCGGGAGCGGGAGAACTCGATTTCTGGATCAACGCCGACCTACGGCTTATGGACTATTCGGCTCGTAAGCTTCAGGAGGATGAGCTTCGCAAGGCGGCCAAGGTGTATGCAAGACTCCTCAACGGTTTTGCGAAAGACGGTGCGACCCGAGTCGTCGACAAGCAGCCGGGAAACCTGATATTGGCGGGAGCCTTGCACATCGCCTTTCCTAACGCGCGGATCATCCACATGCAACGCCACCCAATCGATACCGCGATCTCCATTTGGACGACACATATTCGGACGTCCACTCGTTTCGTACACCATAAGGGGAACATCGTTCATGCGTTCCGGGAGCATGAACGGCTTATGCGGCACTGGAGCGAGGTGATCCCGTCCGACCGGTTTATGACCGTTCAGTACGAAGCGCTTGTGGACGACCGAGAACGCGTGACTCGACAAATGCTCGAATTCTGCGGGCTCGATTGGAACGACGTCTGTCTTTCGCCGGAGAAAAACCAAAAGCAAGTAATCACGCCAAGCCTATGGCAAGTACGGCAACCGGTCTACCGAACTTCGATCGGCAGATGGAGGCATTACGAGCCCTGGCTTGGCGAATTCCGCGAGATGGCGCTAACGGATAGCTGATCGATTCAGAATGCCGCTACTGCCCAAGGGGTGGTTTGCCCGCCAACGCACGGGCTTTATTTACCTCGTCGACTTTGTCAGGGTGAGCCTTGGCCCACGCGATCTCATCCTGCTTGGCCTTGTCCTGATTCGAGGCAAGCTCTTGGAACCCCTTCTGCAGTTGCTCCTTGGTAGGCGGCGGCATCTTCTTGGCTGCCTTCTGCTGTTCGAGGATATCGTTCGGGTCCTTGCCGCAACCGATTCCGGCAACAACGGAAAGGGCAATCAACGCCGCGAGGGCGCTTAGCGATAGTTGTTTCATGATTCGTTCCACTCGGCGACCGACCGCTCCTGCCCGAACACCGGGTGCAGGAGCGGTCGAAGAGACCGTCGTTACGGACGCAGTGCGTCCCACTTGTTGAGCCCCGGCTGATGATCCGGATTCGGATCGGTCGAAGCAATGTTGAGGAACTTGGCGTGCCCGTCGGTGAACGAGAAGTTGGATCCTCCCGGTTTCACCTGGCCGACCGCTCCGGTGGGGCCTTGCGGCGCCGGCACACTTGGCGAGATCAATCCGTTGGGAATCTCATTTCCGCCACAATCGTTGATGTTGCTGTTACTTCCATCCGTTGTCGGAACGCCTTCAAAGAAGCCGCCGCACTGGAACTGGGTGGCGTTCGTCCCACCCCATTTCAAGGCATCTCCGTTGAACTTCGTGGCGATCGCGATCGTATCGCCAGGGTGAGTCACCTGGGTCGTAGATAGGGCGGCGACGTTGAGTTCGCCTCCACCATTTTGCCCGTATATCTGGGCAAACGGCGCCGATATACCACGCAGCGTACAGTCCTGGGCATTTGTAAACGCCGGCTTTTCACACCGTCCCTGCCAGGAATCTGGGGCGACGTTAATGAAGTTGGCTGCGGCCGCCGCGTTTGGCGCCGTGAACGAGTTCAGACCGTACGAAACGGCGACGCCTTCCCAAGATGGGTATTCAACGACCGAGTTGGAGTCCAAGGGACTTCGGAAAAGCGCCAGCGACTTGCTGTAAGGCTGAAGCGTGAGGGTCCAACCCAACGATGGGCTGCCCCAAGATGGTGCGCCGGACCAATTGTCGGGAATCGCGTAGCAGTACATGTCGTCGTTATCGTTCGTGTACAACTGCATGGCAGTGCCGATCTGCTTGAGGTTCGAGAGGTCGGCGGTCGCCTTGGCAGCCTGTTTGGCTTGGGCGAATACGGGGAAGAGGATTGCGGCGAGGATCGCGATGATCGCGATTACTACGAGCAATTCGATGAGAGTAAATGCTTTCTTAGGACGCATAGGATTCTCCGTTGAATAAGAGGCCCGTTATTGGGACAGGTGGCGAAAATAGTCGAATGAGCTTTACTCGGCATGAGACCGATTCGCTCGATTCAACAAAAATAAAAGTACAAGCAAAATGGCCCCTATTCGGGGCGGACGACGAATCGGACCGACCGCTTCCCGTGCCGCTTCCCTGCGGACCACGATTTACGAACGTCTTCAGGTTAGAGGCTCATTGCTGAGCCGGAGTGACGAGTTTTCGAACGAGCTAGATCGAGCCCAACGGCGCGGTCGAGTGTCGTTCGACGAGATAAACATCAAAAAGCTGCTCTTCTACTTCAAGGCTTGAGTTCTCGACGAGTTCAAGCAGCCGGGTTGCCGCCGTCGCTCCGATCAGCCGGAGCGGATGGTGAACGGTAGTTAAGGGCGGATCCATGCGAGCGCTGCGCCCAAGGTCGTCGAAACCAATGACCGAGAGGTCCTCCGGCACGCGGACTCCCTGTCGCTTCGCAACTCGAAGCAACGCCTCCGCAACAGAGTCGTGGGCACAGAACACTGCCGATAGTCCCGTCTCCCGCCGACGGTCGAGCAGGGTGCGCGCCGAAGCCGCGCTCCCGTCCTGATTGTAGAAACCTTCTACAATCAGCGACTCGTCGACTTCAATGCCGGCATCGGCCATTTCGGATCGAAAGCCGGCAAGACGCTCGGGGCTGCTCGTGCTCCTGTTGTCGGCGGTGATCATTCCGATCTTCCGATGACCGAGTTCAATAAGCCTGCGGGTTGCCAATCGGCCACCGAGCACGTTGTCGCAGTCGACCGTCGACACCGGAATCCCCCATGCTCGGGTGCCTAATAGCACGAGATTCTTGTTCTGTTTCGCTAGATCGAGAAGAAAGGTGGAGTTAGCGGGAGGCGCTAGAAAGAGGAAGCCGTCGCAACGTCCGTCGCAAAACGTCGGTACGTTCTGCTCAACCTCGGTCCAACTCATTCCGGTGAAGAGCATCAGAACCTGTTTGTGCTCTGAAGCGATTCTCAATACGCCGCTGAGCACCTCGGCGAAGTACTCATTTTCGAACGGGTCAATGCCCTCGTGGGGAAAGACAACACCAAAAGTGGCGGTGCGCGCCCTTCGCAGGCTGCGAGCAGCTGCGCTCGGCTTGTAGCCGAATTCGTCGATCACCCTCTGGACCTTCTCGCGAGTCGCAGGCAATACTGGCCGCGGACCGTCGTTCAAAACGTACGAAACGGTTGCCGTCGAAACCCCACTAGCCTTAGCAATGTCCTTCAGTGTCACCATCGGCCCAGAGCCATCTAATCGGTTAGATCGGCTAATGGGCTATATCCTACAGCAGATTAATGGAATGGGCCAATACTCTTTTTCAAATTGCTGTTTCGAATCGACCACCCTACTTGACACCGGGCCCTCGTGGACTCTGTCTTTCGGCGACCCTGACCGTGCGATTCTCTGTTCGGGGTTCGAAACCTGCCCGCTACCTGAGCATTTATGATGGTCGATTCATCGCATGTTGTTTTTGCGATGGCTTCGCGTAGACACGGTGTATATTGGTCCCTAGAATGCCCCTTCCAGGCGAGCCCTCCATGCCCAATTCGAACCTATCATCCTTTGTCCGGCTGAGGGCCCTTGCGTCCATCGTTTTATTGCTCTGGCTAGCCAGCATGCCCAGCCGGGCAAAAGCCCAGAGCTTTCTTCCCGTCCAGTGGGTCGATAGCCAGATCACCAATCCTAATGCAGTCGCATTCTCGCCGGACGGATCGATGCTCGCGATTGGCAGCGTCGCTGGAATTCAGCTCGTGAACATGTCCAGTGGAACGACAACGAGTCTGCCGTCGACGTGCAGTGGTGGAGTCTATTCAGTCTCATTCTCTCCGGACGGGCACACTCTTGCGGCCGGCGGAGACGACGGAATCATGGCGGGCGCCGTCGAGCTCTGGACGGTTTCGACCGGCGTCTTGGCATCCAAACTCGCGACGTCTGCGACAAACGTCAATGCCGTTGCGTTCTCACCCGACGGTAAGTCTTTGGCGGTCGGCGGGAGCTACTATGCATCAAACGCCTCGAGTTCTACCGGTGTTGTGGAGGTCTGGAACCTGACCAATGGGAAATCAACCGAATTGGCGACAGTTGCCACCTACGTCTACGCCGTTGCCTTCTCTCCGGACAGCGCATCGCTTGCCGACGGCGGAGCCGACACGATCGACAACGTCGGCACACTCGAGCGGTGGGCTCTTTCCACCGGTAAGTCGACCGCATATACTACGGCGAACAACGACAGCGTCAACTCGGTTGCATTCTCTCCCGACGGCAAGACCCTTGCCGACGGAGGCTTCAACCAGAGCGGCGGCGCAAACCTCGAACAGTGGACGCTCGCGACCGGCCACGTCACGAATCTGAGTACTCAAGCGCTTGGAATCGACTCGATTGCCTACACCGCCGACGGGAAGAAGTTGGTCGACGCCGGTTACGGGTCGAACAACGCGGGAATGATCGAAGCGTGGACGCTTTCCTCGGGTACGTCGGTCCAACCAAGCACATCAACTGGAGAGGTTTTCGGTATCGCCACATCTCCAAATAGCGGGACTCTCGTCGACGTTGGATACGTGAGCAACTCACAGACCAACGGAAACGGAGGTCTCATCGAGCAGTGGAATCTATCAACCAACTCGCTCGTGAAATCGGTATCCACGCTTGAGAGTCTGATTTTGCAGGGCTTAGCCATCTCTCCCGATTCAACGCTTTTCGCCGTTGGCGGGCAGTCGACGTCGGTCAGTGGAACCAGCGGCTTGCTCCAGTTAGTTAGCAGTTCCACCGGCGACTCGGTTCGAGCTCTTGGAACTGCTGCCGTCGAGGTATTCGCAACCGCGTTTTCCCCGGATGGGTCCAAATTGGCTGTGCTTGGCGAAGGATCTGGTGCGGGAGGAGTCCTGGAACTCTGGACCGTTTCGGGCGGAACGCTTCTAAATTCCCTCAATACGACAATCAATCGCACAGGTTCGATTCCCGTGACAAACGCGTCCCTGGCGTTTACGCCCGATGGAAAGACACTCGCGGTTGGCGGACTAGACTCGACGGGCGCCGGCGCCCTTGAATTGTGGTCGGTGTCCTCGGGCAGCCTCATTGCAACACTCGGCACTCAGCTTGTGGCAGGCGTCCACTCACTCGCGTTTTCATCTGACGGAAAGACTCTGGCTGTAGGAGGGCAGAACTCATCGAATGGCGCGGTCGAGATTTGGAATGTCAGCAGTACCACGCTTGCCACGACCCTTCCGTCCGCGGCTAACCAGTCGGTCCTCGCCGTCGCATTCTCGCCCGATGGCAAGACCCTCGCCGTTGGTGGATTTTCGCTGAACGCCAGTAACGTCGATGTGCCGGTTGTGGAAACTTGGTCCACCTCGACCTGGGCACTCACTAACACGATCGATGCTGGCAACAACTACGCGGTGACCGGCCTGACCTTTGCGCCAGACGGCAAGAACCTCTTTGTGTGCACGGTCTACAACATCCTCGTCGTCAGCATGGCGTCCAATTCGGTAAGTGCCTGGTACAGCACGGGAATCGTGGCGGGCTTTGCCCTGAATCCAGGTGGAACCCAACTTGGCTATTCCACCTATAACGGGTTGGTTGTCGCATCGAAGAACCCCCTATTAAGCGGAGCCGGGCTTCAAGCGGTTTCGGTTTCGCCCGCATCGGTCGTAGGCGGAACATCTTCGACCGGAACCGTAACCTTGAGTTCGGCAGCGCCGACCGGCGGCTCTTCTATCACCCTATCGTCCAGTTCGACCTCGGCGACTGTTCCTGGCAGCGTCACAGTGGCAGCGGGGGCGACATCCGCGACCTTTACGATTGCGACAACCGGGGTGTCGAGTTCGACGGCAGTCACGATCAAGGCAACCCAGGGCTCCGTCCAAATGACGGCAACCCTCACGATTACTCCGCCGGCTTTGTCCGATCTGACATTGACGCCGAATTCGGTTACCGGAGGTTTGACCTCGACCGGAACGGTCAAAATCAGCGGCCCAGCTCCGTCCGGCGGCCTTTCGATCGGACTTTCCTCCAACTCGTCGAGCGCTACAATCCCCACTGGCGTGTCCGTTGCTGCCGGAGCAACGTCCGCAACGTTCACGGTGACCACCTCGGCAGTAAATTCCTCCGTTACGGCGACCATTACGGCAACGCTTGGATCGACGTCGCAAACCGCGACCCTTTCGATCGGACCATTGTCGCTCGTCTCGGTCGCACTGAATCCGACAAGCGTCCCAGGCGGAAAGACCTCCGTCGGCACCGTAACCATCGGCGGCGCTGCCGGATCGGGCGGCGTACCGGTCACGCTATCGAGTAGTGCGACCTCAGTCGCTTCCGTCCCGGCGACCGTCACTATTCAGGCCGGCAAGTCCAGCGCGACGTTCACGGTCTCCACCAGCGTCGTGCATACGACATCGACATCGATCATTTCGGCAAAGCTCGGCAGCAACAGCCAGTCAGCTACCCTCACGGTCACGACACCCGCGTTGCTTTCGATCGCGTTGAATCCAACGTCGGTCACTGGGGGCACGTCGTCCACCGGCACGGCTACGCTTGATTCGCCTGCACCGACCGGCGGGATAGCAGTCAAGCTGTCAAGCAACACTACCAAAGCATCCGTCCCAGCGACTGCGACCATCGCCGCCGGCAAGACGTCCGCAACTTTTACCGTCAAGACGTTGGCCGTCGCAAGTCAGACGGCCGCCACGATATCGGGGGTTGGCGGAGGGGTAACTCGAACGGGAACCCTCAATATCAGCCCGCCGAGCCTCACCTCGCTCTCCCTGAAGCCAACAAGCGTAACCGGTGGGATCAGCTCCATCGGCACGGTTACGATTTCCTCGGCAGCGCCGACGGGAGGCCTCGCCGTGCCGGTGTCCAGCGACAAGAGCGCGGCTGTTCCACCCGCCTCAGTGACCATTCCCGCCGGCAAGACGTCTGCGACGTTTACGACCAAGACAGTAGCGGTCGGAGTGAACACGACCGCCACGTTGACTGCCGCGCTTCACGGTGTGTCGAAG
>JARLGV010000021.1 GCA_031292555.1 Fimbriimonas sp.
ATTGCCCTTCTACGGAACCTATTCCAAGCGATTGACGATCCGCTTGATGCCGTCTTTCACGTATTCCTCGCCGAAGACGGATTCGAGGAGTCCCGGTCCGAGAGCAATGTGGACCTTGATTGCCGCGTCGACGACTTCTTTGGCGATTTCATTCTCTGTCATTTGGGCTGGGGCTCCTGCGTCAGTTCGGTCCATTTTGCAGGGAATCGGCCCTGGAAGGAAGGCGATAATCAGTGGCGCGCCATCTCCCCTTGGCGATCTTTGCGTGCGATTTTCCCCAACCTACCTATTGCTACGAAGGCCTTGCCGCACGCCAGGGGCATACCTATGGCACGCCAAGGAGCCAAGGACGCAAAGGATTGGAAGGGACCGGCAGGACGCATTGGCCCGCACGGGCGGTATACGTAGACAAATTTCCCCGGGCACTTCTTGGAACTTCTTCTCGGCGGGGCAGGCGGTCCTTGTAGACCTGGACCGAGAGGGACATAGGTTCCCCCTCTGTCCCGGCACGGATCGATGTATGGCCAAAACACCGAGGGCCAAGGGTTATCATCCCCGCCGTAATGATGTCTGGGAGTCGACGGCAGTTTTGCACCGGTTGGAACACATACTTTATCGGTCAAAGGGACTGCGGTAGGCTCGTCGGTATTGCATAGGCGATCTGCCTTCGTAGCTATCATATCAAGCCGTATTCGATGTGTCGCACACAGGGCAACATTGCGTGGAGAGTGTTTTTTGCAGATACTGCTAGGTCTTGTTTTTGCTGGATGTTTCTTGACAGGGCATTTGGGCGGGCCCCAATCGCCCCACAAGGGCACGGCCCAGGGAGGCTATATTTCCGAAGAGGACGTCATCAGAAGCCTTTTTGAGGCGGCGCCCTGTAAAGATCCGGTGATTATTCAGGTCGAATACCTCACATCTCTCGAACGTGTATACACGATGCGCCCCGTTCGAGCGATGTTGTCAAATAGAGACCTGTCGGGCCGAACCGAGTGGCTCGCAACGATACGATCAAGTGAGCTGCCAAAGGTTACACTTCAGCCACCGCGTTTGCCAAAAACTGAGGTATCGGTCGACCCATCGTGGGCCAAGGCCATTTACATATCTTCAAGGACTCTCAGCGAAGCGGGCCGACTCCAGTTGCCCCTCATAATCAGCGCCACGCCCAAAAACCGTGAGTATCTTGTTAGCTTTGATCGGCTACCGCTAGTCTTTGGTGGCTCATTCCTCGTTTCGGTATCCAAAGACCTGCGACATTCGACAATCATGCCAGGTGACTAGATGCCATCCCATATTCTGCTGGTTGCACTCGGTTCGTTTTGGCGACTAGATTGGTCTGTTTCTAGATTCTATTAGGAGATGGAGTTCAACGGACGAATCAATCTCTTGGATGCATAGCCCCTGTCCAGGGGGCTTCGACGCCCTGGCTACTCTCACAGGACCACTCCGTGGGGGTCCTGCTCCGACCCTAGTATCGACGAAAGATGCGTATGTCGCCAAGCGGGGAGGGGCGGGGCGGGGTCTGATGCTGCTGTTGGATTGAAGCTCCACGTTCAAATGTTAGGCACGGTCAAATTCGTGCCCAATTCCTCCGCCGAACCCCAGCCTCAATCAGGCCGCGTCCGGTTCCCAGCGAATGCGCTTCAGCGCAACGAAGGCGAAGACAAGGGAGAAGCCCAGGAGAACGGCGCACGAGGTCAATGCGTCGGCAAGGGTCTGCTGCCGCCAGATCATGCCGTCGAAGCCGTTGACCGCCCAAGTTATCGGCACGACCTTGCTCAGGTTCTGCATGAATTGAGGAAGGAAGGACAAGGGGAACCAGGCGCCGCCGAGCATACACATTCCCAGAACAGCAAGAATCGAAAGGCCGCGACTTTGCTCCTCGGTGCGCCCGAGAGCAGCGACAAACAGGCCGAACGTCGCCGACATCAAGGCGGCAAACAGGGCCAGGAGACCAAATCCAAGGTAATTGCCGAAGGTTGGGATTATCTGGAACCGGAAGACCAAGAACCCAACTCCGAAAACGACCCCCAGAATCACGAAGGCGCGAATGGCCGAACTGATTCCCTTTGCGAGCAGGAACATCGTCGGAGAGACCGGCGACGAGCGAAGCCGGCGCCATAGCCCCTGCTTCTTCTCACGCAGCAGGGTCATCGCGCTCTCGATCGCCCAGAACAGAAGGCCCTGCATGCCCATCCCGGCAAACGCGTGGGCACACAGGCTCGTATTGCCGGTGTTGGGGGCGGCCTGCGCCTTCTCGGCGATCTTGAACGGCATCTGGCTTTCGTCGGACGGCGCCGACGGACCGTAGACCTGCTTCGTCAAAGCCTGCATCGTGACCCGGATGATCGCCCCTTTGGCCATCGCGACCTCGATCGCCTTGGACGGGTCCTCCAGGAACTGAAAGGTAGGAGCTTCGGTGTGCTGCAGCAACGCCTGCCCCGCCTGGGCAGAAAACCCCTTCGGAATCACGATGGCCAGTGCCGTGTCGCCTCTCGATACCTTGGCGCTTGCCTTTGCCTCGCCGGTTACCGTCACATCCAGTGCGCCACTCGCCGTCATGCGTTGCACCAGGTCCGCGGTGAGCTCGGTCTTGTCCTTGTCCACGAGATAGATCCCGACCTTCTTCGGTTGGTCCGGTTTGCCGGTGCTTTGGTATAGGTAGCCCATAAAGCATGCCAGCACCACCGGCGTGACAAACGAGATCACGACCGACTTGCGGTCGGCAACGAAGATCCTCAGATCCTTGCGAACGAGTTCCCACAACAGTGTCAGCATCGGTCAATCCCTCAGGAGGCGTCCAGTCAGGTGCAGGAAGACCTGTTCCAGCGAACTCTCCTGCGTGCGAATCGAAACGTACTTCATGCCCTTGTCGGTCAGGGCAAGGAGGGCTCTTGGAAGATCCCGCGTTAGGTCGATGACTTCGAGCGTGAGCAGCGTGCCGTCGACCGAGTGGGAGAGCACGCCTGGCAGATCGCCGATCGGTTCGTAGGCGGGGTAATCCAACTCCACGAAGACCTCGTTCTGCGACGGAAGGAGCTTCTTCATTCCGGCGAGCGACTCCTCGGCAATCACGGAGCCATGGTCCATGATCGCGACGCGACTGCACAACCGCTCGACTTCCTCCATGTAGTGCGTGGTGTAGAGCACGGTCTTGCCCCGAGAGATCAGATGCTCCAGAGCTTCGAAGATCGCGTTCCGGCTCTGGGGATCGACGCCGACGGTCGGCTCGTCGAGAATCACGAAATGCGGTTCGTGCAGAAGCGCAGCCGCGATGTTCAGACGGCGCTTCATGCCTCCGGAGTACTCAGCGACCGGGTCCTTGGCCCGATCCTGCAGTCCGGTCAGTTCGAGGCACGCCTCGATGCGGTTGGCGAGGTGGCGGCCGTACAGGCCGTAGAGAGATCCGAAGAAACGGAGGTTGTCGATGGCGCTAAGTTCGCTGTAGAGCGCGATGTCTTGCGGGACATAGCCGATCTTTCGCTTCGGTTCGGGGTTGTCTTTGCCTACGGGTTCTCCATCCAGACGAACGGTTCCGCCGTCCGCATCCATGGTGCCGGTCACGATCGAGATGACGGTTGTCTTCCCTGCTCCGTTCGGTCCGAGCAGACCGTAACAGGAGCCGTCCTCGACCACAAAGGAGACGTCTTTGACGGCTTCTATATCGCCGAACGATTTCCGGAGTCCGACTACTTCAAGCACGGAACAGGATACGGGACCGCCCGACTACGGGGTTGCAAAACGGTTCTATTCGACGCCTCCGCCGGAAGGCAGGAACGTCTCGTAGCCTGCCGGAGGCGTAAAGGGCCGATCGGGATTCAGGGCATTCCAAATCATCCCGCACATCCGCCTGATCGTCACGTCGCCTTCGTTCTTGGCGGTCCACTGCTGGTCCTTCTGGTTGTCGGTGTAGATCGTGAGGATATAGGGATGGGCAGTGAAGACGAGGGAGACCTCGCTTCGGCTCCGGTCGATCGCGCCCGATTTGCTTGCGACTTTAACGTCCACCGGCGACGTCACGCCGGTGTAGTCGTCCCAATACTGGTGGCTCAGGATGCGAAGGATGCGGTCGCAGCCCGCCGGCGATGCTGCCTTTCTTCGGCAGATTCGTTCGATCAGCCCGTTCATCTCGATCGGCGTGGTCATGCCCAGTCCGAACTGGCCCCGTAGGCGGACCTTGTCCGGCTCGTTCGGCGGGAAGTTATCCCAAAGCACCTTGGTGTTCGCAAGGCCGAGGCTCTCCATCCGGGCGTTGACGTTGTCCGGTTTCAACCATTCGCGCAAGACCATTGTCGCGGTGTTATCGCTGACCGTGAGCATCAGGTTCACCCATCCGTCCACGTTGAGCTTCGTGCCGTCCTTGAAGAAGTAAGACCACATGCTGAACTGCCGCCCGTCCATCGGAGGCACGACCCGGGTGTCGGTCCACTTCAGTTTGCCCTCGTCGATCTCTCGCACCGCCTCGACCGCCACCGCGGTTTTGATCGTGCTTGCGGTCGGAAATCGCTCCTCGCCTCGGTAGGAGATGAACTTGCCGCTATCGAGATCCTTGACGCAGTAGCCCATCCGCCCATGGAACGCCTGGCACAACGCATCGAGTCGGCCCTTGAGCATGGAAAGCTCAGCCTTGCGGGAGGTAGTGGGTACTGGCGATAGCGCCAGGCAGATGGATAGGCAGGCGGAGAGCATCGGCATGACCCATTTTAGAACGTGCCGCCCGGTTGCCGCCGGCGTGAGTCGGCAAAGGAAAAGCCGGTCCTTTCGGACCGGCTGGTTTCGTTTACATGTTCAAATCGTCTTTGAACATCAGATTGACTTGGTGCTCGAACATCTTGTTGAATGTTTCGAGGAAGCCGGGACGCGCTGGTCGCGCCTCTTTCGTCTTCGGGACAGCAATCCTAACTGACTTTGCCCGCCTCGCAAGGCGTGGCAACGCGATATTGGTCCATCTTCGGACGGTAACGATCATGGTGACCTCCTGTCGTTATGTCGCACTTAACCCGTGCTGTGGGCGCAGACGAAACGGTGTCCGCAACTCAGGAGTCAACTCTGAACTGAGTGGTCAACTTTGATTACCCGTATTATACCCAGTTCAGGGTTCGGGGACAGCCCGCAGCCTGCCCGCTATCCGCTCGAAAAACCTTGCATCCTAGCTGGCGGCTCGGGAGTCGTATTGGTGTGGAACTCGTTCGTTACAGGCCGGGAGAGGCGATTCGTTGGTTGGAGACGGGGGCGGAGAATATTCGCCGGAACGCCCAGAATAGGGGGATGAATATGCTCAAGCCGGGCGCGGTTGAGTCGAAGACCTTCGGCGAGAACCTCAAGACGGCGGCGGGGGCGATCTTCGATTTCGGAAAGGGCACGTACGCCGACATGATTCACAAGCATGCGGAAGACAGCGAATACGTGCTCCAAGAGAAGCAGTTCGACATCGTCAACAGCGGCACAATCAAGTCGATCCCCTACGACCGGGTGATCTCGATCCTGATGAGGGGGGACCGCACGATCTTCACGCTCGACAAGGGCTCGGTGACGATCAAGCCGGTCGCGTATATCGTTTCCGGGCGGATCAAGGTGCCGGTTGGTTGGGTCCGCAACGGGATCGAGGTTCCTTTCGAGGTCCTCACCGTCGAGTTGGCGGCCCGCTGCGGCGTCGAGGTGCTGGAAGAGTAATCGAGCCGCGGTTTCCCCGCGCACGTGGTCTAGCACCGGATGAGGTAAACATCAGACCGCGTGAGTATTTGGCTGCAACCGGAACCCCAGAATTGGTGGCTGATCGTGGACGATGCGATCATGGAGGACGTCGGAAGCGGCGACGTGACCGGGGGCGCACTCCCCGAAGACCTGTCGGTTCAATGGCATATCGAGGCCCAGTCGGATGGCGTTTTGTCCGGCGTGGCAATCGCCGACTATCTACTCGCTCCGTATGGCAACGATCCGGAAACCGCCTTCGTCGAGGTCCATCGGGTCGACGGTGAATTCGTCTCCCGCGGGGAACGCATCGTCAGTGGATTGATCCCGGCTCGGCGCGCGATGATGGCCGAGCGGACCGCGCTCAACTTCCTGATGCACATGAGCGGCATCGCGACGCTCACCGATCAGTTCGTCCGAAGGATCGAAGGAACAAACGCCAAGATCATCGACACCCGAAAGACGCTTCCCCTCTTGCGCCCTCTGCAGAAATATGCGGTACGCTGCGGCGGCGGCCACAACCATCGGATGGGCCTCTACGACGGCGCGATCCTCAAGGACAACCACATCGCGGCGGCCGGTTCGGTCACCAAGGCGGTCGAGCGGCTACGCGGCTACCTGTCCCATATGACCAAGATCGAGGTCGAATGCGAGACGCTCGACCAGGTCGCCGAAGCGGTACGGGCGGGAGTCGACATCGTCCTGCTGGACAACATGGATCCGTTTATGATGCGCGAGGCGGTCAAGGCGCATAAGGGCAAGTGCCTGTTCGAGGCGAGCGGGGGCATCAACCTCGATACCGTGCGCGGAGTCGCCCAGACGGGAGTGGACCTCATTTCGGTTGGCCTGCTGACTCACTCGGCGCCCGCGATGAACTTCCACATGGAGATTGGGTGAGGTCTCCGACCTCCGCCGGAGAACGGTGGGTTGAATTCGACCGGGTGGAATCCACTCAAATCATCGCCGCCGCCCTCCTTCTGGAGGACGCCACGGTCGGCGTGGTTTACGCCCATGAGCAGGTGCAAGGCAAAGGCCGCTTCGACCGGGTCTGGGTAAGCCGGGAGGGCGATTCCCTTACGTTTTCCCTCATCTTCCGGGCCTATGCAGACCACCCCAAGCCATATCTCGTGGGCATGGCCGCCGGGCTGGCGGTGGCACGGACGATTGGATGCCGGCTACGATGGCCCAACGACCTAACCTTCGACGGGCTGAAGGTCGGCGGGATTCTCACCCAACTTTTGCCGGACGCGATGGGCCGAAAGGTCCCGGTGGTCGGGATTGGGCTAAACCTGAATCAGACTGGATTCCCGCCGGAGATCGCCGAGATCGCGACGAGCCTCCATCTCGTCACCAGGGAGACTTACCTGCCCGAACAGATCGCTCAACGGATCGTCGAGGCGTTTTCGTCGCTGCCCGAACCCGATCATTGGGTCAACCTGGCTCAGGCATGGGCTGAGTACGATGCGACGCCGGGCAAGCAGTACCGTCTGGCATCAGGCGAGACGTCGATCGCCGAGCGAATCGGCCCCGACGGCGAGCTTATCTGTACGGTGAATGGCATGCCCCGCACCGTGATGGCAGCCGAGGCGATCTTCGGCGCGTAACCCGGCTTAGCCGGCGGTGGCGCTTTTGCTCAACTCGTCTCGAAGCTGCTCGTAAGTGACGCCCTTTGCCGTGAGGGCCCGGGCGGTTGCGCTCGTGCCGTCGGCAAGCGCGGCGAGGAGGAAGTGTCCCCCATTTAGGCTCTGCCCAAGGCCCTTGGCCTCGTTGTCGGCCAGGCTGGCAATGTCGGACGCGCTAAGCCCTTCCTCGCCCAGCCCTTCCACCGTCTTCATTTCCAAAAGCTGCTCCTCTACGATCGAAGCCACTAGCACGGGAGCCACGCCGCAGGCGTGCAACGCATTCGCGCCGAGTTCGGCTTCCTCAAGAAGGAACGTCAGGCAGATGAGGTCGGCAATCATTCGTCGACGCCGGATCGAAAGCAGAATCCACGCAGAAGCGGGCGATTGGCTACTCCGTACCGGCGGCCTGACAGGCGGCGCCTCTATCTCCCCATCCTCATCTAGGACCAGTCGACGAATCGCCTCCAAGGTGACGCCAAGCCTTGCCAGCACACGCTGGGCAAGACCGTCGTCTTCCTTGAGCATGCCCAGAAGAAGGTGTTCGGTTCCGATGTAGTTGTGGTTCAGATTCCGCGCTTCTTCATATGCCAGGTCGATCACCCGCTTGGCGCGGGGCGTAAGGCTCATGTCCTGGCTGGGAATGGCCTCCTTCTTCGAGAGGCCAGATTCAATCTCCGACCGGACGAGGTCCGGCAGAATGTTCGCTCTGGAAAGCAACCTGCTTGCCCTGCTATCGGCCTCGCGAATAGATCCGAGCAACAAGTGCTCGGTGCTAACGAATCCGTCCCCGAATCTCTGGGCCGCTTCTTGAGCATAGAAGACCGCCTTCCGAGCCTCCTCCGTAAACCTCTGCCACATAGGTGCATTTTACATCGAGCCCGCTCGCGCACGTGGTCCAGAACTATTTCGCACGGAAGGGTGTTGACGAGGATCTCCCGTTGCTAGGCCCTTCCATGGAAATCGTTCCAGACGTAAACTTAGCTTATGCAACGTTCATCAAAAACAACCCTCTTGTGGGTTTGGCTTTGGGTTCTTGCAGGTATTGGACTTCTAGGTACGACAGTATGGAAGTCGACGCAGCCGACCATTCAGGGGGCCCCGATCGCCGAAATTCGGGCCGTACTTCCGCGTGAGCTGCTCACCGAGCCAACTCCCCCAAATCGAGCGGCAGAACATAGATTTCAAGAAGTCGAGTCAATTGCACTACGCCTCGATGCCAATGAAGTCCTGCAGGTTTGCGAGTTGGCCACGAAACAAACGGGGGTTGCGTCAGGACGCGATGACGGCCTTCGCCGACGGATCCACAGTATCTTTCAGGCAAATCCTGGCATTCTGCAGCGCCTTCGCTCGTTACTGAAGAGGGGTCCGTTGGCGTACCCGCAGGATCGATCGACCGAGGCTGCCCTAGACGAATTTCGCGTTTTCGCCTTCACGCGATTGCTCACAGCAGGTGTGCTGACCTATGCCCATCAGGACCAATTCCAGGCGAGCATCGATATGCTGGACTTGACGACACTACTTGATGATCGCCTCATGGCATCCGGAGGGACAACACTCTCATACGAGACCCTTCTCGTGGCTGAAGCTCAAGCCATCGCAACTGTCGCAAGTGTCGTTATGACACCAGGGATTCCAGCCTCGTCCTGCCGCCATATACTCGCTGCTTTGAGGCCCTCGCCCTATCCCGACGAGTATCTTGCGAACGCAATTCGCCGTGATTTTGATCTGATCGAACTACCTTGTTTGCCAGACCCAAAGTCGGAACGGGCAATGATCGCTTTAGGCATTCCTGCCCGGCAACGATCAGAAGCAATTAGTCGAATGGTAGGCAACTACGACGCAATCGAGACTGCCAAGGCGCTCGGAATTGCCACCGTCGTCGAGATCAAGAACGCAAGACGACCGATCTCCGAGTTTGACGAATCGGCGCACCGCATGTTGGCAAGACTCGAGATCCCGGACCGGCCGAACACAACTGGGAAAGCGGGGCCGCTTAAAGCTTTGCTCGACAGAGCATACGTTTTGAAAATGAACCGCATTCCCAACAGCCTTGGCCGCCAGTGCTTTCTATTCGGCAGTCATGCCCTGAGTCTCTTTGAAAGGATCTCAGATGGATGGCGAACCACTCGCGACCTTGTTCGTATCTCGCTGGCGGCACGTATCTATCGTGGCGATCATGGTGGCAGACTCCCGCCAACGACCGATGGATTCCTACCACTGCTTGGAGCTTGGCCCAAAGACCCGTACAACGGGAAGCCGATGGTCTATCGACCAGAGCGGACAATTGCCTACAGCGTCGGTCCGGGACTTGTTGACACCGGTGGCACCATCGGAGACCCTCGCAAACTGCAGGTAACCGGAATTTTGTTGAAGTGACTGCGAATGCCTCAGGTTCTATAGGACGACTGCGCTGCCATTCCATCAAACAGCCCTTATCCTGAGGGTGCGGGATGGCATTTTGAGCGAATTCGATGGATACCGTACATCCTTGTAGTCGGCTCAATTGGGCTTGATTCCTTTTTCCATCTGCATTTGAATCTGCTCTGGTATTACGTGCCTGCGATATCCGTTTGGCTTTTTGATGTGTTCTACGGGATGTATGCGAGAACGCGTGATACTAAACTGAATCAGTCATCACAATTTTATTGCTATACCTTTCAAACCGATACACTACCCAAGCACAGCTACAGGCACCCGTTAGGGTAGAACACGGCTCTATGTCGAAGCAGCCGTCTCGCCGAGAGATCTTGAGCGCCGCGTCGGTTGGGATCGCCGCCGCCGCGATTCCTGGGATCGCATCCGCTCGAACGCGTCAGGAAACGACCGTGACCGCTATGGAAAAGGAATTTGCCAAGCCGCTATCGGATGAAGCGAAGAAGCTTCTCGCCGAATCGCTCAAGGGGATCGAAACGGCCCGGAAGGACCGGCTGAAAACGAAACTGCCTGAAAACACCGAGCCTTGCTTTACCTACATACCATCGACGCGTGAGGTCAGGGCCCGATGAGCGTCGGCCCATTCTCAAGCATCCGGGAGATGGCGAGAGCCCTGTCGAGCAGGCAGGTCTCCTCGGTCGAGCTCACCCAGATGTACTTGGCGCGCCTCAAGACGATCGCCCACGAGCATCATGCGGTGGCCGAACTGACGCAGTCGCTGGCCCTCGAGCAGGCGAAAGCGGCGGACGCGTCGGTTGCCAAGTCGATTCTGCACGGCATCCCGTTCGGAGTGAAGGATCTGCTCGCCACGAAGGGGATTCCGACCCGATGGGGTTCGCCCGGCCATGCCGACCAGGTTTTCGACCACAACGCCACCGTCGTTCAGCGCCTGGAGGATGCGGGAGCCGTGCTCCTCGCCAAGCTGGAGATGATCGAGTTAGCGGGTGGCGGCAACTACAACGTCGCCAACGCGAGCCGGATGGGACCCTGTCTGAGTGCGTGGGACAAGTCGCTGTGGGCTGGTGGTTCCAGCTCCGGTTCCGGCGCATCGACCGCCCTGGGGTGCGTCGGCTTTTCGATCGGAAGCGAAACGAGCGGCAGCATCGTTTGTCCGAGCGCCTTCAACGGCTGCACCGGTTTTCGCCCGACCTATGGTCGCGTCAGCCGGTACGGCGCGATGGCGCTCTGCTGGACGTTGGACAAGCTGGGACCGATCTGCCGTTCGGCCGACGACTGCGGGCTCGTGCTCGAAGCGATTGCCGGTCCAGACCCTCACGACGGAAGCACGCTCAAAGAGAAACTCAGCCTGCGGTCAAGGGGTCCCAAGCCAAGAATCGGGCTCCTCAAGGAGAAGTTCAAGGAGAGCAAGGCGGACGATTGCGAGAAGGCGTATCACAGTTTTCTCGACGTTCTGCGCAAGCAGGGGTACGAAACGGTCGAGGTCGCCTATCCCGACCTTCCGTACGGGGCCGCCATCGACCTGATCGTCAATGCGGAGGGGGCAAGCGCCCACGAGAACTTCATTCGGGGACCGCGCTTCCAAATGCTCCAAGATATCAACCAGGTGGCCGGCTTCGCGGCGGCGCTGGAAGTCAAGGCAGTGGATTATCTCTGGGCGATGCGCCTTCGCTCCGAGGCCTTGAGGGCGAATGCGGTGTGGGACAAGTGCGACTGCATCTTCACGCCCTCGTTCTATCATCGCGCCATTCCGATCGACCAGCCATTCGACAAGACTTGGGTGAATATGGGAGGCGACGAGGGCCCTTCGAACCTGCTCGGGTGGCCGGCGTTGGCCTTCCCCATCGGATTCGAGAAGGGAGCGCCCATCGGCGGACAGATCATCGCTCCCGCGCTGCGAGAGGATATTTGTCTGCGCGTCGCCAAGGACTTCCAGCGAGGCTCAGGCTTCCACCTTCTCCATCCGGCAGAGGCGAGCGCCTAGGTCATTCGGCTGCCAGCCAGAATCAGAGGGTTCCGAATTGGAACCCTCGCTTCCGGAGGTTCGCCACGATGTCCGGCAATGCTTCAAGCGTTACAGTAACGCCCGCGTGAAATTGGATGACCGCGCCGTCGCGGACCGATGACAGGACTCGGCGAAGGAGTTCGGTCTTCGCCGGGCGCTGGTAGTCGAACGGGTCGATGACCGGGTGGCGAGGCGCCCCAACGATCGTTTCGTGACCCGGTGCACGGTAGAGTTGCGGCTCGAGGCCCAGGACCCGTTGGAACGCTTCGCGGCATCGCTCCAACTGCGGGTATGCCGCGTCGTGATCCCACGAATGACACTGAAGCGACATCCCCTCGTCGCGCGCCCGACGTAGCAGGCGATTCTGGGGTTCGATCCGCGAGCCGATGCAGAAGAGAGTCGCTTTGACATTCGTGGCCCGCAAAGCGTCCAGCAGGTCGTCGCTTCCGCCCGGCGACGGGAAGTCGTCGAACGTGAGATAGATTACGCCCGAATTAGCCTTCGGTTCCATGGCCTGGTGAACCGCATCGAGAACGTCTTGGGAGCGGTTTACCGCCCCGGAGACGTACCGAATCTCCCCCGTCTTGTCCAGAACCACGGTGGTCGGAACGCGATCCACCGCATGGGCCCGGCACCATTCCCCGCCATCGTCGAGCCAAAGCGGGAGACTCCGGCTGTTTTGCGACTTCTCTACCCATCGCCCGTCGACACTTACGGTGATGAAGTCGACCGGCAGCCCGTTCGTCGCATTCTTCGCCGCCTCAAGGCGGGGGATCTCCTGCTTCCAGGTATCGCACCAATAGGCGCAGAATGAGACGACCGTAACCTTGCCCGGCTTCCATTCGGTCGGCGAGCCGGCAAGGTCGCGCATACGCATAGAGTCCCATGTTTCGCCGATCGCCGGATTCGCCTTCCCTACCGATACCAGGGCGGCCAAGACAGTCAGAACACAAAGGGCTCGGGAGATCACGGGCTGACGATCACCTCCATCGCATTGCTGTTCCCGTGGGTCGCCGGGCGACGGAGGTATTCGGCGACGGCAGGCAGCGCAATCAGTCTTCCGTCCGACTCGGCCCTCAAGTAATAGCGGAAGTATGTCGGGGTCCCCGCGTTCAGCAGGTAGTGAACGACCGCTCCGTCACGGACCTCTTCCCTTGAATAGGATGTGTAGTCCGAGTCGACATACTCGAATCCGGCCGGGATCGGCTCGGTGACCTTGAGCGCATCGGGGAGGTCGTCGCCCCACACGACGACGGTGCACCGGACCGGTTCAGAGGGTTTGACGTGGCCGGAGATCTCCGTCCAGACGCCGGCATCGTTCATCGCCTCGAATCGGCGCACGACTCGAACTCCGTGAATCGACTCGTCGAGTTGCGGACGGTAGGAGTGGACTTCGACCGTATAGAGCGCCTCTCCGTCGCCGGTTCGCGTGAGTTCCAAGGTATTCGATCCCCCGTGAAGCACGGGATCCCGAATTTCAACCATCGCCGACTCAGAGACCGTCGAGTGGTCCAATTGATAGGACGAACCGTTCAGCCGGACCTCGGCTTGACCGATCTCCTTTGCGTCGGGATGCTCCTTGGCGTAGAGGTCGAGGGCGAGAGCGGTCGAGGCGATGTCCTCCGCGCTCGAATACGACTGGCGGTCCGGAATGGCGAGCCGGCGGGCCAGTTTCGACTGAAGCGCCGGTTTCTCCTTCAGCAGGTTGAGATCCAACAGCAGTGCGGCGGTCGTCTCCGTTTCGGAAGCCGTCCAGCCGACGCCAAACCCGACCGGCACGTAGGCGGTTGCCGGACCTTCGGAAATCAATCCCAGTACTTCATCGACCAGGCTTTGGGCGGCGCCGGGGTTGGTCTTGATCAGCGCTTCCGCAAGTCGAAGCTTGCCGAACGGGGAGATCTTCAGCCCCCTTTGGACGACCTCGTCGCATAGGGTCGGCGCATATTTGTCGCCAAGGAACATCAGAGACGCGGCGAGGCGCGCACGATCTTCCCACAGGTTCGTCCGGTTGTATTGATTCTGGCAACCGCCTACCGCCGCTTGAAAGGTGCTGTTGAAGACGGTATAGCCATTGTTTCGAGCCAGTGCAAGAGCGTAACCCACCTCGGCGGTGATCTTCGCTTCCGACGGCGCCATCTCCCACCACCCCCATCCGTCGTATAGCTGCGTGCGGGAGAGCAGGGCAAACGCCTCCTTGACATCGTCGGCGTCCGCCGGGACATGGAGCACGCATGCCGCCTTCAGGGCATTCACCGACCACATCGTGCCGTACCGGCCATAGTGGAGCAGATTGGCGGCGCCATTTCGCGCTCCGGCCTGGATGCCGCCGGATACGACGACCTTGACCAACGAACCCTGCGGCAGGGTGTCGATGGGAAGGTCAATATACGCCTTGGTCTTCGTCGCGACGGTTCCGCCGACCAGGTGAGTGGACGAGAGGCCACGCGGCACGACCGGAACCGTTACTTGAAGCGCATCGCCGTCGTCAGCAGACCCGGAGCCGTCGGCCGTAACCCTGGCCGTGAGCGTCATGAAGCCCTTGCCCGGCACGTCCTTGGCGAACAGCCGCCATCGGACCGTTTTCTCGCCCTTGGCCGGAACCTGAAGCGCTTGGACATGATCGTTGTCGATAACGACGCCGTCCGCTTCGAGAGATACGGTGAAGGGCATCGCTCGGGCAGTCCGGTTGTCGACCGTGCCGATCAGCACGAGTCGGTCACCCTGCGCGACGACCCGGGGGGTTGCCAGACGCAAGGTAACCGGCCGGGTTGCCGTTACATTCATGTGCCCGGCGCCGACTCGGGTGTCGGCGGTAACCGCACGCCCGGTCGCTCGCCAAGACGTCAGGTTGCCCGGCATCTCAAACGAAACTTGGCCATTGCCGTCCGCCCCCGTTTCCACCAGGGCATTCCAGAAGGCGGTGTCCTCAAAGCGCTGCCGAATCGGGGCGACGCTGTTCGATCGCTGGAAGGCTCCTCCCGAAAGCTCCTCGGGCATCGACTGGTTTGTCGAGACCCGGTCTTCTCGCTGACCCCAATAGAATCCGTATGGGTCTGGAGTGAAATCCTCGCTGATCGCGTAGATCGCCTCGTCGACGACCGAGACGGCGACCTCCGACGGCACGCCTTGTCCTCTGCGGTCGACGGTTCGGACCTTGAAACTGGCTCGGTCGCCCGGTTTGTATTCCGCTTTGTCCGGCTGGATCTGCACGGTCAACAGCTTGTCTCGGTCGGCCAAGGGCACGATCGCGTTGCCCGCCATCATGCCGGTTTCCGACCACTGATTTACGGTGACGAAGGCGTTCGGCGATTCCGACCTAGCAGTCGGAATCGTCCATGTCAAGGAGCCCTTGGATGACCCATACACCCTGTATTGCCATAGGTCGCCGCCGGTCATCGTTAGGAGCAGCGGCCGCTTCGGCCGATTCGTGAAAACAAACGCACGAACCCGTTCGCCCGGCTCATAGGAGTGCTTGTCCAGCTTGAGGTCGATCGATGGAGCTTCAACCTCTTTGCCCGGTTTGTAGTCCATCCCCATGACCTGAACCGTCGTTTCGGCCTGCGCTTTGCGTCCGTTCCGGTCGTGGGTGGTCGCCACGAAATACAACTCGCCGTATGCCAGCGCCGGCAGGTTGACGGTTGCTTGACCGGTCGTGGGAACCGCAACCGTCTTCGTGCTGAGAACTTTTGGCCGGAAGATCCCTTCCTTCCCGATCCACTCCTGGGTGATAACCTGGATCTGGACCTTTGCCGCCGAAGGGTGGCCATCGATGTCGACCACCCGCACTTCCACCGGAACCAGATCGCCGATCGCCACCGCTTGCTTCAGGCACGAGAGCCCCAACCGAAGCTCGGATGCATACACGGTCACGCCGCCGCTTCCATCAACCTGCCTTCGCGAGGAATCGGACACTGCGACGCTCAGCGAGTAAGTGGAATCGGGCGCGTTCGGATCGGAGTGAATGAGAACGTCGGCATGCCCGTGGTTGTCGGTGACGACCTGACCCTCGCCGACAAACGGCGAACTCCGGAAGTTGTCCCGGGCATACAGGTTCCCGTCGCCGCCATAGAACCAACGATCCTCCGGATTGCCCCAACGATAGGGCGAGCTATTCCTTCGAATGGTCCAACGAACGGACGCTTGGGGCACCGGTGCGCCGAAGTAGAAGGCGGCGTCTACCGAGAAGTGCAAATCGTCGCCCGAGAAATAGCGTCGCTGTACCGGCTTGACGTCCACCTTGAACTCCGGTTTCCGATAGGCCGATACGGTGAAGGTCTGGTAGGCGTCTTGCCCACCCACGTGAAGGACGATCGTGTAGGGACCCATCATCCCCTCCTGCGGAATGCGGAAGCTCCCTGCCACCGAGCCGATGCCGTTCGCATGAAGGGTCTGCTGGTCGAGAGGATTATCTCGCGGGTCGCGGAGTTGAGCATTTACGGTCGCGCCCGATTCTGGCTCGTAGATCTGCCCTTTTGTAAGCCTTAGGATGGCCTTGAAACTGACCGTCTGGCCAGGCCGGTAGATGGGGCGGTCGGTCTGGAACAGGCATCGCAAATGACCGTCGGGACTCTCGGCGAACGACTCAAGCCCGGCAATGTCCTTATCGGTTCGAACGATGATCCGGCGAAATCCGGGCTTCATGGGAAGGAGCGAGATGCCGTCACTATCGGTCGTGGAGACCTCCATCCGTTGGCCGCGATTGTCGAAATAGTCGATTTTGGCCCGAGGCACGACCAAACCGGACTTGAAATCGGTCACCCAAACTAACGATCGATACGGCGACCGCTTGGTGACGGCGCAGAGGTTGGTCACGTTCACGACCGCCCATGTGGATTGGCCGCCTCCGGTGAAAATCATCTCGTAGACGCCCGGCTTCATCGGTGGCAGGTTGACCTGGCGCGAAAAGTAATTGTCGAACTGGTTGACTGCCTGGCCGCGCTTGGCAATCGTCAAATCGAAATTCGAGGTCGGACCGCCGATCGCTCGGGGCCGCTCCTTGACATCGTGGTTTCGGCAGAGCCAATCCAGCCCATCGACCGGAATCATCGCAACGTGAACGATCGCAACGTTGCGCGTGTTGATGTTCAGCCGAATCTTGGAGCTCGGGGCCACGTTCTGGGAGACCCAGGCGTGAACCTCTCGAGGCGCCTCAGGCGGTTGTTGCGGCAGGACCGCGAAACACAAGGCGGCAAATGCCAGACACTGAATCATCCTCGACTCCTTGAAGCGACCATGCGGAAGAGTTGCGCCGGCGAACCGGTTGCCACTCCCGCCTTTCGATAGGCCCATTGCAAGCGAATAGAGGGGTCCTTCCCCTCCCACGGCAATACGACTCCCGTCCGATTCCCCGCCTTGAGCACCAACCCATCTCCCGGCTCCAAACCCTCGACCGACGAGATCGGATGGGTTCCCTCAACCACCGTTACGGTAACCAGGAATCCAGGCAGGTCAGATTTGGCGATCGGTCGATATCGCGGATCGTGGGCGGCTGCCCCTCGGGCCGCCGAGACCACCTCCTCTTCGAGCGACGCGGTCCGGGGCTCCAGCGATCCGCGGCATCCGAGGACCTGTCCATTCCGTTCGATCGTCACAAAAACCGGCCGAACCGTCGACCGCCGCTCTACGCGAGTGGTCGGTTTGCCAAGGACCTCCGCTATCACCGCGTTCCGAGCAAGCTCGATCAAATTACGATCGGGATCGGGGACACAGAGGAGGGGGAGAAGCGCTAACGCGGTAACCAACATAGCCTATCTGGGGATAGGACGCCCCAGATAGCCAACGGTTATGCCCGAGTGTAGGACATCTCCCACCGTTCTGGCATGTATGCCTGGATAGGGGTAGGATGCTTGGGTGGGTCGATGGTGCCTTGCTTTGTTGGCTTTATTGGCGTGTTTTGGCTGTTCGTCGGGTGCCAAACCAGCTCGGCGGCCCGATCCGGCTCCAACGGTAGCGACCAAGCCTGGACCTCCTGCTGACCCTGATCGGGCGCTCTATGAGCAGGTGAAGTCCGGCGCCTACCAAATCAGCGGTGCAATGGACGCCATCGAGCAGGCACGCAAAACGGCCAAGGATATGGCGGAACGCGAGACCGGGAATACCAAGAAAGCCCTGCTGGCTATCGCCAAGAACCTAGATGGAGCGGGCGTCGCTCTCTCCGAGTACTCCAACGATCCCCCACCGTTTGCGGAATTCAAAACTGAGTTCGCTGCCCAAGACGACAGGAGGCTCAAGGCGATCGACGCCTGCGGCGATGTCCTGGACAACCTGAACGATACTCAGGACATAGTTGCCGCGCTGTTGAAGAGCAACCCTCCCGAACCGGAGAAAACCCAGTTGGATAACGCCAGTTCCGATCTCGACGGTTGCATCGGAGCGGTTGAGGACTCCATCAAGGCGATGGGCGGAAAAGTGGATTAGCCACGAACCTGGTGCCGGGGGCGGGACTCGAACCCGCACGGGTTTAACCCCAATGGTGTTTGAGACCACCGCGTCTACCATTCCGCCACCCCGGCCGGCAGAGAAGCAGAATACCAGGTTTCGAACTCGGAAAGGCTAGCTCGCCCCCTCGCGAGTGTCCTCGGGCCAGCCGAATTCGGCACAGTTACTTGGATTGCATAGGTTAGCAAAGTTCTTTACCTTGCATGTCGTTAGAAATCACGACGCCTTAGGAGACACTTGGACCGATTCGGTTGCGTCAGGACATCCTTTTGCCGAGCTTAACCTGGGTATCGTTCGGTCATGGCAGATGAAGTGAGAGTCGGCGTCGCTGGGCTGACGCATGGTCATGTTTGGGGTCTGATGGACGCGTTCAAGAAGGCGCCGGGCGTTCGCATGGTGGCAGTTGCCGACGAGACGCCTCTGCTCGAGAAGGCCATGCTGGACTTCGACAAGAGCTATGAGAATTGGCGAGAGATGTTAGCGGACGAGAAATTCGATGTGTTGCTGGTAACTAGCAACAACGTCGAGTCGGCTGAGATAGCCGTCGAGGCGCTCAAGAAGGGCATTCCGTGTCTGGTCGAAAAGGCAATGGCAGCCAATGCCGCCGATGCCGACCGGATGATCGCGGCCCAGAAAGAGAGCGGCAAAACCCTGATGATCAACTGGCCGATGGCGTGGAACCCGTGGGTCTACGAGGTCAAGCGACAACTTGAGGCGGATGCGATCGGTCATCCGTTCCACATGCGGTTCCGAAACGGTCACAGCGGCCCGAAGGAGATCGGTTGCGACGAGTACTTCGTCGGATGGCTCTATAACGAGGCGCTAAACGGCGGAGGCGCCATTGCCGACTTCTGCTCTTACGGCGCAGTTCTGGCACGGTACTACTTCGGAATGCCGGAGACCGTCTACTGCGTTCGTGGCAACTTCACTAAGGACTACGACATTTGCGACGACCACGCGCTAATCGTCCTGAAGTATCCAAAGATGAGCATTTCGCTTGAAGGGACATGGGCGACCGCCGCTTTCGATGAGGGCGCCAACCCCGTCATTCACGGAAAGACCGGCACCCTCGGAGTTTATGGATCGAAGGTCAAGAAGCACGCACCCGGAGCCGATGCGGCCGAGATTGAGTCGCCTGCCCTCGAAGAATCCAATCCCGCGATCTACTTTTTGGACTGCGTGAAGAACGGCAAGACGCCGGAGGGAATTCGGAATCCCGAAATCGCTGCCGACGCCTGCAGAATCCTCGACGCCGCCATCAAGAGCAGCGCCAGTGGGTGCGCCGAGAAACCCTAGGCTCTAGCGGGCATTACTCGGGGTCGAGCACGTGCAGGTCCTTCGGGTCCAGTTCGCGCACGGCCCCGCCCTTCTTAAGCGACTCCCTTCCCTCCTTGTCCAACCAGACATAGAGGGTCGGCAACAGGAACCATGCAATCGGCCTTGAAAGCGCAATGCCGCCGATGACGACTGCCGCCAGCGGCCTCTCGACCGTTGCCCCGATTCCCGCCGTCATAAGGAACGGAATAAGAGCCAGAACACCGATAAGGGCGCTGAGGATCTCGGGCCTCAGTCGTTCGGTTGCGCCAAACGCGGCCGCCTCCTTCACGGAATACCCCTGCTTTCGCCACCGGTTGATGAACGAGACCATGATCGTGCCGTTCTGCACCTCGGTGCCGAAGTTGGCGATATAGCCGATGATGGCAGGGACAGATATCGGCAGCCCCATCACCAAAAGCAAGGCGGTGCCGCCGATAATCGCCAAGGGAATGGTCGTCAAGACGACGAACGAGTCGCGCCATGAGTTGAAGCAGGCGTAGACAAGGACGAAAATGAGGAGAAGCGACGCCGGGATCGCCCAGGAAAGGGTTTCAAGGGCGTGCTGCAACTCCTCGACCGCGCCGCCGAACTCGATCGTGTAGCCGGTCGGCAATTCGACTTTCTTGGCGATCAGCTCCTTGGCATCGTTGACCACGCTACCAACCGAACGGCCCTGGATATCGGCCAACACCGCGACCCGCCGCTTTGTGTCCATGCGACCAATCTCGGATAGACCTTGCCGCACTTCGATCTTCGCAAGCTGGCTCAGGGGAATGCGCTGACCCGACGAGGCGGTCACGAGCAGGTTTCCGATTGCTTCGATGTTGTTCCGATAGCAAGGTAGGACTCGCGCTTGAATGTCGAACTGCTTCTCACCCTCATAGAAGGTGCTGACGGTGGTGCCGCCAATCGAGGCTTGCACGACGTCCATCACGTCCGACACGTTGATTCCATAGCGAGCGATTGCTTCCCGGTTTGGCACGATGTCGAGGTCGTCGATACCGGCGACCTCCTCAACGGCCACGTCGGTGGCGCCTTTAACCGTCTTCAGTACTTCTGCAACCTCGTTCGCCTTCTTGATCAGGATGTTCGTGTCGTCGCCCTTTACGAAGATCGCGACCGGGGTGTTGAATCCGGAGATCAACTCGTCGTTACGCATCTCGAGTTCTTGGGAGAACTCCAGCTCCACCCCGGGAAATCGGTCGAGCGACTTTCGCAGCTGCTGTTCAAGCTCAGGTTTGGTCTTTGCGCCAACCCACTCCGATGGGTTCTTCAACGGAACGGAGATCTCGCAGTTGCTCACCGACTCGGGATCGCCGCCTAAGGTGGCTCGACCGACATAGGAGATCGCATGCTGTACATTCGGGTTCTTGACGATTTCCGCTTCCATCCGCTCGGCCAAGCTCGTTGCCTCTGCGAGGGAGATACTGGTCGGAAGCGTTGCCCGGATCCTGAAATTGTTCTCGTCGAGGCTGGGGAGGAATTCGGAGCCGGTTACCGAGAAGAGAACGATGCTCAACGCCGTCACTGCCACCCATACCAACGTGATCCGGCCCGGCTTTTTGATCGACCGATCCAGCGCTCGTTCGTAATGGGCGCGCAACCACTGAACGAGGCGGTTGGCCGGGTCAGGATGACCGCCCTTCAGCAACACGACGCAGAGCGCGGGGGCCACCACAAACGCCATCACGACGGAGCCAACCATCGAGAAGATGATCGACATCGCAAGCGGAACGAAGAGCCGTCCTTCAATCCCACGCAAAGCCAGCAACGGGATAAAGGCGGCGATGACGATCAGAATCGCGAAGAAAACCGGACGGCCGATCTGAGTCGCCCCGCGTAACACGACGTCCTCAAGTTCCTCACCTTCCTTCCACGTCTCGCTGGCGTTTCGGTAGATATTTTCGGTGATGACGATGCTCGCATCGATCATCATTCCAATGCTGATCGCCAAGCCACCCAAGGAAAGCAGGTTGGCCGAGATCCCCGCGCGCCACATGAGAATGAAGGCGACTAGCATGCAGACGGGTACCGCCAATGCGGCAACCGTCGCTGCCCGCAGGTTGCTCAGCATCAGGAACAAGATCAAGATGACGAGAATCTCGCCGGCAATCAATGCGTCCTTGACCGTGTCGATACTGTGCTTGATCAGGAGAGACTGATCGTACAACGGAACAATCGACACGTCGGCAGGAACGTCCTTATTCAGCTTTGCTAGACGTTCCTTGACCCGGTTGATCACATCGGCGGTATTCGATCCCAATCGGAGGATCACGATGCCGGACACGACTTCGCCCTTTCCGTCTTCGGTCACGGAGCCCTGGCGTTCGCCCGGACCGACCTGCACCGAGCCGATGTTTCGGACGTACACGGGAATACCGTTCTTGGCCGTTACGACGATTCGCCCGATGTCTTCTGGGGACTCCAATAGGCCGATGCCCCGGACGATGTACTGCTGCCCGCCATGCTGGACGTAGTTGCCGCCGGTGTTCTGATTGTTCTTGCTGACCGCGTTGGTAATGTCGTCGATCCCGAGGCCATACGCTTTGAGCCGATCAGGATCCACCATCACCTGGAACTGCTTGACTTCTCCACCGAATGAAAGGCAGTCGGCAACGCCGGGAACTGCTTTCAGAGCAGGGGTGACGGTCCAGTCTTGGATGGTCCGAAGCTCCATGTTGGACCGTTTCGGACTCTTGACCGCGTATATGTAAATCTGGCCCGTGCCCGTGTCGTTTGGCCCCATTGAAGGCGTGATACCGGGCGGCATCGTGACTCCGCCAAGCTGTTGGAACACTTGATCGCGAGCCCAGTAGACGTCGGCATCGTCCTCGAAATAGACGGTAACCACCGAAATGCCAAATTTAGACACCGAGCTGATCTTCGTCGTCTTGGGAATGCCTTGGAGGGCGATCTCCAGAGGGTGGGTGACCAGCTTCTCGACTTCCTCGCTCGCGAGGCCCGGCGCGCTGGTATCCACTTCGACTCGAACGGGAGTGATGTCAGGAAACGCGTCGATATTGAGGCTGCGAAGCGAGAAGAGCCCCGCCGCAATGATCAGTAGCGCGCTTGCGAGAGACACGAGTCTCTGCTTGACGACGCCTTGGAGAAAGCGGTCGATCATTTAGCCTTTGCTCTTCCCGCCTTCCAGCTTTTCCTGTTCCTTCTCGATGTAGACGTTTCCGCCGACGACCACCTTGTCGCCAGGCGAAAGGCCGCTATCGACGGGAACTCGTCCTCCGAGCGGGGATCCAACGACGACAGTGCGTTTCATGTACTGGTTTGTCCCGACTTCGACGTAAACCACCTGTTTGCCGCCTTCCTGCATTACCGCGTCCGTCGGAATCGCGATCGATTTGATCGCCCTCTTACTGCTGATATCGACGCTCGCAAACATGCCTGGCCGCAGAATCCAGCCGGGATTGCCGAGAACGGTTCGAACGACCATCGTCCGGGTGTCTGGACTGATTTCGTCGGCAACCCACTGGACCTTTCCAGTAAAGACCCGGTTCGGGAACGCGGCGACGTGAATCTTGACCGAATCGCCTTGAGCGATCCCGACCACGTCCTTCTCGTAGACCTGGGCGTCGATGTAGACCTGATCGAGATTAACGAGGCGCACGAGCGGGGTTGACGTATCGACCATCTGGCCGACTACCATGCTTCTAGCGGCGACAATGCCTTCGATGGGAGATACGATCGGCACGATAACCCGCCCGTTACTCAGTTGGGTTCCCGCCTGACCCGGCTGTACTCCATAGAGCTTCAACGTATTGAGCGCCGCTTGCACGGCCGCCACGGCCTCATCATAGGTGTCTTGAGCCGCCTGGAGAACCTGGCTGATCGCAATCCCGGATTTGCGGACCGACTGTGCACGCTGAAATTCCCGATGCGCCAGAGTTTGTGCGGTCACGTCGCTCGCATAGGTGTGCTCGTCTTGTTGCAGTTTGCTTTGCGCGGTTTGGAGAGAACTCGCTCCGTTAAGGTTGAGGTTGTAGACCGTCTGCTGGCGGCCAAGCTCTTCTTTGGCAAGTTTCTCGGCGACCTTTGCCTGCGCTTCTGCGGCAACTGCGCTATTAAAGGCGGTTTCGGCATCCTCTAGCTGCTGCTTTGAGAACGCACCTCCGTTGTAGAGAATCTGCGTTCGATCGAGGTTAGCCTTGGCTGAATGCAGTGTAACGGTCGCCTGTACCGATGCTGCTCTGGCTTGAGCATAGGCGTTGGTGGCATCCTCGACCGGCTTTCGGGTGATCTCACCCATTTCGATCAGCCGTTGGGTGCTCGTCAGAGCCAACCGATCCACCTTTATCTGCGCTTCATCACCGGAGACAGTCGCATCGGCGGCAGCGGCAGCCTTCTTAGCATCTTCGACCGGCTGTTCGCTCAGGGCGCCAAAGCCAGCCAGTTTCTTCTGCTGATCTAGTTGGTTCCTAGATAGAACCACATGTGATTCGGCAGCGACGTAAGTGGAGTAAGCCTGGTTCAAGTCGAGACTATCGATCCAGGCAATAACTTGCCCAGTCTTCACCCGGTCGCCGGCGCTCACCAGGGCCTCGGTGACCTTTCCCGGCAATCGCGACGTGACCTGAACCGTACCGGCATCGGTCGGCGAGATCTCACCAGTCGGCTGAATCGATGAGGTCAGACGTTCGCTGCCAGCGGAGACAACCGTAATACCTGCCAGTTTGATGCTGTCCTCGTTCAATTGGACTGCCTTCTGGGAACCCACGTCCACAAACTTGGCGCCACCTTCGTCGGTCGCGGGAGCCGTTTCCTCTGGTTTTGAGGCGCAGCCTGCGGCGAAGATGGCCAAAAATAGAACGATGAACGAGGATGGGAGAATGGAAATAGGTGGCATTTTCTTGCGGTTGGGCATTACTTCATCCCCTTGGGCATCGGTAACGACGACTTGCCGAGAGCAGCTTGCATCTCGTCTTGGGCCTTATAGATAGCGAGCAGGTTCGAGATATAGCCGACTCTTGCATTTCGAATCGTCGACTCCGCGTCGATCACCGGCAGAATTCCGGTGGCGCCTTGCTGGTATCCAAGTTTGGCAATTCCGAGTAGGGTCACCGATGGATCCAATATCTCGGCCTTGAAGCTCGACGCCGCATCGACTGCCGCCTTCAAATCGGTGAGGGCCTGAGCCACCTGCTGAGCAACCTGCTGCTGGGCCTGAACCAGTTGGGCTTCCGCCTGCTTTCGCGATTCCTTCGCCGCCTTAACCGACTGGTTGATTCCCCCAAAGTCGAAAAGCGGCAGGTTGACACTGAAGGTCCAAGCATCCAGTTGCTGCTCGACCGAACGCTGGTAGGAAACGCTGAAATCCGGAAACCGCGAGGACTCGGCTTGCCTAACGCCGTACGTTGCCACGTGAACCTGCTCCTCGGACGCCTTTAGAAGCGGACGATTCGCGCTTGCCTCTTTGTTCAGGTCGCCTACCGAAGGCAGGTCTACATGTGGCGCCGATTCCGATTCGTCGGATAGATCCACCGTCAGTCTAGCGGCTTCTTGCGGAGGTCTCGCGAGGAGATTGTTCAAGGTGATGAGAGAAGACTTTTCCGCGCTTTGGGCTGCCATTAGCGTCTGTTTAGCGTTTGCCACGTCGATGGACGAACGGATCACGTCGCCCCTGGGAGACGCCCCCGCCTTTTCCTGACTCACCGTAATGTCGTAGACTCGTTGAGCCTCCTTCAGGCTAACATCCGCGATCTTGGTTTGGGCTTGGGCGGCCGCAAGCGACCAGTATGCGTCACGAATCTGCTGCTCCAGCCCCACGACGGTCTCCAAAAACTGATAGCGCGTGACCTTATAGGTTGCGTTGGCCCCCGCCGCCTGATAGCGGCGCTGGCCGCTCGTGTCCAACGTCCCAGAAAGATCGACAATTGTGTCGGCAGTGTCGCCAGTCAGAGTAGGCGCGGAACTGGATCCTTGCACTCGCGATGCGCCGACCGTGATCGGGGCAGGCACGCCGAGAGACCGATAGGTTGCCAGCGAGGAGGCAACCCCCGCGATTCCGGCGGCAATTTGTGGATTGTGCTTCAGGCCATAGGCCACAGCAGCATCCGGCGTAAGCCTGTCCAAATCGGGAAGACTCGCTCCTAGCGGCAAATCGGTTGCCGCTACAACATGGGCGGCCAAGACAAGAATCCCAACAGCAGTTGCGGATCTGCTCCAGTGAGCAGACGACCGATTAGCTCCGGCCATTTTGATGGCACTCGTTCTCCAAAACTCGGGCACACGAGACTTTACCCCTACTGGGTATCGGCATGTAGGTTAAGAGTTCTCTAAGATAGCGTCCCGTTTGGCCGTAAACCCACTGAGTTCGGTGCAAACAAAAACTAGCCGGCCTGAAATGATCAGGCCGAAAAGAACTCTTCGATATGTTCGCAGTCGATCTAGAGGAGGCCCAAGGCAACTTCCACAACGTGATCGACGGTCAGACTCAGTTCGGCGAATACCTGCTTGGCTGGAGCCGAAAGCCCGAAGCGATCGATTCCGATCTGGGCATCGGAGTAACGCGGCCACGCCAGTGTGCACCCAGCCTCGACCGAGACAGTTTTGATGCTCTTCGGGAGAACACTCGACTTGTACTCCTTACTCTGTTCCTCGAACAGGAACCAACTTGGCATGCTAACCACACGAGTTGGGATGCCCTGCGCTTCCAACTTGTCTTTCGCTTGCGAACAGAGCTGCACCTCGCTGCCGGTGCCCACGAGAACGACCTGAGGTTGCCCGGTCGAAGCTTCTGCGAGAATATAGGCGCCATTCTCCGCCGGATGATCGGTCACGGCATGCGGCGTCAACGGCGGGAGGTCCTGCCGCGAAAGGATGAGAAGGGTCGGGGTCCTCTTTGACTGAAGGGCCACTTTCCAACCCACCGCAGTCTCATTGCCGTCCGCAGGGCGGAAAACGTTCAGGTTGGGCATGGCTCGCAACGCGGTCAGATGTTCGACCGGTTGGTGAGTCGGACCGTCTTCGCCTAGGCCTACTGAATCGTGAGTGAACACAGCGATCATGGGGCACTGCATAAGCGCGGCCAAGCGAATCGACGGCCGGCAATAATCCGAGAACACGAAGAACGTCCCGCCGTATGCTTGGACGCCTCCGTGAAGGGTCATGCCGTTAACCGCCGCAATCATAGCGTGCTCGCGAACACCGAACATAAAATTCCGGCCCCGATGGTCGCTCCAATCGAATTCGCCCGATGCCTTTTGGGTCGTTAACGTACTTTCAGACAAGTCGGCGCTCCCGCCAACCAACACAGGATGATGGGAAGCGATCGCGTTGATAATGGCGTTGCTTGCCTTTCGGGTCGAGATCGGTTGATCGAAACTCGGCAGTTTTTCGACCCACTCACTGGGGAAATCACCCTTGATGCATCGGGCCAGGATCGCAGCTTGCTCGGGATACGCTTCTGCATACGACACAAACGCCTTGTCCCACTTGTCCTCCAACTCGGATCCATGAGTCAATGCCTTCCGATACTCAGCAAGGGCCTCGTCAGCGACGTAGAAACTTGGTTCTAGAGGAATGCCAAGCGCTTCCTTAGTCAGCTTGACTTCGTCAGGGCCAAGAGCAGAACCGTGCGACTTCTGACTGCCGGCCTTGTTCGGGCTCCCGAATCCGATGATGGTCTTGCAGCAAACCAATGACGGCTTGTCGGTAACGTGCTGAGCCTCTTTAATCGCGGCGCCAACGGCATGAACGTCCATACCGTCAATCCTCTGCACATGCCATCCGAGCGCTTCGAATCGGCCGCCGACATTCTCGGTAAACGAGAGAGAGGTCGGCCCATCGAGGGAGATCTCGTTGTCGTCATAGAGAACAATGAGCTTGCCCAAGTGTAGGTGGCCGGCAAGCGATGCCGCCTCGTTGGAAAGGCCCTCCATCATGTCGCCGTCGGAGGCAATCACGTAGGTGAAGTGATCAACGATCGTGTGTCCAGGCTGGTTGAAGTTCGCACTGAGCCAAGCTTCGGCAAGCGCGAAGCCCACGCTGTGGGCAAATCCCTGGCCGAGCGGGCCGGTTGCCATTTCGACGCCGGCGGTGTGGGTGTTCTCCGGGTGGCCCGGCGTCCGACTGTGAAGCTGGCGGAACTGCTTCAGGTCGTCGATCGAAAGGTCGTAACCTGTAAGGTGAAGCAGCGAATAAAGCAGCATCGACCCGTGACCGGCGGACAGGATGAACCGGTCGCGGTTGAACCAATGCGGATTCGCGGGATTGTGCCGCAAAAATTTGGTCCATAGCGCGTAAGCCATAGGCGCGGCGCCCATCGGTAGGCCGGGGTGTCCGCTATTTGCTTTCTGAACTCCGTCGATTGCCAACGCGCGAATCGCGTTAATGCATAAGTCGTCTAGACGCTTTGTATCCTCTGCCACGATCGCTAGGTTACCAGTTTGGGCATTGGCGCTGGATCGACCATTGCCCCACCGCACCGCAAGCAAAGCGTGATTGGCGACCTGGCATTTGACTGCGTCGAACCTCTTGAAGGGCTAAGGTAGTCTTCAACACGTGCGGATCCCCTTACTTGCCGTGGCGGTGCTTCTTGCGACTGGAACAGGCTTTGCTCAACGCCGTGAAGGCGTCTACAAGTCCGGAACGGGGACCCCTGGTAGTTGGTCCATCAACGAACACCAGACCCTAATCTGGAACGGTCAGCCATATCTACCGGTGGGCATACGTATCGACGGGACGGTCGATGCGGTGAAGGCCGCAAAGGCAGCCGGAGTTTCCGACGTTATTGTCGACCTGCCGGCCAGTGGCGCCGGATGGGACGAAGCGATCGGCGCCATAAACGCAAGCAACATGCGTTACCTGATCCGCATCAACTCCCTGGCGCCGATGGCGAAGGGGTTTGCGATCGAACCCCAGGGCTATCGAGTCTCCGGAATAACCAAGGAGCAAAAGGTCAGCATCGATATGCCGGGGGCGACGAGCGCGTTTGTGGTTCTCGCGGACAAGGCGGACGGGCAGATCATCACGACCGATCGCGTGCCAGTGACAAACGGGCTCTTCATTTACGACGCCAAACCAGGTGCCGAGATCGATCACGTTTTGCTTGTCTACCCGGAAATGACGAGCCTGGAGCAACCAGACTTTTGGGAAGGACTGGATTCAGAACGCGATGCCCTTCTTGGCTCGCTCAAGCGGCATGCTCCCGGGCCCGGCCTTCGTGGAATCGTCAACCCCATGGGCCACACGATGAGCCTTCCCGGCCGACAACCGACGTTCGTGCCGACAAGCGCCTACTTCCGCATGGAGTTTCGCAACTACCTGGAGGAAAAATACAAGAGCGTCGAGACGTTGATGCGTACCTGGTCTCTCACCTCCTCCGAACTCTCGCTGTTGGATGACCAGAAGAAGATGACGGCGACGTTTGATCAGTTTGCCCGCCTAATCCCACTCTGGACCCAAAGCCGTGGTGTCGGCGCAATGTTCGATCCGACGACGAACAAGGTCTATGCATGCGACAATCGCCGGAGCCGAGTCTGGGAAGACGTCGCAGCCGTTATCAATCAAGCCGGTTCTCGTCGATTCTCACGCCTCACTCCCGCCATCCGATCCGTCGCAGACGTACCTGTCATCCAGGAGTGGCAGGGCTGGTCGGAGCCTTATGAGTCGAGCAGTCCGTCGGTAGACGGAATCGGCATGCGAGCGGCCGGCACAACCCAGAGTGCGCTCATGGACACCGGCAGCCGCGCCACGAGCAGCATTCTGCGTTGGAGCAGCCACGGCTGGCTCGTCGCAACCGACCTTGACCTAGGTACCGGTTCCGATGCGCCCTCCCAGCTCTCATCTGTTCTCGACGATCTGGGATCGCTCGGAGCAAAGGGCGTTTTCGTCCGCGCGGACACTCCATCCTTGGTCAAGTCGGTTGCCGCAGAGTCAGCAAAGCGGGGCGCAGATGCCAGCCTCGCCGCCAGCTCTCCCCTTCCCGTCTTCTTCCCCGAGAACGCTTACAATCCCGCGATGCCCCAACGTCTTCCGGGTGGCCATTGGTGGCTTCCATGTCCGTCGGACGGAGATCGGCTCGATCTGGGTTCCCAGTTCTATGGTTACCGCCTGAAACTTCAGACCGGCGTCGTCGCCCTCTGGGCGAGAAAACCTGGTCGGTACATGCTGCGGATGATGAATGCAAAGTCGGCAAGGTTCCAGACCCTTGACGGCTCCGATCCGGAACCAAAAGTCAAGAAGAACGGCGTCGAGGTCATGCTGACCGAGGTTCCAATGCTGATTACCGGCATCGACGAAGTACCCGTTCCCGAGTATGCCTACACAGAAACAGTCGCCAGATTCAATCTGATGTTCAACGCCGGCCAAAGGAGGTTCAAGGACTTAACCGAAGAGCAGATGGCCTTCCGCGATTCGATGAACTCTTTTGACCGCAACCCAGGCGGCAGCTTCGACCAGCTTCGGAAACAATACTGGAATCTCGCTCGAAGGATCGGCGCATTCACATGGCTTGAGGGAGAGCAGAGCATCGACACCAACTTCAGCGAGGTTATCCAGAATGCGGGATGTGCGCGAGGCGCCGCCCTGTCGCTTCGAACCCTTATCCCTCCTCCGACCGGCGGATATTACGCAACCTTCCCCCTCCAGGTCAAAACAAGGGATGACCAGGACATCTGGCTCGCGGCACGAATCCCAGCCGAGCGGCGGAAGGATGTGAATGTCGTGGTTGGCGGGCAAGTGATGCCGGTTACGGGTGATCCCATCAGCCTTTACGGATCCGGATTTGGATGGTACAAGGTCGGCACAACCCGCCTCGCAGGCAACTTGACCCGGCTTCGAGTACAGGTCAATACATCGGGCAACGCCGAGATTGCCATTGACTCGATTCTGGTGACTCCAGATCCGTTCACGCCGAATGCGGTGACATTGCCAGACCCCCTGAACTTCCGATCGGTCGAACCTAAGCAACCTTCGAAAGGTAAGCGGCAAAGGGGTTCGGGCGCTCCTTAGCGGCTTCGATCCAAAGCTTTTCCAAATCGGCATAGAGCTCTGGATCGAGATGTGCAAGCCCGTAGACGCACTCCCGCCGGTCCATTCTTACTGCCCAACCGGCGTCTCCGTAGCTGTAGTGCCACCACTCGTCTCGGCAGTTTGAAAACCCGACCGATAGCATCGCATCCAAGAGGACGGACCGATTTCGCTGTGCCCCGGGCGTTAGCCCGTACGTGTGAGTGGGCGCCGCGCGAAAACGGTCGAAGGGGGCATTCACATCGATCGGCTCTCCCCGTTCGTCGACTAACCACACGTCGACGGCGCCACCCGTACAGTGGCCAGGAGGCGCCTTCTGATCCGTCGGCGCTACGAAACGGCACACTGTTCGCCGCAGTGCGGCGTGGTTTCGATGGGGAAATGCCTCTTCGGCGCACTTCCAGAAGAAGTCATAGATCCTCTGCTGACGATCGATCGGTCTCCAACCCTCGACCAGACCCAGGATGTATCCTGGCGGCAATCGCTGCGCAGCTGCCTCGCACATCGCGGCAACTGATTTTCGAACGTAGGGAATCGCCTGGGGCCTAATGATTCTAAGTGATGGACAGGCTTCGACGACGCTGACGAGCGGCTCGCCACACTCAATTTCGGTGATTCGATTTAGGAAGCGAATCGGTTCAGGACGACCTTTGGAGCGGTCCCATTTGATCATTGCCGACCGACCGCCGGTTCCGAAGCATGAGGAATCAGTACCTGCTCCTCCTTCGTGCCGATCGTGTACTCCCAGACGTTCTCGGAATCGGTATAGGGCTTCACGTAAAGCAAGTGCCCCGAATCGAGAAACGTCGCATCCCACCCAGGAAATGAAACCACCGTCTCGGTCGGACGGTCCGCTTTGACGACTTGAACGTCCGCTCCTCCTGATCCAGTGTAGCGGTCAGTCGATAACACCAGCAAGCGCGAATCGGGCGACCAAGCGATTCGGAAAATGGCGTTCGTTTCGTTCGAACCGCGAGTACCTCCTTCGAGAATCGCCGAAGACAGCACTCGGGCCTCGTCCCATGAGGCAATCTTGACCACATTATGTATGGAACTGAGATCGAGGTCGGCGAGCCAAAGGTCGCCATTTCGGCAGAAGGCGACACGCTTCCCGTCTGGAGAGAAAGATCCTGCCATCGAAGAAACGACAGACATGGCCGAAAGGCCGCTTGTCTCGTTACCTAGAAACAGGCTGACGTTCCCCTTCGGGCGGAATGCGTGATCGGCCCAATACCAGTAAACGCTCCAGATTGACCGAGTCAGATGGTCGCTGCCATACATTGGATCGACCTTCGCTCCCTTGCGTAGGACCGAATACTCGTCTAGCCGAGAGAAGATCACATTCTTCGATGCTGGATCCCAGGAAGGAAACGTATCCCTGAAATGGTCTTCGGCCGACTTCTCCGGGAAGCTCGTGGCCCGCTTGGAGGTTCCCTCGGAAAGATCAAGGAGAAATAGGTTCCCATCTCGCATAAAGGCCAGGCGCTTTCCGTCTGGCGAGGGCGACGGACCAACTGCGTGGACGATGAGCTTGGATTCGGCGCCGTGTGTTAACTGGTAAATTGAATCGCCTCGGACGAAGTAGATCGTGGGCAACGAACTCTGCCTGGCAGCAGCGAGAAGAGCAAGTGTAGCCAGCATCATAGGGTATCAAATCTCCTCGCCATCGCACGAAACGGGCGCCGGCGCACGATCATTATTCCACGAAGGCAACCGGCGAAGCCGGTTGCCTTCGTGGCAGTTCGCCTACGATGCTGCGGGGATTCAGTGGCTAAGCGCGCGGACCCTTTCCACAAGATCCAACCGCTCCTCGTCCGAGAGATACGGGCTCTTGAGCAATGCCAAAAGGTCGTCCAGGCTGTCTCCATTGGCATGAACCGGCTGGAGTGTGCGATCCGACGAATTGACCTGTGGCTGAGGGGAGCTCACCGGTTGCGGCGAGACATTCGGATTTGCCACCGCCGGTGGCGTAGGCGGAGTAGGCGACGCCGGAGTAACCACGTTGGGAGTGCTCATATGCTCGCGAATCAAATCGCTGAGAATGTCCTGCCCCAGAAACGGAGCCAGGTTCGAGACCATATGGATGTCGAGAGGAGCTCCCTTCAATCGCTGCTCGCGTATCAACATGCCAAGCTCCTCCTGGCGAACGAAAGGGGCCAAACGCATAAGAATATTGGCGTCTCCGCCGTCCCGATCGCCGCGCTTATCCTTGCTCTTGTCGCGCCGAAAGTAGGATGCGAGCATCCTGGCTTCGACTCCAATCTCGCCGTAATCTGCGCTGTCCGGCAATGTGCCGAACAAGCCCTCTGGCACTTCTCCCGAGTCGACGAGCCTGGCCAGAATACTGTTGTAGCGCATTGCCGTCCGCTTCGCACCCGTGCTGAGGCTGCCGGTAAGGCTCGCATGGTCGCACATCTCGGCAATCTCTTCTAGTAGCCTCTTGCAGGCCTGAACGTCATTTTCCTGATTCATCGATATCCTCCCAATCTTGGGAAATCCCCTTGCGTAGTTGGTTTCGGGCCGCATGCAGCCGCCATTTCACCGTCGTGACCGGAATGCCAAGGAAATCGGCGATCGTCGCCACCTGCCATCCGTCGAAGTAATACAACTCGACCGCGACTCGAAGTTCGTCTGATAAAATGGCGACCCTTCCACGTATTGCCTCGTTGCGCAATCGCGACTCGACCTGGACGGCGATCGATGGCACGTGGGCCAAGATCAGATCGTCTAGCGGCACGGTTAGCCGGAGTGCGCCAGAAGCGATTCGACGCGACCGGTGCCGGACAATTGCTCCAAGCCACTGCGGAAAACTGCCCGTATCCGACAACTGAGGAAGAGCCTTATAGGCGGCGAAGAACGAGTCCTGAACCGCATCTTGAGCCAACTCCTCTGAGCGCACGATCTGGCGGGCAATCGAAAGTGCCCCCGACCGATACTTCCCCACTAACGCATCGAACGCGTCGAAGCTGCCTTCGCGGGCCGCCTTTACAAGATCGGCTTCGTCAATACAGGTCCGGGTCGCGTTGCTCATGTTTCCCACCAATCCAGAGTCACGATTCGTTCAACTGGATAGTGCCGTAGCGTATGTTTCACCAAAATAGTCGGCGCATGCGACCGGCAAGGTATCGAAGTTCCGCCTCGACCGACTCGGGTCCCGCCGTCGTCGATGGCTCCGCCGATGTAGAATCTAGGAACAGATGCGTTTAATCTGGATCACCGCTCCCGCCGGTTTGGCTTTCGCTTGCATTGGGTTGGCTTTCATGCAGTTGGCACGCCAGCCGCGCGCTTATTCGGGCGACATACGTTTGGATGAACCGCGGCACTTGATTACTCAGCAGATGCTTGCGGAAACCGCGGCGGAGACGAATAAGCTCGAACCCAGGATCGAAACTACCGACGTATCGGGCAAGAAGGTGATTCTCGGAGCCCGCAATGCCGCCAAGCCGCAATACATCTACTTCGTGGTTGATGGATGTCCTTGCAGTTACGACGCTGAGCCGCTCTTTCACGATTTGTTCAACCAGTTCAAAGGAAGAGTCGATTTCGTAACGGTCACGAATGCAGACCCCGCCAAGGCAAGAGAGTGGTTTCAGGAGCACAACGTCCCCTATTCAGTCGTTTCGGACCAAGGTGAGAACATCATTCACGCCTACGAAGCCAAAGCTGCGATCTACAGCGTTCTCGTCACGCCAGATGGCCATGTAGCCAAGATGTGGCCCGGATATTCGGCGGACATCCTTCAAGACATCAACGCAACGATTGCGAAGTTCGCCGGAGTACCCGCCAAACCGTTTGACGCGAAGTACGCCCCCATCGAGAAAGCAACCGGCTGCGCTTTCAGTGACGGAACGATCAAATAGCCGGACCAGGTCCTTTGGCTCCGCATCGCTCTAGAGAATCAGAACCGGACAAAGCTGCCCGTTTACTGTGCTCTGCTCGGCAGGGAAACGCGCCAGTGCATGCGCCGTAGCCAGCGAAGCAAGGCCGAACGAGCCCTGCTCGCGAGTCACCTGTAGTTTCCCTGAGTTGTACACTACGCGAACAAAATCCTCTCGACCTACCGCCGGATGAACAAATCCCGCCGGAAGGTGAATCCAATTGATCTCCGGACTTCGCCATCCGCCTAGCGATCGGAGCGCAGCCCTGACGAATATCTCAAAGCAGACAAATGCGCTCGCCGGGTTGCCAGGAAGACCGAAGACAAGTGCATTCCCCAGTTTGCCGAAGAGGAACGGCTTTCCCGGCCGCATCGAAACACCATGGAATATCACGATTCCCATCTGTTTCATGGCCGTTTCCAACAGGTCTCTATCACCGACTGAGGCGCCGCCTGCAACCAATATTACATCGCTGACACCGGCCTCCTTGGCCAACACCTGACAAAACATGTCCATTCGATCGCTCACTCGCCTGACTCGGGGCGACCGGGCAGTCGCTGCTTTCACCTGTGCGGACAGCATCACAGAGTTGGTGTCCCTTATCATTGGCCCGCTTGGCTCCTCCGACGGGTCCACGAGTTCGTCTCCCGTCGTTACGACCGAGACCTTGGGTGGAAGAAAGACGTTAGCGACCGTGCATCCGGCAAAAGCGAGCACCGCCGCCTGTCCCGGCCCAATGACCGACCCCACTGGCAGAAGGCAATCGCCTGTTCGAAAGTCGGAGCCCCGCCGACGGATGTGCGCACCGACTGACGTCGAAGCCAGCAGCCGAATCGCGCCACCCGTCACTTCGGTGTTCTCCTGCATGACGATTCCGTATGTATTGGTCGGCGTCGGTGCACCCGTCAAAATCCGCCTCGCAGTTCCAGGAGCGATCAAATTGCCCGCGCTTTCGCCTGCGGCATTGCTACCTTCTATAACCAATACTCGACCTTCAACCGCGTCCGAGTCGCTCGAGACGGCGTACCCATCCACCGCGCTGTTATCAAACAAGGGGTTATCCGTCGGCGAAAACAGGTCTGCGGCAATCGCCAACCCAAGAGACTCGGAGACAGGTCGATTCGCTCGCCGGTTCAAGCAGTTCACGTGCGATCGAATCGAAGCGACCGCCTCATCGTAGGACAGCAGATCGGAGAACACTCCTGAAGTATGGTCATCTACGAGGCACAATGAGGCATGCGCAGCTTGCGAAGCCAACTGATATTGAGCCACATGACGCTCGTCCTTCTTATGGGCTTTGTGATGAGCGGAGCAAGCATCGCTTTCTTTTCGATCACCCAATCGGTCGACCGAGTCCTCCAAGGCAATTTCCGGACCATCCTTGCAGCACAGGAGATGAACTCGTCGCTTCAGGAACAGGAAACCGCATTTGCGTTGCTCGCGACTGGAGATTCAAGAGAGGCGACCTCCGCCTATACACTGTCAAAGGAAGCGTTCGAGAAAGCACTCCAAGATGCAACAAGAACGGTGATTACGGATGAGCAAAGGCATATCGTTGCCGACATGAAAACAGCCTATTTGCCCTATCGGGGCCGGGCATTCCGCGTTTTCAAAGGTTGGGACGATCCAACGATCTCAGGACTGGCTAAGTCGGAATGGTCCTCCCTTCGCCCTGAATTTCAGAAAATGCGGACCCTCAGCCGCAAGCTCCTAACCGCCAGTCGGCTCGCGATCTTAATGGACAACGACCGTGCGCGCGAAAGCTCGAAAACCGCTTTCTGGAAGAGCGTAAGCATCACGATCGCTTCGATGTTACTGGCAGCCGTGTTTGCGACGACTATGATTCGCCGAATACTTACTCCGCTTGCCGCCCTTGGACATCATGCGGAGCGAATCGCGTCCGGCGACCTGTCGCAGCATGCCATAAAGCCAAGAGCCGATGAGATTGGCGCACTGGCAGACAGCTTCAACGAGATGGCCGCGAAACTCGCGGAGGTTCGAAAGAGCGAGGTGCGCAAGATGCAGCGCCTGGAACGAATCTCGGAGGCAGCGCTTGAGTCCCTATACGATCCGTTGATCATCACCGATGCCAAGGGCAGAATCATACGGCTGAACAAGGCCGCCGAAGCGCTTTTCGGGCCGGCGCCCCGCACTCCGCGAAAACCGGTGGCCGAACACATATCGGACAGGCGAATCCTTAAGGCGATTGAAGACGCCATCAGCGTACGTCAGGTGTCGGCAGGAGAGGACGAGAGCCTACAAGTTCAGATATTGGTTGGCGACGACAACAAGACCTATCGACTTCGCGCCACACCAATGACAGGCGATGATGGCAATCTTGTGGGAAGTGTCACCGTACTTGAGGACATTACGTACCTCAAAGTGCTCGACAGGATGAAGAACGAATTCATCGGGGTCGCGTCGCACGAGCTTCGGACGCCCGTCACCTCTCTTATCCTGTCGGTGCAGCTTTTACGGGAAGGAGCTGCCGGACCGCTGTCGGAGGCACAATCCCAGGTCATCGAAGCGCAACAGCAGGATCTCAGCCGCCTTGAGAAGCTGATGCGGGACCTGCTTGATATCACCAAACTTGAAGCTGGCATGTCCAGTCCGAGGAAGGAGGGCATCCCGGCATTGGACCTCATGCTCCAGCCCGTAGAGAACCTAAAGCTTCAGGCCTCGAAGAAGGGAGTGGACCTGGTTCTGGAGACCTCAGACGACCTTCCCTTGGTACAGGCAGATCGGAATCAGATCGGCCGCGTTCTGACAAATCTTGTCGCCAACGCCATTCGTCACACTCCACCAGGAGGTCATGTAAAGGTCCGTGCAGATGCGTCGGAGAATGTTGTAACCTTCTCGGTAGAAGACACAGGCGAAGGTATTCCTGAGGAATACCGAAAGCGTGTGTTTGAGCGCTTTGTTCAGGTTCCGGGAGCCACGCAGGGTGGCGCTGGACTCGGTCTTTCGATCGCAAATGGCATCGTCAAGGCTCATGGAGGCGAAATGAGTGTTGAAAGCCGAATTGGAATTGGCAGCACTTTTCGCTTCACGTTGCCGATAATGAGATGAGAAGCGCAGAGGATATGTAGTTTTGAGTTCAAGAATCCTTTTGATCGACGACGAGCCCAACATCCGCACGATGATCAAGCTCGTGCTTGAGCACGCTGGTTACGAGGTTGATGTCGCAGCAGACGGGATGCAGGGGCTGGCCAAATTCGGCAACGGAGCCGACTGGGATTTGGTCTTGCTGGACCAGCGAATGCCGGGTATGGCCGGAATCGATGTACAGAGACAGATCCTTAGCCGCCGAAACGATACACGGTTGATTCTCATTACTGCGTTCGGGACTATCGACTTAGCTTTGGAAGCTATTCAAGCAGGCGCCTCGGATTTTCTGCGGAAGCCATTCACTGCCGAAATGCTGCGCAGCACAGTCAGCACCGTGCTTGATCGACCGGTACAGCGCATGACGGCAGTTCCCGTCGGAATGGTGTGCCGCGAATTCACGCGCACGACAATCAACGGCTTCAGTTTCGATTTGGACCACCAGGCAGTCGATGAAAACACGGACGATATGACCTGTGTCTTTAACGTAAACCACGCAGGAGCCGCCTCAAGAAAGGTGAAAGTAGAATTACCAGCTTACGTGATGGAACTCGTAAGGGCCTACGTGGATTCTGATAACGTTCCGGGCGGGGGGCGATTCTGGCAAGCCATGTGTGAGGAGGCATTAGCCAACTATCTATGGCAAAATGCCGAGGCCCCCTCCGATAATGTGGTCAGGATTGAGGATCTTTCGAGTACCCTTACACGCTGGCTCGATTCTGTATTAACAATTAGCCTAGCTGAAGACAATGCCCGATAGTCAGACAAACTCTGCCAAGACTGGTGGAAGACATAAGATTTTCCTTAGCTATGCGCCAGGCGTAGGCAAGACCCACGCAATGCTTGAAGAGGCGCACCGACGAAGCAAACGCGGGCAGGATGTGGTGATCGGTCTTGTCGATCCCGCTAACCGAGACCCGGTTAGCGAACTTGCGGTCGGCATCGAGGCCATTCCCCCCAAGGTCGTCAACGACTCTCCAGAGTTGGATGTGGATGCGGTAATCGCCCGTAAGCCGGGCTGCGTTCTCGTCGACGATCTGGAGCATACGAATGCTCCTGGTTCGGTGAGGGAGAAGCGGTGGCAAGACGTCCAAGTGCTGCTAGACGCCGGCATCAACGTGCTATCAACCGTCAACGTCTATCACCTTGAAAGCCTCAACGATAACATCGCCGATATTATCGGCACGAAGATCAAGGATACGATTCCCGATCAGATACTCCGAGACGCGGCGGAAGTCGAATACATCGACTTGACTCCCCGCGCTTTGATGAATCGACTTGATCGCGGAGATCTTTACGACGTAGACCGCGTGACTCCCGAAGTAGTGAGTTTCTTCCGGGAAGGCAATCTAAGCGCCTTGCGCGAAATTGCGATGCGCGAAGCTGCGAGTTGCGTGGACGAGGACCTCGTCGAGTACCGCAAGGATAAGCGAATCGAGAGACCCTGGGCAACTCAGGATCGAGTCATGATCTGTGTCAGTTCAACGCGGAGTGCTTTGCGCTTGATCCGTCGGGGATGGCGCATGGGACAGCGTATGCACGGCGAGGTTCTTGCCGTACATGTAGAAAACGGCCCAATCGGAGATCGCGAGAGAAAGATACTTGCCGACGACTTCAAGTTGGCCGAGCGCCTCGGCATCCAGACATTCACGCTGAAGGGCGAGTTGGCTCCGACGCTCATTGAATTTGCCAAAGAACGGAACGTAACGCAGTTGATCATTGGCCATCCGCAGAGGAATCGCTTCCAAGAGATTCTTCGCCCGGCCGTACTTGCCGAACTCGTCAAGGCCCTTCGAACCGTGGACATCCTTGTGGTTGCCACTGAATCCCCATCCGGAGAAGCGTAGGCCGCTACCGGTTTTGTGCGATTGGGCCGCAGCGTCGCTGTCCTGCTATGATCAAGAGTTGGACATCTGACAGCATATGAGTGTAACGTCAAAGCCAAGCGCGATGCATCGAATCCGCAGGTTCCTCCTCGGGGCGCCCATTCCTACTTCGAGGGCCCACCACGAGCGACTTTCGCCTTTCCTTGGACTTCCGGTGTTCAGCTCGGACTCCCTTTCCTCCGTTGCCTATGCCACGGAGGCGATTCTCGGCGTCTTGATTCTGGGCAGCACCGGCTACCTCTCGCATCAGATTTTTATATCCATCGCGATCGTGGTCCTGATCGTAATCATCGCGTTTTCATATCAGCAGACGATTCATGCCTACCCTTCGGGGGGCGGATCGTACATTGTCGCGTCTGAAAACCTCGGTGAAACAGCCGGCCTTTTCGCCGCCGCCGCCTTACTCATCGACTACGTCCTGACGGTGTCAGTTTCGATCGCGGCAGGCGTGTTGGCAATAACTGCGCTCTATCCTTTCCTTCTGCAGCACTTGGTCGTGCTTTCGCTTGCCTGCATCCTGGGAGTCGCGTACGCCAATCTGCGCGGCGTTCGCGAATCCGGCGCCATTTTTGCCTTTCCAACCTATGGGTTTGTAGTTTCCATTCTGGTCATGATCGTATTCGGCATCTGGCGGGCGATGACCACCCACATACCGACACAAGTTCTTGATCCGACTCCTTGGGCGGGCAAGGAAAGCAATCACGCACTGATGTTCATCGTCCTTCGCTCGTTCGCTGCAGGCTGCACGGCATTGACGGGGATTGAAGCGGTCAGCAATGGCGTACAGGCGTTCCGAGCACCTGAATCCGTGAATGCAGCTAAAGTGCTTCGATGGATGGCCTTCCTACTGAGCATCCTCTTCATCGGCATTAGTTGGCTAGCAACCAAGATTCCCCACCTTTCGCTTCTTCCCAACGACGATAAGAACTACACAACCGTGTGCTACCAGGTGGCAGTCTACGCGTTCGGCAGCGCAGGCTCATGGCTGGTCTACGTCGTACAGCTATTCACGGCACTCATCCTGATTCTCGCAGCCAATACGGCGTTTGCCGATTTTCCGCGTTTGACCAGCCTCATCGCTCGCGATGGCTATCTTCCCCGCTATCTAGCAAGGCAGGGCGACAAACTCGTCTTTCACAATGGCATTCTCCTTTTGGCTGCGGCTGCGGGCGCGCTCGTTGTGATTTTCAAGGGACAACTCGATCTGCTACTGCCCCTCTATGCGATCGGCGTCTTCACCGCGTTCACGCTTTCGCAGATCGGAATGGTGGTCCACTGGCTGAAAGATAAGGGCATCGGATGGCAGCGCAGCATCGTCATCAATGGGATTGGCTCCGTACTGTGCGCCATTGTCTTGGTCATCATCGCCTACACGAAATTCACCGAGGGAGCTTGGGTCGTTCTTCTGTTGTTGCCGATTTTCTACGGCGGCTTCAAACTCATCAAAGTCCGATACGACTCAATCGCACTTCAACTTGAACTGGACGAGGCTCCCGATATTCCGGTCCATGGCCACATGGTTTTGCTCTTGGTTCCTCGAGTCCATCGCGGAATCACTCAAGCACTCGAATACGCCACGATGCTGAAAGGGGAATGCCAAGCCGTTCATGTGACTATCAATGAGAAGAATCTGCCCGACCTGCAGCGACAATGGACCCATATCGGCACCGAAGTTCCCCTCGTGGTATTGCCGTCTCCGTTCCGTTCGCTAATTGCACCGATCTTGGGTTATGTCGACGAACTTCGACAAGATAATCCCGAGGTTCTTATCACGGTCGTTGTTGCCGAAGCCGTATCGACCAAATGGTATCAGAGAGTACTATCCGAGAACATAACTCCCCAGCTTAAGGGTGCCTTGGCCAGCCGACGGAACGTCGTCGTCGCGAATGTGCGTTATTTCCTGAATTGACATCTCCATGAGCCAGATCAACATAAGTCCATCGGGCATCGTCATTGAAGAAGAAGAACTTGGCGGCTTCGGTGGATTTCCGGACAAGGTCTATCTCATTTCGGTTGGCGGCGATAAGTATGCGTGCAACAATGCCACCGCTTCAGACGGTCAGCGTCTCGACGGCTTGGCAACTTTCCCAGACCCCGACGAAGCAACGACTTATATGGGTCTGCTGGCCGGATTATCGGGTGAAATCGTATCGAAGAGCTTTGAGGAAGCCCGAGAGATCGCAAAGAGCAAGCCAATTCTGTCTTGTCTGTTCTTGTTTTCCGGTGGGCATATCGTGGAAATCCACTTTATCCGTTAGCGCCATTTTCGTTCATCAATGGCAACAAGCTTAGGGAGAAGGCGGGAATCCCAACGAATGCGATCCCTCGGCAAATGATTACGACAGAGGAGATCATGAGGACGAACGGGCCCGCCCGACGCAATGCAGTCCAAGACAATGCCTTTCCAGATGCACCTGGCGATCTCATGGAATCATCATGCGTACGAGGGCCGTCTTCTATGTCGTCCCGATTAATTGTAACAACCTTTTCCTGGTACGCTCTTTGCGCGACATACACCTCGATTGAGGCTGTAGAAGACAGGCTTTGAACCTATGAGTACATCTGTATGAGGTCGAAAACAGCGCAAACTTCCGAATCTTGGCGACTGAGCCATGTTAAGCCGGAAGAAGAAACTGGCATAATAAGTTCAGTCGTGCGCGAAATTGCCCTGTACAGTGAAGCCGGAGCATTAGCAGCCTACGAGATCGAGATGTCACCCGCGATCCGAGGCCTGCTCGCCGTACGTCTTTGCGGGCCGGATGGCCGAGTCGCAACTGAGGGCCCCGTTCCCCGCCACCAACTGACTGACCTTCTTGTTCGGCGCCAGGATCACGTCTATCTAGGGGATGCATCGATTCGTAACTCGGACGATACCGACGACTTGCTCGTCCATGTAGAGATTCGAGGCAGCAAGCGCGACTTCTGGATTCGGCGAGTAGACCTGGCGGGCGCACTCGTCCGCGTTGGCGAACTCGACATCTAGTCAGAACGGGACGCAATCGAACCTTCCTAACTGCGTTGTCGGAGCCCATTCGCTTCTTGCATGGTGTTCAGCCCCCAAACCATCGGCCGATCTGCTGAACCGCCACGGCCGCGATATAGGCAAGCACCGTCATGTACGTGAACATGAAGAGGGGCCACTTCCATGAATTGGTTTCTCGCTTTACGGTGGCGAGCGTCGCCATGCATTGCGCGCACAGGGCAAAGAAGACCATTAGGCCGACAGCTGTCCAAGGTGTAAATAGTGGTCGGCCGTCGGGCCAGGTCGCCTCATTCAGGGCCTTCGGAAGGTCCGGTGATTTTTCGTCGACGTCTCCTCCGAGCGAGAAGATGATGCCTAGTGAGGGAACGACGGTCTCACGGGCAGGAAACGCAGAAAGGATCGAGGTCGTGATCCGCCAATCAAATCCAGCCGGGACGAACGCCGGTTCGATTGCCTTACCGAAACGCCCCAGGATCGAGTTGGCCAACTGGGCGCGATCGACCTCTTTGGCGACGTCGTCCTTGGGCGCCCCCGGATTTGAGCCCAGATAGTGTTGAACCACTCCCGCTCTTTGCTGGGTGGACAAACGCGGGAAGTAAGACAGACCCCAGATCAGCACCGACATGAAAACGATGATCGTGCCGGCGGTCTTGACGAAGATCTTTGCTCGGAAGTACATCGCGATCCAAACGTCCCTCCACCGCGGCCACTGGTAAGGCGGCAATTCCAGCAGGAAGGGCAGCCTCTTGCCCCGAATGACCTTTCGATTGAGGAACCAAACGATCGGGATCGCAACAACAAGGCCCAGCAAGTGCATCGCAAACAACGCGAAGCCCGCCCAGATCGGACCATATCGCGGTTGGATAAATGCACCTATCAAGAGCAGATAGACCGGAAGACGCGCACTACACGACATCAGCGGAGCAACTAGGATGGTCGCAAGCCGGCTGTTACGATCGGGCATAACGCGCGCGGCCATGATGCCCGGTATGGCACATGCAAAGCTGGACAGCAATGGAATGAACGCGCGCCCATTCAGACCGCACCAACCAAAGAGCCGATCCATCAAGAACGCCGCCCGTGACAGATAACCGGTACCCTCTAGCATCGCAATAAACATGAAGAGGATGAGGATCTGGGGCAAGAATACGAGCATTCCTCCGACGCCCCCAAGAACGCCATCCACGACTAGCGAACGTACGACCGGCCACTGAGCGAGGTGGGGACCCACCATGTCCTTGAGCCAACCAAAGCTGGCAAGAATACCGTTCATCAGTGGCTGAGCAAACGTGTAGATCGACTGAAACACGAGGTACATCACGGTCAGGAAGACGACCAAGCCAAACACGCGGTGGGTCAGCACTAGGTCGATTCGATCGGTGAGAGACAGGTTCCGGCTCGCCGTCGTCGACTCTCGAACCACCGCCCGTTTGACCATACTCGCCCACTGATAGCGGCTTGAGACCTCGAGTGCAGGCTTGATAACGCCCTCACGAGTGAGGCGTTCGCGCGCCTCTCGAAACGCATCCTGCATCTCTGGGAAGTCCTTCAAGAAGGTGTTGAACGGGTCTTCGGGATCGAGGAGTGCCTTCCGAATATCGGATTTCGTAAAGTCGATCCCCACACGAGCAACTCGCTCCCTCAGGGAAGCGACGCACGTCTCCAGCGCATCGGGAAACCCAATGTCGAAGACTGGAAATCTGGGACTGGCCAGATTCCTTTCGATCGCATCTTTAAGCTCCTGGAGCCCTTTGTCCCTATGACCCACCATCGGAACGACTTCGACGGCAAGCAAATTGGACATCTTTGGCAGGTCAATGGACTGCCCCGACTGCTGGAGCCGATCGACCATCGTCAGCGCAACGACCATCGGGTTGCGCGCTTCGGCTAGCTGGCTGAAGAAGTAGAGATTGCGCTCAAGGTTCGTGGCATCAAGTACGCATACGAGCAAATCGGGACGTCGCGAGTTTGCGAGCGTTCCTTCAATTACTTCGACCGCCACACGTTCGTCCTCAGACACCGCGTACATTGAGTAAAGACCGGGAACGTCAATGCATTCGACTGTTTGCGCATCGAGACGTAGAGCCCCTGAAACCTTCTCTACTGTGACGCCAGGATAGTTGCCGACCTTCTGATACGACCCAGTTAGGCTGTTAAAGAGCGTCGTCTTGCCGGCATTCGGATTGCCTACAAGCGCGATTAGGGGTTGGTCGCTATGGAGCTCGGATTTGGCCGACGGCTTATTCGACAGGTTCGACTTCAAGGCCTTTGGTCTCGTTCTTGCGGAGGCACAAGCGATAGCCACGAAGGTCGATTTCCACTGGATCACCGAACGGCGCCACTTTGACGACTCGGAATGTAGTCCCTTCGGTCAGACCCATTTCAAGGAGCCGATGCATCTCTCCGGAATCCGACGATACACGCGTGACACGAGCGTTCATTCCCTTCTTTAGTGCGTTAAAACTCATCTCGCGCGCTCCGTAGCTTGGCCTATTTCTAATCTACCCAAAAACGTATATTTTGATTCGTCAAAAATCATCTTTGCATTCCATATTTATCTGAAGGCCAAAGAGAGGGTCAGCGGGTGGGACTATTGGAGGTGGCCTATTGATTCTAGGACTGTAAGCCTTTTCGTAAGTTGCATCCTATTCACACGCAATATTTGGAAATTCTAGATTCTTGTGACATGCTCGATTGGAGTCGCTTGCCAAACCCTGGCAACATATGGCGATCCTCAAGCCGTCCTTGGGTTGTGCTTACGTTCATTGCTGCTGTCGTCGTTGCGCGAATGCCCTCTTCCGTCACCTGCGTAACGCGTGGCGAAACTGTCGGCGCTTTGCTACGCGAGGTTGCACAAGCCACCGGTGTAGCCATGGAAGCGGCTCCTCAAACGAAAGGGGACATCGTGATCGTGCGGGTCAAGGACGTTCCGGTCAAGCAATTCCAAGAGCGGCTTGCATGGGCGATCGGAGCCCAATGGCGCCAAGATCACGGAATCGAACGATTGGTCCGGCCGCCCGCGATGGAACGAGCACAGATCATAGATGAGCGAAAACTGAGGCTTGAGGAAGTTACCTCCGGAGTCATCTCCCTTCGACAACGACTGGCAGCTCAGGCTGAGTTCACCGAACAGTCGGCAAAGACCCTCGCGGCCCAGGCTACCGCCGTTTGGGACAAGTACAAGGGTCACACTGGTGATTCGCCGGGACTCGAGGCGGTCATGTCCTTGGAGCCGCGCAGTCCAGGCGGAAGGCTCGCAGTCGCTGCATTATGTGGCCTAAGCGCAGAGCAGATCGCGGACGTAGATTCGGGTGGTCGAATTGTGTACTCGATGCAGCCAACTGCAGTGCAACGCCGAGCCCCTGACTCCCTGCTGCCCGCCGTTCAGCGATACATCGCTGAGCAGCAGCTATACGTAGCCGAGCTAAAACGCCGGCCTGAAACGGACCGGTGGGCCCAGACCTCCAGCGCCCTCCTCAGCCGCGAAGCTCCTGAGGCGACTGGAAGCATCTACTTCTCGACGGAGAGGTCGCCCTACAATGGGAGTCTGACCGTTCGAATGAGCCTCGTTCGCCCCGACGGTTCGATTTCGAATGACATCACGACGCTGATCGACCTGCCTTCACCTAAGCCCAAGGCTGCAGAGGAAGCGAAGGGAACGATTGCCCTCTCCGAACAATCAAAACTCCTCTTCAAAGCTCTCAAGAAGCTGCAAGACGGCAAGAGCCTATTCGTCGACAAAGATGTCGAGGAAGCGTTAAGCCACCCAGAGAAGATAGACCCGCTTTCCTACACCGTCGCCGACGGCATTCTTGGCCTGGCAGGGAGTAACAACGCTATCGCTTGCCTGCCAGATGACGGATTTATGAACACCCTGTTCGGCGTCGAGACGCCGGAAAACAACATTGACGCCACGAAGTTCGCACAATGGCTGGACAGCGAGTGCTCGGTGAATCGCATGGACGGGTGGTTCGCCGCTCGACCTCTTCGGTTGCCGACATCCCGTAAAGAACGAGTCGACCGCGACGTAGTCGGCGCGTTCTTACGGGCTGCGCAGAAGAGCGACGGGGCGAGTCTGGAAGACATGGCAGAGTTCGCCGGCAAAATCCCCATCAACTACAACGACACCATCGTCCCGTTTCTGGCCTTCTTTACCTATCCTGAGTTGAATGCCGGTATCAGCGACCGGAACATCGAACTGCTGCGAGTATACGGACGCCTGACACTTGAACAGAGGGCTCAACTTCAGAGTCAGCGTCCGATCACAGTGGATGCCTTATCGCCGGAATCGCTGGCCGACCTTTCCTATCTCGCCTATCGAGCCGACTCGCCCGTTAGCATCTCGATTCGCGATGCCGGTCCGGTCTACAGGCGCACGATCAACGAGGAGATCACCTACGCTCTGCCGAACGGAATCCCAAGAAAGGCAACCTTGGGCCTTTCAGGACATTCCGAAGAGGCCGTTCTCATGGATGGTGGGTCATCAACCTTCTCGCCCTATACGCCAATGACCGCCGGGAGCCTTGGGTATGCGCGAGCGAGGGCAGCCATGTCGGATCCCAGCGACAAGCGCGAACAGTTGCACACCGAGAAGTTTCGTTTGGGACACACCCGCCAACTCAACTTCGAGCTGCAGCTAACGGAATCAGTGTCGGTGACTGCCAACTTCCATGAAAGCAAGTTCCCGCGCTCAGCGGAATCGGTTCCGTTCGATCAACTTCCAGCCTCTTTTCGTCAAGCAGTCGCAGCCGCTGAAAAGCAGGCAATGAGCCGGCCCGGGCCCGGAGTTCGAAAGCAGCCCCCTCCCTAGGAAGTCGCCGCTGCCCTGTATTGCGCCCCCTTGCAGACGCAGAAGGCCACCAAACTGGATTTGTCGACAAAAGTGCCAGTTTTTTGGCTCTTTTGCTTGGCATATGATGGAAGTTGTGCCAGAATTCTGGCATGTTTGAAGAAGGCGCAGATCTCAGCCGACGCGAGCGGCAGATTATGGAGACCCTCTACCGCCTCGGGAGGGCATCCGCCATCGAGATTCGAGACGCGATGCCGAATCCACCGACGTACACTGCGGTCCGAACGCACTTGGCCTTGCTCCACGACAAGGGATTCATCCGGCATGAGAAGCGGGGCGCAAGGCACATTTACGAGCCCGTCGTGCCTCATCACGAGATGGCCAGGAACGTAATCTCTGGAGTAGTCGAAACTTTCTTCGGCGGCTCGATCGAACGAGTGGTCGCCACTTTGATCGAACCGGGTTCTGGTGACCTGTCCGACGATCAGCTTGATCGGTTGGGTCAGTTGATCGAGGAAGCGAAGAGACAAGGACGATGAGATATCCGGCCCATTTCGACACGATTTTGTGGATCGTCGAAGTACTGATCAAGTCCTCGGCGGCGATAGGTATAGCTGCCCTCGTGGCTTCGCGGCTAAGAAAGCGGTTTCCTTCGGCGAGCCATTTGGCATGGGTGTTGGGCTTCGCCGCCGCCGTTGCCCTTCCCGTGTTTTCGGCTGTATCGCCTGACTTAGCGATCTATAGAATTGATTCCAGTTTGTTCTCAGCCCTAAAGCCCCAAACCACCGATACGGCGGTCACTCCGGCGAGTCAGAGTAATGGCGTTCAGACTACGCCAGTGCAACCAACCACAACCCAGGCTCCCTTTGGCGGCGCAATCGGCACCAAACTTCTGAACAATGGAGATTGGCCCCTTTGGCTGGCCCTGGGTGCTGGGATTTGGGTTCTGGGAGCCTTGGCATTCCTAGTTAGGGTTCTCGTTGGGCTCCATTGCCTTCGAGTCGTTAGGAAATATGGAACTCGGCCGATCGAATCCGATGCCCTTGCCGATCGCATCGACCACCTTAGCAGTTCCGCGAAGGTGAGTCGGGGCTGGGACCTCCGAATCGGCGCCACGCCAGAACTACTGCTGCCCATGACATGGGGAGCAGTGCGTCCGACAGTCGTTCTGCCCTTGGGAGCCGAAGAGTGGCCGGACATGCAATTTGAGGCAGTGATGCTTCATGAACTCGCCCACGTGCGCCGATTCGATTTTGCGAGCCAAACATTCGCTCAATTGGTCTGCGCCCTTTACTGGTTCAACCCGATCGTATGGTGTGGCGCGCGCGCCATGCGATCGGATGCTGAGCTTGCTGCCGACGAGGCCGTCCTTCGGACGGGCCTCAAGCCCTCGGACTACGCGTCCGAGCTTCTCAAGCTGGCGTCTCGTCTAGGGGGACGGAAGCAAGCATTCGCTTATGTAGGAACTCCCGCAATGAACAACTCAAAAATAGAAACCCGCCTTCTATCCGTTCTCAGCTATCCGGGCGACCGTCGGGGTATGTCCTCGATTCAGGTTCTTGCCCTGTGCGCGGTTGCTTTGGCCGCAATCCCCGCGTTCGCGGGGCTCCATGCTCGAATTCAGGACCCGACCTCACCCACCTCGGCGCCGAGGAATGAGCAAGACGAAGCGATCTGGCGCCTTAAGCAGACGGCTCTTGCCACGATAATGTATGCCAGCGACTACGACGACCAGCTCCCATACGTGCAGAGGACGTCGTCCGCCGTGGCTGTGCTGATGCCCTACGCCAAATCGCATATGATCTTCGAGTCTCCGTCGAAGGGTGGGCAGTTCCTGTTCAACATGAACCTCGCCGGCGTGTCGCTCTCCAACATCACGGAGCCGGCATCCACGCCTTTGTGGATGAACGTCGTGCCGAAATCCCAATCGCCCATGGTCGTCGCGTTCGCCGACGGTCACGTCAAGGCTACGCCTTTGAAGACGGTCAAGGAAGCGGCTGCCCGCAAGTTCCGCCGGATCGAAGGCATGAAGCCGCTGCCGGCTGACTACCCACCCAAATCCTAAGACCCGCCCACACGGGCAGGATCTGATGAGTCGAGTCGTCAGAGCGTACACTGGGGGAGACTCAATGAAGACTCCCCTAGCGATCGGCGCCCTGCTTCTTACCACTACCGCACTTGCCGGAGCAAGTTCGCTTACCACCGTTTTGAGGGAACGCGATGGGATCAGGGTCACGATGCCCAACGGCGTCCTTTGGCTTCAAGCCCTGACGCCTGGCTCCTTTCGAGTGCGCTTCAGCCCAAGTGGGACGTTTCGTGCCCAAAGGGTTCCTACTGTGGTCACCAACGGCACCAGCCCCCTGATCCGGTTGATCGTGAACCAGCACAAAGCCGCCATTGCGACGGACGAGGCCACCGCGACCGCTGATCTGAGTACGGGAACAGTGTCTTTCGCTTCGCACGATGGCCGCCAATTTCTTTCGGAGGGGACAGGCGCCAGGCGCCTTAGCCCGATTACACTTGACGGTCCGGTCAAAGTGGCTTCGTACCGTGCCGAACAGCGATTCACAATCAGCCGCGACGAAGGCATCTACGGACTGGGACAGCATCAGGACGGCTTCCTCGATTACCGAGGAACGACCGTCCATTTGGAGCAGCAGAACAAGGAGATCGCGATTCCCTACATCGTCTCCAGCCGAGGTTACGGACTCCTGTGGAACAACCCTGCATACACGACGGTCGGAGTCGCCGCTACAGAAGGCTCAGTACCTGCGAGTCAACTCCTCGACGATGAGGGCATACCGGGCGGACTTACGGGGCACTATTACGTAGGAGAGCATTTCGAGACATTGGCGGCGAAAAGAAAGGATAGCCAGTTTGCGTTCGATTGGACCCCAGCCCCGCCGATTGGGTTGCCGCACGATCACTATAGTGTCCGATGGACGGGGTGGATACAAGCCAAGGAGGCAGGTTCCTATGTTTTCAAGACGACTTCGGACGACGGAGTGAGGCTCTGGGTAGACGACAAACAGGTCATCGATAACTGGACTGTTCATCCACCCTTTCTGAATATTGGCAAGCTACGCTTCAAGGCTGGGACCAGGCACTCAATACGGCTCGAGTATTTTCAGGCAGCGGGCGGAGCAGCCCTGCAGTTCGGGTGCGGCATCGAGAAGCCATCGAACACCCTACGATGGACCTCTGACGCATCGGACGGAATCGACTACCTCGTGTTTTACGGTCCGTCTCTGGACAAGGTAACGACCGAATACCGCCAGGCTACCGGACAGGCGCCTTTGATTCCCAAGTGGGCTCTTGGCTACTGGCAAAGCAAGGAACGGTACAACTCGCAACAGGACTGGAACGACGTTGCCCGCGAATACCGTGCGCGCAAGCATCCGATCGACAATATCGTTCAGGACTGGTTTTACTGGGATCCGGCTCCTTGGGGATCCCACAAGCTTGACCCAAACCGATACCCAAATCCTCGGCAAGGCATATCCGATCTACATGACCGATTCCACGTCCATTTCATGATCTCTGTTTGGGGCAAGTTCAATCCGGGTAATGCGTCAAATCCGGATGCGAACTACGAGGCGATGAAGTTACATGAGTACTTGTATCCGGCCCGAGTTTCGGGCGACCGATATTACGATGCATTCAATCCGGGAGCGAGGCGTCTCTACTGGGAGCAGCTTCGCGACGAGTTGTTCGACTTCGGAGTAGACGCCTGGTGGCTCGATGCCTCGGAACCCGAATTGGATATGAATGGATTCCGGTCGGTCCAAACGGCAGCCGGTCTCGGCGCCCAAGTCCTCAACGGTTGGCCGCTTTTGCATACAACCGGAGTGTCCGATGGCCAACTGCGTTCCGCCCCAAACAAGCGGACCTTCATCCTGACTCGGTCGGCCTATGCCGGTCAACAGCGGACGGGCGCGGCTTGCTGGTCAGGCGACATCGACGCGACTTGGCAGGTATATGCCAACCAGATTCCGGCCGGGTTGAACTTCTGCCTTTCTGGCATTCCCTATTGGACAACCGACATCGGCGCCTTCTTCGTCTCTCACCAAACCTATCCGAGCGGTCCGTCCGACCCCAAGTTTCGCGAGTTATTTACGCGGTGGTTTCAATACGGTGCTTTCTGTCCGATATTTCGAGTCCACGGGACCGATTTCCCTAAGGAGATGTGGCGGTTTGGGCCAGAAACCGAGAAAATCCTCAACGATTACGACGAGTTACGATATCGTTTGATGCCGTACATTTACTCACAGGCATGGCAAGTAACCGCACATGGAGGGACATTGATGCGCGCCCTCGTCATGGACTTCCCCAACGATGCCATGGCCCGAGAGTGCAAGGACGAATTTCTCTTTGGCCCTTCGCTACTCATTTGTCCTGTGATCCAGCCCGGTGCGCGGAGTCGATCCGTCTATCTTCCGGCAGAAGGCGATTGGTACGACTTCTGGACCGGTCGCTCTTATTCTGGTGGTAGAACCATCATTGCGGCGGCGCCGATCGAACGCATGCCGATTTTCGTCCGAGGCGGCTCCATATTGCCGTTAGGGCCGGTCATGCAGTACATCGACGAAGCCCATCCCGACCCGATCGAGCTACGCATCTATCCGGGCCGACATGGCGCCATCGACCTTTACGAGGACAACGGGTCCGACAACGCATACCGCCTAGGAAAGAGGGCAATCATTCCAATCTCCTGGGAGGACCGGGCGAAGACGCTAACTATCGGCAAGCGACATGGGGCTTTCGCAGAAATGCTCCAGAAACGCACATTCGAAGTTTCCCTAATCGGGAGAACACCTAGAACGAAGACCTTGGTCTACGCCGGAGCCAATATTCGCACCGGACTGTAGCAGTTAGGGGACAACCTGGTACAAAGACGGGTCCGTCTTGGCGCCAACCTTGATCGTCGAATCCCACTGGGTATTGACATCGATCGGGTCCTTGCTTTTTGAGGGAAATACGAACCTCTGCGCCACGACGTACCGAACGAAGTCGCCATCCTCTGTCACATAGATTTCGAATCGCCCAGAAGCGGCCGCCGACCCATCCTCGCGATATAGGCCCGTTATCTTGTGCACAAGCTGGCCGTCGATGTTGACGCGTCCCTGGTAGGCCAAGGAGGCCCATTGTGACTTCAGGCGTCGCAACCTTCCAGGTTCGCTAAGCGCTACATCCAGCATTGCGCTTTGTTCACCGAGGCTCTTAGCCGCAGCAATATAGTAATCGGAAATCTTCTGCGTGATCCCGCCTTGGGTCACGAACTCGACATAGCGGTCCTTGCCCAATTCACCCTCAGGCCGGTCGTACGAGAACCTCACGCCATCACTCGTTACGAGCCATTGGTGAGGCCTCGCACCTGTTCGCGACTGTCGCAAAAAGAGCTTACTGGGCCGGTCAAACTGGAGATCAGTCTCGATCGATAGGGAAACTCCCAGGGCCGTCTGGGTCATCTTGATTGTGCCAGCAGCAGTTTGGGCAGACGCATAATGCCCAAATGCCTTGGTCAAAATCTGCGATGCGCTCTCCTTGGCCGGAGCAGTCGTGTCTTGGCCGGGCCCATGAAGCGCAATGGTCAATGCAAGGACAGTAGCGATCATTCTAGAGTTCCCCCGAATATCTCCATTCCGTATCCATGACGTCGTGAGCAACGTTAGCGGTTCGGGCAGCAACGAAAAGCCAGTCCGACAGCCGGTTCAGGAAAAGACGCACCTCGATTCGTACTTCCTCCTCGCAGCTCAATTCAATCACCGTCCTTTCCGCTCGACGGCAGATGCACCGGGCAAGATGCAAGTGGGCGGCAAGAGGACATCCTCCGGGCACGATAAACGCCTTAAGCGGAGGCAGCGATTCGGTCAGGACGTCGATCGATTGCTCGAGTGCCTGTACATGACCGTCCGTGATCACGATCTCGCGGCTCTTCGTTCCATCCGGAGAGGCCAGCTCTGACCCCAGATCGAAGAGCCAATTCTGCATTTTGCCAAGGGTCACGTCTAGCGAATCACGCCCGGCATGCGACCGCGCGACACCGATTGCCGCGTTTAACTCGTCTATGTCGCCGATCGAGTTGATGCGCAACGAGGTCTTGGAGATGCGTCCCCCGCCATACAGTCCGGTCGTTCCATCGTCGCCTGTACGCGTGTAGAGTTTCATCGTCCGTCCCTCCACACCAAATAGATAAATTTCGGTAAGCGCTTAACCTTCTTCATTTTCGACGGGTCCAACATGAGCCTCCAGAGCCATTCCATTTGCAGGCGCTGAAACACATTCGGAGCGCGCTTCGTCTTTCCGCTAAATACATCGAAGGAGCCCCCGACGCCTACCGATACTTTTGCCCCGACAATCTCAGTCGTTGCTGCGATGAACTTCTCCTGACGTGGCATACCGAGGCCGACGAACAGGATATCGGGTTTGGACTCGGCAACTTCACGTGCGACGACCTCGTCGCTCTCCGCCGGGAAAAAGCCGTGACGCGTCCCGACAATGTTGCACCCCGGATGCTTGAGCCGAAGCTTCTCCGCCGCAAGCTCAGCGACTCCAACTTGTCCTCCCAAGAAAAACAGCCGGTACCCTTTGTCCGCGCTCAGGGCGCAGACGCGATCGAGAAGGTCTACTCCGCTTACTCTTTCCGGTAAGGGTTGCCCCATACGTCTGGCTGCCCAAACCACTCCGGTTCCATCAGGCGTTACCAGCCCGGCGTTTGTAATCAGGGCACGGAACTCGGGATCACCTCGGGCAATCAAGATTGCGTTTGCATCGGCGGTAATGACCAAATGAGGCTTGCCTGACCATACGAATGCCTCGATCGAGGAGAGGGCCTCAGCCATCGTCACTCGATCGATTGGAACCCCCAGTATCTGAAGCGAATCCTTGCGCCCAGCCCCAAACCTTGTGGTGGCCATGAATATTCTAGTTTACTCCTTAGCTCTACCGTGAGTTTCATCGCCGGGCAAGGCGATACCGAGGGGTCGCGCGAACACAGCGACTCCTCCCCTCTTCGGCCAATTTCGAACCTGCCGAACCAAGTAGAATACGATACATGACTGGCGCAACCAACCCCACCAAGATCCGCATTAAGGTCCTTCGACAACAAGACCGAAACGCGCCTCAGCACTGGGAAGAATTCGAGATCCCTTTCCGCGAGAAACTGAATGTGATTTCCGCTTTGCTGGAAATCCAAAAAAATCCTCGCACGACTGATGGAAAGGAGGTCAAGCCGCCGGTTTGGGAGTCTGCATGCCTGGAAGAGGTATGCGGCGCCTGCACGATGAACATCAACGGCCGAATTAGGCAGGCTTGCACGGCTTTGATCGAAGACGTCGGCGAAAGAAAGGGCGACGCGCTCGAAATCACCCTTGAGCCGATGAAGAAATTCCCCCTGATCCGAGACCTGATCGTGGATCGGAGCAAGATGTTCGAAAACCTCAAAAAGGTAAAGGCCTGGGTCCCGCTCGACGGTAGCTTCGACTTAGGTATGGCTGCGCCGCAAGACGACCGTGGCAGACCGTTACGCTATGCGCTCTCGCGTTGCATGAGTTGCGGTTGCTGCCTTGAGGCTTGCCCGCAGATCAACGAGAACTCTACGTTCGTCGGGCCGGCCGCTTTGGGACAGGCACTGCTGTTCAACGTCCATCCGATCGGAAAGACTCTCGAGAACGATCGATTCGAGTTTCTGACAAGCGAAGAAGGCATCACAGGATGCGGAAACGCCCAGAACTGCGTCAAGGTTTGTCCGAAGAGTGTGCCACTCACGCGAGCAATTGCAGATCTGAACCGGGACACGACCGTCTACAAGCTTAAGAAGTGGGTGGGATTAGTCTAGTCATGGCACGGTCTGGTCTCCTGTACAATATCGGCATGGCACCTCTTCCCCGCCTTTCCCTTGTCGTGAGCATTGGCGTCGTTTCGGCGATTTCATTTGCCCAGATGGATACGCCGCCTGTCGTAAAGCTGAAAGTCGGTTCGCCCGTCGTGCTGGCCAGCAAGCCGTTCAAGGCGACGCTTTCAGTAACCTTCGGACCTGGGTTACACGCCTATCAGAATCCTCCAAGCGATCCCACGAACATTCCCATCACGGTTAAGGCCGGCGATAAAGTCTTCAAGGTTCTCTCGGTGAGCTATCCGAAGGGAGTGGCCAAAGCGATACCGGCCGAAACCAAGGCGATCAACGTGTACTCGGGGACCATTCAGATTCCGATCACCCTTCAAGCGCCGGCGAAGACCGGGCGACTGCCCATAGAAGTATCGCTCGGATATCAGCAATGCACTGATCAAAGCTGTTTCCCACCGTCTTCGGTTACGGCTAAGGCCACGGTGATCATTTCGAGCAAGTCGGGCAAGGGCATGCCGCCTCCGACCAAATTCCCTTACAAAACGGGCGGCTAATGCAGATCGACCTCGGCAACTTTTGCATTGGAGACGGCTCGCTGACGATCATCGGTGGGCCGTGTCTCGCAGAGTCTCGTGCGATTTGTGACGAGGTCTGTGGAGCAACGAAGCAACTCTGTGAGGAATTTGGCTTCAACTACGTCTTCAAGGCGTCTTTCGACAAAGCTAACCGAACTTCGGTCGGAACCGCGCGTGGTGCAGGAATGGATGCTGGGCTGGAAATCCTCTCCGCCGTGAATCGGGCATTCGGAGTTCCTACTACGACCGACATTCACCAGCCGGACCAAGCGAAGCCGGTGTCCAGTGTCGTCGACATTCTACAGATCCCGGCCTTCCTTTGCCGACAGAGCGACTTGCTTGAGGCGGCAGCCGCGACTGGAAAGGCGGTGAACGTGAAGAAAGGACAATTTCTGGCGCCTCACGATACTAAAAATATCGTGGATAAGCTGCGGAGTTTCCAAGCGTCAGGAATCATCCTAACCGAGCGCGGCACGACTTTCGGTTACAACACGCTGATCGTCGACATGCCGGGTTTGGAGATCATGCGCGGCTTCGGGGTCCCCGTTTGCTTTGACGCGACCCATTCCGCTCAACGGCCTGGCGGCGCCGGGACGGCATCGGGTGGCGTACGCGAGTCGATACCTGCGATGACAAGGGCGGCAGTCGCGGTAGGCGTGGATGCGCTTTTTCTAGAAATACATCCCAACCCCGAAAAAGCACTGTCGGATTCGGCGACCCAGTGGCCGCTGGCTCGCGCACGTGAGCTGTTGGAGCAGGTTCGTCTGGTGTCTGACGCAGTACGGGCCATTTAGCCTCGGAAACCCCGAGAGTTCAAAGTAGGGTTGCTTGAGAACGGTATACAGTTTCGATCCGTTCCGCCATCTTCTGCGTCGTGTAGGTTGTCCGATGCACTTCCATCGCCCTGAGCCCCATCAGCAGGTTGGCTTCAGGATCGGAAGCCATGCGGGACGCCACGGTCGCTAGGCCAGATGCGTCGTGCTTGTTAAACAGGTATCCGGTTGAACCCTCTTCCACAATCTCAGCCATTCCCCCGACTCGACTGGCGATCACAGCACGACCCACCGACATCGCCTCGAGCGCGGCATACGGGAACGCCTCCTCCCACACGCTTGGAATCACTACGGCGTCAATCGCCTTCAGGCACTCCGGCACGTCTTCTCGAAATCCGTGAAAACGAACCCTCGAACCTGCCTCTTGGGCTCGCACCTCAAGCGGGGCAGAAAGAGGGCCCTCTCCGAATACTTCGAAGCTAACCCGACGCTCGGTCGCCGCCGAAGCATTGATGAGAGTGTCGACTCCCTTTTCAGCAACCAAGCGGCCGAAAAATCCAATCGCAAATCGATCGTCGTCAATTCCCAGTTCCCGTCGAGTTTCCTCCCGCTGCCGCGCCGGCACGAGCGGCGGACAACCAGCCTTTGCAACCGTCATTTTCCTCTTCGGCACGCCGGAAGCCTCGAGTTGGCGCTCAACGGCATGGGAAACTGGGATGAAGTGATCGTACAACGCGGAATAAAGCTTCACCTTCGTCGCGGTCCAAGGCAGCACAACATGCCTCGTCATGATGACGTACGGCTGCTTCGTCATCCGCGCCGCAATCGTCGGCAGGAGGAAGTCCGGGCTGAAATGGACGTGGATGACATCGTACCGAGTCGCCCGGAAAAGGCGCAGATACTTTGCCATGGCGGGAAAGTCCAACTTGCGTCGATTCACAATCGGAATTGCCGGCACAGTGATGTGGGAATGTAGCGGCGTGTCCGGGCCGCACGAAACGACAACATCGTGACCGCGTTCGGCAAGACCGTCGCTTAGATATGCGACGTACCGCTCAATCCCTCCCCAAGACATTAGGGAACTTCCAACCTGCAGTATCTTCATTGATTCTTAGGCTGTAGATGTTCGACGAGCCATTCACGATTGTTTTCAATCATTCTTGCATCCCAATCGTGGCCACCCTCATACGATCGCAACTGTTTCTTACCCGGTAGAGCGTCGAATACGGCGCGAACGATATCCGGCCTACTCGCGGGGTCCTTCAGGCCAAGAGACACTTGGGTGGGTACCACGCAGCAGGTCGCTTGGTTAATCGTATCAAAATAGCTCACCGTATTCAACACCCGGGCTTCGCCGACGGGGATCGTTTCCATGAAATCGGTCAATTCTTTGAGCGGATAGCGGTGTACTGGCGCGGCAAGAGTGCGGTTCATTCCGCCAAGGAATGGCATGTCCGCGCAGACCGCCTTAATGATAGGACTCCAGGCGCCCATCCAAATCGCCATGCCTCCGCCTTGACTCATCCCCATCGCACCGATTCGATCTTCATCCACCTCGACTTGGGCCTGCAGTATCCGAGCGGCAATAAGGGTGTCTTGCAGCATTCGACGAAATATCCAAGTTTCGGGAGAACCTGCACCTTCCGAGAAATACCCGCGCTCCTGGGTGTACTTCTCTTGATGGAAAGCTTCGTGGCCATGGAAATTGAATGAAAGACTGACGAAGCCCTCACGGGTTCCGTACTCGTTAGGCAACAACGACTCCCTACCATATGGCGGTATCCACAGAAACGCGGGGCGTCGCCTTGCGGCCGGTGGGCATGCAATCCAGCCGTATAGCCGCCGACCGCCGACCGTGGCAAAATCAAGCGTCTCGATGACAAATCCGCGGCAATCGAAGTCATTCGTGAAGCTCCGATGGCAATCTAATTTAACGCTTGCCGCTTCGGCGACCGCTTCTTGCCAGAATTCCGCAAAGTCCTCGGGCACGTAGGGCGCCGATTCGCTCATACGCCTACGGCACGCTGAAGGGCTTCGACGGTAAGCCCCGTCGTCATCAACCAAGCGGTTGCACGTTGAATCTCCTCAACGGGCCCTTCAAGTTCCAGCTGCAGCCAACCACAATCGGCATCAACCGTCGCCTTTCGTATATTGACCTTTACATTGAAGTCACGGCTCAAGCGCCAGATCCAAGGTTCCTGGACATGCTCTTTACCGGCAGTGACATTGATATCGACATGCGTCATAGCTTTGTTGTGAGGATACCGAACCGACAGGCGCGAATGGCTGAAATTCCATTTGCAGACTAGCGACGCAGCCGACACGACGCTCACCTGGCGATAGGTGGCTGAAATCGGCCTTCAGAACGCCTTCATCGGACTAGCTCCAAGGCTCCGCCAGTGCGCGGTGAGCTATCCCTTTGCCCCTCACCGTATAATTTCAGTGTGACGGATCATGTTTTAGTCTTCGATACTACTCTTCGCGACGGTGAGCAGAGCCCTGGCGTGCGACTCTCGCTTGAGGAGAAGCTAGAAATTGCCAAACAGCTTGAGAGTTTGGGCGTCGACATAATCGAGGCAGGCTTTCCCATAAGTTCCCCTGGCGACTTCGCCAGCGTGAACATGCTCGCCAAAGAACTGCACGGAGTCACAATCTGCGGTCTTACGCGGGCACGTGAGAGAGACATCGAGGTTGCGGCGGAAGCGCTCGGTCCGGCGACACGCAGACGTATTCACACTGGCCTGGGCGTAAGCGACAATCACCTCCAACACAAACTGCGAATGTCCCGTGAAGCCGCTCTGGAGGTTGGCGTCAAAGCAGTTCGCTATGCAAGGCAATTTACCGACGATATCGAGTACTTCATGGAGGACTCCGGTAGAGCCGATCTCGACTACGTATACAAGGTTGTCGAGGAAGTTATTCGAGCGGGGGCCACTACGATCAACGTGCCAGATACCACCGGGTTCACCTACCCAAACGAGTATTTCCACCTCATCAAGGGGATCATTGAGAATGTCCCGAACTCCGATATGGCAGTGTTTTCGTGCCACTGCCATAACGACTTGGGGATGGCCACTGCCAACACACTTGCCGGCGTCATGGCGGGAGCTCGCCAGGTTGAAGTCACGATGAACGGTATTGGGGAGCGGGCCGGCAACACGGCACTTGAAGAGGTCGTTATGGCGCTCCATATTCGTAAGGACCGTTTCGAAATAGAAACCAAGATCGACACAACCCAACTCCTGCCTACTTCACGTCTGGTCTCCAGGCTAACCGGGATGGTGGTTCAGCGCAACAAGGCAGTTGTAGGCGCAAACGCCTATGCGCACAGCAGCGGAATTCATCAGGACGGCGTTCTCAAGGAGCGCAGCACCTATGAGATCATCGACCCACTCTTAGTTGGAGCCGAAAAGAGCCAGATCATCCTGACCGCTCGTTCCGGACGTCACGGCCTGAAGCACCGACTTGCCGAGATCGGGTTTGCCTTCACCGATGAGCGATTTGAGGAGATCTACCACAGCTTCCTCAAAGTCGCCGATACCAAGAAGGAAGTGAATGAGGACGACCTTCGGCTGCTTGTCGGTTAACCAGAATCTGCCGCATATCGGGAGTTCTGATCCCCTGGACACAACAATACAGTACTTCGCAGTTTGGCGAAGGACAGTACATGATCGGGACCATCGGTTGGTAGATTGTTAGCGTGGAAACCCAAATATACGTAGTCGATGCGTTTACTTCCCGGCCGTTTGCCGGAAATCCGGCCGGAGTATGCCTGTTAGGAGGCGAGCGCGACGCGAGTTGGATGCAGAGTGTCGCAGCAGAAATGAGGCACGCGGAGACCGCTTTCCTACTGAGAGTTGGGGATGGGTTCGGTTTGCGCTGGTTCACGCCCACCACGGAAGTCGATCTCTGCGGGCACGCGACTCTGGCTAGCGCCCATGTCCTGTGGGAGACCGGACGGGTCAACCGAGACGAGCCGATCCGGTTCCAGACCCGGAGCGGAATTCTGACGGCACGATTCGATCAGAGAATCGTGCTCGATTTTCCTTCCATTGGTCCGAGCAACGCACAGCTTCCCCATCCGGTAGCCGGACTTCAACCGCTGTGGACAGGGACGAACCAAATGGACTGGTTTATCGAAATCGCCTCGGAACTTGAACTGCGGCACTACCAGCCAGATTTCACTGAGATCGAGTCCCTCGGGCTACGTGGGCTGATCGTTACTGCGGCCTCACCGCATGAGTTTGATTTCGTCTCGCGCTTCTTCGCGCCACAGTCCGGCGTTCCTGAAGATCCCGTCACCGGCTCGGCGCACTGCTGCTTGGCTCCCTATTGGTCCGGAAAGCTAGACAAGACCAAAATGATTGCCCATCAAGCCAGCGCTCGGGGTGGCGTCGTGGGCGTCGAATTGAAGGGCCAGAGGGTCGAGTTGTCCGGCGACGCCGTTACCGTCCTTGGAGGCGTGTTGAGGTGTTAACGCAAGTCGTTGTGGACGCCCCTGACCATCCGCAGATCGAGTCGGTGAGAACCCTCTTTCGTGAGTACGAAACCGAATTGAACATTGACCTTTGCTTCCAGGGATTCGAAGCTGAGATACAGGGGTTACCCGGCAAATACGCCCCTCCTTCAGGCGTCCTGCTTCTTATGCTCGACGACTTGCAACCGGTTGCCTGCGGAGCGATGCGCCCACTTGAGCCGGGGATCTGCGAACTTAAGCGGATCTATGTCAGGGCGTCGCACCGAGGATCGGGGCTCGGCAAGTCCATCACTTGCGACCTGATGGCAAGGGCAGGCGCCCAAGGGTACGAAGTCATCCGCCTGGATACTCTGCGGCGTTTGGTCCCCGCATTGAGTCTATATGAGTCCTTGGGATTCTCCGAAATTCAGCCATACAACATCAACCCGGAACTCGATGTCGCCTATTTTGAGCGGAGGATCTAGCGCCGCAACTTCGCACCGCGTCTGATCATTCAAGGCTAGCCCTAATTGACCGACATAATGGCTTTATGGACTCTTTGGCTCGACCAGACCTTGTTCAGAGGACCGTCCTCAAGTGAGCACTCCTGCCCAGGAAACATGGGACAGCCGATACGGGCAAGAAGAATATGCCTATGGCGTTGTGCCAAACGACTTTCTGGTTGAATATGCCTCAAGCATCCCCAAGGGACGTGTATTGTGTCTTGCCGACGGCGAAGGTCGTAACTCTGTCTATCTTGCGACACTCGGTTACGAAGTAGTGTCGATCGATCTCTCGTCCGTCGGTTTGGGAAAGGCGCGGCGACTTGCTTCAGATCAAGGAGTAAAGATCGAAACATTGCAAGCCGATTTGACGACTTACGAGCTAGATCCTGGAGCCTGGCAAGGCATCGTCTCGATCTTCGCCCACTTCCCTCCCATTGTTCGTCGGCCACTCCATCGGAAGGTCGTAGCGGGGCTGTGTGCTGGCGGAAAACTAATCCTCGAGGCATTTACACCGCGCCAACTGACAATGACCGGCAGGGGCGGTCCCAACGTCCAACACGCCGATGCCCTGTTGCCGCTGGCCGCCGCCATCGAAGAATTCGCTGACCTCGAACTCTCGATTGCCCGTGAAATCGAGCGCGATGTTGAGGAGGGCCCGTACCACACCGGACGTTGCGCGGTAGTGCAGGTTGTCGGATCAAAGCCGTAAGTCGCCTGCGGCCGGTTTCTCGCCGCAGGCGTACAGGATCCCTAGGCTGGGCCAACGACAATGATGACGGCCGAGTTCGGCTTCATCTGACCGCGCCGCGAACCGGGAGCAGGAGCCTGGAATTCGGCGCCGATTAGGTAAATGCGATGGGACTTGGCATCAAGCGCCATTGTGCGAGCGCTCTTTTGAGTTGGTAGGTTCTGAACCGTCTCATAGGCGCCGTTCGACTTGCGTGCCACTACCGAGAGCGTGCCATCGCCACCGTTCGAACTAAATGCCACGTCGAAGGCCGGATCGAACCCTGCCGCGTCAGGCCCATCGCCGATCTTTGCCGTCTGAGCAAGCTTGCCGGCCTTGGTGTCCGAGATCGCTAGCAGTCCGTCGCATGTCGAGAAGGTTCGATGGTGTTTGAGGTCGATCGACATTCCGGAAGGTCCCTCTGCAGGGGCGATCTTCCATGTCTTGACGACCTTCAGCGCCTTCGCATCGATCTGCTGAACCTCGCTCGTATCCTCGATGTTCACGAAGACGGTTCCCATTCCGTCAGCCTGGGGAAACTCCGGTTTGCCGTTGAGTTTAATCGTGCCGACGACTGAATTCGTCTTGACGTCGATGGCTGTAGCGTTGCCGGTTCGGCCGTTAAACGTGAATACTCGATTGGTCGCTGAGTCAAACAGGATTGCGTCGGGATTCTCGCCCGTCACCTTGATCCGTGCCACCTCCTTCAATGACATGAGATCGAACACGGTGACCGTGTTTTCTCTGCCGTTGCTCGTATAGCCACGCCTCAGTGCTCGATCGATCGCGATACCGTGCACTCCTGGCGTGTTCGCAATATCTCCGACCAGCTTTCCGTTAGTTACATCCATAACTTGGACGTGGGTGCCTCGAGAGATGAAAAGCCGATGGCTGGGCGAATCGACCGTCATGTAGTCCCAACCACCGTCACCGGCGAGCGGGAATCTCTTTAGAACCTTGTAGTGCGGCACGTCGGCAAGGGCGGAAGCCGCGACCATTCCGGTAACGGCAATCAAAGCAAGGAAGCGGGATTTGGCCTGCATGGTGGGGATTATACGCACCCTGTTCCAGTAGGAGAGACCGGTAGTTCGTTAGAAAACTGACCAAAACTCCCCCGCGACAGACGGGTTGCAGGGGGCTACCGGTTGAGTTGACGCAGGGCCATATAGGCTTCGAAGCGAATCTCGATCTCGGGTCTGTTGAGCGCTTCAAGTAGCACTCTTCGGGTACGAGCCGACCGACGAGAACCAAGCGCGCTTGCACAGAAGGCAGCCATTGGCGCATCAGACGATTGCACGCCTCTAGTCAGGAGCTCCGTCGAGGTCGGGTTCTGAATTCTCGCCAGGGCACCTGCGGCGACGAGATCGCCCTTGCGAGTCAGCCGCCCCAGCTCTCGGATCGCCTTCGTACCCAGTCCCTTCCACTCTTCGCTCAGCTCCGGCCTGGGTATCTGGGCAGCTATCGCATATAGGGGCGGAATGGCGCGAGCATCACCCATGCGTGCAAGGGACCTGACTGCAGACAATCGTATGTCTCTATCATTCGACTCCACCAAGCGGATCAGCAGGGGAGACGCTAGGACATATTTCATGTTTCCGAGGGCACGAATGGCGCCTACTTGCAGCCTGGAATCGACTTTCGCAGAAACGATACTGGCCATTCTTGGACCAAGCGAGGCGTCTTTGAAACAGGCGAGGCATTTTCCAACAACGAACGCATGGGTTGGCGACTTTTGGGCAAGGTCCAGGAGCGCGTCAAATCCGGACCGTCCCAGGTTAGCGATAGCATCGCCAGCCGCTTCGACGGTTGAGTCGAATTGGTTCTCTTTGGTGCATCCGTGCAGGATCCTCATCAAGGCGGGCACGGCTCTCGTGTCAGCTATCTCGCCTAGTGCGTAGACTGCATGGGTTCGCTCGAGTTTGGCGTCCAGCATGTGGATGAGCAAGGGTACGGTGGACCGACGCGCAAGCTTATGCAAAATGCTTGCTGCCAAGTGGAAGACCCAACCGGATGGATCGGGTTGACGCTCCTCAGCGGCGATAGCCTCTTCTAGCGCAGAAATGCACCTCGCGTCCGGACAGCGTTCGAAGTACTCCAGCGCGTCCATCCGCAAACTCTCGTCAGCAATGGACTCGATAGCAAATGGGATGGCCTCTTTGGACGACGAAGCGAGTATCCCCTTGAGCGCTTCGTGCCGCTTGCCCGAGCTCTGTAATTCTGTCATCAGAATCCGGGTGGATCGCTTCGATCCTATTCGGCCGAGCGCCAAAGCGGCGCCCTCGCGGACGTCTGGAATCGGATTGTCGAGGGACGAAGCCAGCGACAGAATCGACAGATCGCCAATATGCACCAAGGCGTCGATCGGAGTATCGTCTCGGACCTCATTCAACGAAGGGACCGCGGGGACCGTCGCCCCGAGATTCTTGACAAGCAAGGGAATCACCATTGCTGCCTTCAGTTCGCCGAGACTAAACCAAGCGCCCCTCATGACTTCGGAATCGCCGGACGCGCCAGCCTTCAGAAGATCAGGAACTACTGACTGGTCGCCAAAAGCCCCTAGCACGCGTGCCGCGATACCTCTTACCTCAAGCTCGGGATCGCTGCGAAGCACCATCAGAATTGGCGAAACCGCAGACCTGTCCCCGATCTTACCGAGCACCTCAAGTGCATGGACACGTGCCCAGCCCTTCGATGACTCCAGGGCCCGGATCAGGTACGGCACTGCCGGTCTCCCGATCCTTCTAAGCCTCTCGCATGCCCTATCGGCCGGGGTCGTCACCATGAAATCGCCCCGATTCGATTCGCCACCCGAGACTTTGACGAGGTCACGTATCAGAGCAGATTCGGTGGCTGGCGGCACGATCGGCGACTGAGTCAACCAGCAAGCGATTCCAAAGGAAGCGGCCAGAAGAGGCATATGAATTGGACGCGTCGACGAGGAACCAGTGACATGGCGGCATCAGCATCTTCGCCCTTATGCAAGCACTCGACCGGCTCTCACACCGGTGGAGCGCCCTTCGGCCCACACTGCCTTACCGTTGACCCAAACGTACTGTGCGCCGGTGGCCAACTGCGTCGAATGCTCGTACGTCGCCTGATCCGAAAAACCCGGTTCGAAGAGAACCATGTCGGCGAATGCTTCTGGCCGAATCCGTCCTCGATCCAAGAGCCCAAATCGCATTGCCGGCTCTGACGTCATCCGGCGTATGGCATCGGGCAGCGATATCCATCGGGCATCGCCGACGATCTTGTTCAGCACCCTGGGAAAGGCGCCAAACGCCCGAGGATGGGGACTCCCGCCACAGCGCGGAATGCCATCCGAACCCACCATGTGGAGGCCATGGGTGAATGCGGCTCGCAGGTCATCCTCGGCAAGCTGGAATAGGACCAGAGTGGTCGCGCCATTGTCGATCCGTATCAGCCTCTCCAGTACGTCAAACGGCTCGCATGACGCTTCCAGCGAGGCTTCGAGCAACGTCTTGCCCTCGAGGTCGCGCAGTGCTTGGGAACTCGTACCTGCTATCAACACGGACTCCCAACCAATGACACTGATTTTGGATTGCCAGCCATCGGCATCGACATCCGTTTGCTCTACTTTGGCCCTCAGCACCGCCCGATAGGTCGCCGAGTCGAGCCGCTCCTTCAGCGCCCCTATTCCGCCCTCCAGGGCACTTGGAGGCAGGAGTTGAAGGGCATAGCTCGACCCTGCCAAGTACGGATACATGTCGAAACAAACGTCTATGCCGTCCATCCTCGCAAGCTCCAGTTCCAAAAGAGCACGAGTGACCATGCCCCAATTGGGACGTCCCGCCGCTTGAAGATGACTAAGAATCCCTCTTGCGCCCGATTCGCGCAACAAGTCCAAGAACTCATGGGTGGCATCTAGCAGCGCCGCCTCGTAGCTTCGAATGTGGGCCGCTACCGGCTTGCCACAGCGCGCGGCCACTCGACAGAGGGCCAGAAGCTCCAAGCGAGTCGCATAGGCGCTGGGAGGGTAGACAAGGCCAAGCGAAAGACCGATCGCTCCTTGCTGCAGCTGTGCTTCCAGGCGCTTCTCCATGCTTTCTACCTCTTGGGATCTAGCTTCGCTCGAGTCGAAGCCAAGAGCCTCCAGGCGCAGAGGCCCGTGGCCCACCAAAGAAGCTACATTGATGCCGATACCGTGCTCGCCTAGGTTTCGCCGGTAATCATCGAAACATTCGAAGACTTCGGTTGGCCCCAAGGACCCGAGCAAACTGCCGGCGTGCTCTACAAGCGATTCGCGGAATGAGTCGTTGCATGGAAAGAGCGAGAAGCCGCAATTGCCAACGATCACGGTCGTGACCCCCTGAGCGATCTTCTCGATCCGATCTGGCTCTCGAAGCATGGCCAAGTCGTCGTGGCAATGGCAGTCGATGAACCCGGGGGCGAGGAACAGCCCTGCCCCATCAATCGCAAGGAGGCTCCGGTCGTCGCAGGCGCCGACCGCGACAATTCGGTCGCCAACCACTCCCACGTCCACGATCGAGGGCTCGGCACCCGTGCCATCGAATACTGCTGCGCCCTTTACGACAAAACCCCGCTTCATCAGAGTGTTTTGCCCCTGCATGCGATCGTGAGCCGTTTCACAACCTTGTCGTCTCGTGCTGCAATGAGTTCGTCGTGGAGGTTCACGACCACGCATACGTGGTTTGGCAGGATGCGTACCCTCTCACCAATCTGTAGTCCTGTGCAGGTGCCCGGAACCGAGACCAAGGCATGCTCCTCGTAGAGTCGTTCGACCACCGAGTCTGGATACTCTCGGATCAAACCGAATCCCGAACCGATGCTTTCGGGAACCCGGTCGCTCGACAGCGTCTTCGAGCCCGCATCGAGAATGGCCCGATCCTTCGATGGACGACTGACGACAGTGGCCAAAACATGAACGGCGCATTCGTCCATGGTCGCCGCGCCGACGCCTACGGTGGCTCGATCGTGAAAGACGTAGGTACCGTGCCGCACCTCGGTCAAGCCGGATATTTCGTGGGCTGACCATGCACTCGGCGTACCTGCCCCGGAAAATCCTGGGATTTCGATGGCCTTCAGGTCAAACGAGCCCTTCGCATCTTCAAAAAACTCTTGCGAAGCCGGAGATAGCGGATAGGTAATCAGCCCTCCGAAGAGAAGGCGCCCCGATGAGCAAGCCATTTGCGCCAGATTGAGTGCCTCGGCGACGGTACAAACACCCGTACGCCCTGCGCCGGAATCGAAGTCCACCCAAACTGTAATCGGTTGGCTAGCGGCGGTGGCGGCTTCCTCAGCAACCTGCAATCCAAGTTGCGAATCGACCGATACCGACACGCGAACACGCCGGGCAAGATTGGCGAGCCGCTCAGGTTTTCTCACCCCAACGATCGGGTAGGACAGGTGAATATCGCTCAGCCCGGCATCCGCCATGACTTCCGCTTCAGAGAGCTTCTGACACGTGATGCCTACCGCACCGCGGTCCACTTGCATGTGGGCGATCTCGGGACACTTATGGGTCTTGATGTGTGGACGCAACCTCAATCCATGCAGGTCGCAGTACGCCTGCATTTTCAAGAGGTTCTGCTCGAGGATATCGAGATCCACGACTGGGACCGGGGTTTCAAGTTCGGAAACTAACATGAGCTATAGTCGACCTAACCCGGCACGGCGGCAATGCAGTCGATCTCTATCAGGATGCCAGGCAACCAACATCCGATCGTCGTGCGAGCCGGCGGCTGCTTCGGAAAGAACTCGCTATAGATCGCGTTGTACTCGGCAAACCGGCTCGGGTCGGTCAAAAAGACATTCATCTTCACAATGTCGTCAAGCCCCAAACCGATCCCTCTCAAAACGGTCCGTACGTTGGAGATCGTCTGACGTACTTGGTCTGCGAACAGCGGAGGCGTTATCCCCGACACCGGATCCTTCGGTCCCTGTCCCGACACGAATGCAAAACCGTTGGCGACAACCACGTGCGAATAGCACCCCGCTGGCATAACGGCCCCTTCCACCATCAGATATTCACCTGCCCTCTCTTTCTCCATTGGAAAACGTTACCATGTGGGAGGAAGGCGGAGCGCACGAAGCGGCTTCTGGCCCGCCAGATTGATTCACCTCGCCACACGCCATCAACGCCGCCTCGCCCAGAGCGTAAACTGGTCGCGGTTCTGGTGGGTTCGACATGATCTTTGGTTGCCCGATACTCGCCCTCGCTACGGTCGCCGGCCGTCAGGCGGCCTATCTTCCCCGCTTCTGGGTTGCGGAAAAGAGCGCCTACGTGCTGGAGGACTCAAAATCCGACAACATCTTTGTCCGGCGTTTTGTCGAAACCTCTGCGGGCATTCGACAGGCAGGATCCCCGATCCGCATAAAGGACTTCGTGGTTGGGAGTGGTCCCGGCTTAGGCGACTCTCTGCTCCTGCTCTGCCGCAAGACCGAGAAGATTTACCAAGTCGTAAGAGTCGCCAACGGGTTGGTTAAGCCCGTTTGCAGCTTGCGGCACTTTAGCAGTCGGATCGATCCTCAGATCACGCTGCGCGAAACTAACGAGTGCATCGTCGTGGAAGATCCGACTACGCAGGGAGACGACCTTAACCTTAGGATCTGGCTGTATGGCACCGCCTGGGCAGGACCTTTGCTCACTAACTATCTCGATGCCCGTTCCCCCGTCAATTCGAGAGAATCAGTTAAGTCGGCAGCCTATGGCTGGACCAAGCAAGGTGATCGGATGTGGAATATCGACGATCAAAACCCCACTCGAAACAGAGTTGGTGATTTTTGGATCGTTCCCGAGAAGATCGTCGTGCAGGGGAACAAGACAGTCGATGACCTTGTCCCCATTCAATCTATGGCGGAAGGCTGGCTTTCGTTTGTCGTCCAAAGCGGCGACGATTCGTGGATCATCAGGTTCGGACCGACCTATCGATCCTATCCGAGCTGCAAGCTGGACCTTTGGCAGGAGTCTGGTCCGAGTCAGTTACATGATCTCTGGACGAAGGGCTCGCCAACCTTTAGCGATTCACGAGGCAGATTCTGGGTCTACCGGTCCGACCATGTCTTTCATCGCTTGGAATTAAGGCATGTACGACAGGAGAACCTAAAGTTCGGTTATTCCTATGTTCTTGAGTCGGAGAAAATGAAGTGAACGAGCCACCGCGACGCCACGTAAACAGCGCGGTTCGCATTGTCGCCAAACTCCCCATAACCCAAACCCCGATTCCAGCTACTTGAAGAAGTCGAACGCTTGGAGCCGATCGCGAATCGCGGCCAGGAATTTCCCGGCAACAAGGCCGTCGATGATTCGGTGGTCATAGGTCAATACTAGGTGCATGATCGAGCGGATCGCGATCATGTCGTCAACGATCACGGGCGTCTTCTGAATGCTGTAGGTACCCAGAATCCCGGCCTGGGGTGCATTGATCATCGGCGTGCCGAAAAGCGCGCCGTAAGTGCCCGGATTCGTAAGCGTGAATGTCCCGCCCTGCACGTCCGCAGTCTTCAGGCTGTTGCTTCGCGCAGCCTTTGCGATCGCCTCGAGATCCTTGGCGATCTCGATCAGATTCTTTTCATGGCAGTCTCGGATGACCGGAACGATCAGCCCTTCGTCGCCTTTCGCTCCAAGCGCAACTGCAATGCCGATGTTGACGCCCTTTGGCGTCAAGATCTGGTTATCAGACGTCAAGGTCGAGTTGGCGATCGGAAACTCACGGAGCGTTTCGGCAAGCGCTTTGATAAAGAACGGCGTATAGGTCAGTTTGACCCCATAGGTTTCCTGGAACGAGTCCTTGTTACGCTCCCGGAACTTCACCATGTTGGTGACATCGACCTGGGTGACCGTCGACACGGTGGGCACCTGGGAGCTTCGGATCATCGCCTCGGCAATCATTTTCCGCATGCCCACAAGCGGCGTCAGCGTCTGGTCGGGTCCGGCCACCGATCGATCAGCCGGTTTCGGTTGAGGCGGAGCGACCGGTGCTGCGGAAATCGGAGTCGCCGGTGCGGTTGGCTTGGCGTGAGCCCCCAGAAAGATCTCGATGTCCTTCTTTGTGACTCGACCGCCCTCTCCGGTCCCAGTGATGGACTGCAATTCTATCTCAGATAGCCCGTTCTCCTTGGCCATTGCCTTAACGACCGGCGTAAACCACCGCTTCTCCGACGAGGTAGACGGCGCGATCTCCAAGGGCTTGGCCAGTTCTTCGTTCACTGGCGCTGCCTCGCCGGTTACAGATGCCGATGCTGTAGCTTGTGATTCGGCTCCGGCCTCCCTCGGTTCAATGATTCCCATTGCGTGAAACACTTCCACGTTGCCGCCTTCTGGAATGAGGATCTTGATGAGAATTCCGGAGACAGGTGACGGCAATTCGGTATTGACCTTATCGGTCATGATCTCGACGATCGGTTCGTCGGCCTGTACCGTGTCGCCCTCTTTCTTTAGCCAACGGCTAATGGTCCCTTCGTGGACTGACTCTCCAAGTTCCGGCATCAAGATCTCGACTGGCATGTCGATAGTTTACCGGCACCCACCTTGGCGCTGGGCGAGTCAGACAGGCCGGCAACTCAGCTGGCAACCAGGAAGCTGCGCAGGTCCTCTTCATTGACACCTGGTTCCCCGGGCGCTACGTTATCTAGGCGTCCCGATCTCATCCAGGATTCCAATTCGTCGACAAGATCGAAAAGATGCGCAAAGCTGTCGACATAGAAGAGGAGCGGCTGATAATGGTCGATCTCAAATGACTGGTTGATCACCCACTCCAACTGGATCGGATAGCGCTGCACTTCTCTCGATTCGATGCAGTGGCGAATCTCGCCAAAGGAACTCAAAAGGCCGCTTCCGTATACTTTCAGCCCATGCTGAGAGTTCATGAGGCCAAATTCGATCGTGAACCAGAAGAAGCGGGCCATCGCCCGGATAATGCTGGTCAGACGTCGAAGCTTCTCATTCTCATCGGCAATATCGAGAACGATCTCGGCGGCCGTATGGGCGCAGTCGCCGAATCTGACGAGAGCGTCGGCAAATGCTGGATCGGTGTGCATTGGCACATGACCGGCGATGTCGTGGAAGATGTCCGGCTCGGGAAGGTAGTCCAGTCGATCCGATCGCCGAATGGTGATCGTCGTCGGAAACTCTCTATTCCGCAGGCAATCGAAGAACTTGAACGCGGGGACATAGCCGCTCACCGGTTTCGCCTTAAAGCGGGTCAGTGGTTCGAGGAACCGGTTGACTTCATCAAGGCGTGGCACTCGCTCCGGGTCTAGACACAGGGACTCTATACCGTGAAGAAAATGCTCATTCGCGTATTCGCCCCAGCGGCCCTGCATTCGTGAAAACAGCTTGCGCCATGAGTCGTGGTTTTCGACGGAGTACAACTCATATGGCTGAGCGATGTAAAGCTCCCCGTTGCTGCGTGCCAGATCGATGAACTCGGCTTCGGATGTCGTCAGGCCTTTTGCTGGATGGTAGGAATTATGATCGGTGAGAGCCACGCTGCATCTCCTGAGTTTCTCTGACGATAGGATATCGCCCTGCCCGGCAATTATTCTAGTACCAAGTGGCCCAGTCAGAATTGGAGCTACTTCTACTAGAGAGCCATCAAGCCAAGTAGCGGCTCCTAAACAGCAGAAGAGCCGCCGACCTTCCGGGCCGGCGACTCCTTGCGAATTGGTTTTCGGAACCCCTTAAATCTCGTACCGCTTTCCGCCACCGGGATCGTCCTGTCCCTGGGCGATCCTCTTCACGAACGTCACCAATTCCATCGGGTTGAACGGTTTGGTCAAGTACATGTCTGCGCCATAGTGATAGCCTTCGAACACGTCCTTATCCTGAGCCTTTGCCGTCAACATAATCACTGGCAAGTTCTCGGTCTCCGGTTCGCGGCGGATCGTCTTGAGTACCTCAAAACCATCCATATAGGGCATCATCACGTCAAGCACTACTAGATTCGGCTTCTCAGATCGGATTTTCTCTAAGCCTTCTTTGCCATCGAACGCGGTGACGACGTTGTATCCCTGTCTTTCGAGGTTGACCTGGATGAGTCGCACAATGTGTCTTTCGTCGTCACAAACCAAAACTTTAAGGGGCATGGGTTCTCCTAAACTTGTCCTCATCAAAGGTTGTTCGCATCCTACCTGATGTTCACAATCAAATCAAACGCCGAAACGAGTGACTTTCACCCTTTCATGAGGTTACGCCTCTAAGAATATTCGTTCTATTCCGAGAGAGCACGGCAAATCACGAAGACAGTCGACTTTTTTCGAGAAACTCCTGTAAATCGAGGGGGTTGAACGGCTTCGTCATGTACATATTGGCACCAGCGGCCAGACCTTTCAAGTCGTCGCCCTGCTGAGCCTTCACCGTAAGCATGATGACAGGTATATTTGCCGTGGCAGGGTCCTTGCGAATGGCCTTCAAAACTTCGATCCCGTCGTAGTAGGGCATCATGACGTCGAGAAGGACGAGGTCCGGCTGTTCGGAGACAACCTTCGCCATGGCCTCCTTTCCATCGAATGCCGTGACAACAGTGTGCCCCTGGCGCTCCAGGTTCACTTGAATCAGCCGCACGATGTTCCGTTCGTCGTCACAGACTAAGACCTTTAATGGCATAAGCGTTCCGCTAATCTCCTATATGACGTGTCACTCCCCTATCTTAGTGCCTTCCAAACATTAAGCCCAAACTGTTTCCTTACGATTCGCCCTGTTCCGGCCAGGGCCATGTAGGCCGGACGGCAGTCATCAGGGAGGCATCTCTAGCTTCCAAGGTATCCTTGTCGAGTGAAATTGTGCCGGTTCGAGCTCAAAGCCAAGCCCGGTGAAGCCCGTTCGGGGATGGTCTATAGCGGCAAAATCTACGAAACAGACGGGGCCAATCCAGTCGCAGTTCATGAGGCCGATGCAATCCGGCCGCTAGCTCCGATACCCCACGCGCCAAGCCTTCGGTTCTTTAGGGGAGACCGGCAACCAGATCCGACCGACGGTCTGGACACACAAGAGCCAGCGTTCTTCTACGGAAACCCGATGTGTCTCGTCGGTGCAAGCCAGATCGTGAACTACCCCGAAGTAGTTTCGAGTCTCGGTTTCGAGCCGTTTGTGGCGGCCGTTCTCGTGGGAGACGCCTATCAGATCGGCGTCGAAGACGCCGACGACCTGATTCTCGGAATCACGCTCCTAAATGTTCTGGTGGCGCGCGATCGCGAACGTGTCGAGTTCGGCTGTGGAGGAATAGGCTCCGCATACGATGTCGGAGCGGCGATCGGTCCGGTTCTGACGACTCCAGACGACCTGGAGGAGCATGTCATCGACGCCGAATTCGGAAAGCGCTACGCACTTAGCACGGTCGTGCGCATCAACGGCGTGGAGCAACAGCGCGGCAATCTTCAGGACCTTCCCTTCACATTCGCACAGGCGATCAGTTCCGCAAGCCAGACGTGTACCCTGAGGGCAGGGGACGTCATTGCGATCGGCCCGGTCGTCGACCCGACTCTAGAACCTCTTTTGCTAGATCCCGGCGACGAACTCCAACTCGCGATTGAGAACCTTGGCGCTATTTCACTGAAACTCTCTTTACTCCAATGAGCCAAATCCAGAAAATGACTCTCGACAATGGCGTCCGCGTGATTGTGGAATCCGTGGGCCACGTGAAGTCCGCCGCTATCGGTTTGTGGTGCAAGACGGGAAGCCGTCACGAAACACCAACGGAGGCAGGGATCACCCACCTCATCGAGCACATGCTCTTCAAGGGCACGGAATCGAGAACGGCCAAGGAGATTGCCGAAGCGATCGAGGGACAAGGGGGATCGCTCAACGCGTTCACCGACAAAGAATCCACCTGCTACTACTGCCGCGTCCTTGCCGACGAGATGTCAGGAGGCGTAGACGTCCTCTGCGATATGATGCTCCACTCCTTGATCGATCCTGAGGAACTGGTCCGAGAGCAGGGCGTCGTCTTGGAGGAGATCAAACGCAGCGAGGACGAGCCGAGCGACCACGTCCACGAGTTGCATCTCGAGTACCGCTGGGGCGAGCACCCACTTGGTCGCCCGATCATCGGAACGCCAGAATCAGTGAGCTCATTTACGCAGGCCGATATCCGATCCTACATGGAACGGCACTATCGAGCCGAGAGCGTGTTGCTGTCGGTCGCTGGAAACGTCGATCCTTCCCAAGTGCGACAAGCAGCCGAACTCACCTTGGGACGTTTGCCACACAGCGACGCGGACACCCCACCGAATCGTCCAGCAGGAAAGGCAGCCGTAAACGTAGTCGAGAAAGACGTGGAGCAAGTTCATTTCTGCATCGGCACAGATGGAACCTCGATCTATGATCCTGACTATTACACCTTGGTCGTCCTCGACGCGGCGCTAGGAGGGAGCATGTCCAGCCGGCTGTTCCAGGAGATTCGGGAGAAGCGCGGATTGGTGTACTCGGTCGGAAGCTACACGCTCAGTTACGCCTCAGGCGGTGCGTTTACGGTGTACGGCGGAACGGGCCCACAGCACTGGGATCTCGTTCAGGAATTGGTTCGCGCCGAATTCAACAAAGTAATGAATGACGGCCTCGATACCGAGGAACTGCTGCGCACCAAGCGGCACATCGCGGGCGGAATCGTTCTCGCCTTGGAAGGCATGAGTTCCCGAATGATGCGCATGAGCCGAAATGAGATTGCACATGGCCGAGATATTCCGATTGAGGAAACTTTGGCGAAGATCGAAGCGGTTTCCAACAACGACATCGTAGATATGGCTAATCGCATCCTATCTGGTGACCTTGTCAGTACTACTGCGATCGGCCCGATTCAAACCTGAAGATGAATTCCCCCAATCAGCCCGACAACTCCCTTCTCTCGTTCTTGGACGTTGCAACCCATGCCGACTCCAGAGAGGAACTGCTGTCGGACTTGGTGGCCACTTGCGTGTCAAACATTCGCTGCGATTCCTGCGACATTCTTTACCGCGAGGCCGGGGATGGATTGGTGCTTCGAGCGAGTACCGCGTTTCCCGAACTAAACAACCGCTTGAAGCTCGGAAAGGGAATTGGGCTTTCCGGCCAAGTCCTTCTGACCGGAGAACCGGTCTTCATCTCGAAGGACGCCACCAAACAGCCGAACTACACTCAGTACCCTGGGTTCGACGAAAACTATTTTGAGTCGCTGGTGATCCTTCCGCTACTTGGCAACTCTCACCAGGCATTTGGGATTCTGCTGCTTCGTCGGACGGCAGTGTGGCGTCTGAGTCCAGCCGAGAGGCGGCGACTAACCGAGATCTCTCGCGTCATCTCGGGGTGCTTACGGGCTTACAACGCCGCCTACCAGGCGGGAGCCCAAATCAATCGGCTCGGAGCTTTGAGCGAGGTCTCGAAGACAATCGCCACTAGCCCGTATGTCGAAGAGATACTGCAACTACTGGTCAACCTGACCGCCCAACAATTTAACTATCGCGTGTGCACAGTGAGGCTACTCGACGAACATCGGGGGGAGTTGGTGCTCCGGGCAACTCAGGCTCAGGCAAAGGCCTATCAGCGCAAGAGGGCGATCAAACTGGGCGAGTCGATCGCCGGACGAGCAATCGCCGAGAACCGGCCCATTATCGTCCGAGACGTAAGGATTGAAGAAGACTATATCGGTCACGACTTGGCGGTTGAGCAGGGATTGCGTTCGATGGTTTGCGTTCCTCTGATGATGCAAAACAAGCCGGTCGGAGTCATTTCGTGCTACACGAGCGAAGTCAGGGACTTCCTTCCCGACGAGATCAAGGCATTGGAGACGCTAGCCAAGACGGCAGCCGTTTCAATCGAGCATGCGAAGCTCCAAGTCCGAACGACCCTTATGCAGGAGATGCATCACCGGGTCAAAAATAACCTGCAGCAAATAGCTTCCCTTCTCAGACTCCAGATGCGCCACAGCAACTACAAGTCGCTGGAAGAGGCTCTGAATGACTGTATGGGAAGAATCCTCGCCATCGCTTCGGTCCACGACCTATTGAGCCGAGAGGATCTGGACCACGTCGGCATCCGATCGATTGCGGATACTCTCGTCCATCACCAGAAGAGTACGCTCATGCTGCCAAACCGGCAGATCCAGTATCAGGTCCGTGGCCAAGACGTCATCCTGAATATGACGCAGGCCACCCAAATCGCATTGGTGCTGAACGAGTTAATCCAAAACGCAATGGAGCACGGCTTCAAGCAAACGCAAAGCGGGGAAATTCACATCAACGTGGAAGAGCACGACGACGAAGTGTCCGTGTGGGTGTCCAACAGCGGCGACTGCTTGCCAGAAGACTTCGATGCGGCGGCGGCAAGCAACTTGGGACTCAAAATTGTAGACAACTTGGCTCGCTCGCTCGGTGGGAAGTTCAAAATGTCAAACGTCCTCGGCTGGACGGTCGCGGAAGTCAAGTTCCCGAAAGTTACTGGCGAATAGTTCCGGCTCCACAGGTTCGCATGGCATCCTTGCCTGCCCCGCAGGCGCGGTAAGATTTGCCACTGCCTATGCGAAGCTACTCCTTTTTTGCCGCGACTGCAGCGTGCTTCTGCCTTTCGGTGGCTTACGCCCAGAAGAAACCGCTCGACCACTCGGTATACGACGCATGGAAGTCCATTCGCGGTACCACGATCTCGCACGACGGAAAGTGGATTCTATACACGATCGCTCCGCAAGAAGGAGATGCCATCACCGAAGTCCGATCCCTTGAGTCCGATAGGACGATCAGTATCGCTCGGGGAAATGCCGCCCAGTTCAGCAATGACTCGAAGTTCGTCGTCGCCTTGGTGGCGCCGCCACAGGCCGAAACAAAGAAGGCAACTAAAGACAAACTTGCCGCCGATAAGATGCCAAAAAACGCGCTGGCGATCGTGGATCTTTCGACTGGTGAGCAAACAAAGATCGACAAGGTCAAATCGTTCAAACTTGCCGCCGAAGACTCTGGCTGGCTGACCTATCGTCCCGAACCGCCGAAAGCAGAGACCGCCCCTTCGAGCTCGACGTCGTCGAAGCCAGCCGCGGCAACCAGCGCGGCGACAGGAACACCACTCGTCATACGAAACCTGTCCAAGGGCAAGGAAGAGCGAATCGAAAACGTGCTCGACTCGGTGATGACGAAAGATGGTTCCATCCTCGCATACTCGATCGCTTCTAAAGACGGAAAGGGCGACGGTGTGGTCTATTTGAACTTGTCGAACCACAAGCGAACCGAAGTGTTCGAGGGCAAAGGCAAGGACCTAAAGCTCGGTATCTGCGACGAAACCAAGGCGCTCGCTATCGTAACCGACCGTTCAGCAAATCCTCCCGCTTCGAACGACAAAGCAACATCAAAGTCGGCTGAATCCCCTCTGTCGGTGGCATTCTTCGACCCAAACACTCTGCAAGTGAAGTGGCTTGCCGGTCCCGCGACCACGGCAATTCCTAAGAACTGGTCTATCAGCGAGAACAGCCCCCTCAGTTTTTCCGATCACGGAACTCGAGTGTTCTTCGGCACCGCGCCAACTCCCGCAAAGCACCCAAAGGACGAAACGCCAGAGAGCGAAAAGGTCAGTCTCGACGTTTGGACATGGCAGGACAAACGGATCATGCCACAACAGATTCTGCAGGCATCGGCAGATCAGAAGCGGACCTATCGAGCCATCGCATTTGTCGGTTCCGGGAAGGTCCTTCAAGTCGAAACGCTATCGGTGCCAGACGTCACGATCGGCGAAAAGGGAGAAGGCGCCTACGGGATCGGTTCATCTGACGAGGACTACCGGCTCGCGTCCTCTTGGGATGAGGGATATGCGGACATTAGCCTGATCGACCTTCGATCGGGCCAGACGCATAGCCTCTTCAAGCGGTCCGAATCGCGTCCGTCGTTCTCACCCAGCGGTAAGGTCCTTGCCTTCTTCGACTACCAGGCGAAGCAATACGCGTTTCTGGACGCTGCGTCGCTGAAGAGAACCGATGTAAACGTGCCGGCAGGACTGACTAACGAGTTGACGGACACGCCCAGCACACATCCGGCGTTCGGCGAAGCTGGCTGGTCAAGATCTGGCGACCGCCTGCTGATCTACAGCGACAAAGACATTTGGTCACTGGATCCAACGGGCAGAACTCCGCCGAAAAACCTGACTGGCAGTTCTCTTCACATGGTGAACCTTCGGTTCCGATACGTGAACACCGATCCGGAATCCAATGAGATCGACTTATCGAAGCCGCTTCTATTGTCAGCTTTCAACGTCGACACGAAAGACGCCGGGTTCTATTCTCTCAATGTGACCGGAACAAGTCCAGTGCTCAAACGGCTCATCTTCGATCACAAAATCTACGGCGTCCCGATCTTGGCGAAGACCAAGGACCTCGTCGCATACACCCAACAGGACTTCGTCGAGTTTCCAGATGTCTGGATTGCCAAGCCTGACTTCACATCGCGTCGCAAGTTGACCAACGCCAACCCCCAACAGACACAGTACAACTGGGGGACAGCCGAATTAGTCAACTGGGAGTCATCGGATGGCCAGCAACTTCAAGGCATTCTGATCAAACCGGAGGACTTCTCTTATGGAAAGAAGTACCCCATGATCACCTATTTCTATGAGCGTCTCTCAGATTCGTTGAACGCGTACCACACGCCTGCGCCGAGTCCATCTACGATAAATCCGAGCTACTTCGCCAGCAACGGATACCTGATATTCATTCCGGATATCCCATACAAAACCGGTTACCCGGGAGAGAGCGCGGTATCCGCCATTCTGTCTGGCGTCCTGAGCATCGTCAGTCGAGGGTATGTCGATTCCGAACGTTTGGGGATACAAGGCCACAGCTGGGGCGGATACGAGGTGGCTTACCTGGTCACGCGTACGAACCTTTTCAAGTGTGCGGCTGCAGGCGCAGCGGTAGCTGATATGTTCAGCGCATATGGCGGTATCCGGTATGGCGCAGGAATACTTAGGGAAGGGCAATATGAACATGGCCAGAGCCGAATCGGCGCGTCTCCTTGGGATCGTCCGCTCCGTTACTTGGAGAATTCGCCTTTGTTCTATCTCGATAAGGTCGAGACGCCCCTACTCATGCTGCACAACGATAAGGACGGCGCAGTACCGTTCACTCAGGGCATCGAGCTGTTTTCCGGCCTTAGGAGGCTCCAAAAGCCAGTTTGGATGTGCGTCTACAATGGGGAGGACCACAATCTGGTCGAACGCAAGAATCGAAAGGACTGGTCCATTCGGCTCGCCCAGTATTTCGATCATTTCCTGAAAGACAAGCCAATGCCGGTATGGATGTCGAAGGGTATTCCCGCCACTATGAAGGGCACAACGCTCGGCCTGGATTTTGACGGCCCAGCGGATCACGGACCTTAGCTGGCTGGCCATGCTGGAGGCGGTTGCTCCTGCCGGGCCAGATTGCCCATAGGTAATCTCGATGCATCATGGATCGCACCAATCATCAAGATATCCGAATCGGAACCTTGGCCGGCCTATCTCAGGGCGCGGACTATCTTAGGCAGATTTTGCCCCACGGCTTTGAGTCCTTTGAGTTGACTGCTTGGGCTCATTTGGGCGACGTGAACGTTAGTGAGACTGCCAAGCAGGTGCTGGACGTCTGTGCCGATCAGGCGATCATCAGCAGCATCGGCATTTACGGAAACCCTCTCGAGGACGATGAGACGATTAAGGGTTGGGAAGTCCTTATCAAGTCCGCCAAGGACTTCCATTGCGACGTCGTGTGCGGATTCGCCGGCGCCCAGCAGAATCGGCCGGTCGACGAAAACATGCCTCGTTTCAAAGAGGTCTGGGGACCGTTGGCCAAGCTCGCGGAGGCCGAAGGGGTACGCATCGCCTTCGAGAATTGCGACATGGGCGGCACTTGGGAGCGCCCTAGCTGGAATATTGCCCACTCCTCTCGAGCGTGGGAAATGATGTTCAACGAGGTAGACAGCCTGGCCCTCGGCTTGGAGTGGGAGCCTTGCCATCAGATGGTTTCGCTGGTCGACCCAATCGCAAATCTGCGTGAATGGGTAGGCCGTGTGTATCACGTCCACGGCAAGGACGCCACGGTCCAGTGGGATGTAATCAAGAAAGTCGGCCTTCGTGGCGGGCTACCGACCGTCCATCATCGGACTCCCGGGTTTGGCGATACCAACTGGACCGATGTGATTTCGATCTTGCGTATGGCTGGATTCAAGGGCGCCATCGACATTGAGGGTTGGCACGATCCGGTCTATCGCGACGAACTCGAGATGACCGGCCAAGTACATGGGCTGAACTATCTCAAGGCTTGCCGCGGCGGAGCGTTCATCTCAAATCCGGTTACCTCATAATCGCGACGCAGCCCTGGAAGCAACTTGCTCCCAGGGCAGTTGGGCCTCCTTCGGCCTAGTCTACGACGTCGACTTCGACCTGGGGCACGATCCCGATTTCAGCGCCTTTCTTGAGGAACAGCCGAATCGACCGAACTCCTTCTTCTCCCATGTCCATGGTTCGTTCATTGACGTACATCCCCACGAATTCGTCGCTCGTCGGAACATCCATGCCGCGGGCAAACTGCAACGCATAGTCCAAGGCGGTCGTTCGATTCTGCAGGCCAGCCGTGATCGATTCCCGCATGCACCGGCTGACCTCGACAACTGCTTCCGGGCCAAGGTCTTTACGGACGACATTCACGCCCAACGGCAGAGGCAGGCCGGTCAGCCCCTTCCACCATACGCCCATGTCGGCAATCAACTTGAGACCTTCTCTTTCATAGGTTAGCTGCCCCTCGTGGATGATCAGGCCTGCTTCGAAGCGTCCATCTTGAATGGCCGGAATGATATCGTCGAAGTTCACGACTTCGAATTTGGGCTTAACACCGGGGCCATATTGGTCCGCGAAGTATAGATTCAAAGCAAGAAATGCCGAAGTCTGGAGCCCTGGAACTGCGATAACCGTTTCTCTCAACTCGTCTTTGGAAAGCCCACTCTTAGCGACAATCATGGGTCCATAATCGTCTCCAAAGGATCCGCCGTGCCTCAGAAGGGCATATTTGTCAGCAACATGGGAGAACGCATGCACCGATATCGCGGTTGACTCTAGCTTCCCCTCCATCGCCCATTCGTTCAGAGTCTGAATATCGCGCAAAATATGCTCGAACTCGAACTCGGATTGGACTGCCCCGCTGGCAAGCCCCCAGAACATGAAGGCATCGTCGGAATCGGGGGAATGTCCCAGTCGGATCTTGATTGGCGCGGTCGTACTCACTCCCCAAGTTTACTTTCATTTTATATTGAAAGTTTGATCCGGCCATCCAAGTGGCGAAAACGAAACGTAAACGCTACATTTGGGGCAAACTAAAATTGTGCCGCGCAAGCCGACGATAAGCCCGACCAAGATGACGACTTACCTTGCGTGTCCGGTCAAATACCGGTACACCTACCTTGATCCGCGTGCCCGCTGGCTCCTCAAAGCGAAAAGCTACTACTCATTCGGCTCGACCCTGCACCATGTTTTGCAGCGGTTTCACGACGCGGGAGATGCCGGCGTTGAGACGACCGACGAGGTGCTTGCCGCTTATGAGGAGAGTTGGATAGATGCCGGCTACCACTCGGCTGAAGAGATGGCTGAAGCGTTCGGAGAGGGGCGAGAGATTCTCCAGCGGTACGTCGCGCAAGTTCAGGCCAAACCCGCCGAAGCCAAAACTCTCTTTGTCGAACGCCAGTTTCGACATGATTTTGGCGACTTCGTGCTCATCGGGCGGATCGACCGAGTGGACGAGTACGAGGACGGAGTGCTCGAAGTCGTGGACTACAAATCTGGCCGAGAATCCGTATCGGAGGACGAGGTAGCCACCGACATCGCGATGTGCTGCTACCAACTTCTGCTCCGAACGAAGTTCCCCGACCGCAAGGTAAGGGCTCGCATCGTCGCGCTCCGAAGTTCGGACAGCGCAGTTCACTCGCTAAGCGATGGCGAGATGGTCGAGTTCGAGCGCGATATCGCGATTCTGGCGCGGGAGATCCTGAGCGAAAATTTTGACGAGCGGCGTCCGGTACGCAAGCCTATGTGCGAACGCTGCGATTTCCAAATCGCATGTCAGCAGGACCCGGACTTCTAGTCATAGGCACTCTAGGACTTCAACGACTTGATTAGGTCCTCGATGTGCGCGATCGCGTAGTCCCGAGATTCCTGTTTGCGAATGTGCCCATCAAGGAGTTCATCAAATTTGGCATCGAAGTCGTAGAGCTTTTCCATGACGGTCGGCGCATGTCGCGTAAATACTGTTTGGCGAAAACCTGCTTGAAGGGAGCCTGCAATCGCCTCAGCGCAGAACCAGTTCCCAACCAGCGTCACCGACTCTGAGTGAGATTGATCTAGGTGTATCGCAACTTGGCAGTTCTCATTGTTCATGCTTTGAAGGAAGCCTAGCAGACACTCCAATCTGCACAACCTCGCATCGACTCCGAACTTCTCATAGGTGATATCCGATTCGATAATGAGCTTGCATCCACGAGCTTCCGCGTGGCGCCCCAGGGCCAACCGCTCCTTCCGCTGATTCCGGCAATGATCGTCACTTTTAGTGAAGTTGCCGTATCGACGCTTCCAAATGGAGTGTCCGATTGTCTGAGTAGGAATCGCGAACGAGCTAAGTCCGCCTCGCTGACGAACGATTCCATGCTTGCCGAGGGCCATGACGTCCTCGGCATATTGAGCCATAAGCCTTGCCCGGTCCTCGGCAAACTCCGCACAGGCATAGATCGCCTCGGATCGACCTGAACTTCGTTCAATAAGGGCGGCGATTCGTTCGGACGAAAGATATCCCCGAATTGAGTTAACATCGCCGTCGACCAAGCGCAGGGCATGCTTCAGCTGAATGAGACCTTCCGGAAGCTCGCCGACCGCGATTGGCAGCACCGGAATATTCAGCGCCATCGAAAAGCCGATCTCCTGGTGGACCCAGATCCGTTGACTAGCTTGCTCAGTCAGAATCGGCACAAAGACGTGGGCGTGGGCGATGTGATTCTTGATTTGTTCGTGAAATCCTTGGCCGTGGGCGAATTGCTCGTCCCAAAGTGCCTCTACGCCGTCGGTGTTATCGAGAGCTTCCGCAAGTTTCGATGCCAAATCATAGTTCTCATGCGAATAACTGATAAAGGCACGGTACTTGGGCTCGCCTTCAAGTGGCCCAACAGATTTGGCGGCAGAATGATCCTCGGATGTGCTCACGATGGTTGCACGATACACCCATTCGATTTCATTCGGCAAGATCGCAACCACCTAACATTACTGGGATTGCAGTTGGCGCTAGAAAAGTACGTATGCAGACAGATATTCTAGCCTAGCTATTTTTCATAAGGCTGATGTGGATGGGAATAGCTCCAAGCGCAACTCCTTTCTCATATGGCATCGGCGGCGAGATCCTCACCTCAAGCAGAGTGTCGGACGCTAGCTGCACCTGCCCCAATTGGATGGCTGTGCTTCCCGAGTCGGGAACGGTGGCGACAATCATGTGTTCGCCTATCGAAATCTGAACAGTAGCTGTATCGCCAGGACGTTGGAACTTTCCGCTGACCGTGTAGCTCCCGGGTTCGATGCCTGATACGAGCCACTGCAAGCGATGCAATCTTGGAGGGTCGCTATAGCCGTAACCATTTCGGTGGTAGTACGCGTCTCCCGACACAGGGAACAAAAAGAGGCTTCCGTCGGAGTCCGGATGGACAGATCGGTGCCTAACAACCGGTGGCTCAGCCAACTCAACCTTGACGATTGCCGGTAGCCGTTCACCCGTCTCAGGTCCGACTTCGATTTTGGGGAATCCAGCCTCTACACCAACTGGCAATTCGCGACATCCCGCGAATCTAGCGGACAGAATTTCTGTCTCCAGCCCTGGAAGACGTATGGCCCCGTCTTCCGGCCAGTCCAACACAAACAGAAAGAGGTTCTGCCCTCGATAAGTCGCTGCCCCGAAATCCAAGTGGCGGAAGGGCTGAGGTTCGGTGTCCTCGATCGCTTCCCTATTCTTGGCGAGCCAGTCCCCAATTCCCAGTAGGACTTCCGCCTCGAACTCAACGATCGAACCGTCGCCCCTTGGACCGATGTTTAGGAGGTAGTTGCCTCCTCGGCTTACGACCCTGACGAGATTGCAAATGTGTTCTCTTGTCTTCGCCACAACATCAGGCCGTTCTTGCCAAGACCGGTACCCCCAAGTTTCGTGAAAAATCGATGCGGGAGATTGCCAAGGCTCGCCTAGCGGATAGGACGGAATCTCGTTGTCCCCCATAACCGTGAAGTCTCCCTGATAGTTAAAAACTCTCCCGCTCACCATCGTTTCCGGTTGGAGGCGATGCACTGTGTCGGCAAAGAGAATGCTCTGGTCCAGGCTTGGCTTGCCCATGTCGAACCAGACCTCCGAGATCGGACCGTAGTTGGACATAAGCTCCGAGAGCTGAGCCGCGTTGAACCGGGCATGGACATCCGGAATCTCGTTATCGTTCCGAATACCTGACAACGGATCGTAATCGATTGGCGTGGCGCCCTCATAGTGCCAGTCGATCGTCGAAAAGTAGACGCCGAAATCAAGTCCCTTCCGCGCACAGGCTTCAGACAACTCTGCGACGACATCCCGTCCGTATGGAGTCGCGTCCACGACGTTGTAGCCTGTCTGTCCGGTATGGAATAGGCTAAAGCCATCGTGGTGTTTGGAGGTGATGACCACGAACTTCATTCCGGCATCGGCGGCAAGAGACGCAACCATATCGGGGTCCCATTCTAGTGGGTTGAACTGGCTAGCGAGTTGCTCGTACTCGTCCTTTGGGATTCGAGCATGGGCCTGGATCTGCTCGTTGTATCCGTCTATTCTTTGGCCGTTCCAAGTTCCTCCGAGGGTCGAATACAGGCCCCAGTGGATGAATAACCCAAACCTCCTACCTTGCCATTTGGCGATTGTCTCGGCAGAAGGACGGGGAGGACGTCTCATTCACCTCAATTTTACCTAGTGGGTCGTTTCTCCGGCAGGTAGAACGATCGTCTTGGTCTCTCCTGGGGCCAGTTCCAAAACTCGAGCACCGGCGAGAGCAGACTGCCAGGCGACGGATTCAGTCGATCGCCGCTCTTCTGCCAAGATCCTCACCTTCGCTGGGAGCGAGGTCGGGTTTGTGAGGGCAATCGTGCGACCTCGAATAAGTCGTGCATGAACGTGATCTAGGCACCAGACTCGGTGGCGATCTAAATCCACGTACACACCCGGCAGATCGGTGCAGGTGAGCATAATCGCCAGTTCGCACCAGGAGACCGAACTGTCGCCCACTGCGCCGACACCGCTATCACCCTCCCAGTCGCTCGTATTGACCCGCTCGTTGACGAATCCGTCTTGATTTGATCCGATGGGACGATCGTGCCGCGACATGAACTCCAAGATGCCGTGGGCGATGTCCTCCAACAGATCCAAGTACACGGGATCTCCAGTTGCTCGATACAGTTTGATGAGACTGTCGCCCGATGCCGAGCAAATGCCGGGCGCTGCATGCTTGTTCTGTACGCTCGCCCACACCGCCCCCGTCGATCGAACCTTGGCGCGTGCCAGTTCGCTTCCGGGTGGGAACGGGAAGTCGTAAGCCATCACCCAACTCGAACAGAGCGCGGCCGCTTCCTTTGCTCGATTGAGCCATTCGGTCTTCTTTGTAACCTCGAAGAGGACGACCATAGATTCGAGAAGCGCAAATGCAGATTCGCTATCCGGGCATTGGAGGATTTCCCCGGGCCCCCCGGTCGTGTACCCCTTGTCGAGATCTCGCTTGGCCATCATGCGAGCCGACTCCTGGGCTACTTCGATATAGTCCGCATCGTGGTATCGCTCCGATGCAAGGGCAAGAGCAGCCGGTACGATTGCTCCAGCGGTCGACCCTCCCACGTCGATCGCACCTGTCTTGACGTTCACCAACTGCCCGAACTGTCGATAGCGACGCCAAAGGCTCACGAATGCGTCGGCCCACCGGCGAGCGACAACATCCCATTCTGGGCGGATCTCATTCGGTTTGAGGATCGCGAGTTGTTTGAGCAAGTAATACAGTCCATCGCCGTTCTTTCGAACCATCGCGATCTCCGGCTCTTTGAGGTTGTCCTCGAAGTTATCGCCATAGACGACGCCGTCGCGATACATCCCGTAAAGGAACCCTGATGGGGCCGATAGCCTCTTCAGGGTCGTATCGATGCTTACGAGAGAGCGATGGAATCCTGGTTCGGTCCGGGCAGTCAGCATGGGATACGTCGACATCAGTCCTCCGACCCATCCAAGTTGAATGTGTCCAAATGGGCTATCGCCATTGCCGTTTTTGAAGTAGCCTCCCGGCTTGAACCAACGCATACGATTCTGGAGAGCGATCTCAGAATCGAGGGCGAAGCTGTACGGAGTGACGCACTCTTTGGCCTTTGCTGGCAACAAGTTCTTGCGAACTCTCATAAATCGGTCAAGTAATCCTTTCGGACCGTCCGTATCGAAGAGATAGGCTCGAAATGTGAGCGAGATCTCGTGCCCAACTTCGATGTTGGCTGCTTGATCCGAGCTGGGTTCCAAGTGCATGCCCCCATAGCGCAGCCGCCGAATGCCTGGGGAAGTTAGGACGACGACGGCATGCCGCCGATCATCCGATTCTTGGATAACGATCCCGTTCTGGCCGAGATCTGTTCGATCGGGTACGAGAACTAGAAGAGCTTTGCGCAGTTTGGGGAAGTACACGCCGAATGAGGGACAAGTCATCGAACTCGTCCGCAACTCGACTTCGGACGGTCCAGCGACATTACTCAGCCTGGGAACGTCGGTAATTGTCACGGGAATGTCTGGCCTGCGGTCCTCGGTCGGAAACTTCGGAGCATATTCGACGGGACGACAGCGGAACCGATTACCCGCATAGAGGGCGCCCGGCACAAACACATAGTTCGCCTCATCCCAACTGTCGAACCGAAAAGCCAAGGCAAGGCCGCTCGATACCTTTCTGACGGCATTGGGTCTGAAGCGCGCCGTCACGCAAATCGAACGGTCGCGATCGGACTTCGCTTCGATGCTCTTTGTCCAACCAGTCTCGTCTGCGCCACGGAGCATTGCTCCTTCGTATCGACAAGCGGTTCCGACAAACGACGCTCCAAGGGCCTTTAACGGCTGCACTAATGCGCGAGGCGTTTCGCTGGTTAGGCCACCAAGGGAGGAAATCCAATCGTTAGCTTTGATCTGAAAATGGACATTCATCAGGAGGATCAGTGGCAAGAGCACGCATCTAGTTTGAGCGATCTTGATTTGCGCTTTCGCTCATCCTCACTTGTTGTGCTTCGCCAATCTACCCAGGGCGTATCGTAAACTCGACAGTCATGCTCCGGTTCTTCGGGTGGATTCTGTTCATGGGCACACTTGGCGCGGGCATTTGGTGGGCGACCGGCCTTGTTCGAGACATCCGTATGCCTGCAATGCACGATCGCCGACTGGTGGGGCACTGGATGGGCAAGAAAGGCGAGCGGCCAGTTCCCCGGTTTCGAGATATCGAGTTTCTCAGCAACGGTACGGCCTTCGTACCCGGCATGAGCCAATTTCGATGGGGTACCGACAAGGGCATTCTGCACCTAGTTGGTCGAGCATCGGGCACGGATTGGCTCAACGGAGTCTATGCTTACCGGGTCGGCCCCAAAAGCCGATCGATCAAGTTCAACACACAGCCATTTGGCATGCTTCCAGCCCAGTTAATGCGCCGATAGGTCTTCCAGATCAGACGCTCCGTGGAAGCCTTGGATTCGGCTACCGAATCCAAGCAACTTGGCCAAAGTTCCCGCCGCCAACTATTTCCACGGTTTTACGACTGCCGGATTTCCATTACCGGTCTCGATGCGAATTGAGTTGCCGGAGAATCCCCGATCCAAGTGGTTCATCTCCACATGGACATCCTGACAATCGACAAACGTCAAACCGGCCTGGGTCGATCTAGTGGCAGCAAAGTCCTTCGTTGCCTGGATCCGATTGTGGAGGAAACAAAGCCCCTTCACCGACTTTGCCCAGAGCACCGGTGCGTCAAACATCCGAAAAGTATTGTTCTCGATCCGGATGTTCTCGTGAAATGTGGTGCGGCCGGGCTTGGGGATCTCAGGATGGATTGAGATCACTGCATCACCATCCTGATATGGGCTCGTGTTGCAGTTCTCAAACACGTTTTTTCGGATCGTCACGTCCCTCACGGCGCCAGATTCGAACCAGTAGTTAGCGTCGCCGGCGATCAAAATGGCGGCTCCACTTGACCGAAAGGTGCAGCCCTCCACCAAGACTTTGCCTGGAGTCGAAACCAGGAGGCCACGGGCACGCACCCTCCCGAAAGTTGTGTTCCTCACCGTGAATGACGGCGTCCACGTCAAATTCTCGACCGCATCGTTCGGCGCCAGATCTTCAGGGAGCGGTTTCTCGACCTCGATTTCGAATTCCCGCGCCGAAACGTGCTTCACACCCCTCACCCTTTCGGTGCCCCGGCTGAGCATCGTTTCGTGGTCGATGAGCGAAATGCTGTCGCCCGGATCGGCGAATCGCATGCCGACGCTCTCGTCGTGCATGAATCGGCACTTTAGCGTTTTGGGTCCAAGTTTCTCGATGACTCGTACCGCCGTTCCATGAACGTTGATCGGGTCATCCATGAGGCCCTCGAACCTGGCATCTTCCACCAGGATGCTCCCCTTGCAGTTCGAGAAATGAAACCCGTCGTCATGTCCGGCAAATACACGGCCCGATGCGGGGTCGGGCGCTACTTCAACTCGTCGAAACGTCAGGTTCTCGGAGTACTGACTCAAGATGCCAAGCCCCGATGTGAAGCGGTACCGGATGTCCGACAGCGTAACATTTCGACAGCCGTCGATAAAGGTGCCGGCGTGATCCCGAACACCGTGTCGTGCCACAAGTAAGTCGCCAACCTTAGGAAACCGCTTGCAGTGGTAGTCGAACCGAACCTTTCCGGGCCCAATCTCGTGAACGGCAGCTTCGCTCCATGGTCCATCCGTGAATCCGGCATCTCCAGTGGACTCACGAACTCCCTTTGTCGATGGGTCGAATTCCATGAAGGCCCAGACTCGACGCTTCCACGTGTGATCGACAAAGTATAGTTGGCCGTCCTCTACTTCGTACGGGAAGGCCCGGGCATCGATCGAAAGAGCAAATCCGGTTGGCCCAGATTCGACGACCGTCCCCTGCGACATCATCGGTCGGTCCCAGTCGACCGTGAAGCCGTTCAACTTGACATCGTTGCTGTTCAGCAAGGCAAAGGGAATCGTGCGATCGTGAAAGATCAAGCGGGCGCCGTGCCCCTCCAGGCTCAGTCCGTTCTGATTCTCAAGCAGAATGGAGATCTTGCGAGGGTTCTCGACCTGTGTATTCGACAAGTAAAGCTCTCGATCGAAAGCATGGTCCCGATAGAAGTGGTAGTCACCGGGGGCGAACTCTACGACCGCGGTTCTACCATGAGCCGCGTCAATCGCACGATTGACGGCCAAAGTCGCGTCGCCTAGTGAGCCTGGTACGACCCCAAAGTCAGAAACGCGTATGTGCAAGGGAGGTTGGATCAGGGATGCCATGATGAGGCTCAGTACCACGTCGAGAATGATACCGATGCGTCTCGAGATTTCTTTGCCCGGTATATGTCAGCCCTTTGCCGACGTCTGATGGACTTTTGCATTCCAACCGTATTGAACGTATTTGGCGCTCAGTTGATTGCCGATAATGTCATAGACCATAAAGCCTTCGGGATGAACTCCCAAACGCCATCCTTTCCACCAGTCACCGCAAACCGCCCCTCCGGTGATGTACTGGGTATCCAGATAGTTGCAATCCTCCACAACATGAGTATGTCCCTGCAACACGGCCCGAACCTTGTGCTTATAGCAGAGCTTCTGCACCTCGCGACCATTCTCCAGAATTAGCGTGTTCGATGGCGCCGTCGTCGTTCCCTCCGTGTACTGCGAAAAAAGCGTCATGACCGGAACGTGCGACACAACGATCTTCGGCATGTCACCAGCCTTCGCCAGATCGGTGTCCAGCCACTCGAGTTGTGCCTGATCGATCGCACCTTTCCAGCCGGTCTTCGGGTCCGGCTGAACCGAATCGAGAAGTGTGAAATGCCATCCTGAGAACGCAAAGGACCGGAAAGCACGCTGACCGAGGAATTTCTCTTCGACCATCTTCTTGCCATACATCGCGTCCGATTGCAGAACTACCTTTCCTCCCCATCCAAACACGTCGTGGTTTCCGATCACGCCATGGATCGGCATCTCTAGGGGTTTGAGAGCCTCGTGAAGGTCCTTGAACTGCTCGTCGGCCCTTCCACGAGTGACGCTCAATAGATCCATCACGTGATCGCCTCCCGTGACAATGAAGCTCGGGCGTGGATTCAGATCGAGGACCTTCTTCACCGCCATGGCGACCCCCTGGGTTGCTCCAAGTTCAGGTTGGATGTGCAGATCCGAGAAGTGGACGAACCTGAACCGCCGTTCCTGACGAGCGATCGATTCGATCGAGGCAATCCATGGCGATACCGCCGCGGCAGTCCCAATTTGAAGCAGGTCTCGACGAGTAAATGGCATGAGTCTGACTCCTGCTCAGAGTTTTACCGCTTCAAGCATGTGAAGGTGCATCAATAGATCGCCCTCTGGAGACAACGACTCCCAAAGGCGTGATTGTCACCGGCCCCGGAGTTAGGTTCGAACGATCAGAACCGAATACGGTTCAGACACGACTTGATGCAACGACGTGCTGCCAAGCATCATTCGATGAACGAACCCGTGTCCTTGAGCCCCGATGATAAGAAGGTCGGCGTTCTCTGCGCGCATCGCATCGCTGATTCCCTCGTGCACATGAGCATTGGCAACTTCTCCCGTACACTCGTATCCGCTTGCCTGAAGCTTCTCCACAACCGAATCGGTTTTGGAGCAGACTTCGTGCCAGAGTGACTCTTCGATCGTCTCCGCTGCATGGGGCGGCTCACCGGCTTCAACCGCAGTCCTTCCTCCCATGTGCAGAATTGAAACGACCTTTATCTTTCGGAGTCCATGTGGCTTCATGTCGATCAGCCGGTCGAGAGCGCGATTCGCGTAACTCGAATGATCGGTTGCAAAGACGGCAGAAACCTCACCTTCCTGGTCTACATCCCCCTTAGTGATGAGAATGCACTGATGGGCGCCAATCGCCAAACCGCGGCTTACGCTTCCCAAAAAGAATGAACCGAGCCTTCCCTTTCGATCGGAGTGAACGGCAATCAACTCGGTTTGCGTCCCTTCCGCATATTGGCAAAGAGCGGCCGCTGCCTCTCCGGCCAACAGGATCGTTTCGGCTTCCATGCCCCGCTCGCAAGCGTACTGGCGGGCGCCTTCCAGAGCGTTCTCTCCGGTGACGTTTGACATCTGCACAAATTCGGCTCGGTAGGCTGCCTCGGCGGCGCTCCCATATACCGACATCGGAATCTTAACTTCGACGCTGTGAGCGAGCATGTAGTGCGGCTCGGGAAATCCGAGTCTCGAAGCCATGTTCAAGCAAGCTCGATAGTGACCGGCAGTATCGACACCAACGACAATCTTCATGGTTACTCCTCGCCGAATGCACCACGATTCGGCAGGCTCTGCTAGATTGTGCCTGGAGCCACTTAGGTCTGGTAGTCGGGACTTTACCGTCATCGGAACGGTGTCATAGGAACGAAGGACGCCTCGAGACCCACCTCAACCACTAGGTGTCAACGTTATCACATATGAAATCGCGCCAATGAGTGTTGCCATTCGCGTCGGAGATCCAGGCGGAGTCAGCCTAGTGGCCCTTTGGCTGAAGCGCAGCTTTGGGACTTCGACCAGCAATCCAACCGGTTCGTTCAGTACAGACAACCATGACATCGTCGTCTGCGGTTGTGGCGGTAAGCGCAATCGCCATCTCAATCTCCGAACCGTCCTGCCGAACTCCGAATATGGGCGGATGATAACCCATCTCTCGCTTCCGGAGACTGCCGAGAAAGGCCAAGCGATACGCCACATGTACGTCGCGCAGAGTCTCCGGTACGAGGTCTTCCACGGTTAGGGAGCGCAGTTCCTCACGGGAATAGCCAAACAAGGCACATGCCAATTGATTGAACTCGCGAATAGCGCCAGTTCGACCATCAATGATCAGGACCGCTTGCGGGATTGCGTCCATCAGGGCATGAAGCCGCGCAGCGAGCGATGTATTCAGGCGCTGTGCCCGCATTTTCAGGGCACGCTCATAGTGGCGTCCGGCGTCATCGGTTTCGACGGCAGCACGAGTCTCGATTCTCTTTAGCGCCCGAGTAAGGGCATGCATGCTGATGCGTAGACGCACGCAAATCTCATGATCGGCGAAACCTTCGCTCATGAGGTGAAGCACGTCTTGGTCGGTGGACGACAATTCTTTCATGAGCAGAGAAATCCCACCCATCGCAGTACGAGGATTTCTTTGGAAACATTCTCGTTTGTATGAATGATCCTGTATTATATAGGAGTCCGCTATAAAGGCAACCCTCCGGCCACTAATGCAGGAAGAACGACCAGATCCCCGATTGTCCCCTCGTGAGCGACAGCTCATTCAATATGCCTCGCAAGGCTTCACAGACACTGCGATCGCACTTCGTCTTGGGATCAGCGAGGCCACTGTTGGAACTTATTGGGGGAGGGTGCGAATCAAATACGGTCCTTATAGCCGGACGGAACTAGTCGCGATTATGATGCGTGCGGAGCGAGAGGCGGCTGTCGAAACTCTCAGACGAGAAAATGAACTGCTTATCCGTGAACTGCAGCTCAAGGTGGCTTCGGGATCGTCGACGATGTACCGAGAATTACTTGAGCATGCACCGGACGCCATGATCCTTGTACGTGAGTCCGGCGAGATTGAGCACGCCAACATCGCCGCCCTCGAGCTATTTGGATTCGGCCTCGATGAGCTGATTGGCAAAGACATCATGGTTCTTGTGCCCCAAAGGTTCCGGGAACAGCATGCCGTTCACAGACAAGACTATGTCAATGAACCTCAACGCCGACAGATGGGTGGGCATCTAGAAACGCCTGCCTGTCACAAGAGCGGAGGCGAGTTTTTGATTCGTGCCGCGTTGTCAGCAATCACGACACCTACCGGTTTGTTGATTACATGTGCGATTCGCCCGGTAGAACCGCCTGAATTGACGGCAGTACCTTGAAAACAGGCGACACCGCCAATCATTATGGTTGGCAGCGCTTGGCGGCCCTATGCCTTGGTGCATCGACGCGCCGGTGAAACCTCCGAGGCTAGCACATTCGCTAATAGCCGCCGATTCGATGGCAATCGGCAGCGAGAAGGGACCAGGTTAGGCATTGGCGCATCGAAGACCCGAGATTTACGTCTTGGAGCTTTGAGAATCAATTTAGTTTTCAGCTCATATGTACTCAGAACGTCCAGCGCCACGACTCTCTCCCAGGGAACAGCAATTGCTCAAGCTAGCTGCTGAAGGCTTGACCGACATGGCGATCGCCAACCGTCTCGGAATCAGCGAGGCGACCGTAGGCACATACTGGGGCCGGGTTAGGATAAAGTTTGGACCATTCAGCCGTACCGAACTCGTCGCGATTATGCTCCGAGCGGAACAAGAGGCAGCAGTTGTCGAGCTTCGTAAGGCGAATGCCGACCTTCTCAGCGAAATGAAGGCTCAGGGAGTGTCCGGCAACACATTTTCGTTTCGCGATCTCTTGGAGAATGCGCCCGACGCAATCTTCCTAATCTCCCAGCAGGGCATCATTGAATATGCGAATCGAGCGGCAGAAGAGATGTTCGATTACCCTTCCGGCTCGCTTAGCGGCGTCGACCACCTTGAGCTGATACCAGAGCGATACCGAGGAGTGCATGTGGAACTGACGCGTGCGTTTTTCCACGAGCCGGATCGCAGGCCGATGGGCGACCACCTAGATACCTATGCCTGCCGCAAAGATGGATCCGAATTCCTGATTCGCGCTTCCCTTTCCCCGCTGAACTCGGACGCCGAAAGCTTGGCGATCTGTGCCGTTCGAGCCGCCCCCGACCTATCCCAGGTATAGGCCAGGCAGGGTTGCCGCCGAAGCAGTCGTCAAATGGCTCGCCTGTTCGGCATGACGGTGCAGCATTTCTGCGATGGCATCCGGATTCACCCGGCCAGCTATATCCGACAGGCCCACAATTCCAATCAACTTCTTCTCGCCTTCAGTGACGAGAATACGACGGATGTTATGTTGTCGCATCAAAACTAGAGCATCTTCCGGTTGGTAGTCGCCGTTGAGGCAAATAGCCGGCCGAGACATGATCGCTGATACGAGCGTTGTATCCATCGGAAGACCTCGCCCCATGGCACGCGCGGCCAAATCACGACCTGTTATGACACCCAAAATCCGGTCCCGGTCGATGACAGGCAGAAAACTGTAGCTGAATCTGTCCATCACTCCGGCGGCATGGCGAACGGACGCCGTTGCCGAGACCGACACGACGGGGTGGCTCATAATCTCTCTCAGCTTCATGGAGTGCCTCTTATCTCAGGTTCAAGATTCTTGTCAACCCCCATAGTAAGTCCGAATCTGCTGTTCACCAAGGAATTCTTTCCGCGTCATACCTTTCCTGTCATTTCTTTCCATGACGGCTAAGTCGGGACTTGTTTCGTATTCGTGGGAGCTTTACCGTGTATCTCGTAGCAACTGGCAATGGTTGTAGCAAAGCACCGAGCATCGGCTCTTGCGGATCGCGTCAAATCACGAGTTTTCGCGAATTTGGTCGATGCCCGTTACGGCTTTTCGAGATCTTTTCGGTTTTGTTGGCCTTGGCGGCGTTTTGCCTGGAACCATGCCCAAGAGTTGCCGGACTGGCATAGAGTCTTTATTGGTTTTCGTAAATCTCGCAGAATTGCGAAGATCCATAGGAGCGCTTCGTCATCTGCGAATTGAAAGGGCGGACGAAGCGCTCTTTTTCCTGAAGTTCTTTGGTGTTAAGGGTTGGCGATGCAGCCAAGCCCGTAACATGGTTCTCACTTTGCTTGGTTGGGACCCGGAATTGGTTGCTCGGACCACGAATCAACCTAGTTTGCACATATTGTCATCGGTTTGAATGACATCCTAAGCAACGACTTGCCGGTCACGAGGCCACGGCGTACTATCTTTCCTCAGAAACCCCATAAACGGAGAATGCGATTGACAAGAATGTCCCCCAACCCAGTTGTTTCGTGTCACCCCTTTGAGAAGTTGATGGCCGATATATTTAGCGCACCTTCCGACGAGCACTTGACAAAGGTCGACGTCAAGGAGAATCGGCATGCCCTCGTTTTTGTCGCTGAATTGCCCGGTATCAATGACAAAGATGTCGCGGTGGAACTAGATGGACGAACGCTTACGATCTGCGGCCATCGTCAACCCGAGGAAGATGCAGACGTGGACAGCTATGTTCACATCGAGCGAGACAGCAGGGATATCCGTCGATCGTTTATTGTTGACTTCCCCGTTAAGCCCGAATGCATCCAAGCCCAACTCGCCGACGGATTGCTGACCATTGTCGTACCCAAACCAGTGGCGCATATATGTCGCCAGATTCCCATTCAGATCCTTTAGCAAACGAGCACGTCGAAGCCCCGGAAGACCGGTAGTCACCTATAAATAGTGTGCCGGATCAGTGGCTCCAGAGCCGCTTCTGGCCCCAGATGGCTGAGGCACTCCTGACGGTTACCATCTGCCAAGAGTGCCCCAAGGTCGAGCTACTTGCCCATCTTCGACATGTCCATGGGCTTGCCGTCCATGTAGGACTGGTTGTGCTTCCACGTCATCGAGGCCATTTTCCACGTGCCTCCTTCCTTACGATAGACGTCCAGGCTCTCGCCGACGAACTTCATCGTGTGCACGTGCTTATCCGGCCCAATAATCGTTCCGGCCATCAAGTGGCTTGTAGTTCCCTCCGCGCGGCCCTTGGCAGTCCTAAGCGACAGAAGTTCCGACTTCACCTGCGTGATCTTCTTCATCATCGCCATGCCCTGCTTCATCATGGCGAGCATCTGCTCGAAACCCATGGTCTGCCCCGCTTCCGAGTACTTGAAATCGGAAGTGGCTCCCGACTTCATGAGCTTGGTGAACGAAGCCATGTCGTTCTTGCGCATGGCTGAGTCGATCTTGACGTCAAATGACTGAATCTCAGATTTGAGAGAATCGGCAGAAGCGATACAGACCAATCCAAGGAGGGCTAAAGGCAGGGACATTGCTTTCATGGGGTGCATTATACGACACACACATCTGACTCTTGGTGAATCTCATCTGTAAGTTCAGGTGGGAATTCCTGCGCTCGATCACTCGATATTTGTGAAAAGGAGTCATTCCAAGAGCTTTCCAACAAGCCTATTCACCAAAATCGGACCATGAGTCAAGCCAAAGTCGATATCGTCCTCAACGAGCCGGTCGGAACAATCGCCCCCCAGATATACGGACACTTTATGGAGCACTTGGGGGCATGCATCTACGACGGCTGCTGGGTCGGTAGGTCGTCACCAATTCCTAACACGGACGGCTTTCGCAATGACGTAATTGCCGCGCTAAGGCACATCAAGGCGTCCGTCATTCGATGGCCAGGTGGCTGTTTTGCCGACGATTATCACTGGGAGGACGGCGTGGGACCAGCCGAGTCTCGACCAAAGCGCGTGAATGTTCATTGGGGCAACGTAATCGATTCGAACGAGGTCGGAACCCACGAGTTCGTCCGTTTTTGCCAGTTGGTTGGCGCCGAACCCTATTTTGCGGGCAACCTCGGAAGCGGGTCGGTTCGCGAAATGCGCGATTGGGTCGAGTACTGCAATTTCCCCGATGGAAGCTCGCTTGCGAGCAAACGGGCTCAGAACGGCTCCGCCATGCCTCTAGGCGTTCGATATTGGGGAGTCGGCAACGAGAACTGGGGCTGCGGCGGCAACTTTACACCGGAAGACTATGGCACCGAGTACCGCCGCTACTCCGGTTATCTACGCGACTTTGGCGACACACCCCTTTTCCTTATTGCGTGCGGCCCCAGCGGAAACGACATCGACTGGACGAGGAGATTCCTCACCAAAATTCGGAAAGATTTCTGGTCAGGCACAACGATACACGGCCTGGCCGCTCACTACTATTGCGGAACAGCCGGAACATCGTCGGAGTACACGGAAGATCAATGGTATCAGCTCCTTTACCAAGCCGCCAAAATGGAAGCGCTCGTCATCCAGCAGCGAGCGCTCCTCGATGCATTCGATCCAGAACGTAAGATCGGCTTAATCGTTGACGAATGGGGCACATGGCACCCCGCAGAGGCAGGTAGGAATGCGGCGTTCCTGTGGCAGCAGAATACGATCAGAGACGCTCAAGTGGCCGCAATCACCCTTAACGTTTTCAATCGACATGCCGACAAGGTCGTGATGTCGAACATTGCTCAGACGATCAACGTGCTTCAGGCGATGATCCTAACTGAAGACGATCGAATGGTCACGACTCCCACGTATCACGCATATGACCTCTTTTCCGATCACCAAGGCGGCGAATCCCTTCGCACGATCGTGAAATGCGCTCCAATATCGCTTCCGACTGGTCACCTAGACCAACTGTCGGTTTCAAGCTCCCTCAAAGGTTCGGTGCTTACCGTTACGCTTGCCAACGCCGACTGCGCCTCCAGCCTTGAGGTCCGTTTGCGTCTGATCGGCGGTGGAACGAGCCAGTCGATCGATGGAACGATGTTGGAGAGCCGGCATGGCGGGATCCGGGCTCTAAATTGTTTCGACGATCCGGACAATGTCGGCTTGACCAAATGGGATCGCATCGCCGGAGCCGGAACGAGCGAACTCACGGTTCAGCTGGAACTGGCAGGTATAGCCAAGCTTAGCATCGAAGTCCAGTAAGGACTCAGCGGGAGTGCAAAGCTATCCGATTGCCTTCTGAGTCAAGGATGACTGCCCGATAGCCGTGGGGGCCAATTGGGTGGGGAGGCTGCAGGACCTTTCCACCGGCGGGTTCCACGGCTGCTGACGCCTCGTCGAGTCGGCCGTCACAATTCAGGTAGATAAGCGGCCCCTGATCTGACGGCTTGATCTCATCAGCCAGGCAAATGCAACCTGACACGTCGCCTCTCTCGCCCGGAAGGAAGCCGAGCTTGAGCTCGGGAGTATCCATTCGAGCCAATTCGACGCCTAATACTGCCCCGTAGAATTCGATCGCTCGGTCCAAATCTAAAGCCGGAATGTCGATCCACACTACTGAATTCGCCATGATGCACTTCTCGGCGAGATCTTACCAGGAGACCTCACTCGTCGCGAGCCTAGCGCCTATGCGTCGGTCTGGTATCGAATCGTTTCCGACGCTACTCCAGCGCTCCGCAAGACAAGAGTTAGATGATTCGAATGGCTGGAAGGCAACACGATGCCCTACAGCCCCGACTATCCCGTTCCAAGCGTCACGACGACACTTGGCTTGTCATGGCGGATCAACAGCACGTGGCTTTTGGGATTGTATAGGTATGAGTTCGGCGCTAGGTCTTTGGACATAGACAGTTTGGTCAACGTTGCTCGAACCCCAGTTCCCGGATCAGTCATCGACACATACGCCGGACGATGCGGCGTTTTGATCAATTCCACGCTACCGCCTAAAGACGAGTACCGAATGGTTCGGTCTGTGTAAGTGACCGTTCGTACCTGACTTGAAGACCTTAGGACATGGGTCTCCCGGTCAGGACATAGTTCAGGCAGGCAACCCATATCTTGCACCATGTATCGGACCAGACCCGAGCCAAGGCTGTACCAACTACCGATGTCTCCGTAGGTGCGGGCTCCCATCACAGTGTTATGTGTTCTACCGTCCGGCTTGAGGCTGTATGTTGAGACCATTCTCACTGCCTCGAGGGCGGCAAGCCGATATTTCTCCTCACCGGAATACAGATAGAATTCGCTGGACATCATTGACCAATCCATTGTCGAGCTTGGGGTCGACGCAAGATACCCGGTCTGCTCATGGAGGATCAGCCCCCACTCCGGATCGTGGAAGGCAAGGCCGTCCATCGTATAGTCGTACAGTTTTCGAGCTTTGTCCACGTAGGAGGAACTGTTCACCGGCGTGCAATATCGAAGGAGCAGCCGAATGGTTTGGAGAGGCGAGTAATGCACCTGCGAACCGGAGTCCTTCGGAATATCCTCGTAGAGCCCCGACCAGTTGTTAGAGCGGACCGGGTTGCGCATCATCCACAGCCATGCGAGGATCTGGCCGTTTTTATAGTCCTTGTTGCGCGTGAGGTTCCACATTTCTTCGAGGAAAGCGACGTTCATAAACAACGCTGACGAGTACTGCTGGAACACGATGTCCGTCTTCGGGTTGACTCTGAACGGCCAGTCGCCCTCCCACCCCTGGTGGGCAACCAACGTATCGGCGGCGTGAATCGCGGCCGCCAAGTACTTCCGGTTTCCCGTCATCTTGAATAGGCGCGTATAGGAGAGGCCCATGTAGCCGACTTTGTCGGGCTGCAGGTTGTCCTTATCCTCATAGCCGCCAGGCTTCCCCTCGCTGAACGTACTCCAAGGGAGGTATGGCCATTTCCAGTTGGATGGCGTACTGTGGTCGATCGTCCAATCAGCAAGCTGAATTGCCCTCCTGAGCGCGTCGGGATCCCCTGAGTAGACGTAGTAATTCAAAAACGCCTCTATTAGGTAAGCATGGTGATAGGCAGGAAACGACGACCTGTACCCTAGATAGTTATCCTCTCCAATTACGGCGTGATACACGTATGGAGGGTAGATCCTGCCCTGCTCGTCCCTAATATCCTCATGGTTCATTCCAGTGTCGCTCATGAGGAACTTAACGGCGCGTGTTAAAGTACTCCCGGCCATAGCGGCTAGGCCAGACTTGCATGTCCTGTATTGAGCAGCCCGGAGGAAGAAACCGATCCCGGATGCATCGGACGCTGGAGGATCCGAAGCTACCGCGAACGAACCGGCAACGAAGAAAACCGCAACCAATGCGGACCTGGCGCACGAGGAGACCATTCTGGCTCAGTATGTCCCATCGTCGGACGTTATGGCGAACACTCGCAGTACCGGGTCATTCCCTGCGAATCTTGACGGAGGCTGCGCCAAGAATCAAACCTTGGTGAGGTTTTTGCAGAAAAACCACCGCATGGAGACCGTGAGCCAATCGTGCAGTCCCAATGTCAAGGACAAGCGATTCACGGTGTTTCTGGCCATTGGGGATCGTAGCCAACTTCTGAAGGCGGACGACGACCCCGGTGTGCTCGAGTTGCCGGCCGGCGTTTTCACCCCTAGTAACCGACGACTGGGCATGATCCTCAGAGATCGCCAAAACCAATTCCAGGCTAACAGGGCAAACCGGCGCCTCGACTCCCAGGACAAGCTCGCCATTCGCATGTTCCACGGCAACAAGATCGATTGGGATCTTCGGGCGACGAGATGCTTCGTCTATCGATCGGATGGCACGATCCCAGTCGCTGCCGACGAATTCGGACCTTCCGTCAACTACCATTTGAGGCGTATACGGCCCTGCGAGAGCGAACGACTTGGTGTAGGAATTCTGCCTATCACTGAATGTCGACTGCGAAAACGGGTCCTTCCATCCGAGATAGTTCCAATAGTCGACATGTTGACTAAGAATGATTACCTCGGCGCCGACTACAGGCTGGGTCGCCGCCAAACGAGATAGCACGGCATCGGCCGGTGGGCAGTCCGAACAGCCCTCGGACGTGAATAACTCCACAATAACGGGCCGGCTTGACTTTGCACTCATCGAATTTACAGGCGAGACCCCACCATAGGCGGCGCCCGTGCCAATTGACAGAATGGCAGATACCGCTAGAACGACTGATTTGGCTATTGACCACATAGATTTTACGCACCTCAAAGTCGGAGCCTCGGCACGCCCATTAACTCCACAACGTCATAAAGAATGCGCATCCTGCGCCCTCAGTTCCGCATTTATACTAGGCCGAGGAGCCGATATGTTAGCGTTTTACCTACTCGGTCGACAGAGTCCGCTATAGTGAGTAAATGCTTACACGCTCTCATCTTAACCAGGCGAGAGTATCGTGATAGGATAATCAATAATTGAGCGCGAATAGTACATCTAGCATTCTGTTCCCGAAGGAAGTGAACGCAAGATTCCGACTGGACGGTCATCCCTTCATCGACTCGTCAAGAGGTCCCTGGGGGGACTTCTCCGACGTCACTGGGTCTATGCCGCCGTCCGCCGGAGTCCCAAAATACGATAGAATTCGCCAAATCGCTTCATCCCGCCGGTTTGTTTTCTGCACCCTTGGGAATTAGGTGTATAAACCGCAATAAACATAGGGCTAAAAGACCTACCGGCTGGCAGTCTAAGAATATCGGAGGTGACCTGTTTGTAGTAAAATTAAGGTTGCCTTATCGGGGTTGGATACGCCTTTCTGGGCGTAGAAGACAACCGCATCGCCTCGTGAACGTCGGTCTCAGAAAATGTTGGAAATAGCCCCCATGAGAAAAGCCTTTACCCTCATCGAACTTCTTGTTGTAATCGCCATCATAGCAATCTTGGCCTCTATTCTCTTTCCGGTTTTTGCTCAGGCAAAGGCCGCCGCTAAGAAGACACAGGCTCTTAGCAATGTTAAGCAACTCAGCACTGCGATGGTTATGTACATCGGGGACTACGACGGAACTTACTATGAGGCGGCTCAAGGACTGTCGACTGGAACGCAGACTGCAAATTCCCTGATTTGGAACGGTTGGCTCCAACCGTACATCAAGAGCACAGCACTTGCGCTCGATCCGGCCAACACTTACCCAGTTCAGACGTTCGCGGGTTCGAATTATACGGGGATGTACTACACGCCCGTCGACTACAAGCAACTTTCCATCGGATATAACGCCTACTTCACGGGCGAGAACACCTGGGGCTGCCTCGGCAACTTCACCGGAAGCGGCTCATGCTACACATTCTTCTCCGAGGGCCAGTTTGAGTTTCCTTCTCAGCAGTTGCTCTTCGCGAACAGCACGTACGGCGCTCCTTCTTCGCTGGCCAATGGATTCTGGGTGTGGGCTTATCACAATATCAACACGCCGAACGGTATCTCCGATATTCATAGCGGATTCACCGTCGTTAGCTTCCAGGACAGCCATGCCAAAGCGACCAAGTCGACAACGTTGCTCGTTAGCGATCAGGTCGCCGAGATCGATCCGAACGCTTCTGGCCAGTGCGTGAACTACGACGCAGCCAACATAATCTGGGATCCGACGGCTCCGATTCCTTCGAATCAGCCGTTGTGCGAAGGCCACGGCATCCGCTAAGTCTTCAGAGTAGAGTAACGAAAGGACGCCCCGGACAATGTCCGGGGCGTCCTTCTGTTTCTTCGCTCAGCACTTGGCGCGAGAAGAGGCCACTCGCTATGACCCAATGTCCCCAGTTGCACGCCCCCAAATCAAAGGCAGAAGGAAGCTTGCGGAGCATCCCGCGCTGATGCACCAACGCTTGCACTCTCTACGTTGCGGGCCTACTTGGATTCGAGTGGCCGAGTCCGATCGGCTGGCAACAATCGCCAAGGTCGAAGGTAGATCGGTTCGCCTCTCACTAACCGCAGTCGGCCCGGCGTAGGACTTATGCGGACCATAACGCGTCCCTGCCGTTATGGGCGGAAGCTCAGTGCTCCAGAAAGCAACAGGCCCCGAAGTGAATAAGCACTTCGGGGCCTGATTCTGGTCAGCTTACGGAACAACCGTAAGCTGACCGGGGCGGAGCCTAGAGTGTGATATGGAAGTTAGCGGAGACGCTAGATCCATTGACCGACACCGTGATCGTAACCGTGGTCACCACGGTCACCGACGTTGTCGGGATGTTGAAGGTCGTGGATGTAGCTCCGGCCGGAACCGTAACGGTGGCCGCAGGAGTTGCATGCGAGTTGTTTGACGAGACGTTGACCACGTAACCGCCCGCAGGAGCCGGTCCGCTGATCGTTACCGTGCCGACGGTCGGGTTACCACCCGAGACGTTGCCAGGAGCGATGCTCAGGAGCGTGGCTGTTGGGGCTGTCACCTGGACAGTTCCAGTTACCGAGGTTCCATTAGCAGTTGCGGTGACTGTTACGGTTGCCGCATTCTGAACTGGAATCGAAGTGAACGGAACGGGCACAGTCGTCGCGCCCGCAGGAACGGTTACTGTAGCCGGAACGGTTCCAGCCGCAGTGTTGCTCGACGTCAGATTCACCACGAATCCGCCCGCAGGGGCTGCACTCGAGATAGTCAGCGTACCGGTCGAAGCCGTGCCGCCGATGACTGATGTCGGATTGAACGTGAGGCTACTCACTACCGGGGCAGTAATCGCCAACGGCGCCGAAGCGCTGGAGCCGGCGAAGTTTGCACCGATGTTAGCAGTCAGGTTGGCTGCAACCGCAACCGTGGTAACCGTGAAGGTCCCCGTCGTCTGGCCGGCAGCGACAGTAGCCGTTCCAGGAGCAACGGTAGCCGCAGCGTTGTCAGAAGTCACGTTGACCGTCAGACCGCCTGTTGGAGCTGGCCCGGAGATGGTCACAGTTGCCGTCGAAGGTGTTCCGCCAACAACCGTCGTCGGGTTCAAGGTCACGCCGGTGACGCTCGGAGCATTTACGCCCAGAGTAGCCGTCAGCACCTTGGTGCCCGTTCCCAGAGGACTCGTCGCAGTGATCGTCGCCGTCTTGTTAGAAGACACCGCCACCGTCGTAGCCGTGAACGTAGCCGTCGTCTGGCCGGCTGCAACCGTTACCGATGCAGGAACCGTCGTGGACGGATCGCTGGAGCTGAGAGTCACCGTAACTGTGCCTGTTGCAGCAACCGGAGCGTTTAGTGTAACCGTGCCTGTCGATGGCGTACCGCCGATGACCGAAGTCGGGCTCATTGTCACCGTCTTCAGGAACGGAGGCATGATCAGGAGTTGCTTGGTTTGAGTCGTACCGCTCGTTACCGAGATGTTCGCCGTCGTGTTAGCAGCAACTGCCACTGTGCGAGCGAGGAACGTTCCTGTCGTCGAGCCAGCCGGAATGGTTACCGATGCTGGGACGGTGCACGAAGCGGCGTCTGAAGCGATCGCGAATGTTACGCCACCCGTTGGGGCAGCGCTCGAGAGAGTGATCGTTCCAGTCGCGTTATCGCCAACCGCACCGACGATAGTCGTCGTGCTGAGGGTGTAAGTGTACGACACCGGAGCGTTAACGCTCAAGGTCGCGGTGACCGGAGTCTGTGCGCCCACCGATGCGCCGATCGTGGACGTGGTGTTGGTGGCAACCGTCAAAGTCGTCACCGTGAAGGTGCCGCTCGTTTGACCGGCCGCAATCGTCGTCGTCGCAGGAACGGTAGCAGCCGAGGTGTTGCTCGAAGTGAGGTTCACCGTGAGGCCGCCGGCCGGAGCCGCGCTCGATAGAGTGATCGTGCCGGTCGACGGATTACCGCCGATGACGCCCGTCGGGTTTAGCGTTAGCCCAGAGAGAGCCGCTGCTGTAACCGTAAGGGTCGCATTAGCCGATGTGCCATTCACAGACGCGCCGATCGTCGACGTTGCATTCGCCGCAACTGCCAGGGTGGTAACCGTGAAGGTTCCCGTCGTCTGGCCAGCAGCAACGCTCATCGTTGCCGGGACCGTAGCGGCCGACGTGGTGCTCGAGGTCAGGTTGACCGTCAGGCCGCCCGTAGGAGCTGCGCTGCTGATCGTGACCGTACCTGTCGAAGGCGTGCCGCCTACGACTGATGTTGGGTTCAAGGAGACGCCTGTCACCGTCGGAGCGGTTACTCCAAGAGTAGCCGTCAGCACCTTCGTGCCGGTTCCGAGAGGACTCGTCGCAGTGATCGTCGCCGTCTTGTTGGAGGAGACTGCCACCGTCGTAGCCGTGAACGTAGCCGTCGTCTGGCCGGCTGCAACCGTTACCGATGCAGGAACCGTCGTGGACGGGTCGCTGGAGCTTAGGGTTACGGTAACCGTGCCCGTAGCAGCAACCGGAGCATTCAATGTAACCGTGCCTGTCGATGACACGCCGCCGACGACCGAAGTCGGGCTAACCGTGAACGTCTTGAGGAACGGAGGCATGATCAGGAGTTGCAGGGTCGATGTCGTTCCATTCGTCACCGAAATGTTCGCCGTCACGTTCGCAGCAACTGCTACCGTGCGAGCGAGGAACGTTCCTGTCGTCGAGCCAGCCGGGATGGTGACCGATGCCGGGACCGTGCACGAAGCAGTGTCCGACGCGATCGTGAAGACGAGGCCACCGGCAGGAGCCGCCGACGCCAATGTAATCGTGCCCGTTGCATTATCGCCAACCGCGCCGACGATGGTCGCCGTGCTGAGGGTGAACGTGAATTGAGTCGGAGCGTTGACTGTCAGAACAGCCGTCTGGGCGGTGCCGCCGTTAAGCGTGCCGCTAATCGTTGACGTGGTGTTCGTCGCCACAACCTTCGAGGTCACCGTGAAGGTGCCAGTGGTAGCACCTGCCGCGACGGTTGCGGTCGCAGGAACGGTGGCTGCCGAAGTGTTGCTTGAAGTCAGGTTGATCGTGAGGCCGCCCGTGGGAGCCGCACTGCTAACCGTCACCGTGCCAGTCGATGTCTGGCCGCCCGTTACCGTCGCCGGGTTGAGCGTCAGGCTGGAGAGCGTCGGGGCCGTGACCGTTAAGGTCGCCGTCACCGCTGCGCCACCATTGACGGATACACCGATCGTGGACGTGCTGTCGGCGGCAACCGGAAGACTCGTCACCGTGAAGGTGCCGGTAGTCGTTCCTGCCGGAATCGATGCAGTCGCAGGGACCGTCGCCACCGAGGTTGTGCCGGAGGAGAGATTGACCGTTAGGCCGCCCGCGGGGGCTGCGCTGCTGATCGTGACCGTGCCCGTCGAAGTCTGGCCGCCGGCGACCGAAGTCGGGTTCAGCGTGACTGTCGAGATCGTTGGAGCCGTAACCCCAAGCGTTCCGGTGATCGTCTTCGTACCAGTGCCGTTCGGGCTGGAAGCCGAAACGGTAACCGTCTTGTCTGAAGCGACCGCTGCTGTCGTTGCCGTGAATGTAGCCGTCGTCTGGCCGCCTGCCACGGTCACGGAAGCGGGAACCGTCGTTGAGGCATCGCCTGAACTGAGGGTGACCGTAACCGTACCTGAGGCTGCCGTCGGGGCATTCAGCGTAATCGTGCCAGTCGAACTCGTTCCACCAACGACCGAGGCCGGGCTGAACGTGAGTGTCTTGACGAACGGAGGAATGACGAGAAGCGACAGAGTCGAGGTCGTTCCGTTAGTGACCGAAATGTGAGCAGTTTGGTTTGTGGCAACTGCAACCGTGCGAGCCAAGAACGTGACCGAGGTCGCGCCGGCAGGAACGGTGACTGTAGCGGGAACCGTCGCGGCCGAATTGTCGGATGCGACCGTAAATGCCACGCCGCCCGCAGGAGCTGCCGAAGCGAGCGTGATCGTGCCAGTGGCGTTATCGCCAACCCCACCGACGATGCTTGCCGTGCTTAGCGTATACGTGAACTGGGTCGCCGCATTGATGGTGAGCGTTGCGGTAACCGCTGCGCCGCCATTAACCGTTGCTCCGATCGTCGAGCTGGTGTTCGTGTTGACGACCGTGGTCGTAACGTTGAACGTGCCGGTCGTTGCGCCTGCCGCGATCGTCGTCGTCGCAGGAACTGTCGCCGAACCGCTGCTCGAAGACAGGTTGACCGTGAGGCCGCCCGCAGGTGCGACGCTGCCGATCGTTACCGTGCCGGTCGATGGGCTTCCACCCGTGACCGTCGCCGGATTGAGCGTCACGGACGAGATCGTTGGTGCGTTGACCGTCAGCGTTGCGGTAACCGCCGCGCCGCCGTTAACTGTTGCGCCAATCGTCGACGTGGCATTCGTTGCAACCGCGGCAGTCGAAACAGTGAACGTGCCACTCGTTTGGCCCGCTGCGATCGTTGCCGTCGCAGGAACCGTAGCCGCTGCGGTGTTGCTGGACGACAGGTTGACCGTGAGGCCGCCTGCCGGAGCCGCGCTGCTGATCGTTACGGTACCGGTCGAGGAGACCCCACCAGTAACTGCCATCGGATTCAGCGTCACCGTCGAAATGGTCGGCGCGCTAATCGAAAGAGTAGCGTTCTGAGACGAGCTGTTGGAACTGGCCGTAATCTGGGCCGACGCATTCGAGCCAACCGCAGAAGTGGTGACCGTGAACGTTCCGGTTGTGGCGCCGGCGGCAATCGAGGCCGTCGCAGGAACAGTTGCTGCTGCGTTGCCAGACGTTAAGGCGACAGACAAGCCGCCAGCCGGAGCTGCCGAACTGATCGTGATCGTACCGATGGAGCTAATTCCGCCAACGACCGTCGTCGGATTCAAGCTCAAGCCGGTGACCGTTGGTCCGTTTACCGTGAGGGTCGCCGTCTGATTCGAGCCGTTCGCCGTAGCAGTGATAGTTGATGTGGAGTTCGTTGCGACCGCGACGGTCGTTACATTGAAGTTGGCCGTGGTTTGTCCGGCAAGAATCGTGACCGTTGCGGGCACGGTTGCCGCCGCCAGGCTGGAGGTGAGGGTAATCGTATCGCCACCCGTAGGAGCGGCGCTGGAGATCGTGACTGTGCCCACGGATGTCGTGCCGCCAAGCACAGTTGTGGGATTCAAAGTCAAAGCAGTAACGGTCGGCGCGTTCACGGTGAGTGCGCCGGTGACTTTGGTGGCGCCAATGGTAGCGCCAATGTTAGCGACCGCGTTGGTAGCGATTCCAGAAGTCGTGACCGTGAATGTCGCGCTGCTCTGGTTCGCCGGTACGTTAACCGATCCAGGAACCTGGGCTGCCGCGTTGTCAGAGCTGAGGCTGACCGTCAAGCCACCAGAAGGCGCCTGACCTGTAAGAGTGACCGTTCCGGTCGAAGACTGGCCGCCGAGAACGCTCTGGGGATTGAGCGCAACACTCATCGGAACGGCCGGCAGGACGGCAAGTGCCACCCTGAAGCTCGCACCGAACGCAGCCGCCGTGAGATTAGCCGTCACCTTGCTAGTAACGGGAACCGAAGTTACGGCAAATGTTCCGACTGTCTGACCAGACGGCACTGAAACAGTTGCCGGAACCGTTACGGTCGGCGACAGGTCCGATGTGCACGCAACGCTGAAGCCGCCGGGAGGCGCTGCCGCGCTGAGCGTCAGGCTTCCAGTGATCGTCCCACCGCCGTATCCGGGGTTAGGCGCTACTGTGAAGCCAGTCAGAGCGATCGGGTTGATCGTCAAATTCGCGGTTTGAGAGCTGCTGTTCGCCGAAGCGGTGATCGTGGCGGTGGCAGTGGTTGCTCCCTGCTGCGAAGTTGAGACCGTAAAAGTCGCGCTCGTTTGCCCGGCCGCGACCGTAACCGTAGACCCCACGGTTGCGGACGACGAGTTGGATGACAGCGAGACCGACAGTGCCGAAGCCGGCGCTGCGGACAGGGTCACCGTCCCAGTGCTTGGGTATCCGGCATAGACCGTCGTCGGGTTGAGCGAAAGGGATTTAACCGTTTGCGCTGATCCGAGAACCGGCAGCAGCAACGCGATTATTAAGAATATTAGTTGGAGCGGCCACCTAAAGGTGTGCCGCGGTTTTATTTTGTGTTCCGTGTGTGGCATCGATGTTCCCCAGACCAGGATTCGTGTATCACGGGCCCACACCTATCGGCTAGCCGAACCCCAATAGAGCAGAAACCAACCAATCAAGCAGGCCAAACGGCGCAAGCCGTTCAGCGCCCAGAATACACCCAAAAGGTAAAAAACTAAAGCCGTACAGCTTCAAATGAAGCCGATTCGAAGCACATAGGGGTTGAAGGACGCAGAACCCCTTAAACATACTGGGTTTTGACTTAACTCAGGTAAAGAGGTTGTAGATCCTGGACAGTATGGCTACCCGTTCGCGGATCAACGTGTCCCGCCGAGTTGACACATCTTGTGGGACAACCAGCATCAAACCAATAGGTCCAAATGCCTATGGCGATGAGATCCAAAGCGCCGTGCGCGCTGTTTGCGTATGTGTCGGCGTACGCCCAGGAAATCGATGCCAATACACGAGGGCGGGCGATTCAGGCGCCGGAACTGTGATCAATGTGACACATCGTCAAGTGACAGTTTCTGTCGGCCGAAAGAAGCGAACTTCGACCAGTTCCCTCTCGGTCTGATGGCTGCAACCTCCTATAGATGCCACGAGCCTGCCTCTGGGTGCTTTCATTCATCGCAAGCAGCATCCAAAGGATGCCTTCACTCGTTTGCCGAGAGGCCACTTGACGGCAGAAGTTCGGTCAGAATGTCGCATGGCTCATTTCGACCGATACAACGACGGAACCCAGGCTCCTCCGCGTTTGCAGATTCAGCATTCCTTGTGGTCGCTCATCGGATTGCCAATGAACCAGCCGACCGAGTGGACGATCGACGAGAAATTCGAGAGGGTCAAGGCTGCCGGATTCGAAGGTGTCGAATGTTGGCTATCCGACGAGGATGAGGCCGAGCGGCGGGCGAACCTGAGCCGCCATGGATTACAGTTGACCTTGGGCCATCATCCCCACACGCTGGAAGACGTGGGCAAAACGGTCGCCCGCGCCGTGCGCCTGAGTGCTGACTTTGTTTTCGCACAGCCCCTCAACCCATTTTGTCCGATCAAGGAAGCGGCTGAATTCTGCCGTGAAGCCAGGAACATCGCAAACAGCGAGGGCATGGCATTTTTTGTCGAGACTCACCGTAACAACATTCCGGAGAGCCTCAATCAGGCCCTGCAACTGGTAGAGGAGTGGCCGGAAGTGCGGTTTACCGGAGACCTGTCTCACTTTGTCGTCGTCAGCGAGTTTTATGGTCTCGAATATGAGCGTGCGGTCGAACGGATGATGCCTGTTCTATCGAGAACGTCCCACCTTCACGGTCGTATTTCGAACGGCGAGCAGGTACAGGTCGATGTCGGCGATGGTACGGGCCCCACGGCGCAGTTCTTTGTTCAGATCTGGACGGCAGTGATGAGGGAGTGGAGAAAGGATGCCGGACCAGGGGATGTTTTTCCGTTCGCAAGTGAGCTTGGACCCCCTCGCTATGCAATTACACTACCGGACGGTTCCGAGTTCAGCGATCGCTGGGAGCAGAGCCTCGTCATGAAGAGGCTTGCCGAACAGGCTTGGTCAGCTTCGGGACCGTCATACGCCTAGCCAACGACGGCTTTGATTATTGCCGCCTCGATCTGGTAGCGTCCTTGGATACATTCAGGGACGGCTCGGTTCTCTGATAGGTGATGTCCCACATGAACCCATTAATCCTGAGCGGACTCGCTCTCGCTACATTTAGCCTTGGCAACCATGGTGCTACTCCCGTAGGCTCCATGCAAGCTCCCCCGATCGACTTCACGAGATTCTTGCCATATACGCCAAAGTCGGATGAAGGCAACTTCGTGATCGGTCCAAGCTATGCCGACGCTCCAGAGTTGACGCCGCGCAGCGACGTTCCAAAGGGGCACGTTTACCATTTCGTGATGAAATCGGAGGACAGCAAGATCTACCCAGGAATTGCCAAGGGAGTGCTTGGCAAGATCGTGCCTTACACACGTCGGGTCACGGTTTACGTTCCGAGTCAATATGTCCCCGATTCGCCATCGCCGTTTTTCGTGTCACAAGACAGCATGGGGCAGGGCGAGATCCCTACGATCCTTGACAACATGATCGCCGATCATCGGCTCCCGTCGATGATTGCGATCATGATCGACTCGGGAGGGAGCGATGCCCAAGGAAGCGAGCGCGGCTTGGAGTACGACACGATGTCTGGCTGGTACGCCCAGTTCATCGAGTCCGAAGTGCTTCCCCGAGCGGCGGAGGAGTGCCACGTGAAATTCACGAAGGACCCGAACGCCCGCATGACAATGGGTGGCAGTTCGGGCGCCGCATGCGCGCTCTCGATGGCCTGGTATCGCCCTGATCTGTACCATCGGGTTCTGTCCTATTCCGGAACATTCGTCAATCAGCAGTGGCCGCCCAACCCAGAAACGCTTCACGGCGCCTGGGAATACCATGATCATTTGATTCGCGATGCCAAGAACAAACCGCTTCGCATATGGATGGAAGTCGGTGAGCATGACATTCGCTATCAAGACGACGAATCAACTTATCACAACTGGGTGCTGGCCAATCAGCGTACAGCAGCGGTTTTGAAAGCGAAGCACTACCACTATCAATACGTGTTTGCTCGAGATGCTGGCCATGTCGATGGACGCGCGGTGCGACAGACTTTGCCCCAAGCCCTCGAGTGGGTGTGGAAGGGCTATCCGATCAAGAGGTAACTTCCCCGCCATGACGAATGCCGAACTGCTTAACCACCACGTGGGATTGGTCGGAAGACCGACCTCACTGGGAGACCGGGAGATCTACGACGAATCGGTTGTGATGACGCTCATGTACTCGCCTGAAGGGCATACCCATACTCTCACAGGGCCGGACGCGATTCTTAAGTTCATGGCCCGCATCGGTGAATTCTTTCAGATTGTCAGCCGTCCAGACCCCTTAATCGTCGAGACCGCGACCGGGGCGGTTGCCGAGTATCGGGGTGACATGATCTGCCTAGAGACCCGAAACACGTATCACCAAGACTATGCAGCGATCGCCGAGATCGTGGATGGGAGGATCAAGGCCGTCCGCGAATACTACGATCCCATTCGCGTGCTCAAGGCTTTCGGCGAATTGTAGAGCGAGGTCCAGCATTGACGCCAGAATCCGAATCGAATGTCGTAAGCCGCCTCGAATACGTTTACGAAGGCTGGGATGGTTACAACCGCAGTTTGGTCGAGGCCGTTTGTGGTTTGACTCGTGAGCAGTTCGCTTTTCGCTCAACAGCCGATATGAAATCGGTGGGTGAATTGGCGTGGCACATTGCGGATGGCCGAGTCGACTGGTTCCAGCGGATCGTTCCCGAAAGATGCGAGGCGCTACGAGCCAGAATCGACGCTCGCAATGGGGCGGCGCCTGAGACTTACGACGGAGCGGTTGTAAGCGAATGGCTGAACGAAACATGGGAAATGGTGCAGGCAACCCTCGCCCGATGGACCGTCCACGACTTATCCGATACCTACGTTCAGCCCTATCAGGGAAAGAACTATGCCGTTTCACGCCAATGGGTGATCTGGCGGATCATGGCCCACGACATTCATCACGGCGGGCAGCTTAGCGAACTGCTGGCGATGCAGGGCATCTTCCCAGTAGAATTGACGCTTTTAGGCGGGCACTTGACAGAGCCTCCTCAGCTCCCCTGACCGTACGCAGAGCGCCTCTTCGTCGATTGTTAACAATAGCGCTTACACGGATGCAGCCAAACTAATTTATAATCGACAGATGGACACAACCATCCACATCGTCGACGTAAACCACTACGACGACCCCGTCGATTTTCATGCGATGTCTGATGCCGGCGCAGTCGGCGTCATCCTGAAAGCCACTCAGGGGTCGAGTTACAAAGACCCCAAGTTCATCGAATTCCGAGAGCGCGCCATGACTGTTTTCGATGCAGCGTGTGTTCATAGCTATCACTTCCTTGACGACTCCGATCCCAACGCCCAGATCGAAAATTACCTTACGGTCACGGACGGCATGCGAGGCCGGTGGCTCGATTACGAACCGAACAAAGCGAACACATGTTCGCTGGACGGGGCCACATCGGCATGTCACATACTTGCCCAAAAGCAAGGTTCGTTTCCGGGGATGTACGGGTCAGACGGCGGACTGCTTGGGCAAGCGCTCCTACAAGGACATTTCACGGTCTGTCCACTTTGGATCGCCAGATACAGCACCAACCCGCCCCTCCACAAAGGCAACCTCTGGCAGTACCAGGCAGGCGAAAGCGCCACGGTCATGATTGGTGGAAAGGGCTACGACCTTTCGATGTTCATGAACGGCGACGCGGACGCCTGCAAGCAATGGATGGCTTCCCTAGCCCAATAGGCTAGGTTCCGGCATAGTAAATTGGGTTTGTTCTCCAGTCGTTATCCTTGTCGAGCGCCATCTCCTTCACCCGGGGACGGCGCTTGCGAAGCCTGACCGACTCGATTGTCAGCCCGTACCCACTGGACAGGTGATTCTTCCCCACGCAGTCGAGCCTTAACGTGTAAACGCCCGGTTGTGGCCAGAAATCGAGGAAGTGGTACTCCCGCGACTCCACTTCCGGTGCGTAGAAGTCCATCGTTTCACCCAACTTGACGCCGTCCAGAGAGACTTCATAGACGCCCAAGTTCGGTCCCTTTGCTACGTTGATCAGGAGACGAAGAGGTTCTTTTTCGGTGACCGATATGGGCACTTCGAGTGAATTCTGTCCCTCGATTTCGGCAGGAACGAATAGAACGGGATGGTCGAAGTGCTCAGGATATCGGAGCACTACCTTTTCGGTCGATTCCTTTTGTCGTCGACCGTCATATTCAAGCCTTGGTAACTCGTCCGTGTCGAGCGTGTTTCGCTGTCCGTAGTCAAGTTCTGAGACGACTACGACCTCGCGTTCGATATTGGGCAATCGCCGTTCTCGAGCATGAGGCGCCCGTGCAGAGAACGTTGGCGTCCCATTTTGGTACCAGAAGGCGACGCTCGCATAGTCATCCTCTCTTGGATTCCAACTCATCGCCCGCTTGTGGACGCTTTCATCGGGAGCGATCCACCCAAAAGTCTCGAACTGCACCTTGATCGATTCGTTGAAGAGAAACGGATCGTTGATGTGCCAGCGATAGGCGCTCGTATGTCCACCGACGATTCCCCATTGGTCGAAATACGGCACGCCAAAATAGGGTGTCAGAACCTTCTCGAGCCCCCAGGCACACAGGAAGTAATCTTCGGTGCCGGTTCCCCAGACGGACGGAATCGCTTCCCCGTCGATCGTAACCATTTCGTCGCCTTCTCCAAACCAATAGGGACTCCTCGTTCTGACAGAGAACACAGTTCCCACGTAATGCCCTTTGCCCGAGGTCTCCAACAGCGTGTACGGCTTTCCTGTCTCAAGCGGGTAGGCCTGATTGTATTGGGCATAGAAATAAGGCGTGTCTTCCGGCAACGAGTCTTTCTTTATCCAGTCAATGTTGTAGTACAGGAGGCTAATGGGCTTATCGCTTTCGTTCACGATCTCTACACGCGCCGACTTTCGGAACGGCATGTGCCAGAAACAGTTGTACGAGTCGCCGCCCTCCGTGACGACAGCCATGCTGATCACTTCGCTCCGCTTCCCAAAGCATCCAGCGAAGAAGTCCCCGACCGGCGCCTCTACTCCAGGTCGGTCGTTACCGTCATAGGTGATTCTCAGCAGCATCTCTTGGTGGTTGGCCGAGCCGTCTTTGGCCCAGGGATGGGCTTCCGGGCCGAGGAATGTAATCCACATATGCGTGATGATTCCTGGTCCTTCGACATCCATCAGCACATGGGTCGCACCAGGAGGAACACGGAAATTGTCCCGGTTGCTCTTCTCTTCCAAGTCGCTCTTGGGCGGAGCAGCCGGGTCATAGTTGCCGTCCGCGCCCTCGCGAAAAGTCGACGTAGCCCGCATACTGCGGCCGTTCTGAGGCACTGCCAGCGATCCCATAGGACCAGAAAGAAGCGGATACTCGTTCATGCTTGCCCATCTTGGCATGCCGTTGCCAAAACGAGATAGGGGGTCATGCATATCCGGCGAAGGATCACGGATTTCGTTAAGTTCGTCATACAAGTGAGGCATTTTGGGGGTCGATCCAGAACCAGTCGCCTTATACTTCTTTCGATGACACGTAGGGAGTTGTTGCGGCAAGGGGCCATTGTTGCCGGCGCCGCGCTTGGCACGCGGTCCATTTCTCTTTGCGCGGAACCAGGCAGAAGGCGTCCACTCAAATTGGCAATCATAACGGACCTTCACCATGGATTGGCCCCTGATGCGATGACTCGCCTTGAGGGTTTCGTCGGTGAAGCCAAGCGCAGCAAAGGGATCGATGCCGTCATTCAGATGGGAGACTTCTGTTACTCGCAACCTGAATCTGAGTCATGTATCAAGTTGTTCGATTCGTTGGCCCACCCGAAGTTCCATGTGCTGGGTAACCACGACATGGACAAATGCGACAAGCAAACCGCCATGCGGACGTGGGGAATGCAGAACCGGTACGGTGCTTACGATATTGGTGACTACCGCCTCGTGATTCTCGATTTGAATCACTTCAAAAAGGGTGGGAAGCTCTTTCCCTATGATTCGGGCAATTACTATACAGACAACGCCACCCATAACTGGGCTGACCCGGAGCAGTTGGCATGGCTATCAAAGGAACTCAGATCATCGACCAAGCCCGTTCTTCTCATTTCTCATCAGCCACTGGGTTTTGCCGAACCAGGACAGGCTATGCCTCCCGAGCAGGTGGATGTTCTTAAGGTTGTGACGGATGCGAGAAAGGAGAACAAACGTGGCGCAGTTGCCATTTGCCTTTTCGGGCACCTGCACGTAGATCGGCTGGAATACTACGAAGGGATCCCGTGCTACTGCGTGAACTCTGCGAGCTACTTCTGGGGTGGCGAGATGTACCCGTACTCTAAGCCACTCTACGCTTTTGCTGAGATCACCGAGGGGGGGCAATTCGTGATACCCGGCATGCCAGGCGAATTCGTCAAGCAACCTCCTTCGGACACAGACAATGTGATCGGCCGATCGGCGTCCATTCAGAGCCGCCTCATAGAATTGCCGCGAGGAATCTGAACGCGTTAAGGAAATGCTAACTCGTCTAGACTGATCAAATGCAGAAGTGGCTTCCACTGTTCGCGATAGGCGCACTCGTTGGATTCGCGTTGTTTACTCGAACCCAGCTTGGCGAACAGTCCGATGGTTCTTTCCTCGTATCGACCGGTCAGCGAATCGAACTGATGGGAAATACAACGCGCCTGGACGGTGTTCGGCCCAAAGACATGTGCTTATCTCCCGATCGAAGCCATGTCGCACTTCTGGGACACTCGATGCTCGTCGTTGTCGATCTCGGCGGCAGTGTATCCGCGAAGATCGGCATCGCCGCTGCCCCCTTAGGTATCGCGTGGTCACCCGACGGCTCCAAGGTCTATGCATCCCTTGGGAACGGCAAAATCGGAGTGTTCGCGTGGGACGGCACGTTACTCTCGAAGGTAACTGAGATTCTGGCCGAGGGGCCTGGAAAGAAGGGCAACCCGGGAACCGCAGGACTGGCGGTTGCGAATAATGGCACCCTCTATGCGGCATTGAGCATTCGGAATGAAGTATCGGCCATTACGCCAGAAGGAAAAATCCAGTCGACATGGAATGTCGGCGCATGCCCCTACTGCCTCGCGATCTCGTCGGATAGCCATACTTTGGCAGTAGCCAATCGTGGTGGACCCATTGTTGGGCCGAGTTCGGAACAAGGTGATCCGACTACTCGCACTGCTTTCCAGGGTACCGGAATCCCGCACGCCGAATCAGCAGGCACGAGCGTGCAGATCGACCCTCGAACCGACTCCGCCATGGGCGGCAGCGTGACCCTGATCGATGTCGACGCACCGCAAGGCGCGGTCAGGATGGTGAACGTCGGACGCCAACCGTCTGGAATGACCTTCAGCAATGACGGCAAGACTCTATTCATTGCCGACGCAGACGAAGACGCAATCAGCACGGTTGACATCGCCGAGGCAAAGGAGCGATCGAGAGTTTCCATCGCCCCAAAGGAAGACCCAGCCTTCGGACAGATCCCCACATCAGTGGCCATCTCACCCGATGAAAAGCGCATTTATGTAACCCTTGGCGGAGCAAACTCGGTTGCAGTCCTGGATAACGGACCGATTGCAAAGGTGTTGGGTTATTTTCCGACCGCATGGTATCCGATCTCTGTGATCACGACGGGCGACCACGTCCTGGTCGCTTGTGCCAAAGGAATCGGCTCGCGACCCAGTGGCAAGAAAACGGGCTTTTACGTACATGACTCCGTAGGCGCCATTCAGAGCTTCACGACAGCTGATATCCGCGACCTAAGAGCGATGACGCGGCGAGTTGCGCGCAACAATGGATGGACCAAAACCGCGGGACCACGTCCGAATCGGGCGCCAGTTCCTATTCCAGAGCGTATTGGGGAGCCGAGCGTCTTCACACACGTGGTCTACATTATCAAAGAGAACCTGGCATACGACATAGCGATGGGAGACGACAAGGATGGTAACGGCGACCCCTCGCTTTGCGCATTTCCGGAAAACGTCACTCCGAACCACCATGCCCTTGCCCGACGATTTGGCCTACTGGACAACTTTTACATATCGGGTACGAATTCGGCCGACGGTCACCAATGGGTCGATTCCAGTGTTGCTAACGACTACACAGAGCGAAACTACGGAGCAAACGAACGAAGTTATCCTTACGATGGCGGCGATCCGCTAGCGTTTTCGCCGGCCGGCTTCCTCTGGAGTCAGGCCAAGGCGGCTCACAAAACGGTGCGCGTGTTCGGTGAGTTCGTCAACAAACCTTCGATTGTAGACACACGGACAGGAAAAGCTCCGGATTGGCAACGATGCTGGGAAGACTACAAGAGCGGCAAAGGTGAGGTCGTGATCAAGGCAGAGACTTCGGAAGCTGGATTGCGTGAGAGTCTCGACCCAACATATATCGGGTTCCCCCTCACCGTAACCGATCAATGGCGGGCCGATGTGTTCCTGAGCGAACTGAGGCAGTGGGAAACGAGCGACGGCATGCCCAACCTCTCAATTTTGCTGCTTCCAAACGACCACACGGGAGGGACGCGACCAGGCTGGCCGACGCCTCGTGCGGAAGTCGCCGATAACGACTTCGCCTTGGGCCGCATTGTAGATGGCATCTCACATTCCAAGTTCTGGGCCTCCACTCTCATTGTTGTCGCGGAGGACGACAGTCAAAACGGACTAGACCACGTCGACGGACATCGATCAATCTGTTTCTGCATCTCGCCATTTTCGCCGTCCGCTACAAATAGCAATTTCTACAACCACGTGAGCATTTCCGCAACCATCGGGCACGTCCTTGGTTTGCCAGCGATGACCCGTTTCGATCGAACATCAAAGCCAATGACTGGTTGCTTCTCCGACAAGCCTGATTTCACGCCTTACAACGTGTTGCCGAATCGCGTGCCGATCGACGAGTTGAACCCTCCGGCAAAGAGCAATCGAACGGCAGAGGCGCGGAAACTAGCCGAATCCTGTGCAAACATGGATTGGAGTGAGCCCGATATTCAGGATCAACGAACTCTCAACCGGGCGATTTGGCTCAAAGAGGCGCCGCGGAGCGTCGGTCACTCCGGCTTCTCAACTGCCCTGCCCACTGCACTCCGGTAGCGGGCCATAGGTCGAACCAAAGCTTGGTCGAGATAAAAGGCGGCTACGGACCAGCCCATTTCTTCAAGAACTCGACCAGTTTCGTGGTTTCGATATGATCCACCTGCTGGAATTCGTTGGATCCCTGCGATACGAGGACCTTTCCACTCGCATCCAGCACAAAGAAGTGCGGAAATCCGTCGAATGTCGGGAGTTTGCTGAGGAACGCCTTGTTTTCGCTTCCTTGGCTTGAATTCACGTGAACCACTACGTATTTTCCGGCTAGCACACTGGAGATGTCCCTATCCGAATCGAGTAGCGGTTCCAAACGTTTTGACCAGAACGCCCAATCGCCACCGATATCAAGAAGGATACGCTTGTGCTCTTTCTTCGCTGTCGACTTCGCATCGGTCAGATCCTTGTTTGAGTCGCGCTTGGGATCAAAGAAGCCCTTCGTAGGCTTGGGGTGCTCGATAGTCGGCGCGAGGCCACTCTCTTCACTGCAGGAGCACATGATCACGCCAAGTGACAGCATCGCCGAAACGGCAAGCACCTTCTGAATGGATCGGTCGAACATATTCATCACACTCCGAATGGCCGATTATAGAACACGAAACGTTTAACCAGGTCCTGCCCGCAGTCTGCATCAAAGCCCCGCTACGCTCCGTCTGGAAACCCACCGCGATGGAGCACCATTGGGAAATGGGGTAGCCCTATCGGGGACCTGAGCTTTGCCCGCCATCCATCTGCATAAGGATTCAAACCAAGAAACAACGGCGACGAAGTGTCTGCCGAAACGACGATCTCCTCAAGGGCGGCGCGTAGATCTGCCGTTTCGGCAAAGCCAATCGGAGTCCGCCAATCCTCCTCAATCTGCCAAATCAGATCTGAATAGCGGATCTGGGCAGCTTTGCCGGATTCGGTCAATCGGATTACCTTTCCGGATATATCGGGCGTGGAGAATTCGTGTACGATATGCCCCCTTGTTTGAAGGAACCCGAGCGCCATCGCGATCGCCTCCTTCGACACTCCGGCCAATCTGGGAACTCGGTTGGATGGCATCCCATCGTCGGGAATCAACCTAAGCAAGTTCGCGCAGACTGCCAGGGAAACGTCGGAATGGCGCTCAAATTCCAATGCAAAGGCGAGGAGCACTCGTGCCAAAACAACTGGCAAGGACCGGTTCTCGGGCATGGGAGGCGGAGCAACTCGGAATGTAGGTAGGTTGCAGAACATGCCGTATCCCAGTATCGGAATGCACTCAGGCAACGGGTCAAGTCGGCTAGAGATCCCGAAGGCTGCTTCAACCAGCCGATTCACTTTTGCCACTCCGAACCGATCTCGCCATCGGTTCTCGATCTCTCTTCCAAGTGACCTCCAATTCTGTTGAGCGGCCGCACCACCAGGTGTCGCCACAATGACCCAGTCTCTTAGAGGACGGCGAACGCGGGCGTCGGTCGGATCCTGAACGATGTCGACATATCGCCATCGCTTCATACCGTTCAGATTCGTCTTGGTAAGGGCCAAGCGATCCAATTCGCCGACCTTGACTCCGTTTGGACCAACAAACTGCATGCAGTTCAGCCACATCGCCATCGAAACGAGCCAAGGATGGTCCCGATTGGCGCCTGCAGTTAGTGATTGAGACGTCCGATGTGGCATGACGTGCTCAAACTCGTTATCGAATTCGATGGTGAACGCCACCAAAGCGTAGGACAACAGTGTTGATAGCGGTTGCCGATCCCTCATGTAGTTGAGCTTCGCTGCCCGGCCCAATACTGGCGGCAGTTTGCGACAATAGCATATTACGACTCCAAGTGACAGATCTGCGTGCAGGCAACTGGCAAAACCAAGGATTTGAACGTAAACTTATAGCTGACAAAATGGCGATAAAAGGGTTGAGGTTTGAACTCGCGGAGCGCATTCATGCCCGTGCGATTGAGGAGATGCGCCGACACTCCGCAATCGACCTCACCGCCCGGCTAGGAGGAGGACACTGGAGCGGGTTCACAAGGCTACCTTCGATCCGGGAACGCATCCTGAACGCGGATCCGGCGAATCTCAGGCGGTTGACTCTGTACGTTGCCTGCATAGATCATCGAGTGATCGGATCGGTCGCCGTTTCCACATTTCCTCCCGGTTTCTGGCACAGAAGTTACTGGCAAGACCCTTCTGCCACGGCACTTGGCGTGTTCAACCTGGTTGTCTATCCCGAGTACCAGCGTCAGGGCTTCGGGAGATTCATCATGTGCGGAGTCGAGGACCTTGCCCGGGAGATGCGCATACCCTTTGTCCGGCTGGATGCCTATAGCGATAATCCAATTTCGAATAGCTTTTACCGTTCGATAGGGTATGAGGTTCGGCGAGAGATCGAAGTGCGGCTTGTTGGGTTGACACTTTTCGAAAAGCCAGTCCTTGCGACAGATCGAACGGGGCATCCAAGTGAGTATCGATCCCATGGTTGATGACCTGAGCGAGTTCTTCGAACCGATTCGCAAGATCCTCGCTCAGGCACGATGGCCGGGTGTGGAAGAAGGTCTCAGTTACGGTACTGCCGCATTGAAATTGAAGGGCAAGCTCCTGTGCCGGATGCGGGAACCGGACGTTCTCGTCTTGAGGTGCGAGTTGGACGAGAAGGAGTTCCTGATTCAGTCCGCCCCGGAGATCTACTTCGAGACCGACCACTACAAAGGCTATTCCGCGATTCTGGTCCGCTTGGAGGCGATTGACGCCGAAGAACTCAAGGAACGAATCGAGAAGTACTGGACTTCGATCGCATCGAAGAAGATGCTGGACGAATACTGGAGCCGATCAGACTGAAGGCTCCTGCCTTCAACCAAATTCAGACCTTTCCCCTTATCCTCTTCGATTCGTCGCCTTAGTTTTGCGCCTAGACTGGGAATGGATTCCTGCTGAAGCCGTGCTGATGCCAATAGGGATACGCCATCGGAGTCTTGCTAGCTTCGTCCAGTTTAGCCACCTGGGCCGGAGTAAGATTCCATCCAACCGCTCCCAGATTCTGGCGGAGCTGTTCCTCGTTTCTCGCACCAATAATCACGGTCGAGACCGTCGGCCGCTGTAACAGCCAATTGAGCGCGACTTGCGGCACCGTTCGCTCCGTCTCCTCCGCAACCTCTTCGATTGCATCAAGCACTTTGAAGAGAAGCTCGTCCGTTGCCTTAGGCCCGCCGCTCGCGGTGACGGGATTACGCAAACGGCTATTCTCAGGAAGAGGTTCGCCCCTCTTGATTTTGCCCGTCAACCGGCCCCAACCGAGGGGACTCCAAACAACGGCGCCCACCTTCTGGTCAAGGCCCAACTGCATAAGTTCCCATTCGTAGTCCCGCCCTATGAGCGAGTAATACGCCTGATGGGCAACCATGCGGGCCAGGTTGTACTTTTCGGAGATAGCGATCGACTTCATGAGATGCCAGCCGGAGTAGTTTGAGCAACCGATGTAGCGGACCTTCCCTGCTCGCACCAAATCGTCCAAGGCGTTCAACGTCTCCTCCAAGGGTGTGATCGCGTCGAATGCGTGCATCTGGTAGAGATCGATGTAGTCGGTTCCCAACCGTCGCAAACTGTCCTCGCAGGACTTTACGATCTTGAATCGCGAAGACCCCACCTCATTGGGCCCCGGGCCCATAGTGAATGTCGTCTTTGTCGAGATGATCGCCTTGTCTCGCCGTCCCTTTAGGGCGTGACCGAGAATCTCCTCCGCGAGACCGTGGGAATAAGTATCGGCGGAGTCGAACATCGTTAGGCCATGTTCGAGACAGAGGCTGACCAATCGCGTCGCCTCCTCTACGTCACTCGAACCAAATCCCTTGAAGAACTCTCCCGAACCCCCGAATGTTCCCGTCCCAAAACTTAACACCGGCACCTTGAACCCAGAGTAACCAAGCTGTCTGTAATCCATCTAATACTCCCCTCAACCCTCTACGTTGTAGGACGGTCCGACATTGGCGTGGTCGCTCCAGATGTCTTTCGCCGACGATCGAATCGCTCTCCGGTGTGCCGTCTACGCCTTGCCGACTCGGGAATCCAGAGCCCTCATAACAACGGCAGCAAGAGCCGCAAGGTCTACGGGCTTGGACACATACTCTTTCGCGCCCAGGGACTTTAGGTAGGAGACTTGCCCAGCGGTCGCGTCGGCACTCACGACAATGACCGGGACGTCGAAGGTTTCCGGCATGCGATGCAGTTCTTTGAGCACTTCAGATCCGTGCATGTCTGGAAGATGAAGATCAAGGAGAACCAGATCTGGGCAGTGTGCACTGGCTTGGTGGATTCCTTGTGCCCCACTCATTGCCGGTATCAATGTCACATGGTCCCAGGCGGCCACCATATGTTCGACGAGGCTGAAATTGGCCAATGTGTCTTCGATATACAAGATCTTCACCGGCCGGGCTGGGTGATATTTGGGAATCTGAATCGAAACTTTCGGCTTGGCGTAACTTGGAGCGTCACATTGAGATGCGACGATTCGAAGCCGGAACGTCGAGCCACTCTCATCCGAGCGCAGTAAATCGACTTGTCCCCCCATCAATTCCACCAACTGCCTGGTCAACACAAGCCCCAAGCCAGTGCCCTCGACATTCAGACGCCCTACCCGACTGAAGGGTTGGAACAACTTGTCTTGGTCAGCCACCGGAATGCCATAGCCCGTATCAGACACGATCACGGCGAAAAACCCGTCATGGGTGTCCTCAAACGAAATGCGAACGGAACCAGATTGCCGATTGTATTTGACAGCGTTTGATAGCACATTGATGAGTGCTTGGAGCAGACGTTGACGGTCTGCCCAGACCGCTCCGCTACGTTCCTTCAAATCCACGAAGAGTTCGATGTCGCTCTGAGCCGCGAGTGGCTGCACCAATTCCACTGCCTGATGCACCAAGGAACTTAGGTCCAAGTCCTCCATGGACAGCGTCATTTTCCCAGCCTCGATCCTGGTGACATCCAGAATCTCATTGACGAGTTCAAGTAGGTGAGATCCGCTCTTGTGAATCAGGCCACTGAACTCCTGAATTCGCGGATCGTCGAATGACATCTCAAGCAACTGCGAGAAGCCCAGCACGGAGTTCAACGGAGTTCTCAATTCATGACTCATCCTCGAAAGGAACTCACTCTTCGCTCGGCTGGCCCGCTCGGCAGCCTCCTTGGCGACTTGCAGTTCTTGAGTCCGAGTTTCGACTCTCTCTTCAAGTTCTTCATTGAGCAATCTGAGTTCCTCGGACGCTCGTACACGATCTGAGACATCACGGGCGATCCCAGTGAACCGTCGGTAGATCCCGCCCTCTTCCCTCTCGGGGATTATGCTGCCTTCCAACCATTTGGTCTCACCTGCCGTCGTAATCACCCGGTACGTCCAGGTCACCGGCTTCCCAGTGATGGCGCACTCCCTGGACCTACTGACCAAGCCGGGAAGGTCGTCTGGGTGGACTGCGCTCCACAAATTGTAGGGCCCGTTGACCACATCGTCGGGTCGATACCCAATCAGACTCTCGACCTGGTGGCTTATAAAATCCAGGTTATCGACCGCTCCTTCCTCGGACGCAAATCTGCCCGAGTATATGATCTCGGTGGCGTTCTCAACCAGGACCCGGTACTTGGCCTCGCTTTCGCCAAGCTGAGTCTGAATTCTCCTTCGGTCGGTTACATCGGCCTTCACTGCAATGTAATGGGTGATCGGGCCGTACTCGTCCGGCACGGGAGTTATCGTCATCTCTTCGAAATACTCGGAGCCGTCCTTGCGTCGGTTGATCAGCTCGCCCTGCCAGACTTTGCCCTGTGCTATGGTCGCCCAAAGGTCCCTATAGAATGCTTCATCCTGCTTCCCCGACTTGAGCAGCCGAGGGTTTCGACCGATAGCTTCCCCTTGAGAATAGCCGGTTAGGCGAGTAAATGCCGGGTTGGCCCATTGAATTACCCCGGAAGCATCGGTGATCACAATCGCATTCACCGCTGAGTTGAGTGCGGCGCTCTGCAATTCCAGAAGGGCAGTAGTCTTGCGCTGGTCGGTTATGTCCTCCTTGATTGCGACATAGTTAGTTATCTCGGCATGATCGTCAAACACGGGAGTAATCGTGATGTTCTCCGAATATGACGTCCCACTTTTGTGGGCATTGGTCAGTTCGCCGCGCCAAATCTTGCCGGCCCGTAGAGCGTCCCAGACCTCTCTGCTGGGGTCGGCACGGGAACCGTCGGAACGCAGCAGCCAGAAATCCTTGCCTATGGCTTCGTCGAAAGCCCAACCGGTAAGGGACGTGTATGCCGGATTGACCCATTCGACAATGCCTTCAGAGTCGGTTATCACGACCGCATTCGCGGCGGCGTTCAGAGCGGCCGACTGCATGGCCAGTAATCGATTAGCGGCTACACGCTCCGTCACGTCTTGAATAGCGCCATAGATCCGAACGGTCTTCCCGTCAACACGGACGGCTCGCCCCACCGAACGCACTGTTTTACTGTTGCCGGTACGAGTGACAAACGGGAGTTCCAGATCGAAGCGTGTACCGTGAGAACGGCATGCTTCGATCGCTCCGACGATTCGCTTCCGAGCTTCCGGTGGATAGAAGTTACGAGCTTCCAGTTCCGAGACTTTCGTGCCAGGATCGAGATCGTGAATCCGATAGGCTTCGGGAGTCAATTCAACGAACTCGCCTCCAACATCTAGCTCCCAACCACCGACCTTTGCGAGGGCACCTGAAGCGGCGAGGACGTCATGTGACCGCCGAATCTGATCCTCGATCTCCTTTCTCTCCGAGATATCTGCAAACGTCGCGACGACGAGGATCTCGCCGCCCACATCCAACGGGAAGAAGCGACAAGACAATCGTGCCTGTCGGCCGCATTCCGAAACGAAATCAGCGTCCTTACGCGTTTCCGATAGAGAACTCACGGCTTCATCGGCCACCGAAATCAGACCCTCTTCGCGCCATTGTGTGCTGGTTCGGAAGTTGAACCCAACCATTTGCGAAGCAGCGGCCCCCAATAGACGTGAACCGGCGGCATTCGCCCATATGGCGTCGCCAGAGACACGGAAGATGACGAATCCGACCGGTGAGGCCTCCAAGGCACGTGCCAAAACGATGGGCGACGTTCCCTCCGAAACCTGAGCGCCTTGCGTCTTCCTAATCAGCCCACGCCCAATAGTGTTGCGGGGAGTCCGCTGTCTGAGTGGCTCGACGATTAAGACGGCGAAGCTCGCATCGCCAACTGGAATACACTTTGGGCGACAAGTAAACCCCTCGCCATCTTTCTTGCGAAACTCAAGAGCAGAGGCGGCCTGACTTCTAGTCACAGTGTCAGTCGAAAAGCTGCTTGAGCATAGCTCCACCAGTGCCGGTATATGGCACGGAGCGACAAGCGATTCAATTGTCCGCCCCTTCCATTCGTTTGATCGGAAGCCAAAGCAATGCTTCGCACTTTCATTGACCCAAACGATACAAAGCGATCGGTCCAAGATTGCGATCGGATTCGTGGAGCTGGAAGCAAGTGTTCGAGCAAGCGTAACGGCTCTCGAAAGTAGCTGTCTGGACAGTGACTCAGCTCTTGCCATTTCGCTCGTCGAACGACCCTCATGTGTACTCCGCAAATGCCAACGGGCTTCTAGAAGGCCCGAGTCCAATGATGGTCTTAACCATTGTGGGCTAGTTTTGCAGGTTTATTTGTGGTGTTTTTCATCTCCATGCCGCCCGTGCGGCAGGGACACTCACCCTTTCGGGCGGCTTTGGCGAGCGGGGGCCCTGCTTGACTTGGCTAAAACAAGCTCGTAGCTTCGATCGATCAGTTCGGGCGCGAATTCAAGGTTTTGCGGTTGGGACAGGTCAACTATGATCCAACCGTAGCGCCCAACATATGCGGCGATCTGAATACCCGGGAGCTGTATGAGCGCCGATTGCTCGTCGAGCGTTGCTCGAACCGTCATCGACGCCAATCCACCGAAGCAGAAGATCTTCCCCTTGGGGCCAACTTTCCACACGGGGTCTCCCCAAGGATGATCTTCGAAAGCACCTTCTTTGACCAGGCAATAGGCTTGGATCGACTTGAAGATTTCGGACATTTCGCTCCCGCAACCGGCCTCGCCGTTCTCGATTGTATCTATCGAACCGGTTCTTGACCGTATACAAGATGCCACGTTACCTGCGATCGAGCTCGACGAGCCCCCAAAAAGCAAAGAAGGCGGACTATGCCGCCTTCTTGTTGGTCGAGATAAGAACGTCGCCGCTCTAGATGCCTAGAGAACGAGCGAGAACGTCGTCGGTGTCCAAGTTCCGCAGTTGGTACCGGTCGAAGCAACGACGGAAGCAGTTGTGGTGGTCGAGGAGATCGCATAGCCGGTCGTGGTGGCCGTGCAAGGATTGTTGGGGATCGTGCCGCCCATGTCCGTCGCGAAGTCGGCGAGGGTCGTGTCGTATGAGCCGGAAGCGATCGCATGGGCCTGAACGGCGGTGGCAAGCGCTCGAGCGTTGGTGTTGGCGGCGCCTTGGCGAGAAGTCTGGACCGAGCTGAGGTAGGACGGCAGAGCGATCGCAGTGAGGATACCGAGAATCAAGACGACGACGAGGAGTTCGATGAGGGTGAAACCC
>JARLGV010000022.1 GCA_031292555.1 Fimbriimonas sp.
CCCTTAAGTACGGCGTCGACCAATGCGTCGGCGACACGCTGAGCCCGGGCGGGATCATGTACGCCCAGCGAGGGATTCCGGCGCTTTTGGGGTTCTGCAAGGACATCCGCGAGGTCGCGGATCCAAATTGCGTCTTCCTCAACTACTCGAATCCGATGGCCATGCTGACATGGGCCTGCAACAAGTACGGAGGGGTCAAGACGATCGGTTTGTGCCACGGAGTTCAGGGCGGACACTGGCAGATCGCATCCTGCATCGAGGGATGGGCGCGCAAGCACGGGCATATCGGTCCCGAAGACAAGGTGGTCAAGAAGGAAGTCGACATCGTCTGCGCCGGCATCAACCATCAAACATGGTACGTCCAGGTCCGCTGGCGGGGGATGGACATGATTCCCCATTTGCTCGAAGCTTTCGAGATGCATCCCGAATTCAGCCATACCGAGAAGGTCCGCATCGACATGCTGCGCCGCTTCGGTTACTATTCGACCGAATCGAACGGCCACTTGAGCGAGTATGTGCCGTGGTATCGCAAGCGTCCGAGTGAGATCATGGATTGGATCGACCTGGGGGTTTGGATCAACGGCGAAACCGGCGGGTATCTGCGGGTCTGCAAGGAGGGCAGGAGCTGGTTCGAGCACGACTTCCCGAACTGGATGGAGGCGGCGCCGAATGAGTTCAGCCCCGAGAAGCGGGGCGAGGAGCACGGCAGCTATATCATCGAGTCGCTGGAGACTGGCCGGGTCTACCGGGGCCACTTCAACGTGGTGAACAACGGGATCATCACGAACCTGCCCAACGACGCGATCATCGAGGCCCCGGGCTATGTGGATCGCAACGGCATCTCGATGCCGGTCGTCGGAGACCTGCCGCTGGGCTGTGCGGCAGTGTGCAACGCGTCGATCTCGGTTCAGCGCTTGGGCGTCGAGGCCGCCGTGCACGGCGATCCGGAACTGCTCAAACAGGCGATGATGATGGACCCGCTGACCGGCGCCGTCTGCAACCCTCCCGAGATCTGGCAGATGACCGACGAGATGCTCGTCGCCGGCGAGGAGTGGCTTCCCCAATACGGAGCTGCGATCGCGAAGGCCAAACAAACTCTCGCCGAGGGCCCCCTGGTTCCCACCCAGGAATACGCAGGAGCCGCCCGCCTGCCGGTGAAGACGGTCGAGGAAATGCAAGCCAAAGCCGACGAAAACCGCAAACGAGCCAACGAGTCCGACAAGGCGAAGTGAAGGAGGCGTCGCGGCGACTGCGACGGTCACCAACCCGTATCTTGAGGTGGACACATGAACAAAGGGCAGAACTTAACGAGACGAGTCGCCTTGGTCACCGGCGCCAACAAGGGGATCGGATTCGAGGTGGCTCGCCAGCTAGCGCAACGTGGAATGACGGTCTTCCTAGGTGCGCGCGATGCGGCTCGTGGCGGGGCGGCGGCCAAAGCTCTCGCGGCGGGGGACCTCGACGTGCGTCCGCTGATCCTGGATCTTGCTCGGCCCGAAACGATGCAGGTGGCTGCCGAAGCGATCGACGGCGAATTTCAGCGTCTCGATATCCTTGTGAACAACGCGGGGGTAAACGACCCTGAGGACGGTTCTCCGGGTACGGTCGACCTCGATGCCGTCCGACGGGTGTTCGAGACGAACTTCTTCGGGACGGTCTTGGTGACTCAGATCATGCTCCCGCTGATTCGAAAATCGGCATCGGGAAGGATCGTCAACGTTTCGAGCGGCCTCGGATCGCTTTCCTCGATGTCCGCCGCAGAAGGCATATCGTCCGACTTTGCTCAACTCCTCGGCTACAGCTCTTCGAAGGCCGCTCTAAACATGTTCACCATCCACCTGGCTCGTGAACTGAAGGGAACAGGGATCTTGGTCAACGCCGCTGCCCCGGGTTTCACGGCGACGGATATGAACAACTTTCGAGGACATCAGACGGTCGAAGAAGGAGCAAGGGTTCCGGTCCAACTCGCGCTGCTTCCAAACGACGGTCCAACCGGTGGTTACTTCGACAAGAACGGCCCTAAGACCTTGTAGCAAAACGTCGGGCAAGCCGACGCCTACGCGCTGCGTCGCACTTTGCTCCGCGCAATACTCCATCACTCCGCTACTCCAGTTCCTCGGGATTGTGATGAGTATTGTGTACTCATTGAATACTCATGGTGACGGACAAGAAAGCCTATACGAAGCGCCAGAACTTCAATGTCTCCCCGGAGCAGGAAGCCCAGATCGAATGGTTGAAGGACACGCTCGACGTTTCGTCGGCAAAGGACGCGGTGATCCGGTCGGTGCAAGTTATGTCGATGCTCGTCCGCGAGGCGAAGGCAGGCAACACGATGTACTTACAGTCTCAGGCAGGCGACATGAAGCTGGTCGTCATACCCGAACTGACCCAATTCCTGGGATGGAGATTTCTGGTCGAGCGCAAGCATTCGTGGCGCAAGCAGCTCTACGTGAAGGGCCGGCGATTGCTGGCCTCTACGATATAGCGGGGTATGACCGCGAACGGAATGACCGAAGAGGAGGCTGCCGACAACTGGGAGTTGCCGCTGGAGGCGATTCGTGAGGCTATCGCGTACTGCGACCACAACAAGGAGCTGATTGCGATGGAGGCCGACGAGGAGCGCGCCCAGTTACAGTCGATGGGAGTCGATCTTGCCCTCCGAGACTAGGACCGAGTCAGGGTTACGGTTGGGCCCGGAACTAGGATGACGCCTTTGGGCGCGATTGCCTTGGCGGAGATGCCCTGCTCGGACCGGACCCATTGCACGTGAATCGGTCCCAAGCGGTGCGGAAGGGTCCCCTCGACGCGGTCATGACGCGAATCGACAGGATCGAGCAGATAGGTGTCCGGTTCGCCGGGTTTGGCCAGTCGCAGGCCAAGGACATACTCTGTCGCGTAGATCGACGGAGCACCGCTCCAACTGTGGCAGCAACTGCCGCTGCCGTTGTCGGCGTTCTTGAACGTCTCGGGAAGCGTCGGATGTTCCAAGCGCATGATGAATCCGTAATGCTCGTCGATGAGCAAGTCGGCCAAGTCCTCACGCCCATGCATGGCAAGTGCCGGCAGTAGGAAGAAAAAGAAGAACAGCTCGAGGTAACTCTCCGTATTCGAGGAGGACAATCCCTTCTTCAGATTTTCACGCAGAATGGGCTCGACGTAGGCAAGGATCCGGTTCGGGTCCCCAACGCCAAACCTCAAGGCCAGGACGTTGGCGTGAATGGCAGCCGTGTGGGCGCCAATGCTCGCGTCGAATCGGCCCTCGCGATCATTCCAGACATGGGACATCAACGCGGACTCAAGATTCGAGGCTTCCTCGAAAAAGCGAGCGGCTTCGGTTGGATGGCCCAGTCCGGCAGCAAGTTCGGCAGCCGCACGAAGAGCCCCGAACCGGAGGCTGTTGAGCGCCGCATTGCCTGTCCCGTGTCGTTCGGCCTCGCTCAAGCCCCAGTCGAGAAAGATACCGGGCGAATCCCACAGACCGTCGGCCCCGATCGTCCATGCGGGACTATCTAGGATTCCTTTGATCAACGCCCATTGACGACCGGCAAATACCAAGTCACCGGTATGGGCCCAAATGTCGCGAACGCCCAGAATCCAGTAGAGTGAGAAGTCGAACGATGGTCCCATGCCCCAGGACGGCGCACAGCCAGGAAGCAAGCCGTTCGGCTGTTTCGCCAACCCAAACGTATGAAACACGCGTCGGGCGGTTCGTGTATCGGCAGTGAGAAGCCGGTTGAGGTTGTAATCCACCAGACAATCACCGATGTAGCTTCCGCGTTCACGCCAAGGGCAATCGGAAAAAGCCTCGTCGGTGGAGGCCTGTAGAGTGCGGACTCCCGCCCGCCATGCCCAATCGAGCACGGCATCGCCTGATTTGAACGCCCCCTCGACTTTGTTGTATACCGTTCGCCTTCGTATCCCGACGTCGTGGACGGCAAGCGTAGCCGGCTCCGCTCCGGCGGGAGCGCGGAGAACCAGCTCGAGATAGATGCCACCCCGGGGGTTTAGCACGTCGATTCGCTGTCGGCCGCCTTGGAGCACGAAACGGTCGGCAGCGTCGGTGAAAGGATTCGAGTGGAACAGGTTCACGCATCCGTCGGCGCGCTTCCAGTCATCGTAGGCGATATCGAGGATGCTGCCAGCCGGCGCCTCGACGTCGACAAACGGTTGTCCGTAAAACTCGTCCTCAAAATCGAAGGACCAGATCGCGGCCGATGACGTTCGAAATCGAATCCTGGCCAAGTCGCCTAGCGGACGGTCCCGTACGACTTCGGCTGGGTTGGGAGTGTCCCAAGCTATCCGCTTTGCGGGGGTAATTCTGCTCAAGTCCGAGGATTCGAGCTTCCAGCCGTCGGGAAGAACATATGCACCCAGATTCGCGGGCCTATCAGGCGTCCTTCGTTCTGGGAGTGGTCCGGAGAACCCGAACGTCTCCCGGCACTCCAGATTGGGAAGCGCGTGAAGGGTCGCACCGGAATCCACTGGGAGCCCGAGGACGAACGGCCACTGGTCGAGCAGAATCTCGTAGTTGCCGCCCAAGAAGTTCCAGCCCTCTTTGAGCGTGACATGGCTGACGCCGTGATTCCCAAGAAGCCCTGGGTAAGTGATCTCGACCGGATCGCCGTTCAGCTTCGATTCCGTCCAGAAGATCTCCATCTCGACCGCCTGCTCTCTGGGCGAGTGAATCCAGGTGACGAACGAAAGAAACTCCTTGCCTGCCGATAGAGGGAGCGAGCGATGCAGTTGAACTCCCCAACGCCGGCTATCTGCTGTTGGGCCCGTCGCGATGATCGTTGGCGGACGCACAATGACGTAGTCCGGATAGGGCGCCGTGCGCGGCAGTGGTAGGTTCCAAGGCGTGGATTCTGGGGGGAGCGCAACCACCGGATGACTGGCGAGCTTGGCGAGTTCGTCGGCCAGTATCCGCGTATCGCAGATCTCGCATGGGTTCTGTGCAAAGCTGAAATAGGGCGCCTGAGGATCCCACGCTTCGTGGATTGTCGCCAACCATTCGCCAGGCGTTGCAAAGTCGATGATTCCGTCGCCGATTCCACCGGCGGCGATAAAGCCGGGCGACCCGTCCGGCATGGACTGATAGGACGAGCACCCGTAATAGTTCACTTCGACTCGGACTGTGTTCTCTCCGCGTCGCAGGTGGGGCTCCAATTCGTGAGTGTCGTATTCAGGATGCGCCGTCACGAACCTTCCAGGACCGTATGCGACGAATGCTCCGTTCACGAAGAGTCTGTAGCGTGTGTCGGCGAACAAGTGCAGTTGTGCCTGCTCAACCTCGACGAGAGCGAACCGCCTTTCAAATGACACGAATTGGTTTCGAGAAGGAGGCAGGTCGCGCGCCCAAGAAAAGGTTGACTTCGAAAAGTCGGAGTCGGTTCGATCGAGCGGCTTCGCCATGAGTTCAGTTCTGTCCGAACTCACCTTACCAGCGAATTCGCCCTTCACAACGGAGTCCGGTCTGATGGCGTTCCTCTCGACGGTTTGAACCATATGGCGGAACGCGCAACTCCATCAAGGTTCTTCGAACCTTGCCGACTATGCTAGGGGACATGACCATACGACTGGCGACAGAAACCGATATCGACGGCCTCAATCGCCTCTTTTTCGAAGCGGATTCCTTGCACCACGGCGGCGAGCCGAGGGTGTTTGGAGGGCAAGAACATTGGGGTCGAAGCCGAGAGTTTCTTGGTCAAATCCTGGCGGATCCCAACCAGGTCATTCTGATTGCGGTCGAAGGCGAGAATGTAACGGGCCTTGTCCACGCCGTTAGCCAGATTCGACCCGAATTGGGGGTGCTTAACGAACGGCGTGTACTGGTGGTGGACGCTCTGATCGTCGGGGAGGAGTTCCAGCGCAGAGGAATCGGTACGAGGCTAGCGGAAGCCGTCTACAAGTGGGGCACGGCTCGTGGTCTATCGATCGTCGAATTGACCGTGTGGTCATTCAACGAAAGCGCGATCCGGTTCTATGAACGAATGGGCTTCTCGGTTGCCAGCTTCCGAATGCGCCGGACCCTCGTCCAGCCTTAAGCAGCCACAGAGAATAGGCTGCATCCCGGTCCGTTGCCGGTTCGCCACTATAGGAGGTTGGCTCCGCCCCAGATGAAGATGTTGTCGGCATCTACGTCGGGATGGGCCTTGATGTACGACTGGCGCAGTGAGCGAATGTACTTGCGATACGTGGATTTCTGAACCGGTGACATCGCGCCCATGAAGTCGTGGGTGTACTTCTCGTTGAGGGCGTCGCGTTTGATGAGGTAGTCCGCCGGGTGATCGTGGCGAAGCTTCGTCAACTGAGATCCGAACTTGGCGTCGATCTTGTGCATGGCCTCGGCAACCGACTTGGTGGCATGAAGCGGCTTGTAGACGTCCTCTGTCGTGCGCATGACCTCATTGGCATCCTCCGCGAGCGCCAGAACAAACGAACCGACGAGGACGAGACATAGGGCCAACCTTCGCATGGACTTGAAATTACCTGAGAGGCGGGGAGCGGGGGGTGGGTCGCGGGTGGTGGAGAAGTGTAGGAACGGAGTATTGGAGTATTGCCGGAACCGAATGGTTTGCTGCGGGCAAACGCTGCTTGGCGTGGGCGGGAAGATCTCGGACACGGAAGTGACGGATAGAGGCGGGGAGCTATAGGGACGCTTTGGGCCGCTTCGCACTATCGAACCGCACCCTTACTTCAGAAGCACGCGATAGCGGTCTACGCCGGCGGCCAAAGACACGGTTCCGGACGACGAAGCGGAGGTTAGGCGATAGTCGCCTAGGAAGCCTCGGAAGTTGACCCGGCCGAGATCGTCGGTGGCCAAGACGAGGTCGGTGGTCCAGTAGGGAACCCCGGCTAGGTTCCAGTTTTTGACTCCGGTCATCTGCTGCCAAATCATTCCGGTCGGCGTGATGTTCCAGTTCGCGTCATACATCGCGGCGTCGTTGACCCACATCATCTGCGACCAGAAGCCCCAGCAGTTGAATGTCGTGGCCTCGGGGAAGCCGAACATCATCCACAGCGCGTCTTGGAGCACTTGGGGCGCCTGGCTGGTGAACCCACCCCCGATGCCGAACTCGGTGAGCGAGATAGGAAGCTGGAGAGTTCCAAGGTTGGCGAGGGTCTGATAGATCCGCACCGGGTCGTGGTCGATCCCACCGATGTTGTAATACTGCACCCCGACGCCCAGCATCGGCTGATTCGAGGTTGGCACCCCGTTGTTCAAGACCGAATGGATGAAGTCGAGATACCAGCCGCCGTACATATCCGAGTTGGAGTTGAAGACGGAAAACTCGTTGAAATACACATGCGCGGAACTTCCAGAGGCACGGGCCGCTTCGATACAGGCGTTATAGATAGCCGCGATCCCGGCATAGCCGTAGATGTTTAGAAACACCGGCTGGTGTCCGGCCGAGGCTTCGTTAATGCCGTCAACTTCCTGAAACTTTCGCGACCGCTGCCGAACCACATAGCCGATTCGGTAGAGGATCTCGTCCCATAGGGTCGTCTTGGCCTGGGATGCGGCAACCGGATCCGAACCGAGCGCCGAGTTCTCCAGATTGACCGCCCAGTCTGGTTGCTGAGCGCCCCACAGCACGTTGTGATGGCGGACCCGCATGTCGTGGCGCTGGGCAAAATCCAGGATGGCGTCGACATAGCGCATCGTGGGATGCCACCGGGTCGGCTCGGTATAAGCCCACTTCCCGGCGTTCTCCTCCTCGATCAGGTTGAAATTCTCGAGGATCTTGGCTTGAAAGATGAACCAGACGCCTTGTTCGTAGGGATTCGGCCACATCGCGTCCCAGTAGCCGCCAACCCCGGGCACCGCGGTCCCGAAGTTGAAGGCATGGCGTGCCAGATGCACATGAACGGACTGCCCTTTACCGAATGGTCTCCCGGATGGGTTCAGTACTGTGATAAACGCGTCTTGCTTGCGGTCGTTCTCGATCGTCGTGTCGGCTGCTGCGAACACCGTTTGCTTGAGGTCGGACGAATTCGTGGGATTGACAAGGCGAACCGCCGCATCGGGCGACCCGGAAACCGTCAGACTCCTGAGAAGCAGGTTCCGGTCCTGGCTCGTCGTCGAATCGTACGCGTCGTTCAGGAACTCGATGCGTACCAGCGTCGTGCCGGCCGGAACCGTCATCCGCGCCGTATAGGTCTTGAACGCTGCCCCGACTACGTTAAACTCAGATCGGTTCTTGCCGATGTGGATGCCCATCCTGGGCCACATGCCGAACGCCGGTTGGCCGGCCGCTTGAACCTTGAGAGTTACGGTCGAGGTGCGTTGGGAGACCACGAACGTCCCGATATAGCCGTATCCCCACAGGTTGTAGTCGGCGCCTACCTGCGCGCCGGTGCTCTTGAAGACGAACTGGGAAGCGGGAATCGACGTTTGGGCCCCCATCGCGAGGGAGCATCCCATCAGACATGCGGCGAATGTCGCGCGCATGGGGAAACCCGTCGTTTCCATGCCCAGAGCTTATCCCCGGCCAGCAGTCATGAAGCCAATTGGTTGACGATGTAATGCAGGGAATGTCGAACTTATCGCACAACAGCGCCGGTTACATACGGAACAGACTGAATCCGGGCGGCTCTTGCCGCGAATACGCGGCCGCCTCGATGCCCAGCGCCAGGACGCGCCGGGTGTCGACAGGGTCGATGATGCCATCGTCCCAGATTCGCGCGGTGCTGTAGTAGGCGCTCGATTCCTCGGCGTACTTCTTGAGCGTTGGCGCCTTGAACGCCTCCTGGTCATCTGGACCCATCGTCTGCCCCTTGGCAGCCATTTGGTCCATCTTAACGGTCAGAAGCACGTTCGCCGCCTGCTCGCCTCCCATCACGCTGATGCGGGCATTCGGCCACATCCAAAGCTGGCGTGGCCCAAAAGCGCGGCCACACATCCCATAGTTACCCGCGCCGAAGCTTCCGCCGACGATCACCGTAAACTTTGGCACGTTCGCGGTGCTGACGGCGGTTACGAGCTTGGCCCCGTTCTTGGCGATCCCTTCATTCTCGTACTTACGGCCCACCATGAAACCGGTGATGTTTTGAAGGAAGACGAGTGGGATCCCCCGCTGGCAGCACAACTCGATAAAGTGGGCGCCCTTGAGGGCTGACTCTGAGAACAGGATGCCATCGTTGGCTAGCACGCCCGCCAGGTGACCGTGGAACCGGGCAAATCCGCAGATCAGCGTCGTTCCGTAGCGAGGCTTGAACTCGTGGAACCGGCTGCCGTCGACGACCCGGGCGAGAACATCGCGCATCTTCATCGGATGCCGGCTATCGGATGGGACGAGCGAGTAGAGGTCTTCGACCGGATAGAGCGGGTCCTCCGGATCGGCCGGCGGGATACGGTGCCGACGTTCTGTCAGGTAGGCCGAGCCTTTGGTCGCTTCGACGATGTTCCGAACGATGTCCAGCGCGTGCCGATCGTCATCCGCCATATGGTCGGCAACTCCGCTGATACGCGTGTGAACGTCGGCGCCGCCAAGGTCCTCGGCGGAGACCTCCTCGCCGGTCGCCGCCTTCACGAGTGGTGGACCGCCCAGGAAGATCGTGCCTTGCCCCTTCACGATGACCGTCTCGTCGCTCATCGCCGGCACATAGGCGCCGCCTGCGGTGCACGAGCCCATCACAGCTGCGATCTGAGGGATGCTCCGGGCCGACATCTGGGCCTGGTTGTAGAAGATGCGACCAAAATGCTCCCGATCAGGGAACACCTCGCTTTGTAAGGGCAGAAAGGCCCCTCCCGAATCGACCAGGTAGATGCAGGGAAGCCGGTTCTCGATAGCGATTTCCTGGGCGCGCAAGTGTTTTTTGACGGTGGCTGGGAAGTAGGTGCCGCCCTTTACCGTCGCATCGTTGGCGACAATTACGCACTCTCGGCCCTCGACGCGACCGATGCCGGTGACGATTCCCGCGCAGGGCGCATCGTCTCCGTACATGCCGTTCGCGGCGAGAGTGCTGAACTCGAGAAACGGCGAGCCGGGGTCGACAAGAAAGTCGATGCGTTCCCTCGCGAGGAGCTTTCCACGCCCTTTGTGCTTGGCGATCGCTTCGTCGCCGCCACCGGCGAGAGCACGTTGCATCCGGTCGCGAAAGTCGGACATGACGGCTTCCATCGCCGTCCGGTTCGTCCGATGCTCGTCAACGTCGACATTGACCTGCGAGATCAGTGGGTTCATGAATCGAAGAGTCTACCGGGTCAGCATCGCGGCGCCGAAGACGCCGGCGCTGTCGCCGAGTTTCGGCGGGACGATCTTCGTTCGCATCTGGGTATTGAACACAAAGCGCCCTGCCGACTCGACGCCGCGCGTGTAAAGGGCCTTTACATTTCCGACCCCACCTCCGAGCACGATTACTTCGGGGTCGAGGATGTTGATGACAACGGCGATTCCCTTGCCGAAATTCTCGATCAGGCGTTCCATCGTCTGCTTCGCCGCATCGTCTTCACTCTCGAGCGCCACGATGTCTTCCAGCTTGCGCTTCACGCCGGATAGGGACTGGTAGTAGTTCTGGAGGCCGGTGCCCGACAGCACCGTTTCGACGCACCCTCGCTTCCCGCAGTAGCAAGCGACCCCGTCCGGAATCAAGACGTTATGCCCCCACTCGCCGCCGATGCCTTGGGCGCCGTTGTGGACGCGTCCGTTTATCACGATCCCTCCGCCGACGCCGGTTCCCATGATCACGCCGAAGACGGAGGCGGCTCCGACTGCCGCACCGAGAACCGCCTCTGCCAGCGCAAAGCAGTTCGCGTCGTTCGCGACGATCGCTCGGCGTGCGGAGACCCGCTCCAGGTCAGCCGGTAGCGGCTGACCATTCAGGCATGTCGTGTTGCAATTCTTCATGAGTCCGGTTGCGGGCTCCATCGCGCCCGGCGTGCCGTATCCGATCACATCCGGCCGGTCTATCCCCGACTCCGTCTCGAGTTCGGAGAGGAGGAGCCCGACTCGCTCAACGATGTGCGCATACCCCTGATCCGCCTCCGTGTCGATCCGATGCCGGCAAATCGGCTTGTCGGAGCCGTGTGGCATCACCACCCCTTCGATCTTCGTTCCGCCCAAATCGATGCCCCAATACGTTTCCATCCAATCGTGACTTTACACCAGAGCGCTTCGCGCTAGGCGATGAGGCGGAAGCCAACGTTGCCTTCGGTGAGTTCGTGCCGGCGTTTCGCTCGAAACTGCCCCTATCCTTGGAGACCGGAGATGTGACGTATGAACGGAGAATCCAAGAACTCGAAACCGCCGCAATTCGACACGCGACCCGCTCCCCTGGGCCCCGCGACCCTCGAAAATGCTGGCACAATCGCTGGCTGGGCAGGTAAAACGTGCCATGCCTCTATCAGTTGGTACCCCGGCTCCCGATTTCACCTTGAAAACCAAGACCGATGCGGGTCTGCAGGACGTAACGCTCAGCAGTCACCTCGGCAAGGATAACGTCGTCCTCCTCTTCTATCCGGCCGCGTTCACCGGCGTCTGCACCAAAGAGATGTGCGACGTCACTTCCGGATTGAGCCAATTCAAGGCTGCCAGCGCCCAGGTTTACGGCATCAGCGGCGACACGCCGTTCGCCCTCGAGGAGTGGAGCAAGAAGCTGCAGATTGGCTTCCCCCTCCTTGCCGATTACCAGCGAACCGTGACCAAGTCGTACGACGTGGTCTGGCCCGATTTCGCCGGTCTCGGCGAGGGCGTCGCCCGAGCCGCATTCGTAATCGACAAGTCCGGCATCATCCGATACGCCGAGCAAACGCCAACCCTGGCCGATCTCCCCAACTTCGAAGCCATCCAAGCGACGCTCGCTTCGCTGTAGGCGAATCGCGCTAGGCGACGAGACGAACAGGCGGGGCCCGACGTCGAGTGAAGCTCTAGCCCGCAAGTTCGTTGAGGACGAATGTGGCGCTCCCTCTCCTTCCTTCCGAGGAGGGTGAGGGAGGTTTTTCGGAAGCGCGCCCTTGGCTCATTTGGTGTTCATCCCAGACGCTTGATGTTTGGTGCACGCTAGCAAGCTCCGCGAGCAACACGCCGGAAAGGCCGATGCCTGCCTGGCTTCGCCGGAACTGAATCCGAGGCGCTCCCCTCGCCCCGCAACCCGTGAGACGATTGCGCCATAATCGGGACAACGCGAGGTTGCGGAGGAAGCAGATGAAGATTGGAATCTTTACGGCGTTGTTCGGGGATAAGAGCCTCACCGAAACGCTTGATATCGTCAAGGCTGAAGGGATTCAGGCCGTGGAGTTCGGGACCGGCGGATACGCCAACACGACCCACTTGCCGGTGGACAAGATGCTCGAGAGCAAGGCCGAGCGCGACCGGATCGTTCACGAGGTCGAAAGCCGCGGGCTGATGATTTCGGCACTATCGTGCCACGGCAACCCGATCCATCCGGTCAAGAAGATCGCGGAAGTCCACCATGCCGGTTTCCAGAAGACCGTCAAACTCGCCAGCCTGATGGGCATCGAGTGCGTTAACGGCTTCAGTGGCTGCCCGGGCGACGGTCCCGATGCGATCAACCCGAATTGGGTCACCTGCGCATGGCCGGACGAGTACCGGGACATTCTGGATTACCAGTGGAACAAGGTCGTGATCCCTTACTGGACCGAACAGGCAGCGTTCCTAAAGGAGCACAACGTCAAGTTCTGCATTGAAATGCACCCTGGCTTCGTGTGCTACTCCAACGACACGCTGCTCAAGCTGCGCAACGCGGTCGGCGCAAACGGCGACCGAATCGGAGCGAACTTTGACCCATCCCACCTCTGGTGGCAAGGCATCGACCCGATCGCAGCCGTCCGACAACTCGGCATGGAAGGAGCGCTCTATCACGTGCATGCGAAGGACACGAAGATCGACCCTTACAACTCCGCCCTCAACGGGAACCTCGACGCCAAATCCTACGGCGAGATCCTCAAGCGATCATGGGTATTCCGCTCCGTCGGATACGGCCACGGCCTGAGTTGGTGGAAGGACTTCTGCTCGAACCTGCGGATGGTCGGATACGATCACGTCCTGAGCATCGAGCACGAGGACGGCCTGATGTCCTCGATGGAAGGCCTGCGCAAGGCGCTGAGCGTCCTCAAGGAAGCCGTCATATCCGAAGACGCCGGCCCGATGTTCTGGGCGAAGGACTAGGTCGAAGGGGCAGGTGAATTCGGAACTTGCCGAGTTCACTTGCATCCCAATGGAACCTGTGGGAGTATCCACTCGGTATACTCTCCACCTACTGTTCATGCGCCAGGAGGCGTAACCGACTTGCGGTCTAAAAGCTATTTATTTCTTCTTCTCGTTCTTGGATTAGGCATTCTGTCTGGCTTCCTGTTTACACGAACACAGCCAAGCTACGGATTGGACGTCAAAGGCGGCATCCGGCTGACCTATCAGATGATGCTCAAGCCGGAGCAGTTGCCCAAGATCGACGAAATTCGTCAGCGACTCATCCAGATTCTCGGCGTGCGCGCCGGAGGCGATTTGGGTGTGGCGGAAGCTCCGATCAGTTCCAAGGGCGCCGACGAGATCGTCGTCGAACTGCCCGGCCAGACTGACCTTGCCAAGGCAGAAGGCATCATCGGCACCAGCGCCAAGATCCAGTTCTACTGGGCCAAGAATGTCGTCACCGAGAAGGCCGACTACCGCAAGTACCGGCCGATCGAGAGCAAGACCGATAGCGACCCCTCCGTCAGCTTTGAAGACAAATTCATGCCGGCCGGCTCGCCCCCAATCAAGCCCGGTTCGCCCGAATACAAGGCGATTATCAATGGCTGGGACTTGATTCTCGAAGGCGAAGAGCTTCAATCGGCCAGCAACCAGGTGAATGGCACGCGCGAAGAGCCGATGATGACGTTCTCGGCGCAAGGCGCGGAGAAGATGCGCTCGTGGTGCCAGAAGCATGAGAATCAGCGCGAGAACCTCGCCGCTGTACTTGACGGCAAAGTGTTAAGCATCGCATTTGTCAAGGACGGGCAGATCCTCAGCGACAACGCCGTTATCGAAGGCAACTTCACCCACGATTACGTGCAGACGCTCTGCAACCTGCTAAATGGTGGCGCGCTTCCTGTCGAGATGAAAATGCTCGGCGCCGAGAAGATCGACCCCACGATCGGCGCCTCATCGTTGACCAAGATGACGTCGGCCGGCGAGATCGCCTTTGGGTTGATCGCAGCGTTCCTGCTCCTCTACTACGCTTTCCCTGGCGTCGTCGCCTTGATCGCGCTCCTCCTCTACGTCCTGTTCACCCTCACCGTCCTAAAGTTGACCGGAGCGACGTTCTCGCTAGCCGGTATTGCCGGCTTCATCTTGTCGGTCGGTATGGCAGTTGACGCGAATATCCTCGTCTTTGAACGTGTCAAGGAAGAGATCAAGTCGGGCAAGATGCTCAACGCGGCGATCGAACTTGGGTTCCGTCGCGCATTACCGGCGATTATCGACTCGAACGCTTGTACGATCTTGACGTCTTTGGTGCTCTTGAATCTGGGCACTGGACCGGTGAAGGGCTTTGCAACGACCCTGATCATCGGCGTTATGATCTCGTTGTTCACCGCCGTGACCGTAACCCGGTCGCTGTTGGTCTTCTTCGTGGGATCTGGCATCGGCGATCACCCGTCTTGGTACGCGGTGAACCGAAACTGGTTCGGCCAGAAATTCGATCCGATCACTGCCGAGCCGCTTCAGGTCGTCCAAAAGGCGAATCGATGGTTCGCCATCTCGCTGGCTACGATCCTTATTAGCATCCCGTTCTTCTTCATGGGCGGCTTCAAGCTAAACGTCGAGTTCCGCGGAGGCTACGAAGCGGGCTTCTCGATGAAGAACGCTCTTGACACGAACCAGCTGGTCGCCAACCTCGAAAAGGCTGGCTTTAAGGGCGGCAACGTCAAAGTCGGTGAAGGCAAGGACGAGAAGCTCGTTTACTTGACGGTGCCGAGCGAAGAGGTCCTTCGAAACGCCAAGACCGATGTCGATCGTCAGACGCTCATCGCAAAGGCGGCTGAGCTTCCGAGCGACGCACAACCGAGAAGCTTCTCGTTTGTCGGCCCTGAAGTACAGAAGGAGACGCTGCAGAATGCGATCGAAGGCGTGACGCTCAGTTCACTCTTGATCGTGATCTATCTTGCTATCCGGTTCGGAACCGGTTTCGGCGGCTTCAAGCCGGGTTTGCGGTTCGGCGCATCTGCCATCGGCGCCTTGATCCACGATATCTTTGTCGTCATCGGCACCGCTGCTATCGTCGGTTTCGTGTTCAAATGGGAGGTAAGCGCCCTATTCTTGACCGCGATGCTGACGATCATCGGTTTCTCCGTTCACGACACGATCGTCATCTTCGACCGAATTCGTGAGAACCTCCGTCGGCCAAAGCAGGGCGAGGATTTCGGCCACCTGATGAACCGGTCGATCACGCAGTCGTTTGCTCGATCGATCAACACGTCGGCTACGGTTATCGTGACGCTCCTGATCTTGGTGCTCTTCGGTACGCCGACTCCCGACCTCAAGTTCTTCGTGCTGTCGATGATGATCGGAATCATCTCCGGTACCTACTCCTCGATCTACAACGCTTCGCCGATCCTTTACCTCTGGGACAAGGCGGTGGAGAAGAAGCAGGGTCACGAGCACACGCTGGTCGGGATGTCGACTGCCGAATTGCATCGGCATCAAGTCATCACGACGAAGATCTCGGAGCCGGAAGTCGTTTCTCAGAGTGGACGCACCTACGGGCAGGTTCGCCGCCGCGCGAATCAGCAGAAGCAGGGCCACATCGAGATCGAAGACGACGACGTATAGAGATCGGTAAAGGACAAATAGAAGAGGGCGGCCCGAATGGTGCCGCCCTTTTCTATTTGTGTCTTGCGTGTTTTGCCGAAGCTACCGCCGAATCGAATCGACGAGACCAGGCACCACTTCGAAGTTCTCGGTTCGCTCGTCCCTCATTTTGGCGATCATCAGCGCTTCAGAGTCGCGGTAGGGATCGATCGCCGTAGGCTTGTGGGTTCGGCGGTAAAGCCCCCACTGGCCCATCGCACCGTCCTTGGCGTCCGTCTTGTAGGTCCACATTGCCCACGACCAGCCGTTACTCTCCATCTCGAGCGTGACGTCGTGCATGGCTTGAGGAGTGCCTTGAGGCTCGAGATTCCATTCGCCAATATAGAGCGGAGTCTGCCGGTATTCCTGAAGCTCCTTGTCCTTCTTGTCGTGGGACTTCAACGCCGAAAGGTGATCACCCGGTGTCTTGGCGTCGAAATTGTAGATGTGCAGGGAATAGGCGACGTTGGTCCAGCCCGCCAGATTGGGATGGACGGTCGTGTCGAACCCCTTGTAGCCGTCTTCAATGAGCAGAACCTTCTTTGGCGCCGTCTTTCGTACGGCGCGATAGACACGGTCATACACAATCGCCAGCATTGCGGGGTTGGGAGCACCCATCGGTTCGTTCATCAAGTCGAAAGCAGCCACGTTCGAGTCGCTGCCGAACTCCCGGCCGAGTGTCGCCCACAACTCCTCGAGTTTAGTGATATTCCCGACGTCGAACCAGAGCCGGTTTCGGTTCGCTTGACCGGTATGATGCTCGCCGCTTTGGCCGCCGGGGGCGCCGTGCAAATCGAGGATCGAGTAGAGCCCGTGCTTTGCCGCGTCGCCTACCGCCCGGTGGAGTCGGGCCATGCCGCCCGGTTCGGCGAGGAGCGTGTCGAGGAAGGGTATCCGGACGTGGTTGAATCCATCCGCTCGAATTCGCGCGAAGTCGGAGTCGGTGATCCAGTTGTCGCGCCAGGCCTCGCGGACCCGGACCATGGCTTCCTGGCCCAGGCGTTTCTCAACCACGCCCCAGAGGCTCACATGGTCTTCGATCTTGGGCAGGGCGCTCCTTGCCGGGGGGACGTCCTGCCAGGGGGTCATCCAGATCTCCTCCACCAACCATCCGCCGAGGTTTACCCCTCGCAGCAGAATCGGTTGCCCATCGGGAGTAACGAGATCGGTTCCATGGACCTGAAGGGCCGGCAAAGGACCGGCAGCACACGACGCGAGAGAGGCGAAAGACAACAATGTCGGGATCATCTTGGTATCCCCATTATTCATGGTTTATCGTTTAATCCATACCTCGCGCCATCATCTCCCGAACAGGGCCATGGTTTCGGAGGAGCCGGTGGTCATGCCTACTTTCGCGAAGAGGCTGATTGCTTCGCGGAGGTTGGCTAGGAGCTGGTTCTTGATGAGGTCGGACAGTTCGCGGTTGCTGTCGTCCAAGATCCGTCCGTCGAGTTCTCGGGCGATGTGCTCAGCCGCGTAGAAGGCACCCTCGGCGGCCTGGGTTGGAGCGGGACAGAGCGGAACGCTGAAGCCGACGGTCACGCCGACGTGGGTGGCGCCACGTTGGACGTTGGCAAGAGAAAACGCATCGGTCTGGCCAATGGGCGTAACGCTGAACAGCGGGGAAGGGTGGGAGGGGACCCGCCAGTCGAACGAACCGGTCGGCGAGAAGGAAAGACCCAGTCGGGCGCACTCGACCCACAGGTCTTTCTCAGCGAACGACGCCTGGCTCGAAAGGACGGAGATCTCGAATCCAATGTCGAGGCTCTCCTGAGTTTGCTTCAGCACGCGCACGTAGGCGTCGATCTCTCGGGGAACCGGCATCGCCATCGCCCGGCGCTGGATGTAGGGTCCGAACCGCTCCGCAAGTTCGAGCAAGTGCTTGGCGGAGGTGTGGTTAATGGCGCCCTGAGGGCCGAGCAGGGGCCAAGACATCGCAAGCGAGTCGTACGAACCGTCGATCGCCGGCGTCAGCCGTTGCCACTGAAGGTCGGCGGGCCGCATCGCGAAGACCAAGGGGTGTCCGAGCGCCTGGTACCAATCGGGGGCGAGCAACTGGGCCGCCGCTCCGGCGAGAACCGATCGCTGCCCGACAAACTCGATGACGTACTGAATCTTGTGCAGCGGACCGGCCTTGAGGGGCAGGTCCAACTCGAACGGCTGGAGGGCGATCTCGGGATCAGCTTCGAGAAGCTGTCCGAAAAAGTCCGGAACCCCCGGTGTCAATCGCTGTACTCCAGTTCGTGAAGAATACGTGGGCTCATTCGCCAGTCCTCGCTCACCCTGACGTGAAGCTGGAGGTAGGCGCGTTTGCCAGTGAATTTCTCGATCTCAAGCCGCGCCTCAGTACCGATCTTTTTGAGGAACTGACCCTGTTTTCCAATCAGAATGGCGCGCTGGCTCACCTTTTCAACGAGAATGGATGCCGATATTCTGTTGAGATCTCCCTCTTCTTCCCACTCGTCGATCATCACGGCGACGGCATGAGGAATCTCCTGCCGAGAGGCGATCAAGATTTGCTCGCGAATTAGTTCGGCGGCCAGAAATCGGCTGCTCTGATCGGTGAATTCGTCATCTGGGTAAAGCGGTGCTTGCTCGGGCAGCTTGCTCACGATGATTTCGAGCAATCGATCCACGTTGTAGCCTCTAGTCGCGGTCGTCAGCATGAAATCGTCGTCGGTCATCTGAAGCAATTCCCGATAGGCGTCCAAATTGCGCTGGACGTCCTCCGCTTTCAGCAGATCCATCTTGTTCATGCAGAGTACGACAGGGATGGTGCTTTCGCGCTTGAGGAGCTTTGAGACCTCTCGATCGAGTTCGCCCGGATGGTGGGAGCCATCTGCTACGAAGACGATCACGTTGGCATCGCCCATCGACATTCGAGCCTGCTCGATCATCGACTTGGCGAGTTGGGTATGCGGCTCGTGAATGCCGGGCGTGTCGATAAAAGCGATCTGGTACGTTGGCGTGGTTGAGATACCGACGACCCGTCGTCGAGTCGTCTGCGGCTTATTGCTGACGATGGAGACCTTCTGCCCAACGATGTAGTTGAGCAGAGTGCTTTTGCCGACGTTCGGCTTGCCGAGAAGGGCGACGTATCCGGATCGGTATGGAGGATTCGATCGATCGGTCATAACGCGCTATTCCCGCTTGCGAAACATCACGTTCATGCCGAGGTCGCCAAGGACGGAGTCGGCGGGGCTGCCCGAGGGCTCTCGTCTTGGGTTCGACGTCTCCTCGGATCCACCGCGATCGGAACCGCGTCCTCGGCGTCGGCGTCGGCGTCGGCCGATTTTCTCGGTCCCTTCGTCTTCGACTTCCGGCTCTTCGATGATCTGCTGGGGCCTCAGGAACCAATCTTCCGATGCCTCCTCGCTATCGCCGCCTTCCATCCACTCGTCGAGTTTCATGATTGGGACGTCGAAATTCGAGATGTCTCCGAGGATATTCGACTCGCGCGCCGGCAGCTTATCGATGCGTAGCGCCGATGCGGGGTCGGTTTCGAGCATGTGCTCCAGTTCTTCCTTTGGCCCGACCAAGAAGACGTGCGTCGAACCGTCGGTGGCTGTGAAGCGCAGGTTCGTCGCATCGACTGCCACCCACTCGTCGGTGAGGAGGTTGAATGCGGAGAACTTGTTGGGCAACGTGATCGTGCGAGGTCCTGCCCCGGAGCAGTGAATCGTGCAGAACGGCGCACGGACGTGAACCACGTCCTCATGGAAATTCCACACGTGGGCGCCTGCCATTTGCGCTAAGGCACGGATCAGGGCCGCGTTCACCACCGGTTCGCCTAGGAAGACGCTCTTCCAATGAGCTTCCGCCGGACCCTCGTCGAACTCGCGAACGACGAAGCTCGGGAGTCCCGTCTGGGAGTATTCGCCCAGCACGGTTGCACCTTCCGGAATCGCAAAGTAACTCGGTTCGAGCTTCGTGCTGCCAATCAGGCTCTTGTCGGGGAACGCCTCGCTCAGCGGGTGACGCCGATTGAGAATCGTCGTGCCCGATTTGCTGTAGAAGGGTTGCGGCTTGAGCGCGATGCCGGTGATCTCTCTTGCTCGCTCAAGCGAATCGCGTCCGGCGTCGAAGAGGCCGGCGGAGTAGAGCCAGAAGAGGATCTTGTCGTTGCACTGCAGACGCGATTTGATCGCCGCTCGCAGTTCTGGGCGAACGTCCCACGCGTTGAGGAATAGATACAGTTTGCTGTCCGGAAACTTCTCTCGGTGGGCCAGATCGCTCAAGAGGTAGAACGCGGCGCTGACGCCGGCGCGAAGCACCGACTCGCGTACGTTCTGAACAAGCAGTTCGAACGCATGAGAGTCGACGAGATAGGCCAGCGCGCGTTCGTCGATGAAGATCGCGACCTCGGGATCGCCAAGCGGGGTCTGCATTCGGTCGACCATTGCCGCCCGGACGCGAGAGGCTCTCGCCCAAACCGAATTCGTTTTGAGCCAGCCATTCCCCCACAAGTCCATCCAGGCGACGCCGGTGGAATGGGCCAACGCCACGCCGGCGCCTCGCCAATGGGCGCTCTCCAATGCCTGAGGCGTCTTGAGCGTCGGGTTGAAGTCGTCCGGCTCGTGGCCGGTGCTGAGCGACGTCTTGAAGTCCTCTTCGCTGATGTATAGCTTGCTGTTCAGAGCGAAGCTGTCGATCGGGCAAGGAAACGCGGCGCTTCCTCCCGGATCACGTTCGCGATAGCTGGGTGGGCCGGCGATAAAGTCGATCTCTGGCGTGCGCAGCAACTTACCGAGGGAAAGGTGACCGCTGGATGGGTGAGACCACTCAAACGTGTAGCCGTAGCTTGCGCCGAGCAAGAAGTAACCGTCGCTGGCCGCCTTGGCAGTGTAGGCCAGGTCTCCGATGCGGTGCACCGTTGCGTCGCTTAGGAACAGGTGGTAGTCGACATAGCGGCGATGCTTGCGCGACGACCGGATGAACTTCTCGTCATCGGTTCCAGACTGCCGGTACTCGGGAATCTGAATGTTGTCGAACCTTGCGGAGCCGTCGAACCACGACGCCCGCAGTGTGACCTCGTCGTTGTTGTAACGTGTACGGGCCCAATCCCGGAACTTCGCCTGAGCTGCCTTCGAGTTGTCGTAGCCAAGGCCCTCCGAAAAGAACCACTCGCCCCGCTCTAGATGCAGACCCATGATGTTCTCATGAAGGGGCAAGAGCCGCATCTGCTTGACGAAGCGCTCAAGACATGCCTTTGCGACGTCCCAGAACTCGTCGTCGCAGACGCTCGGTTCGGCGACCGTGCCATCGGCGTGACGATAGCGCGCGTTCATATAGCGATCCTGCCAACCGCGTGGCGCCTGGAACGTGACCCGGAAAATGACCTGTGCCTCGGGATCGATTTCGACCGCCTTGGCAAGCATGTATGCCGCAAACGCCGTTGTATGGTCCATCTGCTCCAGGTCGACTTCGAAATCGATCAGGAACGAGTGGAGGTGAATGCCGGCCTCGGCCGCCATTCGTAGTTCGTCGAGCACAGTGTTCGCCCGCCTCTCGTCGGATGCGCTGCCAAAGAACATCAGTGGGGGATAGACGCGATGATTGCGCACGAGCGTAGGAGTGCCGTCGCGCAAGACCACCTGAGGCGCGTTATCCGGGATTTCGATTGCCGGTTTCACTGGAGGCTTCGGCGCCGCCGGGCCACGGAACGTCGGTCTCGGCAGATCGGCCTCGGCTACCGGTTTGACCGGCTCAGTAGCTGTCGTCGTTTCGGGTCGCGGTGTTTCGGCCTCGGCCGGTTTGCGCGGTTTTCGACTCCGATTGTTGCGTCGTTCTGGCTGCGGTGCGCGGTCGCCTTTCTCCGCGTCTGTGGCAGCGGTAGCCGTCTCTTCTTTGGCTGCATCGACCAGCGCCGGCGCCGGCGCCGGCACGGGAGCGGACGATCTTCCGGTGGACTGTCTCTGCCTTGGTCGCCAATTTGGAATCGGCAAGTCTTCGTCACCCAACAGAAGGTGATCGTCGACTGAGAACACGGGAACATTTACAGGCGTAAAAGAGGAAGCCGCGGCTGAAGCCGGCGCTGACTTCTTGCCCGATCGGCTCGAACGACCTTTCTTGGCTTCGGCAGGAGCCTTGACAGCCACGACCTCAACGACTGGCTCTTCTACGGCGGCGACTGGAATCGCGACCTTCTCAGCCGGCTTCCGCCTTCGGCTGCTCTTCTTGGGTTGGGCATTCTCTGCGCTGGTTGCATCTGGCATCTCCGGCTCAACAACAACGACGGGCGCCGTCGGAGTCGGTTCGGACGTGGCCTTCTTATGGTGAGAACGCGCTGTCTTTTTGACAGTTTCTTTAGGCGCAGTCGCAATGGCCACCGGCGCTTCCTCGATGGATAGCGCGATTTCGGGCGCAGCCTGGACCTTTGCGGTTGCGGGCTGTGCTCGTTTCGTTCGTTTGGGTGATTTTTGTGGGGCGGCGGCTTCGGTTGGCGGGGTCGGAGTTTCGGTTAAATCGGTGTTTGTGGCTAGCTTCTTTCGGGGCATGGCGTTTGTAAATTGGTGGACTCGGCCCATTGCGAACCGTTGAAGCTGATCTGGACGAGTTTGTCGGCAGACAGCGTTACGGCGCTAGGCGTGCGTGCGGATTGATGCGCTGCACAAGTTTGGACGAGGATATCGTCGGTTTCGCAGCGAGATGGAAAGGGCTCAATAAGACGTTTGCTGAGGGATCCGTCGTGAGCGGTTTTGCCGCTGCTTCTTCGAGACGTAGTGGCGCTGTCCCCGAGCATCCTGTTCGCGTGGAACGGAGCTGTTTTGGTTGGCGACAGCAAAAGCCCCTCAGGCATTGTAGCGAGTATAACAGAACGCCGCCCGTTCACGCCCGAATTCGGAGGGTAACCTGCGCCTCATGACACGTGAGACCATTGCGACGAAGAACGCACCGGGCGCGATCGGACCGTACAGCCAGGCGATTCGTGCCGAGGGCCGGTTCCTTTTTCTCAGCGGACAGATTCCTTTGACCTCCACCGGTGAGTTGCTTCAGGGCGATGTGAAGGATCAGGCCAAGCAATCGATGGAGAATCTGAGCGCGGTGTTGGCCGAGGCCGGCTTGACGTTTGCAAACGTGGTAAAGACCACAATATTCTTGAGCGGCATGGAGCACTTTGCCGCAGTAAATGAAGTCTATGGCGCCTGCTTCAGCGCAGATCCTCCTGCTCGATCTACGGTTGCCGTCGCCGGCTTGCCTCGTGGCGTCGATGTGGAAATCGAGATGATCGCGGTTTACTAATCCGGCTCGATTAGGTCAGTCGCTCAAAGAACAATCTGGCGCCTCGGCGCCGTGCGTTTCGGGTTTTGCGCCTTTGATGAGGGATTCGCCCCGATGCCCATCGGATGGTCTACAATCGCCGTTAATCCAACCAGACTCGCCCAACTACCATGAAGCACGTCGTCTCGATCAGTCTAGGCACCAGCAAGCGCGATAAGCGCGATGAAGTCGATATCTTGGGTGAGACGTTTCTTTTGGAACGGATCGGCACCGATGGAGACATGAAGAAGTTTGGTCAGATGTTCACTGATCTGGACGGAAAAGTCGATGCGATCGGCGTCGGCGGGGCCGACATCAACGTCGTCATCGAGGACAAGAAGTATGCGTTTCGCGAGATACTGAACCTCATCAAGGGCGCTACCAAGACGCCGGTGGTGGACGGCGGTGGCCTCAAGCACACGCTTGAGCGCAACACGATTCGCACCCTTCAGCGTGACGGAACGGTGGACTTCAAGAAGGAGAAAGTGCTTCTCGTCTCGGCAGTCGACCGATTCGGCATGGCCCAGGCGTTGGTTGAGGCGGGTTCGGACGTGATCTTCGGCGACTTTCTCTTTGGCTTGGGCATCCCGATCAAGCTGACCAAGTACAGCCAGGTCAAGACGTTCGGGAGTCTCCTTTTGCCGATCGCCACGAAACTTCCATTCAAGTGGTTCTATCCGACCGGCGAAAAGCAGGAACAGCGGACGCCGAAGTATCCCAAGATCTTCGCTGAATGCACGGTCGTCTGCGGAGACTGGCATTACATTAGGCGCTATATGCCGGAGGACATGGCGGGGAAGACGGTCATCACCCAAACGCTGCGTAAGGCCGATTTGGACTTACTCAAACAATTCAACACGCGCCGTGCGATTACAACTACGCCGGTGATCGGGGGAGAGACGTTCGCCACGAACGTGATGGAAGGCGTGATCGTCGCTCTACTGGGTAAGAAACCGTCCGAGATCAGTGAGCAGGATTACTTGGATACCTTGGCTCGTTTGGGCTGGAAGCCCAATGTGATCGAGATTGCCGGCGTCTGATGGCCGTAACATGCGGTCCATGCGGCAGTGCGTGGACTTCAGGAAACCGGTGTTCGTAGATATAATCGTCTCAACTGTATACTGACTCCAAGGTTTTGGACCCCGGTCGCTCTGCACATCCCTATGATCCGATTTGGCTTCGTCATCCATCCGCTCTATCCGAAGGACTTATCCCGGCGCTATCGGATCGCCAAGTACCTGCCTGACCGGGTTATCGAGGAGTTCCTCAAGCGGAAGAAGCCGGTCGTAGCCAGTCAGATCACCGGAATAAAATCGAAAACCGGGGTCGAGACGGAAGGTTGGTTCATCGGGTTGCCACTGGTTCCGAGGCAAATGGTCGAGAGCCTGCCCATCGAGTTCGTCTACGACCGGATCGCCCAATGCGCAGAATTGGCGGCTGACCAAGGCGCTTCATTGATTGGGCTCGGCGCTTTTTCGAGTGTTGTTGGGGACGGTGGTGTGTCCGTCTCCAAGCGGACCAAGATCGGCGTCACCACCGGAAACAGCTACACCGTCGCCACCGCAATCAAGGGAACGCTTCGAGCGCTGGAGATGCTTGAAACCGATACGCACCAGTCGACCCTGGCCGTGGTCGGTGCGACCGGATCGATCGGCAAGACCTGCGCAAAAGTGCTCGGTCGCGAGTTTGGACGCCTCATCGTGATTGGGCGCGATCTTGAGCGGACTCAGATGGTTGCCGCCGAGCTTCCCAATGCTGAGGCAAGCACCGACCTTGCAGTAATCAAGGTCGCGGACGCGATCGTCACCGTCAGTTCGGCGGGAAAGGAACTCATCATGCCTGAGCACCTCAAGCCGGGATGCGTGGTGTGCGACGTGGCCCGTCCGCGAGACGTTTCGGTTCGGGTTGCAAAGGAACGACCGGACGTTCTGGTGATTGAGGGCGGCGTGGTAAGCGTGCCCGGCGATGTGAAGTTCAACTTCAATTTCGGCTTCCCGCCAAGAACCGCCTACGCTTGCATGAGCGAGACGATGATCCTGGCCCTTGAAGGCGATCCGTCCCTTTTCAACTTCACGTTAGGTAAGGACGTCACGGTGGAACAGGTCGACAAGATCTCGGAACTTGCCGAAAAACACGGATTCGAATTGGCCGGATTCCGTTCGTTCGAGAAGGCAGTCGGCGACGAGGCAATCGCACGGGCTAAGAAGGCTCGAATCATGGCTCCCACCGTTCCGCGCCTCGTCCACCCGTAGACATTCAGGCTTTCTTTTTAGGCAAGAACCCTTTGCGGCCGAATCCGTCATAAAGTAATCAGACGGCTATGGCTACTATCGATACGATTCAGGCACCCACCCATGGGCCTTTGTTCGATGAGCAGAAGTCCACGGAACTCGCCGCACACATGGTGTTGCGGTGCGCCAGAAGAGTGCAAGTCTGGCGGCTGATGGCCGCGCTATACATACTTGATCGGCGGAGTATCGACGCGCATGGTCATGCCATTACTGAGGACGACTACATTGCGCTGCCCGGCGTTGCAGCGGTTCCTCACGGCTTAACTGTTCATGCCCTCAACCCTAGCTATGAAACGATGTGGCACCACCACCTCGAACTTGTTGGGCGCGACATCCAGTACCTTGCGACTCCCGATAGGCCCATGATGCCGAGGGAGATCTACAAGATCGCCGAGAGGATCGTTTCGGACTACGCGCATCTCGATGACCGCCAATTCAAACTGCAGTACTTTTCCGAAGCGCCGGAGGCCTTTGTCACCGAGCAACGCCTGTTCACCCAGGAACACGTAATGATTGCGCTCGGCCGCGATCCCGAGGAAGCGAAGTCGATTTACGAGGAGTGGAACGCCGAACGCCGTGCGCGACACGTCCGTCCGCACAACATGTAGGTTCGGCTGCCGCCAACATCATAATAAGGCCCTGGGATCGACTGGCTCTCACAGGCATCGAACCAGGAGAGAACTATGAATCAGCCGCTCCCGCATCTCGATACGGACGTGTCTCCCGCGCCGGTCGCCACTCAGATACCCGTTCAAACCGTGCTCCACGGGGAAACCCTCGTCGACGAGTTCGCGTGGCTTCGCGGCAAAGAGAAGCCCGAGGTTATCGACTACCTGAACGCGGAAAACGCCTATCAAGAAGCGATGTTGCTGCCGACCAAGGACCTTCAAACAAGCATCTACAACGAAATCCTGGGACGGCTCAAGGAGGACGACCAGACGGCGCCCGTCATCAAGGGAGGCTGGCTCTACTACAGCCGTACCGAGGCGGGCAAGAGCTATCCGATTCGGTGCCGAAAGCGGCCGCGGGGCAAAGAAGTCGTGCTGCTCGATCAAAACCGGCTTGCGGAAGGGAAGGCTTTCCTATCGGTCGGTATATTCGAAGTCAGCCCCGACGGGAACCAGCTCGCGTATTCGACCGACGAGACCGGCTACCGTCAGTACAAACTCCATGTCAAGAACCTTCGTACGGGCGAGTTGCGAGAGAACCTAGTCGAGCGGATCGACTCGATGGAATGGGCCTCGGACAGCCGCACGATCTTCTATGTCCAAGAGGATCCGGTTACGAAACGTTCTTGTCAGCTCTTTCGCATGAGCCTCAAGGCAATGGAGCCGACGCTCGTGTTGCAGGAAGACGATGGCCTATTCGATATCTACCTGTACAAGACCCAGGACAAGAGTCTCTTCGTGTTCGGAAGCGTCAGCAAGGAGGAGAACGACGTGTTTGTGGTTCCCTCGGATCATCCGGACAGGGCTCCGACTTCGGTCTTTCCCAGACGGGCGAAGGAACGATATGGCCTTGACCACAATGGCGGCCGCTACTTCGTCCGCACGGACAAAGACGCCAAGAACTTCCGGGTGATTTCTTGTCCGGTCTCCGATCCTTCAAGCTGGACGGACGTCGTGCCCCACGATCCCGAAGTGCGTATCTCGGCGTTCCTCACACTCAAAGGGCAATTGGTCGTTAGCGACCGGTCGAACGGCCTTCCCGGCCTTCGGGTCGTCGATCTTGGTACGGGAACGACGAAGCGACTGAGCTTTGGGGACGCCATATACATGGCAGGGATTCACGAGAACGCCGAGTTCGACACCGACCGGGTCCGTCTTTACTACGCCTCGCCGGTGAAGCCGATGAAGGTTATCGACCTGAATCTGTCGACCGGCAAACGACGGGTCGTGAAATCGACGGAAGTGACAGGCTTCGACGGCTCAAAATACACCACCAAACGGGTTTGGGCGACCGCAAGCGATGGAACGCGAGTCCCCGTCGGACTCGTCTATCGCAGAGACCGGCCTTCCAATCCAAGTCCCACGCTTCTTTACGCCTACGGATCGTACGGCGCCTCGTCGAGTTTCGGATTCAGCTCGAACGTCGTGAGCCTTCTCGACCGAGGGTTCGTGTACGCCGTCGCTCAGATCCGAGGCGGAGGAGATATGGGCGAGGAGTGGTACGACGCGGGAAAGATGGCCAACAAGATGAATACGTTCACGGACTTCATCGCTTGCGCCGATCATCTGGTCGAGGCGGGAATTGCCGATCGCGGCAAGCTTGCGATCATGGGTGGAAGTGCGGGAGGCCTGTTGATGGGCGCCGTCCTCAATCTTCGACCAGACCTATGCAAGGCGGCGCTTGTACTCGTTCCGTTCGTAGACGTCATTAACACGATGCTGGACGAATCGCTGCCGCTTACAACCAGCGAGTTCAACGAGTGGGGCAATCCCAAGATTGAAGACCAGTACCGTTGGATCCGCGCCTATAGCCCCTATGAGAACATTCGCTCGGTTCCGTATCCGGCGATTCTCGTGGTGACCAGCCTGAACGACAGCCAGGTCGCATACCACGAGCCGGCCAAATATGTGGCGCGCATGCGAGCCAGGAGGTCAGATTCGAACCCGTTGTTGTTCAAATGCCGAATGGACGGCGGACACGGCGGGGCTTCCGGTCGGTACGACTCGATCAAGGACGTGGCCATGCAGTATGCATTTGTGCTGGCCGCGATGAGCGAAGGTTTAGCCGGCGCCGAGCTTCAGGCGTCTTGAGGCGAGTGCCCCAAGCGCGCCTGCCGATGAGTCGGCGCTCAGCCTTTCGAGCGCCGTACGTCCTTTTGACGTAGTCGTGAGCGATTTCAGGATCGCGTCGATCACATCGCCTTGATCATCGGCATTTTTGAGCTTCACCGTGCCAATCAATTGGGACACTAGTTCAGGTCGTCCGGTGCACGACCGGGCCGCTTGGATCGTCGTCGATGGGTCCGAGAGACCGGACTCAATGATTGAATCGGCGTATTGGGTGCGAATGCCCCCTGCCACGACGAGCATCGTGTGCCTTCTGGACTGATCGGTGGCCTCGAGGTTATCGCCCTGGTCTGATTCCGGCCCCAATCCGGACATTGCTTTCAGACCAAGGCGAAGCGCGGGATCGCCGGCGAGCTGGAGCGCTGAGATCGCGCTTTCCCGTATCGTTTGATCGGCATTCTGCGTATATTGCCAGTCGAGGACCTCGGCGCTTTCCGTGCCGATTCGCCCGAGACCAAGGGCGGCTTGAGCTCGCAAGGGAGTAGGCAGAGAAACATTGCGCAGAACGTCTGACATCAGGGGTTCAGTCGATGGCTCGCCGATGGTTGCAAGCGCCGTGAAGTAACTGAGACGCTCCTCCTCCTTGCTTCCATGGTAGAGCGTGAGAAGTTTGGGTACCGCCTGCACGGCTCGCAACTTGCCGAGCGCGTCGACCGCAGCCAGACGAGTATCCTTGTCCTTCTGGTCCAAGTAGGGCAATGTCGGAGCGATCGCATCGGTGCCGGACGAGACGAGATAGGCGATCGCGTTCGGGCGCGCATCGTTAACAGAAAGTTGCTTGTCGACGAGCGGAATTGCCCTCGTTCCTGCTTTACGAAGTGCGGTCGCGATCGCAAGCTGCTGGAAGCTTCCTGGCAGATTGAACTGGGCCGCAACTGCGTCCGGATGAACCAGCGCGACGCGCGAGAGGGAGTCGGTTAAGGCTTTGCGTGCAACTGGGTCAAAGCTGTCGAGCAGTTTGCCGCAAAGGGCCGCTAGAGGCGCATCGTCGTAGTGGCCGATGTTCTGGGCCATTTTTAGGCGTCTTTCCGGCCCAAGGTTTTTGAAAAAGGTGGTGATGTCCGGGCGCTCTGAAGCTCCCTTGAAGAACTCTCGCTGGGAATCGCCCTCCGGGCCGATCGCTACTGCGATGTCTCGGCGAAGCGAGACCGCATTGTATATGGCGAGGATCACACCGATGGAAACGATGGTGATGAGGCTCCTGATTGTCCTAACCAACCGGCTGGCGTTCTTTGGAGCCTTAGCTTTGCCCTCATCCTTGCGTCGCACGTCAGCTACAGAATAGCATGGCCAGACTCAAAGCCCAAGAGCCCACCAACCGGGCTAGTACTCAAGAGACGGAAAGAGGGCGCCAAGGAGCTCGGGCCGTTCGAAAGCCATCTTCCTCTCGAATCGACACAGGCGTGCCACGATACAACTGGGGAACCTCGACACGCGCTCGTTGTAGTGCTCGATGATCTGGTTGTAATACTCCCGAGCTACTGCGATCTTCTGTTCAGCGAGCATCACCTGCGAGTGGATCAAGGCAGCCTCGTCGTCCATGTGCAGCAAAGTACACGATTCGGATACACGGAATAGATGCAGCAAAGCGCGACTCAGGTGGCTGGATGCCGCCATCCTCTCCTCTTGCGTGGAAGCTGAGATCGCGTGCTTCCGAGCCCGAATCACGTGAAGTAGGACCTCACGCTCATTCTCGGCGTACTTGGCAACGGCGAGGAGCAGGTGGGGAAGCAGTTCATGGTGCTTTCCCATCTGCTCATCCATATGTCGAAGAGCCATTCGGCTTTGGTGGTGCAACCATGCGAGCCGATAGTATAGAAATCCGCCATATGTGGCCAGACTTGCCGGCACTAGAAGATAAAGTACGGATGCCCTCATCGCGTGGCTCTGGGATCAATCAAACTACGGACGAGAACGGGCGTCGGTTGCGATTCGTATCAATTGGACGGGCGTGGGATCGGGCCCATGGGGATCGGTAAATGTGATGGTTCCATCGGCACGTCCGCGAAGTTTCATCGCCGGATACATCTTCTCGAGGCGATCTCGGTCACGATTCAGTGCGCGGTCGAGGGTCGAGGTGACTTGAAGCGTCGCCTGATTTCCGTCGATCGAAACCTCGCCTGATATCGGCATGCCTCGATAGAGCATGTCAAACCGGTTGTTGGGCTGAAAGATCACCTTGACTTCGCTCAATGTATTTACAACGTCCGGATTGGCGCCCGGCACGGCATCGATCTTTTGTTGGCCGATCCACTGCCCCTCGAACGCGAAACGCGGCTTGTCGGAACATCCGACCAAGTTCAGGACGGCCAAGGCCAGAGTTAGGGCCGTGCCTAAAGCTATAATCGAAGGGATGGCCCTCATCACCCCCGAAGTGTACACGTCGATGGGATTGAACGATGGTGAGTACGACCTCATCCTCAAACTCCTCGAAAGAGAACCCAGCTACACCGAACTTGGCATGTTCGCCGTTATGTGGAGCGAGCATTGCGGCTACAAATACTCGCGGCCCGTGCTTGCCTACTTCAAGCGCTACAAAGAAGCGATGGAAGGCGAGGGTCTGGAGAACGCCGGCATCGTCGACATTGGCGACGGCCTTGGCATCACGATGAAAGTGGAGTCCCACAATCATCCGTCTGCGGTCGAGCCCTACGAGGGCGCCGCAACCGGAGTGGGCGGAATCATCCGTGACATCCTCACGATGGGTGCTCGCCCAATCGCTGGATTGAACTCGCTCCGCTTCGGGTCGATCACTGGGTCTACGGAGCCGGCAGACGTGGTGGAGCGTAACCGGTACCTTTTCGAGCACGTTGTGGCCGGTATCGCCGGATACGGCAACTGCGTCGGCGTGCCAACCGTCGCCGGCGAAGTCGGGTTTCATCGCCGCTACAGCGGAAACCCGCTCGTCAACGCAATGTGCGTGGGCATCTTGAAGCTCGATGAGGTCACAACCGCCGCCGCGTCTGGCCTTGGAAATCCGGTGATCTACCTGGGCTCCGCGACCGGCAAGGACGGCATTCACGGGGCAACTTTCGCCAGCGACGCCCTGGGAGAGGATAACGACGCCAAGCGTCCCAACGTCCAGATCGGAGACCCGTTCGCCGAAAAGCTGTTGATCGAGGCGACATTGGAAGCCCTTCAGACCGGAGCGGTCGTAGCTATTCAGGACATGGGCGCCGCAGGACTCACCTGCTCAACGGTGGAGATGGCCAGCAAGGGCAGTGTCGGCATGACCGTTGACCTTGACCTCGTGCCGATGCGCGAAGACGACATGACGGCCTATGAGCTTTTGCTTAGCGAGAGCCAAGAACGCATGCTGGCGGTCGCCGAGAAGGGACGTGAGGGCGAAGTACTCGAGGTCTTTCATCGATGGGGGCTCAAAGCCGTCGTCATCGGACATGTGACCGATGACGGAGTGGTCACGATCACTCGTCACGGGGCGGTCGAGGCGTGCGTCGATCCCAAGCTTTTGACTGACCATTGCCCGGTATATCAGAGCACAACTCAGGTGCCGGACTATTTCCACAAGGCTTCCCACTTCGATCCGTCCACGGTTCCTCAGGCCGACTTGAGATCGTCGCTCTTGAAGCTGATGGGTTCGCCGGAAATCGCTAGCAAGCGCTGGATTTACGAGCAATATGACCAGCAGGTTCAAACCCAGACTGCGCTGATCTGCGGCTATGGAGATGCAGCCGTACTTGCGCCGAGAGGCACTACCAAAGGAATCGCGCTCAAGATCGACGGCAATTCACGCTACTGCTACCAGCACCCATATCGGGGCGGTCAACACGCGGTTGTCGAAGCGGCTCGTAATGTCGCCTGCACCGGCGCCGAGCCCAAGGCAGTCACCGATGGCCTGAACTTCGGTAACCCGACCTATCCGCACGTGTACTGGCAGTTCAGCGAAGCGGTCAAAGGGATCGCGGACGCCGCCGAAGTCATGGAAACGCCAGTGATAAGCGGAAACGTCAGCTTCTACAATGAAAGCGATCTTGGAGAAGTCCTGCCGACGCCGTTGATCGGTATGGTTGGCGTCATCAAGCGGGCAGATAAGCGGGTAGGGATGGTCCCGCCGGAGCCATGCCACCTCGTCCTCTTGTCCACCCTGGACACGGGCGGAGAGCACGACGGGATCGGAGCAAGTGCTTATCTCGCCGAGATTCACGGACGTGAGGACGGCTATCCGGAGGCTCCCAATGTGGAGGCAGAAAAGAAGCTTTGTCAGGCGCTCGTCAAGGGCATCGACAACGGAACGATTCTCGCCGCTCACGACCTGAGCGACGGAGGTCTCGGAGTGGCCGCCGCCGAGATCGTGGTTGCGGGCGTCGGCGTGCAGATTATTTCCGTGCCACCGATCTATCACCGGCATGACGCGATGCTGTTCGGAGAGAACCCTGGCCGTGTAATGGTGGCTGTCCGGTCGGTATCGGCGATTCAAGAATTGGTTGACGCATTTGATATCCAGGCATATCCACTCGGACACATCGGCTACGGCGAGGATCTGACGGTGCACATCGGCGATCACATCGTCACTTGGAGCAAGCAGGAACTTACGGAAGCCTATGAAGGTTCAATTCCGGCAGCGATGGGGAAGACTGTGTCCCCGAATGTGGCGTAGGAATCTAAGAATTGACGATGTCGACTATGAGGTTTTTTTCCATTGCCGGCATGGCCGCCCTGGCGTTGATCGCCAGTGGCCAAGCTCCTGACGAGGCCGCATTTGTGAAGCGCGTGAAGGACGCGGCAGAGCTCTACCGGCAAGGTAAGCAAACGGAGGCGCGAGTTGAATTCGAGGCACTGCACAAGCTAAATCCGCGAAGCTCGGACGTGGATGGCTGGCTCGGTTTTCTCTATCTCCGGGAGAACAAGGCTGCGCTCGCCATTCCTCTGTTGCAGGACGCGGAGCTTCAGAAGCCACGGGACTTGGAAATCCAGATCGACCTGGGCAACGCGTATATGGCGAACGGCGATCTCGATAAGGCCATCGAAAAGTACCACACCGCTTCACGCATGAGCCCCACGATGTTCGAGCCGTACTATAACTGCGGCACAATCTATATTCGGCAGAAGTCGTTCGGTAAGGCGGTGCAGGCACTGTTGATCGCAAGCCGAATGAAACCCGGCGACGCTTACGTGCATAACAACTTGGGTGTGGCTTATGAGGGCCTTCACGAAGAGTCCAACGCGGCCAGAGCCTTCAAAAAGGCAGCCGATTTGAAGCCGGACGATCCGACTTTTACGCACAATGCGGGCCTTGCCCTTGCCAAGATCCGAAGCGCAGATGCATTGTCGTACCTGGAAAAGAGCCTTGGTGACGGTACCGACCCTGCTGTAGCTTTAGCTCTCGGCGAAGCCTATTCCCGTGCCGGTCGCACGGCCGACGCGCTTAAATACTACGAGGGGCTGCGAACGGCAGAGGCTCGAAACCCGACATTCTGGTTCAACCTCGGCGTTCTGCGCTCTCAGAATCACGATTCACAAGGGGCGGAGCAGGCGTACCGTCGGGTCCTTGACTTGAACCCGAACGACCTGGATGCGTTAAACAACCTGGGGCTGATGCTGTTTCGGCGCGGTGAGTTCGCGGAGGCAGCCACCCTGTTCGACAAGCTGACGGGTCTCAATCCAAGTTCCATAGCAGCCAAGCTGAACCTCGGTGCGGCCGCCGCAAAGTCCGGAGACCTGAAACGAGCAATAGCGGCTTGGAAGGAAGTCATCCGAATCGAACCGACTCAAGCCGGTGTACGCATGGACTTGGCCAACGCGCTCTGGGAGACTGGAGACGTCGAGAACGCCAAGTTGCACTATCTTCAAGTCCTAGGATCCGATAAGAACAACGCGGAAGCTCTTAACGGAGTTGGCCTTTGCCATCTCAAAGCCGGTAAGTATGTTCAGGCCGAAGCGGCGTTTCGCTCGGCGATCGATGCCGACCCAAAGATGGTGGGCGCTTACAATAACCTTGCAGTGACGCTGCAGAAGAGGAACCAAGCGGCGGATGCGATTAAGATTTTGGAAAAGGGACTCAAGATCGCTCCCAATAACGAGGAGTTACAGCGTAACCTTGCGAAAATGCGAGGCGAAGGCTAGTTGCGGGTTCATTTCGTTGGTAATGCGTACCGAGAGGACGCCCTCGCGGCGGTCGTCGACACCGCGCACTGGCTAAAGTCGAAAGGGATCGCTGCTGCCGTTGACACTGAAACGGGTCGTCACGTAAAACTTCCTGTCGTTTCTTCGGTCGAGTTCGGAGACGCCGACCTTGCCGTCGCCTTCGGCGGGGACGGGACCCTTATTCGAGCGGCTCATCTGTGCGCGGTATCGGGGACGCCCATTCTTGGCGTCTACTTTGGCCGTTTCGGCTTCGTGACTCAGTGCACCGGTGAGAACGTTCGTAGTTGCATTCAGTCGTATTTGGACGGCGCGGCGATCATTGAGGACCGGATGATGCTCCAGGCATTCCTTAGCCGAGCCGACCAGGAAATTGCCGAGATTCACGCCCTTAACGAAATCGTACTTCAGCGCGACGTGACCGCACGCATGATGACTTTCGAAGTGGCCGTCGATGGCCATAACCTGACTCGCTACCCGGCTGACGGTGTGCTGATTTCAACGCCGACCGGTTCGACGGGATACAACCTTTCTGCGGGTGGGCCGATTATCGATCCGACGGTTGAAGCGCTCGTGCTCACCGCCGTCGCTCCCCACACCCTATCCGCCCGAACGATGATCCTTCGATCCGATTCGACGATTCACCTGACGGTCGGGAGCCGGGGTGACGCCGTACTATCTGCCGACGGCCAGACCAGACTCCATATTCTAAGCGGCGACCAGATCCGTGTGACCCGATCGCCACGTGTAACCCGTTTGGTGAAAATTGACAAATATGACTTCCTGATCAAGTTGGGTCAACGCCTCTTTGCTGGTCAGGGAATGTTGGGAGACACGAATTGACTTCTGACTTGTTGCAGGTCTCGGACGCCCAAGTGGAGTTTCACGTCGCGGGCGGAGTCGTCCGGGCGCTTGACGGCGTGTCCATTCGAGTAACCCCTGGGGAGACGGTTGCCGTTGTTGGCGAATCGGGATGCGGCAAGACCACTTTAGCCCGTGCGGTTCTTGGGCTCCAACCACTGTCGAACGGCAAAATCACCCTCACCGGCGAAGAGGTCAGGGGCACGCCTCGCCGGCTGGCGGAGCGGGTCGGCATGGTATGGCAGGATCCGTATGCGAGCCTGAACCCCAAGTGGAGAGTCGGTCGCTCGGTGCTCGAACCGCTCTACTTGAGTGGTCGAAAGGGCAGCCCAGAGAAGATCTTCGAGGAAGTCGGGCTCGACCCGAGATTCGTGGATCGGTATCCTCACCAGTTGAGCGGTGGGCAAAGGCAGCGTGTAGCCATTGGTCGCGCTCTCGCTTTGAAGCCCCCGTTGGTCATCTGTGACGAACCGACGGCTGCTCTCGATCTCAGCATCCGGGCACAGATTCTAAATCTGCTTAAGGACATCCAGAAAAGCAATGGTTGTTCGTTCCTGTACATCTCGCACGACCTCACAACCGTTCGGTTTCTTGCCGATCGCGTCGCCGTCATGTACTTGGGGCGGGTCGTGGAAGAAGGGCCGACCGAGCAGATATTCACCGATCCTAGACACCCGTACACGGCCGCACTTTTGGAGTCCGCTCCCAGCCTGGAGAAACTGATGCACCTGCCCGAACCTCCGGTGGGCGAGGTCCCGGACCCGAAGACTCGATTTATCGGGTGTCGGTTTGCCGGCCGATGCCCAAATGCGGCGGACCAATGTATCGGGGAAGATCCTCCGAGGACGGTCGAAGCAGATCGCTCATATTTCTGCCATCTTCCGGTAAAGACTTCTTAACAATCGATACCCCGAATGGAATCGGAGGCCGTAAGATGTCCGTCGTAAGTCATGGTGGAATCTCCCAGCTACGCACGGCAAGCCTATTACGATGAGATCCGGGAACTCGAACACGATGTTCTGGATATGGGCAGTCGGGCCGAGCAAATGGTCGGTCAGGCCGTCGATGCCATTTGCTCGCTAGACGTTCAACTTGCCATGCACGTTATCCTGAAGGATGACGAAATCGATGAGCGCGACCTCCAAATTGAAACGCGCTGCCTACGCCTCCTTGCGCTTCAACAGCCGATGGCGAGCGACCTGAGAGTCGTCGGCACGGCGATGAAGATGATCACCGACATCGAACGCGTGGGTGACCTCGCCGTCGATATCGCCAAGATCGCATTAAAAATCGAGAAGGAGTTCGGCGAGACAAACTTCATCGATATTCCCAAGATGGCCAAGGAGGCACGATCGATGCTTCATGAGGCGCTTGAGGCGTACGTCCAACGGGACTTGAATCGGGTTCAAGAGGTCTGCGACAAGGACGAGATTGTCGACGCCCTCTATCGTGAGTTGAGGACCCAGATCTTTACTGACATGCAAACCAACCCGGAACAGGTCGTGGCCGACGGTTGGCTCTTGCTGGCCATCCATCACGTAGAGCGGATCGCCGACCATGCGGTCAACATTGCCGAGCGCGTGAATTTCATGGTGACCGGCGAGCTTCGATCCTTCACCAAGAAGGATCCTAGCCAACAGACTTGAGTGGGATTCGCAAGCTGTCGCTATACCGGCAATCGTCCGATGTGAGCGCCCTGGTCGGTCGCATCCAGAATCCAATAGCGTGCCACCAAACCGGCATCCGCGAAGGCCTGCTTCATTGCTCGCCCGATCCTGTCGTAACCCTCACGAGCGAAGGCGATTACGCCCGGCCCAGCTCCGCTCAACCCCACACAGATCGCGCCCTCTTGCGAAGCGCGTTTGCGCGCATCGGAGGCGCCTGGTATAGCGGGAAAACGATATGGTTCGTGGATTCGGTCGTTCATCGCTCTTGCCATAAGGTCGTCGTCGCCCATCCGGAGCGCTTCGGCCACGAGCATCGCGCGACCGATGTTGAAGATGGCGTCCGCCTTGCTGTACGACTGGGGAAGCGCGGCACGCGCATCGGTCGTCAGGTAGCAAAAGTCAGGTACGCACACGACCGTCTTTACGGGGACGTGGGGAATGCGCTGAGTTAGCACGCCAGAGGCATCCGGGACTACGATGACGAATCCGCCAAGAAGCGCGGGAGCGACGTTGTCTCCGTGACCCTCGATTGCGACGGCTCTCGCAAGGACCGCGTTCCGGTCGATCTCGGCTGGATCCTTGCCTACCGCATGAAGCGAGAACGCTTCGGCAAAGGTTAGGCCGGCAAGGGTCGCGGTCGAACTGGATCCCAATCCGCTAGCGCAGGGGATCGTGTTATGGCACACGATGCGGAATCGTTCGGGCGCCTCAAGGCCGCGTGCACGGACTTCGTCGAGGAACACGGCTGCTGTCAGGTTCGTCGCGTCGCGAGGCAGATCGGCTGAGCCTTCTCCATGCGATTCAACCTCGACGCCTTCTCCAGCGCCGACGTGCAGTTCGAAGCTGTTCCAGAGGTCCAATGCCAGGCCCATGCAATCGAATCCGGGACCCAGATTGGCAGTGGTGGCGGGAATGCGAACTCGGATCATACTCCCAACACCTCAAGGAAGGCAGCGGTAGTCGGAGCAATGCTGATGGGACGTTCTGCGCCGTCGACGGCCGAATCGGGGTCTTTCAGCCCGTGACCGGTCAAGACACAAACGAATCTCTTTCCCTCGGGGTTGACTTTGCCGGACGCGACCGACTTGATCAGTCCGGCAACGCCCGCCGCCGAGGAAGGCTCGCAGAAGATGCCTTCCAACCTGGCAGTCATGTGATACGCGGCGAAGATCTCATCGTCCGTCACGGAAAGTACGTGTCCGTTCGAGCGTTCGAGGGCGGAGACCGCCTCTTGCCACCGGGCCGGGTTGCCGATACGTATCGCGGTCGCCCGCGTTTCGGGGTTTTTGATCTGCTTCCCCTGGATCAGCGGGGCAGCGCCGGCGGCCTGGGCGCCGAGTAGGCGGGGAAGGCCCTTTTCGTCTTCGCAAAACCCGAGCCAATAGGCGGTGATGTTGCCTGCGTTTCCGATTGGAAGGCAGAGCCAGTCGGGCGCTTGGCCAAGTTGTTCGGTGACCTCCCACGCCGCCGTCTTCTGGCCCTGCAACCTTGCCGGATTGACTGAATTCACGAGGGCCACCGGAGCCCGCTCCGAAGCTTCGCGGACCATGCGCAGCCCGTCGTCGAAGGAGCCTTTGACTGCGATTACCCGTGCCCCATACGCCACTGCCCCCGCGAGCTTACCGAGGGCGATCTTTCCATCCGGAATCAGAACAATGCACTTGAGGCCGGCTCGTGCCGCGTAGGCCGCGGCCGAGGCTGCCGTGTTTCCGGTGCTTGCGCACACGACGGACCGAGCTCCATCTGCCACCGCTTGCGTGATCGCGGTCGTCATTCCGCGGTCCTTAAATGAGCCGGTCGGGTTTAGCCCCTCGTACTTGAGGAACAGCTGTCCGCCCGGAACAACGGCATCGCCAAGCCGTGGAGCAGGAATCAGCGGCGTATCGCCTTCGTACAACGTAACTGGTTCAACCGATTGCGAAATCGCAAGGCGAGCCCCATATCTGGCGATCAAGCCGCCCCACTTTCTCATTTCCCATTATGGCTGCTTGTCTCATAGATGCCGTGTCTGATCGGGCGATCAGTGAATTCGATCTGGACTTATGACGTTGTCGTTACATTTTGTTGGAAGCCGGCGATGTGGGGGGGCGCCGAAGTGGCCCGTCTAAACGGCCGATTGGCGAGCCGCTGACTCGGCTTGGCACACGTCCACACCTATTCCCTCCGAGGCGAAGATGTCGCACCCCGACACGGCAGGGGGATAATCCGCGTTACGCCAGATGTCCATTTGTCCGGAAATTCCGTTAGCTGAATCAGACTTCTTTAATTTCGTATCAGCCCCCTCTCTGCCTACGGCATCCCTCCTCGGAGGGCGAGAATGGGCCCCTGGCTAATGACGGTGGCGCACCCATTTTGCCGCCAAACCTACTCGTATCGAGTCGTTTTTCGGTGCCTGCCGCATGGATCGTGTTCCGAACTACGCGCGGGCAAGGACTTCGGCCAGGGAGGGCATGGATGCTTGTGCGCCCATTTTGGTGACACAGAGGGCGCCCGTAACGTTGGCAAGGTGAATCGCTCGATCGATGGATTCGCCCTTAGCGAGGAACCGGGCAAGAGCGCCGTTGAAGGCGTCTCCCGCTGCGGTAGTGTCCACAACGGTAACCGGAATAGAGGGGAAGTGCCGGCCACCCATGCGATTTGCCAGGAAGCAGCCACTCGCCCCAAGCGTGATCACAACGTTTCGGACCCCACGATCCAGCAGAACCTGAGCTGCTTGAATGCAAGTCCCGTCATCCGTTGGCAGGATGCCGGTCAGTATCCTGGTTTCCGTCTCATTCGGAGTCAAATAGTCGATTTTGGACAGCAACTCATCCGGCACTTGCCGCGCAGGCGCCGGATTCAGAATGAATGTCCGGCCCGAAGCGAAGTTCGCGGCGGCCATGACTGCGTCGAGCGGCACTTCCAATTGGGCAAGCAGCACGGGGAACTCCACGTTGCCCAGGGCTGTCGTGACCTCCTCCGCGGAGACGAGAGCGTTGGTTCCCGGGGCGACAACGATCGTATTCTGGCCGGAATCGTCGAGGGTGATCATTGCCACACCGGTCGCATGGGCGTCTTCCCTAAGTACGCACTTGCAGTCAACGCCGCTCTCGCGGAGACTGGCGATCAGTTGGTCGCCGAACCCGTCCGTTCCGACCTTACCGACTAAGCCGCATTTGCCTCCGAGTTTGGCGACTGCGACGGATTGGTTGGCGCCCTTTCCTCCCGTGAATGTCTGGAAGGTTGAGCCCGGAACGGTTTCGCCAGGCATCGGAAATCGGGGTGCGCGCACGACCAAGTCCACATTTGCGCTTCCGACCAACATCACTTCGGCATGGTCCATCGTCCCTAAGATACACCTGCCGTGATCCTAGGAACTCTTGTTGCCGTTCTCGCCACTCAAAATGCCTCGATCCAGGCTCCGCAAGCCGATGTCAGGGCGCCTAACGGTGTCGTCGTATCAGACGATCATATCGGAGGAGGGAAGCTACTTGAGGCAGGCGACAAGATCACGATTCAGTACCGCGTATGGGATTCCTTGAATCGGGAGATTGCGAACTCGACCAAGCGCGGCTTGCCCTATACGCTAATCGTGGGCATGAGGAACTCCGATCCGCTCGTTTCGGTTGCTCTTCCTGGAATGCGCGCCGGCGGGATTCGAACTGTCTCGGTGCCGGCTGAGTATTTTCCGGACGGAATTGGCGGTATCGTTCCGGCGCGAACTGACCTTCATCTATGGATAAATGTGATTGCCGCGAAGGCCCAGGGGCCAGCGAAGGTAGAATCCGCCAATGCTGAGCGAACTCAAGGAACTCTGGAAGTTCCGGGAGCTCTTGCTCACAATGGTCCAGCGCGAGATTAAGATCCGCTACAAGAACTCCGCGCTTGGGTTTCTCTGGTCGATGCTTAACCCGCTGATCACCGTCTTGGTGATGAGCTTCATCTTTCAGAACTTCCTCGGAAACGACCAGGTTCACAGTGCGACCGCTTACATCCTTGCCGCATACCTACCGTTCACGTTCTTCCAGCTTTGCCTGATGGATTCGGCTCAGACGATCTTGATCGCGATGCCGCTCATCAAGAAGATCTACCTTCCGCGGGAGATCCTGCCGATCGCATCGGTCATCAGCAACTTCATTCACCTGCTGATGGCGCTGTTGATGTTCTTCCTGTTCATGACGGTCGTCTATCTGGTGCATCCGGGCGTTTGGCCGTTCCAGTGGACGTCGATCTATCTACCGCTGCTTCTGTTGATCAACCTGGCCCTGTCCCTCGGCCTCAGCTTCTATATCAGCGCCTTCAACACGTTCTATGAGGACATCAAGTACCTGGTCGGTGTGTTGACTTACTTGATGTTCTTCATGTGCCCGATTCTCTACTTCGAGGAGCGGGTGGCCAATAGCACGCTGAACATCCAGTGGGGTGGAAGGCTGTACATGTTGATGAACCTCAACCCGGTGTTCGCCCTGTCCAATGCCTACCGCAAGTTGCTAATCGCCCCGATCAAGGTGCCGGTCAACGGCCAGATGGTCGACCCGTTGCCGCTCGATTGGCGCTATGTCTGGTGGGCGGCATTCGTTTCGGTGGTCATTCTAGTCACTGGCTATTCGACGTTCAACAAGCTCAAGTGGCGATTCGTGGAGCGACCCTAGGATGTCGAAGCCTGCGATCGTCGTTTCCGAACTCTCCAAGCAGTTCAACGTGAACACCTCCGGCGCCAACTCGCTGAAGACCGCGCTTCTATGGTGGAAGCGGCGGCAGAGAACCGAGTATAAGGTGTTGAGGGGGATTTCCTTCGACGTTGCCCGTGGGGAGTGCGTCGCCGTAGTTGGTCGTAACGGTGCCGGGAAGAGCACCTTGCTTTCCTTGCTTGCCCGGGTCTACAAGCCAACGGCTGGTTCGGTGTCGATTCATGGGCGGGTTGCCCCTCTGCTTGAACTTGGCGCCGGCTTCCACCCGGACCTCACGGGGCTTGAAAACATCTACTTCAACTCGATCATTCTCGGTCTGACCCGGAAGGAGGTTGCAGAGAGGGTAGATCGGATCGTGGAGTTCTCTGAGTTGAGGGACCATGTGACTGCGCCGACACGCACCTTTTCGAGCGGAATGCTCGCTCGGCTCGGATTTGCGATCGCGATCCACGTCGACGCGGAAATCCTCTTGGTCGACGAGGTCCTTGCTGTCGGCGATTTCGACTTCGAGCGGAAGTGTTTCGCAAAGATCGATGAATTTCGGGCAAACGGCGGAACGATCCTGTTCGTTTCACACAACATGCAGGCGGTTCGCCGGGTTGCGGACCGCTGCGTTTGGCTTCATCAGGGCCAGATCAGAATGATAGGCAAGCCAGATGAGGTCATTCCGCTCTATGAGTCGACTCCGCTTGACAGGGCAACGCCTGCGTAAGGGGCTCGCCGCCGTTGCGTTCGTTGGGTCAAAAATGCCAGAATGTATGTTCGTAAAGCAGGCAGCAAGATGAAAGAAGGAATTCACCCAGCGACGTATCCGGTCGTGTTCGTGGACGGCGATCACGAGTGGGTGGGCGTTTCGACCCACCGAACAAACAACACCAAGGTGATCGACGGCATTGAGTGCTCAGTCATCCCGGTAGATATCAGCGCTTTCAGCCATCCGTTCTACACCGGCCAGAAGAAGCTGGTCGACACCGCGGGACGGGTCGAAAAGTTCATGCGCCGATACGGCCAGCAGATGGCCAACCAAGGCAAGAAGTAAGCCACTTCTTCAGCAAAAGGACTCAGGAACCCGTCTACACGGGTTCCTGTTTTTGTGTTAGTGCGGCTCGGTGACGCCGCCAAACGTCTTCTCTCAGAGTGTCCATCTCATGAATTCAGGCAAGAAGTCCAAATCTAACAAACTGGCCATTCTGGCGGTTGTAGCGATCGTGCTGGTCGGTGGGTTGTTCTGGCTGAGGAAGGAAGCCGGTGGCATCCACAACGCGCTCAGCGTCGCATACTGGTACGACCGGTTCTTCGGACTGGAGACCTATAAGCCGGAAGTCGCCTACTTCATGCGGGGGAGCCGCAAGCACCGGGATGTTTGCTTCACATTCGACGACGGACCCCATGAGAGCAGCGCCGCCGAGATTCTGGACGCTTTGAAGAACGAGGGACTTCATGCAACGTTCTTCGTAGTCGGCATACGGGTCAAGCAGCACCCAGAACTCGTCAAGCGGATGATCGACGAGGGAAATGAGGTCGGTAACCATACGCAGGACCACTTGCGGCTCGATACATTGCCGATCAAGAACGTGAGGGCCGAGATCGAGAATTGCGCGACCAACATCGAGCGCGCATGCGGCCGCCGGCCCGCCTTGCTTCGTCCGCCCGGAATGCGGTTCAAGCACGACACTCTGTTGCTTGCAAAGCGGATGGGATACACGACGGTCGGCTGGAACGTCGGGGCCAAGGATTTTGTCCCCAAGGCGTCCGGTCAACTCACTCCCGAGGAAATCGCGGAGATTCACACGACGCCGGACGAGGTCGCCCAGCGGGTCATCGACAACGTCAAGCCGGGAGAGATCATCCTGCTCCACGACAACCCTGTCACTGCACGAGCGCTCCCCAAGATGTTCGCTGCCCTGAAAAAGGATGGCTACCAGATCAAGACGGTGACCCAAATGCTTGCCGAGCTAGACCCGCCCGTCATCATCGACCCCGATCCGGTCTACAAAGGCAAGCTAACGTTCCCCAAATCCTGGCCCAAGTACTCCTCTAAGACGTAGCACCGAAGAGGGCGAGTCCCCGCCAAGGTAGGGCATGAGGCCTGGTTCCTGGTAACCGTCGGCACGGAACGAGGCGATTGACTGTCAGCCCCAACGGGGCGAGCCCTTGCCAGCGAAGGGCGGCAGCCCTGGTGATCGCTATCCGGCCCTGTAAGGGACGGTTCGACGGCATTGGAGTCGGATGCGTACGCCCTTGTCGTTGACCTCGAGCGGCCGTCGAGACCGTCCCTTCAGGACGGAATTGTAGGCCACCGCCGGCTAACCCCGGGCAAGCGACGGAACGCCAACCCGAGGCTAGCATATGCAATCCGTGCGGGATATCCGGAACGAGTTCCGCCCTAAACTCTCGCGGCAAGATCGTAATCTGAACGGTATTTGGCTAGCGCCCTTGCTGGCAGGTGGGTCGCCCCGTTGGGGCCGCATTACATCGCCGACCACGTTGGGACATCGAATAGTCACGCGGCTACCTGATACCAGGGCGGTCACCCTTCGCTATGTTGCTCTCACCCTTACAGGGCTGTTTTGTTCCCGTTCCATGCTGATGCCATTCGCTCGTAGGGGCTCGACCCTGCGGGGGCTGACAAGCGACTACCTAGGGGGCGGCGAATGGGATGGGCGACGACACATAATAGGGCATGTATTCCTCCTCTGCCGTTGCGGCGCATCGAGTAGCCTTGTCTGAGTCGGATCCTGTGCTGTCGGCTTTGATAGCGAAGGAAGAGGCGCGCCAGGAGCATAACCTGGAGTTGATCGCCAGCGAGAACATCGCCAGCACGGCGGTTCGGCAGGCGATGATGAGCGTCTTGACCGACAAATACGCCGAGGGGTACCCCGGGGCTCGCTACTACGGCGGTTGCGAGGTCGTCGACGAAGTTGAAAATCTCGCTCGGGACCGCGCGAAGGAGCTATTTGGAGCGAAGTACGTCAACGTCCAGCCTCATTCGGGCAGTCAGGCCAACATGGCGGTGTACTTCACCTTCCTAAAACCGGGCGACACCGTCATGGGGATGGATCTGTCTCAAGGTGGACATTTGACCCACGGTTCGATGGTCAACTTCTCCGGGCAACTCTATAAATTCATGCCCTATGGAATCGACCCCCAGACCGAGCGAATCGATTACGACAAGGTTGCCGAGACGGCCAAACAGGTGCGTCCCAAGATGATCACGGTCGGGGCAAGCGCCTACTCGCGCGAGATCGACTACAAGACGTTCCGAGAGATTGCAGACTCGGTCGGGGCGTTTCTCTTCGCCGATATTGCTCATCCCGCCGGCCTCATCGCCAAGGGGCTCCTTCCGAGTCCGATCCCGCATGCCCATGTGGTGACAACCACGACTCACAAGACCCTTCGCGGGCCGAGGGGAGGAATGATCCTGGTTGGCGAGGACTTCGAGAACCCATTCGGCATCGTCGCTCCCAAGAGCGGGCGCACCAAGATGATCTCCGAGCTTTTGGATAGTATGGTGATTCCGGGCATTCAGGGCGGACCTTTGATGCACGTCATCGCGGCAAAAGCGGTTGGCTTCGGCGAGAACCTGACCGACCGATTCTCCGAATATGCCAGGCAGATCATCGCCAACGCCCAGGCATTGTCCGACGCCTTGACGGCAAAAGGCTTCCACATCATCTCGGGCGGCACCGACAACCACCTGATGCTCATCGACCTCCGCAACAAGGGACTCACCGGAAAGGCTGCCCAACTCGCGCTAGATAAGGCGAACATCACCTGTAATAAGAACGCTGTGCCATTCGACGACAAGTCCCCTCTGATCACGAGTGGAATCCGACTTGGCACTCCGGCGCTTACGACCAGGGGGATGAAGGAACCGGAGATGGCTATCGTCGCTGACCTGATCGCGACTCTATTGGCCGACCTCGAAGTCGAATCGACGATCGCATCTGTCCGCCAAGGCGTGATCAATCTTTGCTCTCGCTTCCCGATTCACTGCAGCTCTTCCTAAAATGGACCAACCGACGCCGCCCAGCCACCGAGAATGGGCGAGAAACATCTCGGGACTGGCCGTCGGTTCGTCTGCCGGCGTCTGGAAGGTCGCCGTCGATGCCTACTATTGGGATCGGCTTGCCGAAGCGTTCGCCTTTGCCACCGAACTTGGTGTGACGGCTCCCTTTCATGAGTGGATGTTCCGCCTGATCGAGTCGGAGGCGGTGACCAGGGAGAAAGGCACGATTGCCGAGATTGGGGACCGAATCTCCCTTGAGATCGTGCCGAACGAGATCGATGACCCAGAAAGAGCGACTTCCGACGTGCTTCAAGCCTGTGCCGAGGTCCGGCAGCGCTTCAATTGGCCGGAAGGAGCCGATACTCTGGTTTCCGTCCTTGCCGAAGAGACTGATGCACCCTGGACAGTAGGGCGTGCCGGCTACATGATGGATAAGTACCCCTATGACAAGATTTGTATTCCGAGGGGTGCGACGGTTCATCCTCCCATGCTGCAGGCGGTAATTCGTCACGAATATGCTCACGTGATGGTGCTGAACCTCTCGCAGGGAAAAGCGACGACTTACCTCCATGAGGCGATCACAATGGTGGCCGAGCGCACCGATCGCAGCAGGGACTGGCATCTTTTCGCAGCCGGACAAGCTCCGTGGCAGAATCCGACCGATCTCGATTCCGCATTCGACGATCGTCACGACCCTGCTCGATTCGCGGCTCGGTCGCTCGCCTATAGCCAATCTGCCGCCATCGGCTACTTTCTTCGCTCCCGTGGCGGAGAGGCAACCCTGGGCCGCCTTCTCCGGGCCTTCGCCGAGAACTCCAATTGGTCCGAACTCAAACGTACCCTCGCCGGCCGCTCGCCGGCCGACGAAATGCTGCGACAAGTCTACGGGGTGAGCGAGAAGGATGTGTTCAGTCAGACGCTGCAGGTTCTGACCCAACAGGCAGGGCGGGGGCCTCGGGGCGCGAGCTGATCAGCCATACCGTTCGTCCGAGTCGCAGCGCGCCTAGCGCACGACTGCCGTAACCGCGTAATGGTCGGAAGGGAACCTACTAAAGGGCTTGTCGCGGACGATGGCGGCATCGATCACTTCGACTTCGCCCATTGCGAAGATATAGTCGATCTTCTCGCCATCGTACAGGTCGGCCCATCCGTGGTAGGTCGCGGATTCGGCGAGATCGGTATAAATCGACCGGTACGTGTCGACGAAGCCTGCTGCGTGCATCATCGCAACCGGTTCGGAAGCTTCGCCTGCATTGAAATCGCCTGTTACGAGAACGGGTCTGTCAAGGGGTGAGGATGCGACTCGTTGCGCTAGAAGCTCGATGCTCTTTTGCCTGCTCAGTTCGACCTCGTGATCGATGTGCAGGTTGTATATCTCGAACTCCCGGCCCCCAAATAGGAATGACCCGCGAGTGCAGATCCGGATGTTGATGTTTCCCCAGGTAGACGACCCAGGTATTTGCGGAGTGTCGGAGAACCAGAACGTCTCCGAATCGATCAACTCGACCATTCGAGCGTCGTACAGGATCGGGTTGAATTCGCCTTCGGCGGCTCCGTCGTCGCGTCCAACCCCGATCGAACGCATGTATGGAAGTTCCGAGAGGATCTCATTGAGCTGTCCCGCGAGCACTTCCTGCATGCCGATCACCGCGCAATCGGAGTCTCGGAGCAACTGCAGGGCCGAGTCACGTCGGAATGCCCAAGAGTTGGGACCGTCTTCGGCGGTCCCATATCGGATATTGAAGGTCATCACCTTCAGGAGAGCGTGAGGTTCGGCCATCAAGCGTATGCGGGCTTCACCGTGTGACCGGCGATGCTGGATTGTTCGGCGGCTTCGATCATTGCAATGATTCGCCGTCCCCCTTCGGCCGTGACGACAAGATCTTCGCCCCTCGTCAAGTGGCCGGCGATGTTATCGTAGTAGGCTTGCTGGTTCGTCTTCTTCACCGGCGCCTCGAACTTGGCGATGTAGCCGTCGTGATCGACCGAGACTTCGATCTTGTCCCAGCTATTCATCACGATTGCGCCCTTGGTGCCGAGAATTCGCCAACGAGCCTTGCCGGCGGCGGCGAGGCTCGAAATCTCGACGGAGGCCCTTGCTCCGCCTTCGAAGCGCATGATCAACTCGGTGTGGTCCTCATTCGAGTGATCGAACCAGCGCAGCTTTTGGTAGAAACCGTCCACCCCGATGACCGGCTTGGGCAAATAGTGCAGCGTCCAATCGATGATATGGGCGCCCCAGTCGAAAAGCGCGCCGCCCGAGATTTTCTTATCGGACCGCCACCAGTCACCTGGCCGGCCCATATGGCCCATCGCTGCCTCGATGTGGAACACGTTGCCGATCATCCCGGTCTCGATCAGTTCGCGGATGGTCATGAAATCGCCGTCCCACCTCCGGTTGTGAAAGATCGAAAGCATGACGTTGTTCGCCTTCGCGGCCTCGATCATCGCGTCCGCTTCTGCCACGCTAATGCACATTGGCTTTTCGACCACCACATGTTTGCCATTTTGCGCCGCCTTGATCGCGGCGGGAGCATGGAGATTATGCGGAAGGATGACGACGATTAGATCGACATCTGGGTCTGCGTAAAGCTTCTCCGGATCGGTGTAGGTGCGGATGCCCGGGAAGTCCAGTTCCGCCGTGACCATTCGAGCCGGATCGAGATCGCACGCGGCGACTGTCTGCATCCCCGCCTTGTTCATCATCTCGCCGTGATACTTGCCCATTGAAAAAGCGCCGCCGTAACCGAGTACAGCAGCGCGTATCGTGCCATTTGTATTTCCCGCCATTCGTAATTCCCCTCTCTGGGAGACCGAGTTTACTACCGGGTTCGCCGGGAAGTGCCGTCGAATGGCGGGAACTTAACGCAGAAGCGGCAAAGGGCTATTCTGACTGGTATTTCGTAGGCAGAGCAGGGCATTCCGAGGTCCCTTCGCTCTTTGGGTTCTCCGGCAGGCCCAGTCGTCGACGGACGACTGGGCACTCTAGGAGCTTCACCACTGCGATGGCTGCGGCAAGTGATCCGATTGCGGCGGCGACGACGATAACGGGGCGGTTGCTCACTGTTGCGGATTCTCCTTACGAAGCGGGGGCCGGATTGGCGTTGGCGGAACGATCTTTGGCGAAGCAACGGGGCGCTCGGCGACTGGAGTCGGAAGAGGAGCATCCGCAGGAGCGGTAGGTATATCCTTGACAGCGCCGTCGGTAGCGCTTCCGGCCTGGGCCGGAAGGGGAGCCGGGATGGGGGCGTCCAGCCTGAGCGAGCCGTTAACGAGTTGGGCGGCCAATACCGTTTGGATCACGCCAGTGATCTGGTCGGTCGCTCCGCCGGCGGCCGATCTGCCGTCGCTGGAAATGTTGACTATTCTTGCTTGGGCCAACGCGCCCGCGATCGCCGGTGCGATCTGAGGGAGCATCTCGAGTTGCCGGAGAGTCAGGTAAGCGTCGCCGCCCTCGGCAATCGCCGCGTTGACGGCGCGGATGGCGTCAGCTTGAGCTTCGGCGACTCGGCGCAACCGAATGGCTTCGGCGTCCGCCATGGCAGCGGCATTGACTTTCATCTTCTCAGCGTCGGCGATCGCCTGGGCGATCTGAGTCGCCTTTAGCTCGGCGGTTCTCAGCTCAGCGAGCGAGTCCTGCTTCTTCGTCTCGGCTTGAGCGATGATTGCCGCGTTCTCGGCGCGTCTCTGCTCGAGTTCGCGCTGCTTGTCGTTGACGGCCTGTTCGGCTCCCAATTGGGCTTCTCGGGCTCGTCGCTCCTGGTCGGCTTGAACGATGTCGGCGTTGGCCTTTGCTTCAACTGCCGACTGCCGGCGTCGCGCATCAGCGACCTCGCTTTGCACTTCCTTAATGTTGAGCGAGTTGAAAACGAGTCCAAGGTCCTGCAACTCGCGCGAACATGCGCTCTTGATGATGATCGCTAACCGATCATCGTCGTCGGCCGCCAGTACAGCGCTTGGAAGCGGTTTCACGAGCGGGCTGGGGACTTCGGACGCATCCACTGGATAGCTGGCCTTGGCATTGAACAATTCGTCGTGGTGCAGTAGGTTGATCGCACGTCGACCGGTCGATGTTAGGAGGTCGGTGAGGGTTCCAGTCTGCTCGGAGTCCGGCTTGGCGAAGAACCGGTTCGCTGCCGTCTTGATCATTTCGTTGGCATCTCCAACGCTGACGATCGCGCTTGCCAGAACGCGTACCTTGATTGGACGCGGCTGCCCATTTCGATCCACGTCGGCGGTTTGGTCGGCGATATCGAGATCGATGTTGATCGCCTTGGCCGGTATGGTGGTGCCGGTAGTCATGAGCGGAATCTCAATCGACTTACCCGGGCCTTTGTAGATAATGGTGCCGCCCTTGAGCCAACTCACAAGGCGGATAGTTCCTGCGTCTACCGTCCGCAAGAATCTGCTGATTATTAACGGTATGAGCAGTATTACTACTACAATAACTACGGATGGAAGTATAAAGGTGTCAGGCATGATTGGTGCGCTCCTGTTTTGTCACTCTGCCAATTCGCGCGTGACGCGGCAGGTGTTCTTTAGCGCGTCGACCTCGATGACGACCACCTCGTCACCCTTGTTGACTTGGACGCCGCGGTGGAGTTCGGCGTTATCGATTGTTGCGAGAAGCTGAGAAATCTGACCGTCCATCTGAATGCGGACCAGACCGCGACCGGAGGTGTCGAAATGCGTAACTGCCGTGGCGACGTGAGCAACTTGACCCTCAAGACCTGCGCTTGGGGACGATGAGAATCGAAGGAGGTTGGCCATCATTGGCTTGACGATTCCGTAATCGAACACGAGCGCTCCAACTACGGCTGCAATGGCCTGAGGGGTACCGCCAAGCATGTGGCGGAAGGCCAATCCTACCGCGCCCGCACCCACGGCGAAACTAAATACGTCCAAGGGCGAAACCGCCAGGACGCTGAGAAGCAGGCTGCCTTTGGTACTCGATATCGCCGGCTGTTGGCCCGGTGCGCCCCCTTTGCCAGCGTGACCGGCGGTATGAGCCTGAGCTCCGTGGGCAAGCGCACCATGAGCCGATCCTCCAGTCGCATGTACGTGACCGCTTAATGCATGAGAATGTCCCGAAAGGGGGTGACTTCCGGCCCGGGCGCCGCCTCCACCGTGTAGAAAGCCGAGGACCGTCATGGACACGAATCCCAGGGACCCAATAAACAGAAGCATTAGGTACACCACGGCTTTTCTCTATATTACAGAGAATTATGCCAGCAGGTTACGTTAAGGGCAAAATCCGATAGGGAATCGACGCTTCGGGGCAAAGGCAACGAGGGATCAGAGGAGATAAACTGAGCGGTGCCCAATCGACTTGCCTCCGAGACCTCGCCTTACTTGCTTCAGCATGCCGATAACCCGATCGATTGGTTTCCATGGGGTGACGAAGCATTCGAGGTGGCGCGCGAAACCGATCGCCCGGTGTTCCTGAGCGTCGGTTACTCCTCATGCCATTGGTGCCACGTCATGGCGCACGAGTCGTTCGAGGATCCCGAGATCGGCGAGTTGCTGAATCGGGAGTTCGTCTGCATCAAAGTAGACCGCGAGGAGCGGCCCGACGTCGACGAAGCCTATATGACGGCGGTTCAGTTAATGACCGGCCGTGGAGGCTGGCCCATGAGCCTGTTCCTGACGCCCGATCGACGGCCCTTTATTGCCGGCACCTATTGGCCGAAAGAAGACCGAGGCAATCATCCTGGCTTCCGAAGCGTCTGCCGGCAGGTGGCCATGGCATGGCAGGCTCAGCGGAAAATGGTCGAAGACACCGCGGTGCAGATGACTGACGCCCTGCGTGAAACCTTGGCCAGAACCGTGCCGGAGTCGACGGTGGCCCTTTCGATGGACTTTGTGGCTGATGCGATTCGGACTCAACTCGCCGACTTTGACCCGCAGAACGGCGGCTTCGGCAAGGCCCCCAAATTCCCGCCGCATACGGCGATCGAACTCCTACTCCGATATGCGACGCTCGAGTCGGCGGATACCGAGACTCAAGAGGCGGCCGTGTCGGCTGCTCTGTTGACGCTTCGAAGTATGGTGTTCGGAGGCATCCACGACCACGTTGGAGGAGGTTTCCACCGTTATTCGACTGACGAGCGTTGGTTGCTGCCTCACTTCGAGAAGATGCTGTACGACAACGCGCTAATGTTGGCGAACCTCGCCTTCGCGGTCGGTATCTGTGCGGAGCTTGAGCCGGAACTGGCCGACACGTTTGCTCGTGCCGCCCAGCGATTGATCGACTGGTTGTTGAGGGAAATGACCTCGGAGGACGGGTACTTCTTCTCTGCCCAGGATGCCGACAGCGAAGGAGAGGAGGGGAAGTTCTACGTCTGGACCGTCGACGAGATCCACGAACTCCTCCGGCACCATGCGCCGGTCTTCCTGGATTCGTACGGCTTTGAGGTGGAGGGGAATTTCGAGGATGAATCCACCGGTCGTCGATCGGGCGCAAACATTCCTCATTTGAGAGAGGATCGGACGGGCCAGTTCGAGCAAGAACTGGAGATGCTCCGGCTTTATCGCGAGCAACGTGTTCGACCAGGTTTGGACGACAAGGGCCTGGTGGGTTGGAACGGCTTGATGATCGGTTCGCTCGCCGATGCCGCGCTTTGGCCACTTGCTCAAAATGCGGTCGTCGCGATCATGACGGCCGAACGAAAGCATGGAAGGCTGCCTCATCAGGTTGTCGGATCCGTTGCTTCAGGCGATGCTTATCTCGAGGACTACTCCTACCTTGTCTATGGGATTATTCGGCTTGCCACATGCCACGACATGCTTGAGGCGCAAGGGGAGCTTCCCGCACAAGCAATTCCTTCCGACGTTCTCTTGGGTGAGGCGCGACGCCTATGCGAAGAAATGGTTGAGAAGTTCTACGATCGCGAGAACGGCGGATTCTTTGCGACCTCCGACCGGCATGAGAACCTGTTTGGACGTACCAAACCGGTCTTTGATCAGCCGATTCCAAGCGCCAACGCGATCGCCATCCGCTGCTTGGCCCATCTTGGAATCGACGAATTGGCACGCGAAAGCCTATTGTCGCTCCTAGGCTGGATGCAGCGCGTGCCGAATGCGACCGAGTCGCTCTACACGACCGCTCTCATGTTCTTGGATGAGCCTATCCCGGTCGAAGTCGATGATGCACAGGACGATCTCGATGTTGCCGTTCAGGAGCCGGAGACTGTCGTTCCCGCAACACTCTTGGTTCAGGTTTCGATCTCGGGAAGGGAACTGGTCGCCGATGCGTCGGGCACGGGAATCGGCACGGTCACGATAGTGGTCCCGGATGGATTCCACTTGAACTCCTCGAACCCTCCCGCTCGATGGCTGACGCCCACAAAGGTCGCGATCCGAGGCGTAGAAAACAGTGTTCAGTACCCGGATGCGACCGACGACCGGTACATGGGAACGATTCAGATTCCCTTCACCGTTCAGATACCTGGCAGAGAATCAGGGGCCGAGTTCGAAGTAGTCGTCAGCTTTCAAGCGTGCACGGAGTCGGAGTGCAAGCTACCAGAAGAAAAGACGTTCAACGCCGTGGTCGTTCGGTAGCGGGCCGCGTCGCGCGGGGCGAGGGGCGAGGGGCGGACCGGAGTGATGGAGTGATGGAGTGATGGAGTGATGGAGTGATGGAAGACTCGCCCGGGGCAATCTCCACTACTCCATCACCCCCGCTCCTTTCCTCAGCCTCGCATTTCGCTGGCGACGGCGTCGGCGAAGCCGCTGGTTGTGGCGGTACCGCCTAGGTCGTAGGTCTTGATACCTTTGGAGAGGGTTGCTTCCAAGGCGCCTTCGATGTTGACTCGAGCGGCGTGCTCGCCGAGGTGGTCGAGCATGAGGGTGCCGGACAAAAGGAGGGCGGTCGGGTTGACCTTGTTCATGCCGGTGTACTTCGGCGCGGAGCCGTGGACTGCTTCGAAGAGCGCGCAGTTCTTGCCATAGTTCGCGCCGGGAGCCACGCCAAGGCCACCCATCATTCCGGCCGCCAGGTCAGAGACGATGTCGCCATAGAGGTTTGGCATGACAAGCACGTCATACAGCTTCCACTTGGTCACCAACTGCATACATTGGTTGTCCACGATGTTGTCCCAGCTCTCGATGTCTGGGTACTCGGCGGAGACTCGCTTGAACGTTCGAAGAAATAGACCGTCGCCGATCTTCATGATGTTGGCCTTGTGGACGCCGACGACCTTCTTGCGGCCGTTGGCTCGGGCATATTCAAAGGCGGCCCGGATGATCTGCTCGCTCGCTTGCTCGCTGATGATCTTCACCGAGTGGGCGACCGTTTCGGTGGCCATGTACTCGATCTGAGTGTATAGGTCTTCGGTGTTCTCGCGGAAGATCACGATGTCCAGCCCGTCGAACGGAGTCTTGATGCCGGGCAGCGAGCGCACCGGGCGCACGCATGCGTAGAGGTCGAGCTTCTTACGCAACGTCACGTTCGGGCTGACCGATCCCTTGCCGATCGGCGTGGTCATCGGCGCCTTGAGGCCAACTCCAATCTCCTTGATCTTGGCGACCGTTTCTTCCGGAACGATCGGCTTTCCTGCTTCCACGCATTTGAGGCCGGCATCGACGTCGATCCAATCGATATCGACCTTGGCGGCCTTGAAAATAACCTCGACGCCGGCGACCAACTCAGGTCCGACGCCATCTCCTCGAATTAAACAAACTTTGTGTGCCATGTGTAAGGGGTCCTAAAGTGGGGATGCGAATAGGAATCGTCGGTAACCGTTAACCTGGGGCGATCCTGGGCATCGGTGACGGTTAGCGTTCGCTAGTACGGTTGGCTGAAGGCGTTGTCCCCGTCGATCTTGAAGAGTTTCTGGCACTTGGTCCACTGCCAGCCAAGGCCGGAAAGGTGTTGTACTAGCTCGTCGATCTGCGAGTCGGAAACGACTTCGTTGCTCAGGAAGCGGCATTGTTGCCAGTCGCTGAGTTCCATGGCAGGAGCAGGAGGCGGATAGACGCGGCTGCCTCGGTTCGATATAAGGATCAGCTCAAATGGACCGTGGTTCTTCGGTAGGTCTGGAATTTCAGGGGTACGAATGAATACGTCAACCCCATGCAGAGTCATCATGTGTAATTTTCCTTGGGAGTGGGATTCGAGAAGGTGCGATTTCGATTATGAGAAAGGTATAGCAGGGAAGTCAAACCGGAACTACGTATACTGCAAAACATGGCACAAAGCATCGGCTTCTATGGGGCAGCCGAAACCGTTACCGGCTCCCGCCACCTCATCTCCATCGACAACAAGAAAGTGCTCGTCGACTGCGGCATGTTTCAGGGAAGCCGCGAGTTGCGCGACCGAAACTGGGAGGAGTTGCCGGTGCCGCCGAGCAATTTGGACGCGGTCATCATCACTCATGCACATCTGGACCACATCGGGTGGATTCCGCGTTTGGTCGCCGAGGGGTATGAGGGGCCGATCTACGCCACAAAAGCCACGATCGAGCTATGCAAGATCTCTCTGCCGGATAGTGGCCGGCTGCAGGAGGAAGATGCCCACTTCTCGAATAAACACGGTACCGGAAATCACCACTCCACGGTCCCGCTTTACACCGAGAAGGACGCATATCAGTGCCTGAAGTGGTTCAAGCACGTTGAGTACAACCATTGGCACGAGTTGCCCGGACGCGCCCAATTCCGGTTCCATACTGCCGGACACATTTTGGGTTCGGCTTTCGCAGAGATCGTCTTTCAGGACGGCACGAATCTGCTGATGTCAGGCGATCTCGGGCGATACAACACGCCGATAATCAAGGATCCGACCGCGATCGAGTTTGCAGACTATCTTGTCATCGAGAGCACCTACGGGGATCGACTGCACTCCCATGAGGATCCGCTTCAGAAGATTGCCTCCATTATCCATGACACGATGGAGAGCGGTGGTGCCCTGATCATCCCTTCGTTTGCGATCGGCCGAACGCAGGAGCTTCTTTACTACTTCCGAGTCCTTCAGGACCAGGGAAGGATTCCTCGCATTCCGATCTACATCGATTCGCCGATGGCCGTTTCGGTAACCCATGTTTATGAAGCGGCAAAAGAAGAGCTTGATGAAGAGATGGTCAAGTCGGTCGAGGCGGGTCGGAGCGAACTCGAGCCTGAGGGCATCAACTTCGTTCGGGATCGCGAGACCAGTAAAGCCCTGAATTCTCAGCGTGGACCCATAGTTATCGTTAGCGGAAGCGGTATGGCCAACGGCGGGCGCGTGACCCATCATCTTCTACATCGGCTGCCGAATCCGAACACCATTGTGCTGTTTACCGGCTATCAGGCGGAGGGGACCTTGGGTAGACGACTGATCGAAGGCGCCAAAGAGGTTCATCTTCATGGGGAGGTTGTGGATGTGCGAGCGAGAATCGAAAAGGTTAACGCTCTTTCCGCCCACGCCGATCAAGGCGAAATCCTCAAATGGCTCGGGAACTTCAAGAAGCCGCCGAAGGACACATTCATCGTCCACGGTGAGCCGGTAGCGCAAGAGGCACTCCAGTCAAAGATCGTAAAGGACTTCGGTTGGAAGACGACAATCCCCAAGCAAGCCGATGAGTTCGACCTAGCCTGATTGCCTTTCCTGTTCCTCGCCTGCCCTTGTCAGAGCTTGGTCGCCCAGGCTGCTTGAAGCTGGTCGTAGGCGAGGGACTTCACATGGAAGTCGCCGAATAGGCAGTTGTAGCGGTACCCGTGCAGCAGGTTGATGACGGTATCGAAATCGTCGTTCGGTTGAAGGCCCCGTCCGTCTCCATGCCAATGACCGGCGCCGTCGAACATGACGTTCGTCGACGCAGGCAACTCGAACGACGAGTCGGTATAGGCGCGAAATGCGATCTCGGTGCGGAAGAAGTAACTTGAGCCGTAAGTTCTGAACATCGTCGGCGACGAAACGAACGAATCCGGAAAATGGCTATCCAGCACGACGGTTCCCGAGTCCGAAGGACAGTGGAACAGGTCGTAGCTCTTTATATAGGGCTGCAGCACATCGGTCAGAAACGGCATTGTTGGAATCTGCGATTGGTAATCAGGGAATTGTGCCCAAATCTGGGGGTCGAACTTGTCGGACGCATCGAGCGCGTGGGGGAAGATTCCATCGGAATCGTCCATATATAGAACGATGCCGTTTCCGATCTGGCGCAGGTTGCTAAGGCATTGAGTCTTCTTCGCCGACTCCTTTGCCCGGGCAAATGCAGGGAACAGTATCGCGGCCAAGATTGCGATGATCGCGATCACAGTAAGGAGCTCTATCAGGGTAAAGGCTCGAAGGACTTTCATTTTGGACATAGTGGAGGGCTCCGGCGCCTACGATTTCTATCTTACGACAACCTTCGATGGTTTATGCGTTGGCATTTTGTGGAAAACAGACCGGTGAGCCTGCCATACTATAAGGCCGCGTCCATCCTATGACGCCCGAGGAGCCCCGTTGGCCAAACCAATCGCAATTAAGCCAGAAGAAGAGTTCGCGCGGTCATATGTCGATCGCCTCATATTGGAAAAACTGACTGAAATGGAGTCGGCTGTCAAGCTAGGTGAGCTTGCCGACAAACTTTCAGGTGAAGGCATTGGCCTAGCTACCGTTCGTTCACTGCTCGCATCCAACCCAGACAGATTCGCTTATTATGAGCGGAAGTGGATTCCCGCCGCCCGACTGCAAGGGCAGGGTAGGCCATTTGCTGAGGCAATGGCAATCGTTCTTTACCGCTTCGGCGGTCCGGTCTCAATGGAGATCCTATCCACCGAAGTCGCACGAATGCGAAGAACGACGGCCGACAAAGTCGAGCCGATGATTCGAAGGATCGTCGACGGCGACAAGATGTTCGTGTTGACCTCAAAAGACGAGATCGCCTTGACCAGTTGGGGCTTTATGGCCCTTGACGAACTGCCTGCTCGGGCGCTCGCATTGAACGGCGTCACTCATGAAGAGTTGGAAGTCGCCCGAGCTAAGCTTGAGAGCATCGACTGGCGTGCAGACGGCGCGGTGGAAGAAGCGGTTCGCAAAGCGGCGCCGATTCGCACCAAAGTTCTTGGCGCAGTTGCTTTTACATCGGTCAACTCGGCGGATCCCAAAACAGTTCTTATCTTTGATGCCCGGGACTTTTTCTCGAAGACCCTATCGGTTCCCGGTTACGTATATGCCGCGGACGGAGTTATTCACCCCGAAGCCGATACGCGGAGATGGATTTCCACCGCGATCAAGCTGGCCGACCGCTTGGCGCCTAGCGTCGAACTGGATGACGCCGCTCCAATCGACGTTAAGCCGGAAGATATTGAGAGAATCGTGGACAAGATCCTGCGGAGCGAGAATTCCTCGACTGCGACGCGGATACTCGAAGAGAACTACGAGATCACGATTGGCAACAAGACGTTCCCAGACGACCTGATCAATATCCTGGTTGCGCTCAAGAGTAGCCCGAGCATCCAATGGGTCGGCGGAGACCGGTTCCGAAAACTCGGCGACTATCCGGAGTACATTGCGGATGTCCCTGAGCCGTTCCAGTTCACTCCCTCTCTCATCACCGACGAGGAAGGTGAGTTGATCGACATCGAGTTGACTGACGACGGCCTGAGCTCCTCGCTTCGTAAGCTCTTGAGCCACCCGCTTGCCACGGACGTTCTCGACGAGGACATCCAGCCGGCGCCAAAGACAATGCCTGAAGGTGTTCGGTTGGTACTCAAATCGATCCATCGCGAATTGGGAACCTTCCCGATGTGCCAGCTGCCGACAGATTGGGTCGACCCCAAGCCGGGAATCCAAGAGTTCATTCTCTCCGATCCGAACGGACGGGAGCTGCAGGTTTGGCTGAACCACGACGTTAGGCTGCTTTATGGCTTTATCGACTGGTGGTACGAGCAACCCGTTGAGAGCGGTGCGGTCTTCACCCTGACGAAGACTAATCGGCCGAACGTACTGGAATTCGCTTGGCTTGATCAGCCGGATCCGGTGGTGTTTATTTCTGCCCAGCGAATGGAGGAACTGCGCCAATTGGGAGCCGACGGCGCCGAAAAGAGCACCCTCGATCTCCTGATCGACGTAATGGGGCATTGGCCCAAGGGCGCGGACTATCTGACCTTGTTGGCGGAAATCAACGTCTGCCGACGGTCTAGCCGCCGGTTGGTCGCCTCGCTCCTCTCGAGCTATCAATGCTTCTACCAAAGGTCGGGATCGCCGGTCTGGCATTTCGACAGTAAGAAGGTGGAACTCGGCTTCGACAAGACGAAGAGGAAGTTCGTCCGGAAGTAGCCCAAAAGCCCGATTTGGCTCCTTGGAGCCTAATCGGGTACAATATCGAACTCAGTAGATCATGGCAAACACGAAATCAAGCAAGAAGGACATGCGCCGAACCGCTAAGAAGCGAGTTCGTAACGTTAGCGTTAAGAGCGCGCTCAAGACCTATGTGAAGAAGGTCCGAACCGTTGCCGCAACCGGCGAAGTCGAAGCGACCAAAGCTGCTTTGGTATCAGCGGTTAGCGCACTGGACAAGGCTGCCCAGCGAGGCATCATCCACAAGAATCAGGCCGCGCGGCGCAAGTCTCGCATCGCCAAAGCTGCAAACAAAGCCGCCGCCAAGTAACCGCGGCTATCGCGTTTGCTGGAGCAGAAATAAAGCGTTCAAGGGTTTCCGTACATCGGACCTTGAACGCTTTGCTTTTTCTACTTAATCTTGAGGATCTCAAGTTCGAAGACGAGGGTCGTGTTGCCCGGAATCGGACCGGCGCCCCTTGCTCCGTAGCCCAACTCAGGTGGAACGGTAATGCGCCGCTTACCGCCGACCTTCATACCGGTCACACCAAGATCGAAACCCTGAATGACCTGACCGGATCCGATAGCGAACGAGAACCGACCGCTGTCGAAGACACGGCCATCTGTGAAGGTCCCTTTGTAGTTCAAATCGACGGTATTTCCCGCCTTTGCCGTTTCACCGGCGCCGTCTGCTAGTTCTTCAATTGTGATCATGGGAGAATCTTTACTAACTCGAGATCGAAAACGAGGGTTGAGTTTGCGGGGATCGGGCCGACCTTTTGCGCGCCGTATCCGAGGTCCGGCGGAATTGTTACCGTTCGCTTTTCGCCCACTTTCATGCCGATAAGGCCCTGCGTGAATCCGGGAATGAGCCCGCGACGCCCAACCGTGACCGCCAATGGTTCGTGCCGGTCGTAGCTGCTGTCAAATTTCTTGCCATCAATGAACTTGCCGAGATAGTGGACTTGCACGGAACTGCCGAACTTGACCTCGGGCCCCGAGCCAGGTTTGGTGACTTCGGTTTTGACCCTTAGGATCTTGCGCAACTGAACGTCGAACACGAGGGTGGAGTTGGCAGGCAGGTCCGGCCCCATGGATTGGTCGCCGTATCCCAGCGAGGGTGGAATGATCAGGTGGCGGTGACCACCTACCTTCATTCCGTCGATCCCTTTGTCCCATCCCTTGATGACTTCACCGGCGCCAAGCATAAACTGGAAAGGCTGTCCTCCGTGCTTAGTAGTGCTGTCGAACACTTTGCCGTTGGTCAACTTGCCCGTGTAGTCCATCACCAGGATGTCACCCGGGTGCGCTGCCGGGCCATGCCCAGCGGTCAAATCGGTGATTTGCAGCTTCCCTCCGGTCTGGAGCAGCATCACCGGCAATAGAAGGCTTGTGATTTGCATCGCAAAAGGGTACCCCGCGGCCCTCCGTTCCGCCGCCTGAAGTCCTCGTCAGAGCTCTAGCGCATGGCGAACTGCCGCCGGTCGTAGACGAGGTCGGACGCAATCCGCCAGACATCTGGATCGATCTGGTTCGCCGGCTTGATTTTGCTGAAGTGAACAATCGCACTCGTTAGGCCGGCTTCCTGGCTGAAATGAAGGAATGCGGAGTTCAATACCTGGCGCGCGGAGGGCTTGAGACCAAAGCTGACGTTGGAGACGCCGAGAATAGTGTTTACGCGTGGATGTAGCTTTCGGACGGTGCTGATCGCTTCAATTGTCGCTTCGGCGGAGGCGCGAAACTCCTCGTCGCCGGATCCGAGCGTGAACGTCAGGCAATCGAGAAACACATCGTGATCGGGTAGGCCAAAGGTTCGCGTCTTGGCAAGGATGCGCTCTGCGATGGCCACTTTCTCGTCCACTGTCTTCGCCATGCCCTTCTCATCGATGGTCAGCGCTACGACTGCCGCGCCATATTTGCGGCAGAGGCCCAGAACTCGGTCGGTACGCGCCTCTCCGTCCTCGAAGTTGATGCTGTTGACGATCGGTTTGCCGGCAACGCACTGGAGCGCCCCTTCGACAACTGGCCACTCAGTCGAGTCGACCATAAGCGGAACCGTGACGTGCCGGTTATAGTGGCTTAGGAGCGTCTTCATGTCCCGGAGTTCGTTCCTGCCAACATAAGCGGTGCAGACATCGAGCACGTGAGAACCTTCAGACTCAAGCTCCCGGGCCAACTCGGTGAGGCCCTCCCAGTTTTCGACCGACAGCATCTCTCGAAAGGCCTTTGAGCCGTTGGCGTTGGTCTTCTCGCCTACGATCAAGATTGAACTGTCTTGCTTGTACGGCTGAAACTGGTAGAGGCTTGAGCATCCGACAAGCGAAAGCGCTTCCGACTGCTCATCCGTTTTCATCTCGAAATCGAAGCCAGGGAATAGATGGCGGACCCTTTGCCAGTGCGCGTTGTTGCCGTGCGCCCTCCCGCCGACCGCGGTCGCCACGGCTCGAATATGCGCCGGCGTGGTACCGCAGCATCCTCCAACCATCGCAACGCCATGGTCCCGCACAAACCTGTCGTGGTGGGAGGCCAATTCGTCGGGAGTCAACTTGTACTTGGCTTTTCCTCCCTCCATCACAGGCAGTCCGGCATTTGGCTGAACTGCCAACGGACGCGTCGAGTTTTGGCCAAGGAATCGAACGTGGGGAGCCATCTCGACCGGACCAGTCGCGCAATTCAGCCCAATCGCTTTGACGGAGGGAAAAGACTCGATCATATTGAGGGCTGCACCGATCTCGGAGCCGAGGAGCATCGTGCCCGTTTGCTCCATCGTCACTTGAACGAAAAGCGGAACCGCTCGACCTGTATCGGCCATCGCCCGTTCCGCTGCGACGATTCCTGCCTTGACCATCAGTAGGTCTTGTAGGGTCTCCAGGAGCAACGCGTCTGCGCCTCCTTCGAGAAGGCCGCGAAAGGACTCTGAGTAAGTCGCCTCCAATTCAGCCCAGGACGTCTGACCAAGCGATACTAACTTCGTTCCGGGACCCAGTGCGCCCACAACAAACCGGGGCTTTGCCGGGGTCGAGTGCCTCACTGCCGCTCGCTTTGCGATTCTTGCCGCCTGCAACGACACGTCATACACGAGATCTTGAATGTCGTACTCGGCGAGGACGATTGACGTGGATCCAAATGTGTTGGTCTCTACGAGATCGGCGCCTGCGTCGAAATATGCGCTATGGATCGCTTCGACCGATTCTGGCCGCGTAAAGACCAGCACTTCATTGCAGCCGTCCAGAAGCTTGCCGCCTAGCCTTTCGGCTGCCAAATTGACGACGTCGCTGTGTCGTGGATCGGCTCGAAGCACAAAGTCGGCATCGGAGAGAGTAGCCGCCTGAATCTGGGTGCCCATCGCGCCGTCGTAGACGAGAACGTGTTCGGCAAGCGCTTCAAGCAGTTGAGATTGCATCGAGTGACATTATGGAGCTTCTGATAGGGGAAGGGAGACCTCAAAGCATGCCGCCCAAATGATCGAAGCATTAGGGGCGTGGCCCCGAAACATCCTTAGCGGTTCGAATGGAATGGCGGGCCCGGTTCGATTTGGGGCATTGCCGGCCCAAATCGTGATTCACCGATTCGTTGCATCACGGTATCTTAAGCAGTGCGATCGTTTCGCCGCACCCTGGGTTTCCTGCGCCCGTATCGAGGACGTGTATTGCTTGCGGTGGTGATGACGCTGGTTGTCACGCTCCTGCAGATTTTGCCGCCTCGTCTCTATCAGGTTGCCATCGACGGATCGATCCGCCCTGCGATTTCGGCCAAAGCCGAACTCGGCAAACTGGCCAAGCAAAAACCCACTCCTGCCGTCGAAGCTCGCACTAGAGCGCTTCATAAAGTTGCAGATCAGAGTGCGCCCAGAATTCTCCTCTTTGCATCGGTCGCACTCGTGCTTGTGGTTGCGCTTAGAAACCTCTTCAGCTATGCGAACTCCTACACGGTGACGTGGATTGGACACCGTTTCGTGTTCGACCTGCGATTCGCGACTTGGCGGCATCTACAGCGTCTGAGCCTTGCCTTCCATAACCAGACCCAAACCGGCAAGATAATGGCGCGCGTCACCGCCGATATCGAACTCATTCAGGGCTTGATTCAGGGCCAACTTGTGACGTTCATCAGCGACGTGGTCACATTGGTCGCCGTTCTCGCAATGCTGTTTTTCCTGGAATGGCGACTCGCGACGATCATTCTCGTGTTGACGCCTTTCTACGTCGTCAGTTACCTTCTGTTTCTCAAGAAGATTCGAGAAACCAGCAACGAACAGCGCCGTTTGTACGATGAGATGCTTGGCACGCTCGCGGAGAAGATCGCCGGCATTGCGGTCGTCAAGGCATTTGTCCGAGAGAATCATGAGAGGTCGACTTTCATGGGCCAGGTCCGCGCGAAATTCGCGGTAGACATGACCCAGGTCCATCTCAACCGCCGATTGGGACTTGTCTCTGCAATAGTCAGCGCATTGGGCACTGGCGCGATCTACGCATACGGCGGGTGGCTCGTGCAACATGACCAGATGACGACTGGAAAGCTCGTCGCCATGACGTTCTACATCGGCTTTGTTTTCAACCCGGCCGTGCGCGTCGCCGACTTCAACACGGCTATGCAATGGGCGGTATCAGCTATGGACCGCGTTTTCGAAACCCTTGATACTCGGCCAGAGATCGAAGACAAGACAAACGCCTTGCCTCTTCCCTCGATCAAAGGTCGCGTCCAATTTGACAACGTTACGTTTGGCTATATCGACGGGCAACCAATCATAAAGTCGGTCAACTTGGATATCAAGGCAGGCGAAGTGATCGCCCTGGTTGGTCATAGCGGAGCAGGGAAGACCACGATCATGAACCTGCTGATGCGATTTTACGATCCGACCGCGGGACGAGTCCTTGTCGACGGTTTCGACCTTCGCGACGTACGACTGGAAACCCTGCGCAGGCAAGTGAGCATGGTGGCTCAGGAGAACGTCCTTTTCAGCGTCACCCTGATGGAGAACATCAAGTACGGCAACCGCGACGCGACCGACCACCAGGCGATAGCATCAGCCAAGGCGGCCGACCTTCACGAGTTCGTAATGAGCCTGCCGGACGGTTATCAGACGATGATCGGCGAGGACGGTATCAAGCTAAGCGGAGGGCAGAAGCAGCGGTTGGCGCTGGCGCGCGCCCTCGTGACCGACCCCAAGATCCTGATTCTGGACGATGTGACGAGCGCCTTGGACGGCGAGACAGAGGCTCGGGTGCAAGACGCGCTAGATGAGGTGATGAAGGGGCGTACGACGTTTGTTATCGCGCACCGGCTTTCCTCAGTCGTTCATGCCGATCGAATCGTTGTATTGGAAGCCGGCGAGATCGCCGATATCGGAACCCACGAGGAGCTTTCGGTGCGCGAGGGGATCTATAGGGATCTCTACGAAGAGCAGTTCCGGAGCGCACTGCAACCGGCTAGCCATGCGTGACAGTCGTTTTGGGCCCTTTGCTCCTGGCGTTTTCGTACGGTTCCGCCTATGCTGGGCAAGTATTAGCTAATTCCTTTCCGAATTCAGTAAACATGTGTCTATCTTCGGGCAGAATCACGATGCGAATTCCCATATTTCACCTAATTTCTGCCCATGAAATGCCCGATTTTGCCCACGGTCGCCCTATAATAAACCCACGAATGAGACGAATTGCCATGGACGGTGATGAGAATCTTCGTTTTGGGGCGGAACCGATAAGGTTCAGTGAGGGGCCGAGTACACGGATGGACCGGCCTTTCACATCTCTCCAAATCTCGCCGCGGGTTTTGGAAGATGGCCGAAGATGCGCTTCTCGATACGGACTTCCGGGAAATTCTCGGCACCGATGAAGCGACCATCGATAACCGCGGGCGCATTCTTCTGAGCAAGAAAAAGCGCGACCGGCTTGGCGATTCCTTCGCAATGGCGCTCGGTGAGGTCGGCTGCATCTGTGCCTATCCTGAGGCGCGATGGCGCGCCCGTATGAAGGAGATTAACGGATATCCCCCGAACAATCAAGGGAAGCTCAAGTACACTCGCCTCCTCTTGGCCGGCGCCGACGACGAACTGAGCTGCGACCCACAGGGCCGAGTTGTCATTCCCAAGAAGCTCCAGGAAATGGGCAAGCTGAAGGAGAAGGTGCTAATCGTCGGTTGTGGCGACCGCATCGAGATCTGGGACCCGGAAGAGTATGTCAAGTACGAAGCCGCGCCCGATGAGTACAACAAAGAGCGGAGGCTGCAGATGGTAAGCGCCTATAACGAAATGAAAGGCTGAGCCGAAAATGGCGGTCCGCACAAAACAATCGCGAGTTCGGTCGGCATCCCAATGATGTAGGCGACAATTACCGATGATGCCAATCCGTCCGTCTCAGGGAGATCCTCGCCACGACCCCGTTATGTTGCGAGAAGTGTTAAGCGCCTTGGCACTTAATGCCGGCGATACCGTCGTGGACGGCACTTTGGGCCTTTCCGGTCACGCTCGTGCTTTTGCTGAGGCGATAAGTCCAGGCGGGACATTGCTTGGTATCGACTGGGACCAAGAAATGCTTGAAATTGGGCGGCAAAGGCTTTCGGAGGTGGAGGATGTGGAGAAACACTTCTGCCATAGCGACTACCGACAGATCGCCGAGATCGTGCGCCGACACAAACTCGTGCCGAATGGCATCCTCCTCGATCTGGGTTTGAACAGCGCTCAAATCGACGATCCCAGCCGCGGGATCGCATTCTCCAAAGACGGTCCACTCGATATGCGAATGGATCGAAGTAGGGGCGAGCCGGCGTCAGCGTTGCTGAATCGGCTTGGGCCGACGGAGATCGAGAACATCTTGTTCAAGTACGGCGATGAACGTTGGGGTAAGGCGATCGGCAAGAAGATCGTGGAGATCCGCAAAGCTCATCCACTTCGGACGACGCATGACCTGGTGGAAGCGGTCTTGGCCGCCGTTCCTCCCGGCGCGCGCGACAAACGGATTCACCCGGCGACTCGCACGTTCCAGGCGGTTAGGATCGCCGTGAACTCGGAATTGGAGGGAATCGACGACACGCTCATGGAGGCGGCACGGTGCCTGGCTCCCGGGGGAACGCTTGTGGTGCTTAGTTATCATTCGGGCGAAGACCGCCAAGCTAAACACGCCTTTCGGGAACTCGCCGACTCTGGCGGGTATCTTGACCTATTCAAAAAGCCCTTGCAGCCAACTCCGGACGAAATATCTAGGAATCCTAGAAGTAGAAGTGCAAAACTTAGGGCAATTCGGAGATTTTTAACTTAATATAGAAGGAACCCGAGATGCATGATGTGTCTCGGTGACTAATGGAGCTTAGGATGAGCGCATTACTTGATAGACCAGTCACTCGTACGTCGTCGACGCTAGTCGATGTTCCCGTTATTCTTCACCCCCGTACTCCGGTGGAGCCGGTTCGCCAACCGGTCATCGAAGTCCCGATATCGACGCCAAGCCAGGCGCCCGCCAAATCCAAATCCGGCGTCGGTATCCGCATTGCTCGCTTTGTCGTCACCAAGACCTTCCTCTTTGGCTTAGTGTTTGCCTCAACTTACGTGGGCAGTACGCTTTCTGGGCAGTTTCTTGTCGAACAAAGCCGAACCCAGGGCATCGATGCCCAGAAGCGCTCAGAAACCGCGATAGCGGAGGAGCGGGCGATTCAGCTTCGGTTGGATTCTCTTCGCCGGGCGGCGGCGATAGAAGAATGGGCTCTTTCCCACGGATTTCGTCCAGCGGATGGGCTAGGTCAAACGTCTAAGGCTTAAAGACCTTGTCGCAACCTACACATCACCTACCTGGTTTGAACTGGGCTGCCTACGGTATGGGCAGCTTGTTTCTGGTGACCGCCTTCAGCCAGATCAAGCTGCAGACATGGGAGCGCAGCTCCACTCTAAAACTGGCTCGCAGTTCGAAGCGATACGACCTCCGGTATGTGGACGCCGCTCGACGCGGCTCGATCTACACGTCGGACGGCAAGCCGCTTGCGCAAGACGACCAGTCGTATGCATTAACGATCAACTTTGAGCACGTTCCCCACTCGGATGCGTTCTTTATGGAGTTGTCGCAAGCGACTGGGCTTCCGGCGAGTGACTTCGCCGGATTCGCCAGCGAGCCGAAGCAATCGAAGACCTGGCTGGAGCCGATTCCAGCAAGCAGATTTCATGACGTCGCGCTTCTCAAGTCCAGATGGCGCGCTGACGGACTATCGCTCAAGAAGTCAGGTCAGCGCACTTGTCCTCTCGGTGACGCGACGTCCTGCTTGGTGGGCGTAATCAAGGACTACAAAGAGGGGAAGGTCTATACCGGTCTCGAGCGGAGCATGAACACTCAGCTTGCCGGCAAAGACGGACTCAAGATCGGTCTCACCGACCGAACAGGCGCCTTCCTTCCGATGCGGATGGAAGCCGGGAGTTCGCCTCGGGCAGACGGCCAGGATGTCGTGCTGACACTCGATAGCGATCTGCAGGTTCTGGCTTCCCAGGCCATTCGGCAGGCAGTGACATCGAACAATGCCGACAACGGCTCTGCCATCGTGATGGACCCACACACCGGAGAGATCTTGGCAATGGCCAACTGGCCGTCCTTCGATCCATCCGGGGCGGCGGGAAGTCAAGGTTTGTTTGGCTATAACCCGTCCTATATGGCCGAGTTGGAACCAGGCTCGACCTTTAAAATCCTCACTCTTGCGGAAGCGCTTGACATCGGCAAAGTGTCAATGGACGAGACGATAGACTGTGGCGGCGAATGGCGCCCAACGCCGTCGACCAAGATCCATTGCGACAGTCACCACGGTAATCGAGCCCATGGACCGATTAGGCCGAAGGACGCCATAGCGCGAAGCTGCAACGTCTCTGCTGCGATTTGGGCAACTCGAATCGGCAGAGACAACTTCCTCAAATACCTGGACAAGCTAGGGTTGATTCGAAAGAGCACCCTTCATGTTCCTGGCGAGCTACGCGGTCGTGTGAACTTCAAAGAACCGGCGCACTTGCTCCAGTTGGCGACGTTCGGTTTCGGTCAGTCGATTACTTGTACGCCGGTTGGCTTGATCGGAGCGTTCGCGATGATCGGCAACGGTGGTGTACGGGTCGAGCCACGGCTTCTTAGCAGGGTAGGTTCTCGTAGAGTGGAAACCGCACAGGGAACGAGCATCGTCAGGCCTGAAACGGCTCAAAAGGTGCTGGACTGTATGACGGCCGTCATCGAATCGGATGAAGGGACCGGCGCCAAACTCCGGATACCCGGCTATAGGTTGGCCGGAAAGACGGGCACCGCGGAAAAGGTCGGTAAAGGTGAGAAGGGATACGTGGCAAACTTCGTCGGGTTTGTTCCAGCCCAATCACCCAAAGCAGTCATCCTCGTAATGGTTAACAATCCGAAAAATGGTCGTTACTATGGCGCGGAGGTTGCAGGGCCCGTATTCCAACAGATCGCCAAGGCGGTCATCCGACATTACAACATTGCGCCGACCGAGCCGATCGTGACTCCGAAGGCGCCGACGATCAAGAAAAAGAGCAAAGCAGAGCTAATCGATTAATGAAACTGTCCGATCTTCTTGGCAAAGCCGGTGTGACCCCGCTTGGTTCACTGGGAGACGCAGAGATCGATTCCATATCCCTGGACTCGCGTAAGGTGGGTCCAGGGACTTTGTTTGTCTGTATGCCGAGCCGAAACAGCGACAGTCATTCCTATCTAGCCTCTGCTGCGCAAAATGGAGCGGTAGCTGCGATTGTTTACGAGGTCCGGGGCATGGGCCTGGCTCAAAAGGCTGGACTAGCCGCGGTCCTGCTTTCGAACGAAGGCTTGGACTATAACGAAGCCTTATGGCAGATCTGCCGGGCACTCTTTGACAGCCCGAGTCGAGATATGAAAGTTGTTGGAGTCACCGGCACCAACGGGAAGACTACGACGGCTTGGCTCATTCGAGACATGTTGGTTGCTCTTGGCGAACGAGCTGCATATCTGGGTACGCTCGGAATCCAACTGCCTGGAGAGGAACGTGAGTTGTCCAACACGACACCGTTTGCCGTGGAGTTGTACAGCCTACTCGGCGAACTTAGAGCGAAGGATGTAGGGGCGCTTGCCGTGGAGGTAAGCAGTCACGCCCTATCTGAGCGACGATCGGACGGAGTCGAATTTGACGCCGGAGTTTTTACGAATCTGACGCAAGATCACCTGGATTTCCACGGCACGATGGAGTCCTATGGCAGGGCCAAGCACCGGCTCTTTTCGCAGCTTCCCAAGCAGACAGAGAAACGATTCGTGGCTGCGTTCAATATCGACGACCCAATTGGCTTGCGCTGGTCGCTCGAGCAAGATGGGCCAACCGTGACATACGGCCTTCAAGGAGATGCGGACCTTCGAGGCACCGCGGTTCAGGTTAAGGTTGATCGAATTCGGATGAGGCTCGAGTACCGAGGCGAAATCGAAGTGGCAATCCCCCTGGGAGGCAACTTCAATGTCTCCAATTGCCTAAGCGCGTCGGCTGGCATGCTCGCGCTCGGATACGATCTAGGGACGATCAAAGAGGCGCTTCCACAAGTTCGGCCGGTTCCTGGACGCTTTGAGGCAGTGCCGAACAACAAGGGTATCGGCATACTTGTCGATTACGCCCACACCGCCGACGCGCTGGAGAAGCTACTTGACTCGGTTCGCGAACTTCAGCCCAATCGGATTGTTACCGTTTTTGGCTGTGGCGGCGACCGCGACCGTACGAAGCGGCCGAAAATGGCCTTGGCGGCCAGCGAGCGATCGGACCTCACCGTCGTGACAAGCGACAATCCTCGAAGCGAGGATCCAGCCGAGATCTTGGCGGAAGTCACCAAGGGAATTGTGCCGGGTAAGGAATCGGTGGCGATCATCGACAGAAGGGAAGCAATCGAATACGCCGTGCGCGCCGCTCGCCCAGGCGACGTTGTCGTCATCGCGGGGAAAGGGCATGAGAACTATCAGATCATCGGTCGTACCAAATACCCGATGGACGACCGTCTGATGGCGGCGGAGGCGCTTTCTTGACCCCGGTCAAGGTCGCGACGTTCGCTGAGTGGCTGGGTGGCGAAGCTAGGGGCTTCAGCGACAATGACTGCGTTTCCTCGTTTGCCCTTGACAGCAACTCGGTGAGACCTGGTGATCTGTTTTTGGCGATTCGAGGCGAGCGCGTCGATGGACATACGTTTGTCTCGTCCGCGCTGGGACACGGGGCGTTGGGGTCTATTGCGGAACGACCCGTTGAGCCGCCCGCCATCGTCGTTCCGAACTTGGTTGAGGCTCTAGCCAAAGCGGCCTTGCTGTATCGCAATAAGTTTGATGGTCCGGTCGTCGGTATTACAGGGAGCGCGGGCAAAACGACCACGAAGGAGTTCATCGCCGCTGCGCTAACGCCGCTGGGGCCCATCCTCAAGACCGAAGGCAACCGAAATACGGAGTACACCGCTCCACTCCTCTGGTTCGATCTGGAGCCAATTCACAAAGCGGCTGTTGTGGAGATGTCGATGCGTGGCTTTGGCCAAATTCGGCATCTCGCTTCCTTCTCCCGGCCGACACTAGGCGTCATCACGAACATCGGTTTCGCCCACATGCTTATGGTGGGCTCTCGATCCGGCATCGCAACCGCAAAAAGTGAGTTGCTTGAGCTACTTCCAAGCGATGGTACGGCCGTTCTTTGGCACGAAGATGAGTTTTTGGGCGCCTTAAGGTCAAAATCTCCTTCCCATACGGTCACATTTGGCGCCGACGAAGGCTCTGACTGTCGGATCCTTTCCTACCGCCCCCTTTCGTGGTATGCCTCGGAGGTGACCGGCTCCTGCCTGGGACGAGAATGGCGAGCCGAAGTACCCGCCGTTGGGCGACATATCGCGCTCAACGCGGCCGCAGCCATCCTTGTCGCTACATGTTTGGGCGTCGAGGCGCAGGCTGCTGCCGATCGGCTTGGAGAAAGCGTGCTGCCACCACTTCGAATGGAGGTTGTGGAACAGAAAGGGGCGACGATCCTCCTCGATACCTATAATGCCAGCCCTCCAAGCATGATCGCAGCGATCGAGACGTTGGCGGAGCTGCCGGTAGCCGGAAGGCGCTTCGCAGTGATCGGCGAGATGAGGGAGTTGGGTGACTATACGGGAGCGGCCCATCAGGAGATTGGGAGTGCCTTGGCCCGATCCTCGATCGAACGCGTCCTGTTCTACGGCCTGGCCACGAGAGGTTCACAAGAGGAAGCCGTCCGATTGGGCATGCCGGAGGATCGCGTGGAGTGGACTGAATCGATCGATGACGTCCGACGTTTCCTATCCCAATTGCTTCCAGGAGATGCATTACTTTTGAAGGGCAGCCGATCTTTGGAACTGGAAAGGGCACTTGGCAACGGAGGAGAACATTGATCAACATCCTCACATTTGGAGTTGCGCTAATCGCTGCAGCAATCAACGCCATGCCGATTTATCGGCTCCTGATTGCTCTGAAATCTAGGCAGACGGTCAGTAAATATGCACCGGAGGCGCATCAGCAGAAGCAAGGCACGCCTACCATGGGCGGGCTAATCGTCGCGGTGGGCTTTCTGGCCGGATCGGTTCCGTTCTTGATTGCCAGTATTAGGAATCCGTCAGCATTCAACTCGGTCAAGAGCCTGGCAATTCTGGGGATTTACGTCGGATTCGCCGTTATCGGCTTTGTTGACGACTATGTCGTACCTAGAGTGGTCACGGGCAAACGTGGGCTTGAGTGGAAGCAGAAGATCCTTATGCAGTTCGCCGTGGCGGGCCTAAGTGCATGGTTTTTGACAGAGGGATTTGGTCTCGACTGGTTCGTTTTAGTGTTCCTGATCCTGTTCTTCTCAAATGCCTACAACTTCTCGGACGGCCTTGACGCTTTGGCGAGCCTGCTCTTGGTCGGCTTGGGAGGCGGACTGATCTTAATTGCCCACATGCGGGACGCCACTAACCTGGAGCCGATTCTCTTTGCTCTGCTCGGGGCGATCATTCCGTTCCTTTTCCTAAACAAGCCCAAGGCAAAGATCTTCATGGGGGATGTTGGCTCGCTGCCTATCGGAGCGGTTCTCGGGGTTGCTTTCGGTGTTCTCTGTTTTCCGAACGAACTCGATTTCATGTATCGGCATACGACCGTCCCAGGATTTGTCCCCGGACAACCGCCTGCTTACTTCCGGCCCCAGCCTGAATGGCAACTCTACGCCGCGCTTGCCGTGATCGCGGGGATGATGATCGTGGAGTTGGTACCAGTGCCGTTGCAGATTCTCTCCGTGAAAATCCGAAAGAAGAAGCTCTTCAGCTTCACTCCCATCCACCACGCATTCGAACGAATGGGATGGCCCGAGGTCAAGGTCGTCGTATGGTTTTTTGCCGCACAATTGGCGATGAGCCTTGTGGCGATCTCGATTGTCTCAGCGATGCCGACTCCGATGGTGATCGCGCGTTCGGCCGAGAACCAGTACAAAGCGGGGATCCGGTGGCACGATGAGCCGGACAGCGTTGGCGCGCTGCCAACTCCCGGAGTCAATCCTTGACGGGCAAGCGGATCGCCATTTTTGGTTTGGGGCGATCGGGGCTTGGAGTGGGAAAGGCGGCCCTGCATATCGGGGCCATGCCCCGGGTCTATGACCGCCAATCGGAAGAGGATCTGGGCTCGAACGAAGTCTATGCACAGGCAAGGGAAGTGGGGCTGCCGCTATTTCTTGGATGGGAAGGCAAGTTCGATCGCGACGAAACCGATCTGATCGTTTCGAATCCGGCCGTAGATATGCGTCATCCTGCCTTGGTCCGGGCGGTTGACGACGGAATCGAGGTAATCAGCGAAGTCGAGTTCGCCTACCGCATCAGCAAGGCTCCTATCGTTGCGATCACGGGGACGAATGGGAAGAGCACCACAACGGTGATGACTTTCTTGTGCCTTCGCGCAAGCGGAGAACAGCCGATTCTCTGTGGAAACATCTATGGATCGGGCTATGAAGAGATGACGCTGACGGAGGCTGCCCTCTCGGCATCCCCAAACCAGACGTTGGTAGCTGAGGTCAGCTCCTACCAGCTGGAATGGGCTAGGCAGTTCAAGCCGGTTAGCGCCGGCATCACGAACATCTGGCCTGACCACCTAGTTCGCTATACAGGCTTTGACGAGTACGCGGCGACCAAGCAACGGATCTTCGATCGCATGGACGAGGACGGCTTTGCCGTCGTCAAGGCGAACGACCCGGTCGTAGTTCCTCCTGGCGGAAGGACGTCCGGTTACGTGTCGCGGCGAGGTCGAGGAGCCGTTGAGCGTCAGTCTCGGACACCAAGACCGACTGTTCTTACATTTGGAGCCACGGGAGAACATGCGAGGGTTGAGGAAACCGGAATACGGATACTTAACCAATTCGTCAAGCTTGAAGACCTTCCGTTCGCTGAACCTCACAACTACGTGAATGCGTGCATGGCGGCACTACTTGCCTATGGCCTCCTTAAGCACCGCGCAAAAGCGGACCCGGAATCGAATGCCGCCCGGCTTATCTCAGATGCGGAGAGCAAGGAGCTATCTCGCCTGCGGGCCGCAAGAAGCGTGTACGACGGTCCGCCGCGTTTGGAAACGCACCTTGCCTTGCCTTCGACGGTGATCGATGGGCTCAAAGCGTTCAAGGGGCTCGCCCATCGCATGGAGTTGGTGGGGGAACGTGATGGGATCCGGGTCATCAACAACTCGATGTGCACGAACCCCGATGCAGTCATAAAGTCGGCTCAAAGCGTTCGAGATCCGGCACATCTGCTGATCGGAGGCGTGAACAAAGGGCTTGATTTCAGGCCCGTTCGGCACTACCTTGCGAATCATCGGCACCGCGCCTATCTCTTCGGAAAAGACGCCCAGGAAATTGACAAAATGCTTGGGGGTGAGTACCCAATCTTTGATACACTGAATGAGGCGTTTGATGCGGCCACGGGAAATGCCGTTGGCGGCGAAGTGATCATGCTGGCTCCTGGGTGTGCCAGTTTCGATCAGTTTAGCGACTTCCGGGACCGCGGAAACGTCTTCATGGCGATTGCCAAGGAGTGGCTCCGCAGATGATTCGTATTATTCGGACTTACGATCCATGGATTTTGTCGTTTGCACTTGCAGCGACCTTTTTGGGCCTGATCTTCATCTTCGACGCCGGGTATGCCCGTGCGCTGAAAACCGACCACAACAGTCTTCCGCCTGAGTTCAAGTCTCAGCTTCTCTTTCTAGTTGCTGCTGCCATTACGACGATCCTGACGTCGGCCATTCGGGTCGAGTTCTTTAGGAAGTGGTCAAAATTGGTGTGGCTCGTCAATATCGGCGCATTGGTCGCGGTCATGATCTTCGGCCAACGTTTGAACAGCGCCACCCGTTGGTTTGGCATCGGTCAATTCACGATTCAGCCGGGTGAATTTGCCAAACTAGCGGTTGTTATTTACCTCGCCGGCTACTTCGCTCATCGAAAGGCGTGGCCCGACAAAATCAAGCCTCAGCCCACATGGGTTCTGACGGTCGACAATATCTGGATTCCCAAGCTAAAGCGCATCATGCCTGCCGTGTGGGTGCTATGCGCGGCCGTTCTCGTCGAGGTTGAGCCGGACCTAGGCACGGCAGCGGTGATTGCGGTCACTGGCTTCGCGATGTTTCTGCCGGGAGGCGTGTCTCGAAAGTCGCTCGTGGCAGCTGTGCTGATCGCCATTCTTGGAGCAGGGCTGGCAACCATCAAGGAGCCGTATCGCGTTCAGCGCTTCCTCGACCATCCCAACCGATGGACTACTCGGAATATCGACGACACGGAGTACCAAACGGTCCAAGCCGAATTGGCGATCGCATCCGGCGGAGCCAAGGGCGTCGGCCTAGGCATCGGACGCGGCAAGCAGGTGCTGCCGGCGACAACCACCGACTTCATCATGGCGACAGTTGGCGAGGAGACGGGCCTCTGGGGCTCGCTGGGAGTCCTTCTCGTGCTGGGTGGATTGGTATTTCGGCTGTTCTACTTGGCCAAGCGCGCTCCGACCCAGTTCGGAATGTTGGTCCTGTATGGCGTCGGCATGTGGATCGGTGTTCAGACCTGTGTGAACATGATGATGGCGAATGCGTTCCTGCCCGCTATCGGCATTCCGATTCCCTTCATTTCTTCGGGCGGATCCAGTCTCGTGGCGCTTTGGATGGCCATAGGAGTCTGCCAAGCCGCGTTGCGTCCCGAGCCGGTGAAGGAACCGGCTCCCGTCGTGGCGGGGAACCAGGAACTGAAGGACAATTGGGCTCGAGGCGGACGCTCGGTACCGGTCCTGTCCACCAACTATCGGGGTCGCTTGCTGTAATGCTCTCTGCTTCACATTGTCCGGGCGGTTGGAAGACCGGCGGTCATCTATCGTATAGAAGGTGTGACTTCGAATTCGGAAAACGAGATCTTCGGCGGCGGGACCTCATTGTGAGGCTGGCGTCATGCGTCTTGTAATTACCGGAGGCGGGACGGGCGGCCATATTTATCCGGCAATCGAGGTAGGCAAGTTTGCCAACGAGCGTGGCGCTGATTTGCTTTATTTCGGTTCGCTACGTGGACAAGAGTCGCGAATCTGTGAGCGGGAAGGAATTCCGTTTACTGGGTTTGCGTCCGAGCCACTGATGAGCATGAAGACGCTAAAAGGCCTGCGGTCTTTGGTGCGACTCCAGAAGGCACGTTCCAGCGCCCGCCGGGCGCTGAAATCACTGGCGCCCGACGTCGTGTTTTCTACCGGAGGGTATAGCGCCGGACCTGTCGTGGCGGCCGCACGTGATGTAAAGATCCCCTATACGATACACACAGCCGATAGCGTGCCGGCTCGCTCGTCAAGCATGTTCGCCAAGGAGTCGTTCGCCTTCACATGCACATTCAGATCGACGGTCGAATTTATGACTGAGGTTTCAGTCATCCGAACAGGGCAACCGATTCGCCGGGAATTGCGCCAAGCGGCCAAGGGGATGGAAGAGATTGAGCCGCTCGTTCTAGTGCTTGGGGGCTCTCAGGGGTCGCAATTCCTGAACCAGACGGTGCCGCAGGCGGCTGCCCTTGGCGAATTCGAGGAACCTGTCTTGCACGTAGCCGGGCCGAAGAACCTCGACTCGACATTGGAGACGGTCAGAAAACTGGGTTTAGAGAGTCGGTATCGGGTGGTCGCCTTCTTGGAGGGAGTTGACATGGGCGCCGCGTATCGCAGGGCGAGCCTTGTCGTCGCGAGGAGTGGTGGAACCCTTGCCGAACTGGCTCTTTTCGGGCTCCCCAGCGTACTGGTTCCTCTGCCAACCTCAGCGAACAACCATCAGCTTCATAATGCAGTTGAGTTCGTCAATATGCATGCAGCAACGCTGTTGGCACAAGCCGAGTGCACGGCAGAGAAACTAAGTGCCGCTACCTCAGGGTGGTTGAGACACTCTGACCGAAGAGAGACGGCGAGACGGAACTTAATGCGTTGGGACGTCCCGGATGCGACGGATCGAATCGTGACCCTGATTGAAGAGGCAGCAAAATGAGAAAGCAAGGAGAGATCAGCACGTCGTTTTCCGATCGGGACTCGCTTGACGGTCGCGAATCATTCTATTTGGTAGGCATTGGCGGCGCCGGCATGAGTGCGCTGGCTCGGATGTTCCATCACCGCGGCCTTTCAGTTAGGGGCGCCGATTCAACTGAATCCGTCGAGACTGGACGATTGAGAAGCGATGGGATCGCGGTGACGATCGGCCATCGGGCCGACGGCATCGAAGCGCGCGATGCACTCGTTGTTTCGGATGCTATCGACCTGGAAGTGTCCCCGGAGTATCAGCGAGCAATTGAGTTGGGGATTCCGGTCGTCAGGCGGTCGCAGGCGTTGGCCTGGATGCTCAAGGGCTATAGAGTGATCGCCGTAACGGGAACTCACGGAAAGACGACGACCACGGGCATGCTCGGAGCCGGGTTGATCGAAGCCGGCGAAGAACCTCTGGTTGTCGTGGGGGCCAATATCCCTCAGTTTGGCGGACCGGTATGGGAAGGAAACGGAGCCTGGGCCATTGTTGAGGCATGTGAGGCGTACGACAGTTTTCACGACCTCGATCCGCAGATTGTTCTTTTGACCAACCTCGAACTCGACCATGTCGACTTCCACGGAAACTACGAGAACCTTCGAAACAGCGTGCTCCGATTCGTTGCCAAATTGCCTGAAGACGGATGTTTGGTCTATTGCAGTGGCGACGAAGGTGCTTGCGAGATCGCCAAAATGTCGAGTTGCCGATCTTTTGGCTACGCCGCTGCCGACTTTGCACGGCTCAGCGCCAAGGACTCCGGAGATGTCGTAACCATGCCAGTCCAGCGCGGTCAGCATAACCTTTCCAATGCGGCCGGCGCCCTGTCGGTTTCAGAGTTGATTGGGACTTCGGTTTCGGCAGCCGCAAAGGGAATTGCCGGGTTTGCCGGGGCCGAACGACGGCAGCAGATAGTGTGGGCCGATCCTTCTGGGATGGGCTTTACCGTAATAGACGACTACGGCCACCACCCGACCGAGGTTCGTGAGAGTCTTCGAGCCATCCGAGACGCGTACATCACTGGTACTTTGCCGAGGCGGCGACTCATCGTCGTCTTTCAGCCCCACTTGTATTCGCGTACCCAAGACTTCATCGACGAGTTCGCCGATGCTTTGAACATCGCCGACGAGGTGGTCCTTACCGACATCTATCCGGCGCGAGAAGCTCCGATCGCCGGCATTAGTTCAGCCCGCATTGCGGAGAAGGTCAAGAAGCCTGTGCACTACATCCCGTCCCGTCACCTGTTGCCGATGAAAGTGGCAGGCATGATGAGGGCAGGGGATGTTGTAGTGGGAATGGGGGCGGGGAACATTTCGGAATTCGCTCCCGCGCTTGTCAAGGAACTGGGGCGGGTTTACGATCTGGATCGAACGCGAGAGGCAGCCTCTCCTGTCCGGTCCACTAGACCGCTTCAAATCGTGGTGATTTACGGAGGAGACAGCGCCGAGCGGGAGGTGAGCATTCACTCCGGGCGCGAGATTCATTCTGCCTTATTGCGTCTGGGGCATCAAAGCCGATTGGTGGATATGACCGAGGTTTTCTTCCGAGGCGCGGACCTCGGACGGTTCGTGGGACCCGAGCGTCCTGATCTCGCATTCCTCGCAGTTCATGGAACCCACGCGGAAGATGGCGCTATTCAGGGATTGCTCGAACTCCTGCACATTCCGTATACCGGGTCTGGCATTCAAGCGAGCGCCATCGCGATGGACAAGGCCCTCACGAAGCAGATTCTGGCGCAGCACGGAATTCGCGTGCCTAAAGGCGCCTTGCTGCATGAGCCGGAACCTCCCTACGATATCGCACCGCCCCTAATCGTCAAACCGAACGCACAGGGATCTACGGTCGGATTGACGTTCGTCGAGACAAACAGCCAAATCTGTCCCGCCCTGGCCAATGCTTTCGCCTATGACGATTCGGTCCTTGTGGAGGAGTGGATCCAGGGCATAGAGATCTCCACTCCCGTTCTGAATGGCCAGGCGCTTCTACCGGTAGAGATCGCTCCGATCAGCGGCCGGTACGACTTTGAGAGCAAGTACACGCCCGGTGCCACCATTGAAATCGTGCCTGCCAGGCTCTCCGACAAGTTGTTGGAAGAATCGCGAAGTCTGGCGGTCAAAGCGCACAACGCATTACGATGCTCGGGGGCCACGCGGACCGACATGATCGTCCGCGGCGACGAGATATTCGTCCTTGAAGTCAACACTTTGCCGGGAATGACCCGAACCTCGCTCCTTCCAAACAGCGCAGCGGGGATGGGGATCGCTTTCGATCAACTTTGTCAAATGCTCGTGGAGGAAGCCCTTGGCCCGGAAAAAACACAGTTCTAGTCGACGCACGTTGCGTCCGGCGCCTGTCCTTTGGTTCTTGCTCGCGATGAACGTGGGGTTCGGTCTCAAGTACAGCTACATAACGAGCATCGTGAATACTCGGGCTGACGGCGTGCCTCGCTACGATCATGATCGAGTTGAGGCAATCCTCACCGACATGCACGATAAGCCGTGCCTGAGCATCGATCCGCGGGCGATCGAGTCGCGGGTCATGGCGCTTCAGGACGTGGATGAAGCCGAATTGACACGTAACGTCTTCGGCAGCGCTCTATTGAAGGTTCGGTACCGCGAGCCGGTTGCCCGCCTGGCGGACCGGCCCCAAGTAGCTCTAAGCACGGACGGAGTTCTTTACCGTTCCAGCCTCGACCTATCGGCCCTTCCAACTCTCAAAATGCCCTCAAGTGGTCCGCCGATTTTGATCGCCATGATGGGTAGTTGGCAGCCGGCATGTCTGGCCGCATTGGCCGTGTATTCGCGCAAGCACTATCCCACAAGTGCGGTCGGAATTGAGGTCGATCCTAGAGGCGTAGTATGCTTAAATATAGATTCGGGGAATGTCATCCTCGGCTCGTGCGACGATCTGGACTCGAAGTTGAAAACGCTTGAATCGAGGCTCCAGAAGAACCCGAATGAGCTGATGGAAGTCAAGTCGATTAACCTGACGCTGCCGTCCGCCCCGACGATTGTGCCTAAACCTGGTGAGAAGAAGTCGTGAACCCGTTTGTAGCAAAGATCGATAAGCAATCTTGGGTCGTGCCCGTGTCGTGCATGTGCTTGGTGCTCGGATTTATGCTGTGCATGGCGTGGGTGACTCAATCGACACGTACCAGTCGACAGAACTACCTGCCGGCGGACCAGAAGATTCGGGTTAATGAGAACGTCGACGTCGATGCCTATGAGAAGATGTCCGCTGAGGTTGCCAAGCTGCAAGCCGAAAAAACTCGACTTGAGAAGGCACTATCTAGTCACGATGGCCAAAGCAAGGTGCTCAACGACAGTCTTCAGGAACTGAAGGTGTTTGCCGGGATGACGCCGGTTACCGGTCCTGGCGTGGTCGTGACACTGCGCGATAGCCCCAAATACGCGGGTACCGGGTATGGATCGACCATGATGATCAGTCCGGATGCGACGATCCACGACGTGGACGCCCTGAAGGTTTGCAACGAATTGGTGGCGGCGGGCGCCGAGGCTGTGTCGGTGAACAACCTGCGGATGGCCGGCAACTCCAGCCTGAGGTGCGTTGGCAACACGATCCTCGTAAACGATGTGAAGATCTCCTCACCTGTTGTCGTCCGGGCGATTGGCGATCCTGTAACGATCATGGGTGCGATGAACATGCCAGGCGGCGTTCTGGCTGAGATTCGCCAGATGGATCCGAACATGGTTCAGATCGAGGCGGTGAAGAGCCAAGAACTCCCTGCCTTCGTTGGCAACACCACTCGCAAATTCGCCAAGCCGCCGAAGGAAGGCAAGTGATACTTCTTCCGATAGTCGCTTTGATACTGGGCGCCGCCGTTGCCTTGGCAATCAAGCTGCCTGCGATTCCAGGCGCTTACGGACAATATTTGGCGGTTGCTTGCCTGGCGGGATTCGACACCATCTGTGGAGGGGTTCGAGCCGGATTGGAAGACAAGTTCCGAGCCGATGTGTTCATTACCGGCTTCGTTTCAAACGTGCTGATCGCTTTTTTTCTTGCCTGGTTTGGCGATCAGATCTACATAAATCTCTTTCTGGCGGTCGCGCTCGTTCTCGGCGCTCGCATCTTTACCAACTTGAGCCTCATAAGGCGGTATGGTTTGACAAAGTGGCAGGACAGTAGAACGCGCAAGCGACTTCAGGCCCAGAATCAAGCCGTTGTTTCGGCTCAGCCAAAACCCAATCCATGAACAGTGATCTCGTTGCCGTCCTCGACCTTGGTTCAACCAAGGTAACTTGCCTTGCTGCATCCGCAGAAGGAGCAGATGGAATGGCCATCCAAGCGATGGCAACGACACCCTGCCGAGGCATGCGCAAAGGGCAGGTATCCGATCTCTCGGATGTGACTCGTGCGATTGCAGGAGCCGTCAAGGCGGTTGAGGAACAAGTCGGGCAGGAGATTGAGGCGCTGGTGGTTGGCATTACGGGCAGCCACATCGAGGGGATCAACTCCCAGGGAATGAAGCCGATCTTTCCGGCGGGGCGCAAGGTCACCCATCAAGACGTTCTCGAGGTAATCAACCACAGTCGAGAGATCTCCTTAGGTCCGGATCGAGAACAGATTCAGGCCCTACCGCGTGAATTTCGTGTGGATGGTCAGAAGAAAGTTCAACGGCCGGTCGGCACTTTCGGCTCGAAGATCGAGGTGTTCACCTATATTGTCAGCGGACAAACGCCGTCCTTGCAGAATATCGAGCGGGCGATCGGCGATGCCGGCAAGCGCGTTGAACAAATGGTGGTGCAGTCGTTGGCGTCCGGCATTGGAGTCCTGACGCACGAGGAGATGGAGTTGGGTTCTGCCGTTGTCGATATCGGCGGCCAGACCACCGACGTGGCCATTTTTATCAACGGCTCTATCGCATTCAGCGCCTCGATACCGCTAGGTGGACAGTCCGTCACGAGCGACCTGTGCACGCTACTGAAGACATCCCCCGACGAGGCTGAACGGCTCAAGTTGATGTCTGGTCACGCATGTGCCTACATGGTCGACGAGAAGGAGACCATCGAGGTACAGCAGTTAGGGCAGCCGGTTGGAAGGCCCATGCAGCGAAGGGTGCTCTGCGAGATCATCGAGAGCCGCATGCGGGAGATCGCCGGTTTGGTCGGGAAAGAGCTGGACAAGAGTCCATTTGGTACAGCACTGCCAGGTGGGATTGCTCTGACCGGCGGTGGCAGTGCCTTACCAGGCGCCGACAAGTTGTTTGAGGAGACCCTGGCCCGCCATCGATTCCGGGTCGCAGAGCCGAAGCTCGGATCGAAGTTTGAGGCAAGGCCCGGCATGGCAACCGCTGTCGGTCTAGCGAGCTTCGCCATTCAGTGCTTCGACGAATTCTCGCCGGCAGAGGGAGTCTTGCCGTGGCGCGAACGGGTTAAGAGCCTTTTCTCACTTCTCAATCGATAGTCCGATGCGCGCGATTGTTCAACGAGTGAGTTCGGCATCGGTCGTCGATAAATCGGATGGCTCAGTGGCGTCTATCGGCCCAGGATTCCTGCTTCTTGTAGGCGTCCATCGAGAGGATTCCGAAGCCCAAGCGAAGAAGCTCGCCGAGAAGATCGCCAACCTTCGAATCTTCAACGATGAAAACGGCAAGATGAACATCGCTCTTCAAGATATGGAAGCGCACGACGTCCTTGCCGTGTCGAACTTCACAGTATACGGAGATACTCGCAAGAGTCGCCGTCCCAGCTTTGTTGAGAGTGCTTCATTCGACCACGGCAGAGCGATCTTCGACAACTTTGTGGAATCGCTGCGGACCTACGGCTTTCGTGTGCCAACTGGCGTCTTTGGCGCCGACATGGCGGTAACTTTGGTGAACGAAGGGCCTGTCACGTTGATCGTCGACGTCTGAACTCTAGCCACCGATTTGGCTCATGCCCCTGCCAAGCACCTTTTGTCCCTCCGCAAGGTAGTGCCGTTCCGGTTTGTGGGCCACGACGTGGGCCAGGAGAGCGGCCAAGTCGGAGTCGGAAGCCCCCGCTCGCATCGGAGTGCGAAAATCCAACTCGCCATCGGACATCAAACAAGGGCGAATGAACCCGTCGGCGGTCAAGCGGAGCCGGTTGCACTTCTCGCAAAGGTCCTTGGAGATCTGACTGATAAAGCCAATGGTCCCCAAAGCGCCGGCCAACTTGTAAGTACGTGCGGGACCGTTTGTCGTCAGTTCGGCCGGGGCCATCGGTCCATGGACGGCTTCTATACTCGCTCTTAACTCTTCAGCCGAAACAAACATCCGACGCATCTGGAGGTCGCTTAGCATCGTTCCATTTGTGGCTTGACGGAGTTGAAGCAGCTCGGAACCTTGGTGGACGGAGAGCGGATCGAATCCGTCCGTTTCATCCAGGTTCCAGCGGATCGGCATGATCTCGATGAAACGGAAGTGAATTTCCTCTCGAAGCGTCCATTCAGCAAAGTCTGCTGCTTCGTCGTCGTTCAGCCCTTTCATGGCGACGCAGTTGATCTTGATGGGATTGAGGCCGGCAGCCTTGGCCGCTTCGATACCGGCGAGCACGCGGTCAAGGTCTCCCCTGCGCGCCAATTCCCTGAAGCGATCGTGGCGAAGCGTATCCAGACTGATGTTGACCCGTGTCAATCCTGCATCGGCAAGGGGCTTTGCGAGATCGTTGAGCAGAAAACCGTTGGTCGTAAGGCTCAGATCGCGAATACCAGGAATCGAGCCGACACCGGCTACGATCGAGACCAGGTCCTTTCGAACGAGGGGCTCTCCTCCCGTCAAGCGAACTTTTGTGATGCCGCAATCCACCGCGATCCGGACGAGCCTCACGATCTCTTCGGCAGTGAGAAGCTCTTCGGACGGAGCTACCGGAAAGCCGTTCTCTGGCATGCAGTAGACGCACCTGAAGTTGCATCGGTCGGTTACTGACACCCTCAAGTAGTCGATTGTCCTGTCAAATGGGTCGATGAGTGGCATTGAGTTAACTTGTCCTTACGTCGAGACGGCGGCATACGTAAGTTACTTCTGAGTGCGCCGAGAAACGATGTTCGAAATTAAACGTCACTTTTACAGAGTGTACGCAATGAAGGGACCGATCTCGTGGTAGAAAGCAGAGTTATGGGATACGATGCGTCCCTAAGCGGACGCATGGAACTGGACACGGACGGTGCGCTAGTTAAGCGAGCGCGTGACGGCGACTATAGTGCTTTTGAGAAGCTCTTCGATCGCCACCGCACGCTCGTCTACCGGTTTGCCTACCAGATGACGTCTCGACGGGACGATGCCGAAGATATCGTCCAAGAGGCGTTCGTTCGCGCCTATCAGAATCTGCACCGATACCGGGATGAGGCCAAGTTCACGACGTGGCTTCTGAGGATCGTCACAAATCTTTGCACAGACCAGGCTCGTATGAGCCAGCGACGTTCGGCACTCGAGCAGCAGGAAGCTGCCGGAGCACTTGATTGGATGACCTCGGGCGAGACCGAGGACCCAGTTCACAACCTTGAGGCAGATCGGCGGAGTCGGGCACTGAAGAAGGCGCTCAACGCCTTGCCGGCGCATCACAAGGCAGTAATCGTATTGAGGGACATCGAGGAAAGGGAATACCCCGATATGGCGGCAATATTGGGCTGTACGGTCGGGGGAGCAAAGCTCCGCGTACTTCGAGCGCGAAGGGCGCTCAAAGAAAGAATTGCCCCGCTGTTAGGGGAGGAACGGACATGAAGGCGAAGTTTGAAGAGAAGCTGGCCCAACTGGCGTTCGGTGACTTGTCCCCGAGCGACGCAAAGAAGTTGGAGATCGAGGCCCAGAGCCAGCAGGAGGCCCGCGAGACGCTGCGGCTATACCGGGAGATGCGCGATGGGTTACGCGGCATGGCCGAGGTTCCTGAGGATCAATTCTCAAAAGAGAGGCTGCGAGACGCCATCCTCAAACAAGGTCTCAAACCCAGACCGGATCGATATGCTTCCAATCGCTCTTGGCTTTGGATGCCCGCCGTCGCCTGTGCACTCGGATTTGGCCTTGTCTATGCTCGACACACGATTCTGCCGAAGAACGTGAATCCTCAGATTGTAATGAGCAAGAAGTCGCTTATGGCCCCGCCGCTCCTTGCCGTGCATGAGCCGATTCGCGTGGCAGACAACACCCCTTCCCCTGCGAACAGCTTTATTGGCCCGATTCAGAGCCCCCTTCGGAAGACAAGGACATTCGGGTATCGACATCGCCCGCGACATCACCTGGAGCCAAACGAAGTGTCGCCCAATATCCTCGCCGTCAAGCTGGATGGAGACGATCTCAATCCGGACTTTGGTGGAGCCAATTCGACTATTCCAACGTCGCCAAGTGCATCGGACGTGCCTCCGATGGTAGCGACGGCAGCCAGCACAGGCCCGATCGTTTTCATCGATCAGGACAAGGACGAGCAGACCGGCGCTCAAAAAGCCACGGAGGTTGGCAACGCAAGCAATGTACTGGTTGGCGGCTAGACTAGCAATCGCTCTGATGGTCGGTACTGTCCAGGCAGACAGGCTGTCGCCTCGCGAAAAGGCGGTTTGGAATCAGGTCAAGCCTTCCGTCGTGACGCTGTTCGAAAACGATCGACCATGCGGCGTGGCGGCTCTGATCGACGATTCCGGCTATTTTGTGGCTCACAGCAGCGGCGTCTCGAGTGCAGTGCCGGCTGGCAAGTCGTTCGGGGGGAAGGAAGTTTCCTTTTCCGTCGTTTCGCGCGATCCTTTGACCCAGTTAGTTCTGCTTAAGGCGACAGACTGGGTAAGTGGGACAGCCAAGCCCTTCCGAATCCCTAACGAAGAGGAAACCGACGGAGGGGTCATTCTTGCCGTGCTCCCAACGGGACCGATTCGCGCTGCCTATGTATCCAAACATCAGCCGGGCGTGCTTAAGCCGTCACGTCGCTTGGTCACCCTTACGGAAATTCGGTTCGAAGCACCGACGCAGGCAGTAGGCGGAGCATTGATTCTTTCCGAGTCGGGAGAGTTGATAGGCACGCTAAATGCGACGTTGGATCGCCCAGAGGGCCTGACTCAGAATCAGACTATGAATCAGAACTCGCTTGGGCAGAACCAGACTGCCCGAGGACCTTCGATTCGGATCCAGAATCAGATTCTGAATGCGGGACCCGGCGAAATGACGGTCGCGTATGCAGTCGGCCCCGAAGTCGTGCAGCACACTCTTCAGGGCTTCCTGTCTTCCAAGCACGAAGCCGAATATGCGATGCTAGGTATCTTTTGCACGAATGCGATCGGTGGAGGAGCCTACATCCAAAGCGTTTCGCCCAACTCCCCCGCTCAAAAGGCCGGCCTTCGACCAGGCGATATTCTGCTAAGCATCGGCTACAACCAGATCGCGGATCAGGTTGCCTTCGCAACCGTCATGCTTCAACAGAAGGTGGGTAAGAAGATTACGCTGATGATCAAGCGAGGCAGGGGCAGCCTGCTTATAGATGCCGTCCCGTCGAAGTCGACTGAATGAAGTCCGAGTAACGGCGTCATGAGGACTGGAAGTCCTTGACTTGCCAATTAAGCGAGCGGGCGCCTTTCCACTCGTTTACAGATGCCTGGAACAGCATGTCGCCAACTGCTCCTGAACCCATCTGAGTCAGGCGCTCGCCGATCCCGAATGCAATCCCAACCGCCGAAACTCCATGCGGGCTTCGGAGCATAAGTCGAACGTGGGCCGGGTTCTTTGTGGGCTGGATCTGAGCAAGGGCCATTTGGCGGGCAACGAAGACCGGTTCTGGGTTGGCAAATCCGAAGGGCTCGAGCCTCGTTAACGACTCGGCCGCTTCCAGGGTTACCTCGCGGGATTCCACTTCCATGTCGACTCTCACACTCGGCATGAAATCTTCCGGAGTCAGTCGCTCTCCCGCGTATGTGTCCAATGCGTCAGTCGCACGCACAAGGTCTTCGATCTTTATTGAGCAACCTGCCGCCATCGCATGCCCTCCTCCCGTCATTAGGTCCGGATGGGCGCGTATCGCGTCGGCAAGATGAAAATTCGGGATGGTGCGAGCGGATCCCTTGCAAAGCCCGGATGCCCGGTCGATCGTAAGCACGAAGGTCGGACGGAAGAACTGCTCGACGAGGCGACCTGCTACGATACCGATGATTCCGGAATGCCAACCTTCCTTGGCAACGACAATGACGTTCCGGTTTTGGCTACCGCTCGAAAGAACCATGTCGACTGCTTCATCGGATACACGCTGCTGCTCAGCCTTCCTTTCCGTATTCACCGCCTCGATTTGTCTCGCAAGACCCTCTGCCACCACCATGTCATTCTCAAGCAGAAGCCGGAGAGCCATAGCGGCGTCGCTTATGCGGCCGGCAGCATTGAGACGGGGGCCCAGTTGAAAACCGACCTGTGAGGCACGCAGGGGCTTTCCGACCTCAACGGAGATCTTCGATGCCTGGATGAGCGCTTTAATTCCTGCCTTCTTGCTGTCGGCAAGCCGCATCAGGCCGAATTTGGCGATGATCCGGTTCTCGCCGATGAGCGGCATTACGTCCGCGATCGTTCCTAAAGCGGCAAGGTCGAGGAAACCACGGTAGTAGTTCTGAGGCTCATGTCCGAGTTCCCGCGTCAATCCTTCACAGAGTTTGAATACTACGCCCGCCCCGCTTAGCTCAGTGAACGGGTAGATCGAATCGCGGCGGTGAGGATTCACGACGGCTTCTGCATTGGGCAACTCGTCAGTGACCGTATGGTGGTCGGTAACCACTACGGTCATGCCGGCCTCTCGGGCGAGTTCGACTTGCTCGTGTGCACTTATTCCGCAGTCACAAGTCAAAAAGAGCTTTGCGCCGGCCGCCTGGGCAGCGGCGACTGCGCTCTTGTGGATGCCGTAACCCTCCTTCATTCGATGCGGCACGTGGGTATGTACTTTGCAGCCGATCGCAAGGAGAAAGCGATTAAGGAGGGCGGCGCTCGTGATGCCATCCACATCGTAGTCGCCGTGAACGAAGATCAGTTCGCCTCGTTCCTTGGCCCCAAGTATGGCGTCGCGCGCCTTCATGTAGTCAGGCAGCAAAGCCGGATCGTGGAGTCGATCAAGCGACGGATTCAGGAATTCTTCTGCCTTCGCTGGGTCGTCGTAGCCTCTCTGTGCCAAGATCGCCGCGACCAACGAAGGAACACCCAGTTCTTGTTGTAGGCGCAGCTCAGCCTTTTTGTTGCGAGCAGAGATCAGCCATCTAGCGTGCGGTGCGGCAGAGTCCATTTTTTCCCGTTATACGGACGTATCGACAGGGCACATCAGCAGTAGGAAAAACGGGCCGCCAATTTTGTTAAGGCGGCCCGGCCAAATATATCCCGGGGAAATACTCCGGATGTACGTCGAACTACAGTTTTTCGACTTGACTGAATTCAAGTTCGACCGGCGTGTCTCGTCCGAAAATGTTGATAAGCACTTTGAGCTTTTCTTTGTCTGGACTGACCTCTTCGATTTTTCCGCTGAAGTCGCTGAATGGTCCTTCCACGACGCGGATGGCGTCGCCCTTCGCCCAAGAGACCTTCGGCGCCTCCTTGCTTGCCTCAAGGTTCGTCATGATGCGACTGACCTCATATTCCTCGAGGGGGACTGGTTTATTCCCGCTTTGTACGAATCCAGTGACGCCACTGGTCGACTTTACGAGTTTGTACGTATCGTCCGTAAGCGACATCTGAACCAAGATATAGCCCGGAAAAACTTTCTTGTCTCGAAGATAGCGTTTTCCGTTTCGGGTCTGAAGCTCTTGCTCAGTGGGAATGAGGATCTGGAAGATATCCAAGTCCCAAACCCCTTCGACGATGGCTCGCCGGGTGAGAACGTCCTTAACCTTGTTTTCGTGCCCGGCGATCGTGTGGACCGCATACCAAGCCTTAGGCATTAATGCCACCCTTTCGTCAAGACATTGACCAAATTGGAAAAGATGACGCTCATTGACGTGAAGAGCACAACTAGGCCGGCGCAAACAGCCAGCACTACGAAGGTGAGGCGGTTGGTTTCCGCTCTAGTCGGCCAACTGACCTTTCTCATCTCGCGCTGTACTTCGTTGAGGAAGCCCTTTAGGCCTCGTTTGGACTTTGGAATAGGTACTGAGCCCCGCGTCTTACCGGGTTCATCCTGATTGGTGTTAGACATCGATGTAAGTGCCATTGACGTTGGAGCCCGTGCTTCAAATGCAGGGGAATGCTCTATCATACCGCGCTGGCTGGGTGAGGTTGCACTTTTGCGAGTAGCCTCGATTCATATTCATATTCGATCTATTGCGCAAAAAAAAACGAGCACTTGCCGAATTCGGGAAATCCGGTTACAGTAGAACTACCTTTATTTGGCGCGATTCAACTCACGCCCCTATTGCTTGCCTAAACACTATGGGAACCTCCGGCCCTTACAGCGAACTCGAATATTTGATCTTGGCGATGGTTGGCGAAGGAATCAACTCCGGCTATGCCATGCGCAAGGAGATGAATAAAATGCGTGGCGGCCGTTGGAGTGCGGAAAGCGGTTCGGTCTACCGCGTGCTGAGACGACTCGAGAGCGACGGACTCCTTTGTGAGGCAAGGAAAGTCGGAGTCCCGAATCGCGAACGCACTGAGTACGATCTTTCGCGGACAGGGGAAGCGCTTCTACACAGTTGGTTGACGTTTCCGCCCGATCGCGGCGAGATGGCTTTTCTAGTTGACCCGCTACGAACCCGATGCTACTTCTTGAATCGTCTCAAGCCGAATGAGCGAGTGAGAGTCGTTAAGGCGTGGTTACAGGAGAGCAAGCACTTTATCGCAGACCTCCAGCGGGACTTGAGTGCGAGCGCTACTGCGGATCCTATCCGCAATCTGGCATACTACAATCTTTTGTACTTGGCCCAGGCTCGGCACGAGTGGCTCAAGCGCCTACTTGTCCAGATGAAACCGGCAAGCGCCCTGCAACCGGTCACCATCGGTGCTGACGAACAAGACGATTAGCTACATCGGCCCTATGAATTGGGCCCCTTATCTAGAGCCGAATACCTCAAAATGGGCAGTTCCGATTTGCTTCAGGCAGCGGCTAGCCATGGACTAATGAGCAGCTCTTTTTGAAGCTATAATGCGACTATCTCTCGATCTTAATGATCTTGTAGCGTTTTTTGCCTTCAGGTGCTTCGAATAGGACCTCATCGCCGGGCGAATGACCATACAACGCCGTGCCCATCGGCGATTCGTTGCTGATCAGGTCCTGCGTAGGATCGGACTCGATGCTGGAGACCACACGGATTTCGAACTCGTCGTCGTACTGTAGATCCAGAACAGTCACCAAAGAGCCGAAGCCCACGCGATCCACGGGAATTTGGTCCTCTTCGAGAACGTGAGCATTACCAAAAATCGTTTTTAGCTCGGCGATGCGATTCTCTACCATCGCTTGTTCGAACTTGACCTCGTCTAGTTCGCTATTGTCTTCGCTAAACTCCCCATGCTGCTGGCTCTCTCGGATTCGATCGGCGATTTCTGGGCGCTTCACGACAGTGAGATGCTCCAACTCAACCTGTAGCGCACGGTAGCCCTTGGGCGTCAATAGGATTCCGCCTACCGGCTCATTCAATAGTTCGACTTCATTCATAGGGTTAACAAGGTCTCCGAGGGTTGCGACCAGCCATTATAGCCTCTACCTCCTAGCAACCTACGACCAAAAGGCACCGAATGTTCTAGAAATCGCGATTTGATTATGGTTTTTTGGCTGGTACGCAGAATTCCTGTATATGACGCAGCCAATGCCCCAAAGGTGCAGGGCCTTTTGCCCGTTTCTGCAGTTTTTTCGAGCGAACTTTGTGGCCTTTTCGGCACGTCCATTCGAATGCCAGTGGCTGGAACCGATTGTTGTGTAAATTGTATTCCGATGCGCTTAGCCTCCATCCTGCTCGTTCTAGGTTTCCTGCAGGTGTCAACTGCCCAATCCGGATCGAACAGCCTTTTTAACACGGTCGTTCCCGACGCGACTGTTCACGTGTACAAGGAGCAGAATGGTGCGGACCTTGTCGAGATCACGATGCGAGCCGAAGCATATCCGGCCGACTTATTGCGCACGCAAATCGAATCGCTGGTACGATTTCTAGGCTCCAAGCCTCGTGGCATTGATGTTGGCTCGTATGCTCCCGATCCGGCAAAGCCTCAGATGACCTTCACGAAGGGCTTTTTTGCCGTGGATGGTGTTATCGACCATGTGAACGGCACCCTTCGAATCAACCCGCTTATCCAAGCCCTCGCCGGCGCACCAAAGCCTTGGACGATCACTGGCGTGGAGATAGAATTCCAGGGGGAGCATCCTACAAGTGCGATGCCCAAGAGGTGGTCGAGCCGCTATGTGCCAGGTGAGGGCCGATTCGAGGGAGCGAAGGATCAGAGGTTGACGGGAGTCGAATACCGCATTACACTACTCTCGCAGGATCCGACGAAATTCGATATTCCAGAGCCTGGCCAGAAACAGGCTCCAGAGGCGACGAAAACGACACAGTCGCCTAGTACCGACTGGGTAGTTATCGGAGTGTTCGTCGTGGCTGCCGGGGCAGTAGGGGCGTTGGTATACTCGCTCTTGCTTGGCGGTAGACAAAAAAAAGTAAATAGATAGCAATAATAGGAGACCCTTTCTTTTCTTATGGTAACAATCGAATCTTTGACCCTGCATCACCTCATTGAGATGGCCGCCGCCGCCAACGCTTCGGACTTGATGATCAAGGCCAATCAGGTGCCGATGACAAAGAAGTACGATACGGTACGACCTCTAAGCCCTGATCTCCCGGTCCTCGATGCCGCAACGGTCTCCCGAATGCTTCTAAGTTTGATGACAGACCGGCAGCGCCACATCTTTGATGAGACCTTGGAAATGGACCTTGGCTTCACTGTTCCAGGCGTCTGTCGCGTGCGCTGCAACGTTTACTGGCAAAAGGGCACGATGGCCAGCGTCTGCCGCGTCGTTCCGCTCCGGATCAAAACGTTGGAGGAGCTTGGTCTCCCTCCGATCCTTGGTGAAATCACCAAGGCAGGCAATGGCCTCGTCCTCGTCACCGGGCCCACTGGCTGCGGCAAGACCACGACCCTTGCTGCCATGTTGGATATCATCAACCAAGAAGATCCTTGCAACATGGTGACGATCGAGGATCCGCTCGAGTTTATTCACGAAGACAAGAAGGCCTACGTCACGCAACGCGAAGTCGGTATCGATACCTACGACTTCCAGCCTGCCTTGAGAGCCTCTCTTCGCCAAGCACCCGACGTCATCCTTATTGGTGAAATGCGCGACACCACGACCATGGGCATCGCGCTTCAGGCCGGTGAAACCGGACACTTGGTCTTCTCGACCGTTCACACGTCGAGCGCCTATGAGACGATGGACCGCGTCACGAACATGTTTCCCCCTCATGAGAAGGGACATATCTGTCAGCGCATGTCAAACGCGTTGCGTGCGATCGTTGCTCAGAAACTCGTGGCCCGCGACGACGGCGAGGGCCGTGTCGCCGCTTTGGAAATCCTTATCTGCACTCCAACCGTCAGTAAGGCAATTGAAGACGGACACTTCAGTGATTTGTATCACCTGATTAATGAAGGAGCCTTCTGGGGCATGCAAACAATGAACCAGAGCCTAGTGCGGTATGTCAAAGCAGGTGTAATCAGCGAAGCGACGGCGATGAAACACGCCGGAGTAGCGTCCGAGTTGAAACAGATGCTTCGAAGATAGGTCTGTAAGTTAGTGATGCTTCATTCGGCTGCAATCGGAACGGCGGACGGGGCGGGAACCAAAGTGGGCCCGCCGATGTCGGCAACCGATAAGGGTTAGGCTTGGCATGGCAACGACGATCGATGAACTTCTAACGGCGCTGGTAGAGAGAGACGCAAGTGATCTTCACCTGAAGGCAGGGCAACCTCCCGTAATGCGGGTCCGGGGGGAGTTGATTCGAGTGCCTGAATTCACGCTTTCAGCCGAGGAGCACTTGGCGATGCTGTTGGGAATTCTCAACGAAGAGCGCCGTGCCCGTCTGGACGATATCAAGGAAGTCGACCTTAGCTATAACCTGGAGGGCGTCTCCCGATTCCGCGTCAACATGTTCTGGCAGCAGGGCAAAATCGGGGCGGTCTTCAGAGCCATCCCATTCCGGATTCGAACGATCGATCAGTTGGGCATGCCGGCGATCTGCAAGAAGATCGCCATGATGCCCCGCGGGCTTATCTTGGTGACCGGCCCTACCGGCTCCGGCAAGTCGACGTCGCTTGCCGCCATGATCGACCACATCAACACGCACAAGCGTGCCCATGTGCTGACGATCGAGGACCCGATCGAGTTCGTTCACCAAGACCGGATTTCGATCATCAACCAGCGCGAATTGGCGACGGACACGCACTCGTTTGCTGACGCGCTCCGCCACGTCATGAGGCAGAACCCGGACATCATCCTGGTGGGCGAAATGAGGGACCTGGAGACGACGATGCTTGCCATTACGGCGGCAGAAACTGGGCACCTCGTCCTTTCCACGCTTCACACGGTGGATGCGGCACAGACGATCGACCGAATTGTCGACCAGTTTCCTCAGGAGCAGCAAGCACAGATCCGAACGCAGCTATCGGTAACTCTACTTGCGGTTATCTCCCAAACGCTGATCCCGACTCAGGATGGAAAGGGGCGGGTCGCCGCCTTCGAAGTGTTGATGGCGACACCATCGATTAGGACCCTGATACGAGACGGCAAGACGCACCAGATGTACCTGGACATCCAGACTGGCGCGGATGTGGGCATGCAGACCCTCGATGGGAGTCTGCTCAAATTGCTGAAGGACAGGGTAATCGATTACGAGCATGCGCTGGCAAAATGCTCGAGCCCGTTAGACTTTCAGAGGCGTGCGATGAACGCAGGTTTGGTAGAGGTGGCGGCAAGTGGAATCCATTGATTTCTTCCTCCGTAGATGCGTCGTAATCGACGGTTCCGACCTTCACTTCAAGACGGACACCGGCCGGGCATACATTCGCGTCCACGGCGACCTTCACGAGGTCGAGGCGCCTGAATTCACTCAGGACGAGTTTCGGCAAGCCTTATTTCAAATCCTGTCTCGCCACCAAGTTGAGCGGTTCGAACGCGACCTTGAGCTTGACTTTGCTTACGAAGTGAAGGGTGTCTCTCGCTTCAGAGGCAACGTGTATCAGCAGCGCGGCAACGTTCAAGCGGCGTTCCGCGTGATCCCCTACGATATCCAATCGATGGCGGATCTTCACCTGCCACCGGCATGCTACGACTTCATCGAACGTCCCCGTGGATTGGTACTGGTTACCGGGCCGTCAGGTTCGGGAAAGACAACGACGCTGGCCGCGATGGTCGACCAGATCAACCGGACTCAGCCGGTTCATATCGTAACCGTCGAAGACCCCGTCGAGTTCATACACGAGGATCGGCTCGCGCTCATCAATCAGCGCGAGGTTGACGTCGATACTCTGTCGTTTGCCAACGCCCTCAAGTTCGTACTCCGCCAAGACCCCGATGTCATTCTTGTAGGCGAGATGCGCGACTTGGACACGATGCAATTGGCAATCACCGCCGCTGAAACGGGGCACCTCGTTTTCGGGACGTTGCATACAAGCGATGCGATTCAAACAGTCGATCGCGTCATCGACGTGTTTCCGACTCATCAGCAGCAACAGATACGCATGCAACTGTCGGTGAACCTCGTCGGCGTCGTTTCGCAGACTCTTGTCAAACGCAAGGATGGCAGAGGACGCGTAGCCGCCCACGAAGTGATGGTAGCTACGAGCGCAGTCCGCAACTTGATTCGCGAGAACAAGAGCTACCAGATAGGATCGCTGATCCAGACCGGCTCACGTCAGAAGATGAACACGCTCGATCAGGCCCTGGCAAGTCTCGTCGACCGTAGCTTGGTTGCAAAAGAGGATGCACGTCAACGCGCGAAGGACCCCGCCGAGTTCGATAGGCTTCTTTCGCTTGATGCTTCGCAACGTCCTCAGGTCGGTCCTCGGCCCGCGCCGTTGCACCACCCGCTTCATCAGCCTTCGATAGCTCCGACCACGGCGGCGATACCGCCTGCTCCGGACGCATCGGCTGACGGAGGAGTGAAGCCGCCGCCCGTCGCAGGTGTGAGAGGGCAGCCCAACCGTCCCCAGTTCAAGCGCGAATAGCCATCGACCAAGGCGCCATCGGTGGCGCCCGATTCATGCAGCAGGTACGCTTTTCGGGTGCAAATTGACTCTGCGCTGTTCCAAGAGAATGAGCGTACCGCCCCTATCGCGGACGAACGAAGCTTCATCGATGTAGGCGAGTTAGCCTGTGAAGCCGGCGGAAACCTGCCTGCGGTGACCGTTGCGTATGAAACTTGGGGCGAACTGAATGCTAACAAAAGCAATGCGATCTTGGTTTGCCATGCTCTGACCGGTGACTCACATGCGGTCGGATGGTGGGACAGGCTAATCGGTCCAGGTAAGCCAATGGATACGGACAAGTTCTTTGTGATCGGGACGAATTCTCTTGGCGGCTGCCAGGGGACTACTGGCCCTGCATCGCTCCATCCCGACGGCAAGCCGTATCGCCTTCGCTACCCGATGATCACGGTGGGGGATATGGTGGAGATTCAGGCTCGCGTCGTGGAACGATTGGGCATTTCCAGCCTACTTGGCGTCGCGGGCGGCAGCATGGGTGGGATGCAGGCACTCGAATGGACGGTCAGGTTTCCGGGACGGGTCCGCAAGGCATTTATTACCGCAAGCTGCGCCGCGCACTCGGCGATGCAGATCGGCTTCAACGAGACGGCACGTCAAGCCGTCATGCGAGACCCAACCTGGAACGGCGGCGATTACGCAGAGGGGAGCCAGCCAGAAGGGGGCCTTGCCGTATCGAGGATGATCGGTCATTTGTCGTTCTTGAGCGATGCCGCATTCACGGCGAAATTTGGACGGCGTCTCCAGGGAAAGCCCCAGTTCGACTACGGTCTGGACGTCGAATTTGAGGTTGAGAGCTACCTCCGGCATCAGGGCCAGAAGTTCACAAAGAGGTTCGATGCGAATAGCCTGCTTTACGTAACTCGCGCCATAGACTACTTTGAGAGGACCTCTCTTGCAGGATCATCTTCGGAATATTTGTTCGTTAGTTTCACCTCCGATTGGCTCTACCCCACGTATCAAAGCCGCCAAATGCACGAGCTAGCCCTGCAAGCAGGTTGCGTAAGCAGGCACGAGGTGATCGACCTTCCTTATGGTCACGATGCCTTTCTGCTCGACGGGGATTTGCAGGGCGAGTGGGTCAAGAGGCTATTCGGCTCCGTCTAGTACAAGGCGGTAGTGATATATATGAATTACTCTGTGCTGGAAGGCGAATACTGCATCTATAAGCAGGACTTCGAAGATCCCATTTTCCCAGTGGGCAGCGGGGGCCTTTGGTCTGTTACACGGTCGGTCGACGAGATCTCCGTGATATGCCGAAAGGAAGTCGTGCCGGATGGCGTCCGAGTGAACAAAGGCTGGGTCTGCCTAGAGATCGAGGGACCGCTCGATTTTGAGTTGAAGGGTGTACTGCTGACGTTCCTCGAACCGCTGGCAAAATGTGGAATTAGTGTGCTTACCCTCTCAACGTTTGACACCGATTACGTTATGATTCGAAGACACGATGAGCACTCGGCGTTCGAAGCCCTTGCCGCGCATGGCCATAAGCTCATCTCCAGCGCCTAATACAAGACCGTTTGGTTCGGCTGGCTGACTTGGGCTTCCAGAAAAGTTACCAAATGTTCTATATTTCACGTTTTGGAAACGATCCATGTCGGCTAAGCGTCGTCCAATAACGATGGGCAGTACCTCAACTACCAATAGATCCTTTAGACCCGTTTTCGGAAGATTGAGTTCACCCTATACCAATTAAGTGCAAGAAAAATACGATACGTCTGGGGGCTCCTCAAGCGAATATGGAGGTCGGAGAGGCAAGAAGGGACATGTCGATGATCCCGAGCGGTTACTTGTGTCCCTGATCGATGCCGTCCAGGATATTCTGGATCTAGATGGCCTGCTCGTTGCGATCGCCGACATGTTTACGGACACGTGGGGCTTTGATCAAGCGACCGTCTATTGGTACGATCCCGCCGGTAAGGGAATGCATGCGGCAGGCCGTCTAGAATCGATGCTCAAGGGTGCGGGTTCGGAGCCGTCCTTAGCGAACCGATTAAGCGACTGCACGGGTTGGCAGGATGCCGAAGCATCTGAGGTTGGTTACATTCTTGGACTTCGGGATCATAGTCGTTCACATGCGACAGTACAAACATCCAAGTTACCAAACCACGCAGTGTTCCGGCTACGGATGGGCGACGACCTCGTGGGCTGCGTGGCAGTCGATTTCGCCAGTACGCATCGGTCGATCTCTAGTGATTTGATCGCCGAGGTATTGCCATTCGCCAAACGTGTCGCCTTGGCAGTTCATGTTGCAAGACTACGAGCGGAGCGCGCGTCAGCAGTCAGGCTGCAGCGCCAACTGACCGACATCGCGATTGCGATCGTCGAGAACGAAGACTCCGATCTTGTGCTGAGACGTGTGAGAGATGCGCTTCTCGAAACAGGGTTGGTGGATCGGGTCGGCGTTTGGTTGGTGGAGAACTTTACTGCCATCGGCACCTGGGGCACGGACGAAGCCGGCAAGCCGATCGACGAACACGGCCTTAGCTATCCACTCGATGTGTTCGCTCAGGAGCATCGCGCCTTCTGGTCTGGTTCGGAGCCCTATGTTATCTTTCCACACCATGTGGTCCACCTTTCGGACGGGACGAAAAAGACCGATGTTTCCTACGGTGTAATGGCTCTCAAAGCAGGCGAAGAGCTTGTAGGACTCGTGACCGTCGACATGGCTCTGTCGGGACGGAGCCTGAGCCCAGAAGTATTCGATCTCTTATTGCCGATTGCGAAGCAGGCTGGTGTTGTAGTACACAACTCGCGGCTTCGTGCTGGGCGCGAAGCGGTGATACGTGAGCAGCAAAAGCTCATGGAAATCGCGGTTGCGATCACCGCAAACGAGGACACCGATGCAGTACTTCGGATGGTGAGGGACGCCATCATCGAAATCGGCTCGATCGATCGAGTGGGAGTGTGGCTAATAGACGATGACGTCGCGCGGGGCACATGGGGTACCGACGACAAGGGGCGCTTGGCTGACGAACATCAATCTCACTTCGAGCTTGATGGTTTCCGGGATTACTTTGCCGAATGCATGAAGCGCGGCAAACCATACGCGATTAGCATCCCGGAGCGCATCCCACTCAACGACGGCACTTTCGCCTATAACGTTCCTTGTGCGGTCGTGCCACTCCGCACCGGGGAAAACGTCGTCGGTCTGGTCACTGTCGATACGCTCTTGACCCGGCGTCCCATCAGGCCCGAGCAGCTTGAGGTACTTTTGCCCCTCACCAAACAGGCGGCGATCGTCGTGCAGAATCACAGGCTATTGCTGGCGGCCAACCAAGAGATCGAGCGCCGCAAAGCGGCCGAAGATTTGCTGACGAAACAGGCCGAAGAACTCACTATAGCCAGAGATGAAGCACTGGCTGGTACGCAGGCCAAGAGCGAATTCCTGGCGAATATGAGTCACGAGATCCGTACTCCGATGAACGGGGTGACGGGAATGATTTCGATGTTGCTTCAGACGGCGTTGACATCAGAGCAGCGCGACTATGCCCGGAGCGTCCAGAAGAGCGCTGAAGCCCTCCTATCCGTGATCAACGACATACTCGTGTTCTCGAAGCTTGAGGCTGGGATGACGCGCATCGAAGCTCATCCATTCAGCCTAAGAACGTGCGTCCAAGACGTTGCGGAAATGCTTGCCGCGCAAGTGAAGCGCGACTCGGTCGAGTTGAACTGCTTTGTTCCAACCGATTTTCCAGACGACTTGATTGGAGATACGGACCGACTCCGCCAGGTTATAACCAATCTCGTTGGCAATGCGGTGAAGTTCACATCCAAAGGTGAAGTATTTGTTAAGGCAACCTGTGTGAGCGAAACTCGGTCAAGTGCAACCGTTCGCATCGATGTCATCGACACGGGAATCGGCATTGCCGAGAATCGAATGGAGACGATCTTCGATCCGTTCACCCAGGTTGACGGGAGCCTAACGCGGAGGCGAGGGGGAACCGGGCTGGGCCTGACGATCACGAAGCGCATCGTGGACTTGATGGGTGGCTCGATCGGCCTGGAAACCAGGCTCGGATCGGGAAGCGCGTTCTGGGTCCAGCTCGAGTTCCCGAAGAACGTCGAGTCACCCTCGTCACTTGCCGAGACAGGACCCATAGTCGGCAAGACCGTACTTGTTGTGTCTTCCAGCGCCTACGTGTCGTTCATTCTTGGCGAATATGTTCGCGGTCTAGGCGGAAGCGTCCACCCAGTTCATGCCCTTGCAGAGCTAAGTGAGATTGACCTGACTACAAACGGGGCACTTCAATTCGACATCGTGCTGATCGATCAACGGCTTCCCCAGATGGACGGGATCGAAGCTCTACACGTGCTCAGGGGCACTCTCGCGGCTGCAAATGCGAAGTTCATCGTGATCGCCTCGCTCCAAGACCGGATGCAAGAATCGGCATCACGGTTCGGCGCCTTCGACGGGGTGGTAAACAAGCCGATCAGGTTGACGCACCTGCGAAGCATCCTGAGTCGGGCGGTCCGGTCCGAACCGGTCGATGGCCCATCGACGCCTCAAACCTCCTCAGATAAGCCGCTTGCCGGACTCAGGCTGCTGCTTGCCGAGGACAACCTCGTCAACGCGACAGTTGCAACCGGGCGCTTGGGTATGTGGGGATGCCGGTGTGATCTTGCCGAAAATGGGGTCGAAGCAGTGCAGGCTGCCCAATCCGGGCATTACGATGCGATATTGATGGACGTTTCGATGCCTGAGATGGATGGTATACAGGCGACGACCGAAATCAGGAAACGAGAGGGCGATTTGGGAGTTCATGTCCCCATCATCGCGATGACCGCCTACGCACTTGAAGGCGATCGAGAGAAGTGCCTGGCCGCCGGAATGGACGATTACGTATCGAAGCCAGTGGACTTCGACGAACTCCTGAGGAAGCTGCATTTTTGGGTGAAGGGAAGTCCTGACGTTTCAGCTGCCCCTCACCCGTAAGGCGTCTGTCTACTTGAAGCCGGGCAGGAACTCCTCTTCGGCCCTGAACAGGCGATCGACCATTTCGACGATCTCCGCAGGGCAACATACGGCCGACGTGAGAGGATCGAACATGAGCGCCCAGGTCGCCAGCTCTTTCGAACGATGGATCGCTGCATCGGCGGCCAGATCGAACATCCTCATGTTAGAATCGCAGATTGCGGCCATCTGCTTGGGTAGCCTTCCGAACCGGATCGGCTGTATCCCGTTATGGTTCACAAGGCAAGCCACTTCGATGCATCCGTCGGCAGGAAGGTTCTCTATACAGCCACTGTTTAAAACATTGCCGTGAATCTTGAATGGCTGGTTCTTCTCGATAGCTTCGATAATCCATGCGCCGTACTCCCAGCTTCGTTCGGTCTTAATCGGGTCCTCGCCGGAAAGTTGGCGAGCTCGACTCTCGTCTTGGCCCTTCCGCCAGGTTGGCCAGTTGTCCGCGTAGAAGCTCTCTTGACCTCTATACCCGGTGTCGGTGTACTTGTCGAGAAGGTCCTTGCGCTTTCGGTAGTAGGGCAGATACTCGCTCAAGTGACCGCTCGACTCTGTGATAAACGCACCAAAGTGGAGCATCATGTCGCTCCTAACCGGCTCATTCTTGGCGAATTCGCTCGACCGGTCGCGGGCCTTTTCCATGAGGATGGGATAAAGGCTCTCGCCGCTAATGTGGTTGAACTCGGTGAACCAGGCCAGATGGTTGATTCCTGCACACTTCCACTGGACCTCATCGTACGGCGTCTCGGCGTATTCGGCGAGCATGTGAGATGTCCCTTGCACCGAATGACAAAGGCCGACAGTGTGAAGGCTCGATGTTCGAGCAGCGGCCAGGCACATCATGTTCATTGGGTTGGTGTAGTTCAACACTACTGCCTTGGGGCAAAGTCGCTCGGCGTCCTTCAAAATCTGTAGATAGACGGGAATCGTGCGCATGGCCTTCATGAGTCCGCCTGGCCCGATTGTGTCGCCGATGTTTTGGCTCACACCGAACTCGAGTGGGATGTCGTTGTCGAACCGAACGCATGCGACTCCACTGACTTCGATCGCGTTGACTATGTAGTCGGTTCCGGGCAAAAGGTCCTCGCGGTTTGTGCTTGCGCGCACCGTCCATGTTTTCGAATCGCTCAATTCGTCGACGATTTTTCGCATGAGTTTCTCGGCGAGCGCAAGCCGCTCGCCGTCAATATCAATCAGCCGAAGCTCGCCGCCGATGTTGTCCGGCGTAAGGATCACGTCCTTCAGAATCGAATTGGTGAAAAAGCTGCCGGCTCCCATCATCGTCACGTTGATCTTTCTGGGCATTTTCCCGGGTAGACCAAGGCGGTTGTCGGCTTTCGTGTGGTCGGCGTGAGAAGTAGCGGAAGGCATGCCTTGAACTTAGCAGATGGGGGCGATGGCCCGCCACCGTGTCGTCAAATCCTTCCGACAATGGAGCATAAAACGTGTTTGGCCAGTACTTGAATATAATCAAGAACCAGGCATTCCATGCGCCCATCAGCAAGAACGAGTGAGCGGATGATCTAAGCTGGGATACAGTAGGAGACCCTCAAGCGATGTCCAAGGTACAAGGCCCCGGCTTCGAAAGCAAATTGATCCTTTTGATTGAGGACAATATCGACGACGAGCGGCTGACCCTTCGTGCCCTTCGCCGGAACAACATCATGAACGAGGTTGTTGTCGCTTGTGACGGGCAAGAAGCGATCGACTACCTCTTTGGAACCGGCAGTTATCGAGGAAGGGATACATCGATGCTTCCGGCAGTAGTCATTCTCGACTTGAAGCTTCCACGGCTAAGCGGATTGGAGGTCTTGGAGCGCATTAGGAATAACGACGCGACAAAGCGCGTCCCGGTCGTCGTGCTTACGGCATCGGAGGACCAGGGCCAGGTCCAAGAGAGCTATCGACTGGGAGCGAATTCCTTCATCCAGAAACCATCCGACCCGGCCGACTTCTCCGAGATGATCCTACAGGTGGCGATGTACTGGCTCCTGCTCAACCGCACGATGCCAGAGCGCATGCTCGCCTGACGACGGTCCAACATTTTGTCAGCAAAGCTGAGCTTCTGGCGAGGAGAATAAGACTTTGTTGATGCGCCTCATTGCGTTGCCGGCTTGATTCACGGTTGCGAAGGCCTTTGCCGGACCTCCTAGCCGATCCAACTCCTGCACGAGTACGGCCTGCTTCTCCGTCGAGAGGGCTACGTCGAAGATGTCCAACACGTAGGCGATCGCCTGCTGCGAGTTACCGGTCCTGTGGTTGTCCACCAATTTCTGGAGAATCAACTTGGCCGGCGCTCCGTTCTTTCCCCTAGGGGCGAAGAGAAAGTCCTGCCACCGGATTCGTTCCATCATGGTTGCCGTGGTCAGCCATGCCTCACCCCACTTCCAGCCGCTAACATCAAACGGGAATAGCAGGTCGAGGCCCTGATTCCGCATTGTGCGGGCCAACTGGTTGATCTCGTCGCCTGCGATCGGCCACATCGACTGTGTCGGCAACGCGTGCGGATCTCTTCGTGCGGCCATAGCGCTGGATGCGCCGACCTGACGTAGCTGTCCAATGCAAAAATCGACCGGACTCTTGACACGAGTGCGAATGCAGCGTTCGCTCCAGAATTCTTTGGAGTGCGCCAATGCGTCCAACAGAGGCTTGATGTGCAGGTCGTTCTTGTACCAGATTCGCACGAACTTCTCGATGGTCTCGGGCTCTGGGTTCTCGTATGCGAAATGGGAGAGGATTTTCCCGACGATGCGTTTGGCAGTTACCGGATGATATGCCAGCATCTTCATGAATCCCTCGGCATCGTAGGCTGCCGTCTTTCCCAAGATCGTCTTGTGTCCCAGATCGCGCATTTCCGGAGAAAAGCTCGAGGCCACCAGGGGCCAGCCATACTCGATCGCGCCCTGGATTTTCGCGTTTTGGTCGCCTCCAAGGCGTTCGTATATCGGATATCTCAGACTCCAGCCGAGAAGGCAGCGTGCAGCTTCCTGAACGTCCTTTTCGGTGTAGTTGCCGATGCCCAAGGTGAAGAGTTCCATGACTTCGCGGGCAAAATTCTCATTTGGGTGACCGGGGACGCTTTGATCGGTATCGAGCCACCTCAACATGGCCGGAGTCTTGCTCACTTCGAAGAGCAGTGAGTAGAAACTCCCGCTTCCGTGCTCTCTCATCACGTCGACGTACGCATGCATCATCGGGCCGAAGTCGCACTTCGATCCGCTGATCGCGAAATGGTTGTGCCAGAAGAGCGTCAGCTTCTCTTCGAGAGGACGATCGGTCGTGACCATGCGGTACTGCCACCACGCCCGAGTTCTATATGGGTCCAAGCTGTATTTCCCGTCGGGCTGCACGTACCACTCCCAGACCTGTGGAGTTGCCTGGTTGGGGAGTCTTTCGAAGTTGATCAGGCGATCAATCGTCCCGTCGACTCCGAGGCGAACGTACTTGTCGAGTTCAAGGCGACCGGCGCCAAGACCGAACCGGCGAAGAAGATGGGCGACCTTCTGCTCAACTATCATTTGTGAACCTTAGTTGTTCGGCCAAGCGCGGGACCGCTTGTCGTCCGAGGATAGGTTATTGTACGACCACCGGCTTGTCATTAGGCGAGGATTCGGCTGGGCTAGTCGATGTTCTCCGTCGACCCGCTTTGTCTGGAGACGGGCTTCGCATCGCCGACGAAACATCGCGTGCCAGATCGGGACCTCCGCCTTCTCAAAACGCTTTTGAACCTCGTTCGGGGGCGGTCACCCTTTTCCATGACAAACTTGTCTGCTCGTTTGAACGCAATTTCCTTTTTTGCCGATGCTAACCCTTTCCGAAGAACGTTAAGGAGGTTAATAATCTCTCACGATTCTGGGCATTTGAGAAGGAATGAACCAAACGCAAACGACATCTCTAATGGGTCTCGACGATCTTTTTCCCGAGTTCCTTTACGTGTTGCACCACCCCGCAAGCAACCGATACGGTTGTTTCCAGTACGAGGGTATCCACGGTTTGGCTTGCTTTAGCAATGAGGCTGCCGCAGTTCGATTCGCCGAGTGGATCGATCTTTCGGGGATGACGACCAACGAAGTGACTTTCGATCAAGCCCGTGAAGTCGCCAAGGATCGTCCACTTCCAGTCGTGTCCCTGATGCTTCTCGACACAATCAATAATCCGAAGATTCACTTCGTGCGCTGATCTCGCCTCACTTTCGATTCGGCAATCCGTTGATATTGGCGGAGCATTTTGGCGCCCGTTCGCACGCCTATTGGCTTTCGAAGCGCTTTCCGGGAGAAAGGCATTTTTGCTGCCATCTTTGGACAAACTCCACGATGAGATTGATGACTGTGATTTCGGCCATCAATGGTGTTGAGCGTTCGGTGGCTGTTTTGGCACTCTCCGTCATATTTTGCTAATTTGGGTTGACGAAAAGGGACTCCCGGCAAGTAGACTTTAGCAGTCGAGGCTTGCGACTGCTAGCCTCAATATCAGTTTGAGAGTTCTGGAGGAAGGAATATGGCAAATCTAAAGCCACTCGGCGATAAGGTCGTCGTTCAGCTTGTCGAACAGGAGGAGAAGACGGCGTCTGGCATCTATCTCCCGGACAGCGCAAAGAAAAAGCCCCAGGAGGGCAAGATCATCGCCGTCGGCGGAGGTCGAGTGCTCGACAACGGCGAGCGCAACACCCTCAGCGTGAAGGTTGGAGACCGCGTGCTCTTCAGCAAGTACGGCGGAAACGAAGTCACTGTCGACGGGGAAGACTACACGATTCTCGACGAGGATCAGATCTACGCGATTCTCAGCTAAGGAATAGGCAAGGCGGCTTCACCAAACAGGTTCCGCCGAGTTTCGCATATAAGTTTCTAAAGGAGCAAATTAAATGGCATCGAAAACTCTACTATACGATGAGAATGCACGCCGCGCGCTTGAGCGTGGTGTCAACAAGGTCGCCGAGGCCGTAAAGGTCACGCTGGGTCCCAAGGGTCGAAACGTCGTTCTCGACAAAAAGTGGGGCAGCCCGACGATCACGAAGGACGGCGTAACTGTCGCCAAGGAAATCGAGTTGGAGGACCCGTACGAGAATATGGGCGCCCAGCTCTGCAAAGAAGTCGCCAGCAAGACCAATGACGTGGCGGGCGACGGAACTACAACTGCAACCGTTCTGGCGCAGGCAATCGTGAACGAAGGGCTGCGCTACGTGACTGCCGGCGGTAATCCGATCGCGGTCAAGCGAGGCATCGATAAGGCGGTTGAGCAGGTTGTCGCTACTATCAAGGCCTCTTCTCAGCCGATCAAGGACAAAGAGCAGGTCGAATTCGTTGCCACTATCGCCGGCAACGACAACGAGATTGGCAAGCACGTCGCCGAAGCGATGGACAAGGTCGGTAAGGATGGCGTCATCACCGTCGAAGAGTCGAAGGGTCGCGACACCCAACTCGACGTCGTCGAGGGAATGCAGTTCGATCGCGGCTACATCAGCCCCTATTTCGTAACTGATCCAGAGCGCATGGAAGCGGTTCTTGAGAACCCGCTGATCCTCATCCACGAGAAGAAGATCGGCAACGCTCAGGAATTCTTGCCCTTCCTTGAGAAGGCAGCGGCCGCTCGCCGACCGATTCTGATCATCGCCGAGGACATCGAGGGCGACGCTCTTGCCACCACGGTTCTCAACAAGATCCGAGGCGTGCTTCAAATCGCAGCGGTCAAGGCTCCCGGTTTCGGAGATCGACGCAAGGCTATGTTGGAAGACATCGCTGTGCTGACTGCCGGCAAGTTCGTTTCCGAGGACCTCGGCACGAAGCTCGAGAACGTCACGATCGATATGCTTGGCACCGCCAAGAAAGTCGTCATCACGAAAGAAGAGACGACGATCATCGAAGGCGCAGGCACGAAGGATGCCGTGTTGGGTCGCATCAGCCTGATTCGAAATCAGATTGAAAAGACAGACAGCAACTACGATCGTGAGAAACTTCAGGAGCGACTTGCCAAGCTAAGCGGTGGCGTTGCCGTCATCAAGGTCGGCGCGAGCACCGAGACGGAACTCAAAGAGAAGAAGCACCGATATGAGGACGCTCTTAGCGCCACTCGTGCAGCAGTCGAAGAGGGTATCGTCGCTGGCGGCGGTGTAACGCTTCTGAAGGCTGCGACGCTTCTCAAGACTGAAGGCGTGACGGGCGATGAACTCACCGGAATCGCAATCGTCAAGCGGGCTCTTGAAGAGCCGCTTCGCCAGATTGCGAAGAATGCGGGCCTTGAGGGCTCGGTCATCGTTGAGCGCACGCGCGCTGCTGCCGATGGATTCGGCCTGAACGCCTTAACCGGCGAAATCGTCGACCTCGTCAAAGCCGGCATCGTTGATCCGGCTAAGGTAACCCGCAGCACGATCCAGAACGCGGCATCGATCGCAGGTTTGGTGTTGACCACTGAGACGCTCGTGGTTGAAAAGCCTGAGCCCAAGAAGGCTGCACAGGGCGGCGGAGCCCCTGGCATGGGCGGCATGGGCGACTACGACATGTAATCCAGACCAAACGGTTTGGTCTCGCGCCTCGAAGCAATCGCTTCGAGGCGCTTTTTTATGGCTACCTCCTGACTCAGGCATTCGGGCAAACCGGGTAAAAGGGGATCATGTCTGCTTATTCTCTCGCCAAAGACGTATACGCCGGGCTCGGAGTAGACGCCGATGCTGCGATCGAACAAGCTCTTGCGATTCCTATTTCGATTCATTGCTGGCAAGCCGATGACGTGTCCGGATTCGAAATGCATGAAGGCACGACGGACTCGGGAGGAATCATGGCTACGGGCAACTACCCGGGCCAGGCAAAGAACGCCAATCAGGTGCGGCAAGACCTCGAAAGAGTTCTGAGCCTCGTGCCGGGGGTACACCGTGCCAATCTCCATGCGATCTATGCGGAGACAAATGGAAAGTCTGTCGGGCGAGACGAGCTTGAGGTCGAGCACTTTGCCAACTGGATCGGTTGGGCAAAGGACATGGGCATCAAGTTGGACTTCAATCCAACATATTTCGCTCATCCGATGGCCTCATCCGGCTACACGCTTTCGAGCGGAGAGCCGGAGGTCCGATCCTTCTGGATTCGGCACGGCATTGTATGCCGGAACATTGCCGCCGGCATGGCCAAAGCTCTTGGAAGTGAGTGCGTCCACAACCATTGGATTCCAGATGGAGGGAAGGACGCAACCGTGGATCGCTGGGGCCCACGCAAGCGCCTGATCGAAGCATACGACGAGATTCTCAACGAGTCATTGCCTGGTTGCACCGATGCGGTGGAAAGCAAGCTCTTCGGCTTGGGCTCTGAAGACTACGTCGTCGGTTCATTCGAGTTCTACATGAACTATTCGCTGACGCGTAAAGTTATTCTCTGCCTCGATATGGGCCATTTCCATCCGACGGAGTCGGTGGCAGACAAGCTATCGGCGATCTTGCAGTTCCACGACCGGGTCCTGCTCCATACGAGCCGGCCGATGCGCTGGGACAGCGACCACGTGGTCGTCTACAACGATGAACTAAGACACACGTTTGCTGAGTTGGCGCGTGGTGGGGCCCTTTCAAGGGCGATCGTTGCATTGGACTTTTTCGATGCGAGCATCAACCGGATCGGCGCCTACGTCGTCGGTATTCGAGCAACGAGAAAGGCGATTCTGAATGCCCTGCTGGAGCCCACTTCGATGATTCAGCGGTGTGAATTCCATGGCAAGAACGCACAGAAATTAGCGATCATGGAGGAACTCAAGACCATGCCATTCGGCGCTGTTTGGGATGAATTGTGCTCGCGCGCCGCTGTACCAGTGGGAATGGATTGGATTCGTGATATGGAAGCGTACGAAAAGACGGTCCTTTGTGCCCGCACCTAACGGCAAGACGATGTCTCCCAACTATCCGAGTGCATCCCAGGCAATTCGAAACATCGCCGACCTTAAGGTCGCATACGCGGTCGTGCATACCGATGGGCGCTTTCGGGTTTTTCAATTTGAGGCGCCATACGTGAACGGAAGTGAGTTCTGGGTCGTAAACGAAAAGGGCTTTCTGTGGGAGGCGGCCGTTGATTTGGCAGGCGCCTTCGGTTATCTGAGTTCCGACGAAGCAGTGGAATATCAGCAGGGCTCCTGACGGCGATCGGGCCGTAGCACGCAGAAAGAAGGTTCGAGCTAAATGACTACTATGGCGCCTATGCTTGCCGTCCTGGCCTTTATCGTATCGTCCGGCGTTCCTCAGTATCCGCCTCGTCTGGATCTGCCTGACCGAAAGCAGGATGCTCCGACCGGGTCGATCCTTGCCGGCCAGATTGCCGCTCTTCCACACCGGCAGCGAGAAGACCGGATTTTCGCGGAAATTGACGCCGGCAATGTACCGTCGTTTATCCGGAAGCTAGCGCCCGTCGCGGTCGCTGCGAAAGTTAACGGCCAGGAGATCAGCGGGACCGTCTACGTGACACCGGATTATCTCGCTGTCGGTTCTGACGACGACTACTTGTTTGTGCCGATGACGCCGTACACCGCTCAACGAGTTGCCGATCGCGTGCATTGCGTCCTGCCGACCCCAAAGATCGTCGATGCCGTTTATAGTGCCGCAACCGTGAAGCTGGCGCCGTCGCCGATTCCTCCGTCGCCGGCGATGACTACGGTGCAAGTGTTCCTGGATCACACGAGAACCGTGCGCGGTCAAAGGGCCGCCGATCCCGCTCCGATGGGGGCCCTCACGGCTGGTGACAAGAAGGATGTCGTCATTTGCAAAGGCCTGCCGGAAGCCCCCGCGAAGGTTGCGATCTATGGCTGGCATCGGCGGGATGGCAAGCCGATCCAACCGCTTTACCTTGGCCATACTGCTACCTGGGCGGACTATAGCCACGGGATCAGGCTTGTTTGGGGTGACATGATCGTCGATGGAGTCAGCAAGAAAGTTGTCGACGTGCTCAAGGATCCGGTCGCCAGTGCGTTGTTGAGCGATGAAGGTCCGATCGTTCAATCATCGTACTCTTTGCACCAGTTTCCCGTGGACAGACCCTCACCGCTAACGGCAGCGACGGGCGAGCGATTCGACACGTTTGCCCCCATACCCGGCGTAAGGGTAGTTATCGATCGACCTGAAGTGCTATTGCCGAAGGTGAGGCTAGTGATCTACGCGTTGCCGAACGGAAACACGATCGAACAGACCATTGGGCGGAAGACAACGGCGGATGAAGACTGGCACTATGACATTCAGCACATCGGGGCGCAAACCCGGTTTCTTCGTGCGAGGATGACCGGCGAAAGCTTGGTTGTCGCTTACCTTGAGGCCTCCAACCACAGTTGGCCCGCTTGGCTGCACGGTGCAAAGACCGATCCAACGGCGACTACCACCATTTACGGAGCGATCTTGGACAAATTCAAGGGATCAAACATTCATGTAGTGCTTGATTCCCACAGTGGGGGAGGCGCTTTCATCTTCGATTTTTTGAAAACGGTTGATCGCGTGCCCTATCAGATTGACCGGATCGCGTTTCTCGACTCCGAATACAACTACGACCCAGCATTGCACCTCAAGAAGCTGGCGGATTGGCTGAAGGCGGGGGGCCATTACCTCTGCGCGATCGCTTACGACGATGCTTCTGCCCTCTACAATGGCAAGCCCTTTGTAACGGCAACCGGCGGCACCTGGGGCCGGACCCATGCGATGCTTGCCGATCTCGGCAAGGAATTCGATGTCCGACGAGTCAATAGCTTCGATCCGGAACGGTACGTCGGATTGGAGGGAAGGATAACAATGCTGCTCAAGGAGAATCCGACCCACGAGATTTTCCACACTGTCCAGGTCGAAAGGAATGGTTTCATCGAGAGCATCCTGTCAGGCGAGCCGTCTGAGGAAGACGGCTACAAATATTTCGGCCCAAGGGCCTATACGAAGTACATCCGAGGATAGCCAAAGACCTTTCGCTGGCGTCGGCGATTCGATCACTCCGCTTAGGCCTGCCTTGTTCTGCGAAGCCGCTTCCTACGCGGCGTGACGTCACCTCGCGCCCACCGTTCCGCGAGAAAACATGTTATACTTTTATCACGTATTTGAGGATTGTGGAATCGGAAACCGTTTGGCGAGCGTTGGCCAGTCCGCACCGAAGGAGACTTCTTGACTTGATGCGCAATGGGCCTCAGACAACCGGCCAGCTAAGTAAGGAGCTGCCGGACCTGAGCCGATTCGCGGTCATGCAGCATTTGGGAGTACTGGAGGAGGCGGGCCTCGTTCTGTACAGGAAGGAGGGAAGAACGCGTATGAACTACGCCAACCCTGTCCCACTGAGGGAGATCTACGACCGCTGGGTAAACCAGTACGCGTCGAGCGCGGCCGAAACGGCCCAACACTTGAGACGATACGCAGAAAACTCTAAGGAGGTGGCTCCAAGAATGGACCACGACGAATTCAGGATCGTTAGGATCGAAATGGAGATGCGTATCGATGCGCCGTGTGAGCGAGTCTTCGCGGCATTGACATCGGAGTTTGACAACTGGTGGCCTCACCGGTACAAGCCAGATTCGACATGCTACTGCGACGCACGGGTCGGAGGATACAGCGGCGAGCGCTTTAAGAACGGTGGCGGAGCGATAACAGGCATGGTCGTCTATATCGACCCTCCATTTAGGATCGTTTCGAGCTCCCCCAGCTCACTCAGCAACGGCTCGACAGCGTATGCCGTCGACGTGTTGGAGCCGGAAGGTTCTGGTTGCCTTTACAAGCGCCGCCTGAGCATTTGGGGGGCGGTGCCGGAAGAGATGGAAAAGATGTTCCGGGACGGCTCTCGTCAACTCATGGAGGTTGCACTCAGAGAGTACATCGACCATGGGAAGCGCTATGAGCCGGTGGTGGCGTCATGATCCCGTGGGTGATGGGACTGGGTTTCCTCTCTGTGAGTCCCGCAGTGGGCCTCGACACCAAGGACGATGTCGCCTTTCAAAAGCTGTCTCAGTTGGTCGGCGGAGTTTGGGAAGGTTCGCTTGGAAAGATGACTGTTCGCTTCACCTACCGCTTTGCTGAGGGTGGCAAGATGATCGAGGGAATCGGACACTTGACTCAGGGCGAGAAACCGATCTTGAACATGGAAAGCAAGTACGGTTGGGATCCGATCTCGAAGCAGACTTACTACATTGACTTCCATGGTTATGATGTCGTCTACAGCGGCCACGTCCTCTGGCAAAAGGAGAAGCTCGTGATCGATTTCAAGGGGCTAATCGGAGACATGGGACATTGGATCACGTACGCCACGATGGCGTCGAAGGACCGATTCGCGTTCAATATGTACGAATACAAGGGCAGCAAACTCGTTCCGACTCACGTCGATATCCAACTGCACCGGCACTAGCTTCACCTCCTCCGGCAGGCGGCGCGGTGTCAAAAACTCGAAAATAAACTGTTCGATCTCGGGGAATGTGCGTCTATAGTTAGAGTAAACGTGACTATTATCAGCGAAGCGATCGACTCGGGGTTTAGGGTTGCTTGAGCCACGCTACCTGCTCTTTGGGGTAGCCGGAGCATTTTTGGGGGCCGCGATGGCGGCTCCTTCATCGTTACAGGCGGCCAAATCGCATAAGCAAGCTGTCACTGGCCAACCAACGTTCTCATCGGCCGTGTATTCGGTTCTGCAGAAGAACTGCGTAACGTGTCATTTCGGAGCCAAGGCTCCCGCCGGGATCGACCTGACCAAGTTCGGGTTGGCTACAAACGTGGCAACGGACAGCAGCCTTTGGGATCGCATCGCGAGAAACGTCTCAACTGGGCACATGCCACCCGAAGGTATGCCGAAACCGTCTCCAGCCCAAAGAGAGGCGTTCGTGACGTACGTCCAGACGACTCTATCTGGAAACTGCAAACTCAAGGATCCGGGGCGAGTGACGATGCGCCGGCTGAACCGGCAGGAGTACAACAACACGGTCCGCGACCTTGTCGGGCTGGATCTTCACCTTGCCGACGATTTCCCCTCCGACGACGTGGGCTACGGCTTCGACAACATCGGCGACGTGCTTTCGATCTCGCCGCTTCTGATGGAGAAGTACCTTAAGGCCGCCGAGACGATTGCCCAGCGTGCGATCGTCGTCCCAGAAAACAAGCCGGCAGTCTTCGAAGCCGATGCAGTGAAGTTGACATCTGGCGTCTCGGTCTCGGACCAGGACCAGATCTACTTCTATTCGAACGGCCAGGCCTATATCGATCGGTACTTCACGATGGCGGGGGAGTACCGGCTCAGAGCTCTCGCTTGTGGTCAGCAGGCTGGGCCGGAGCCAGCCAAGATGGCGTTCCTTGTGGACAATAAGCGAGTCCAGACCGTCGACGTGAAAGCCGTCGAGAGCCATCCAGAGGAGTACGAGATAACGGTGCCGATCGACGCCGGACAGCATCGGATCGCGCTGGAGTTTACGAACGACTACTACAAGCCAGGCCCACCGGCCGAGGATCGAAACCTGATCGTCAGGCGCCTGGAGCTGTTCAAGCCGCCGATGAAGTCATCAGCTTTGCCCGAATCTCATCGGCGAATCCTGTTTGTGACGCCGCCGACGGCCGACTGGAAGCCCGCCGCGCGTCAGATCCTGAGCCGTTTCGCTTTTCGTGCCTTTCGGCGTCCCCCAACTCAAACCGAGGTCGACCGCCTGATGCAACTGGCCGATTACGTCCATAAGGACGGTCAGCCATTCGAGCGATGTATCCAGTTGGGCGTTCAAGCCATCCTGTCGTCGCCAAACTTCCTTTTCCGAGTGGAAGCCGACAATCAGTCACCGACTCTCGACGGCTACGAATTGGCTTCAAGACTCTCCTACTTCATTTGGGGTTCGATGCCGGACGAACAGCTGTTCGGTCTTGCCGCCACTGGCCAAATACAAAAGCCTGCCATTCTGAAGGCCCAGATTCGCCGAATGCTAATGGACTCCCGGGCGGATTCTCTGGCAGATAACTTTGCCGAGGAATGGTTGAATCTTCGCAAATTGGCGCTAATCAACCCCGACCCAGCCCAATTCACCGACTTCGACGAACGGCTTCGAGCGGCGATGTTGAAGGAAACGAAGCTCTTTTTCAACGGGGTGGTTCGGAACGATCGAAGCGTAATCGACTTTATCGACGCCAAGTACTCCTATATCAACGAGCCTTTGGCCAAGCACTACGGAATTGAAGGGGTCACCGGCGACGAGTTTCGCAAGGTATCGCTCGTTGGCACGCCCCGGACCGGCCTTCTCACACAAGGGGCGATCTTAACTTTGACATCGAACCCAACCCGGACTTCACCGGTTAAGCGAGGGAAGTGGATTTTAGAAGAGATCCTCAACGCGCCACTTCCGCCTCCTCCTCCCAACGTGGGTGTGTTGCCGGACGACAACAAGCAGGTGGCAGCGGCGACTTTGCGCCAGAAGATGGAGGTCCACCGCCGGAATCCGATGTGCGCCACCTGCCACAAGAAAATGGATCCGCTTGGTTTCAGTCTTGAGAACTTCGATGCGACCGGTCGCTGGAGAGCGATGGACGGCAAGGACCCGATCGATAACTCCGGCGTACTGCCCGACGGAACGACGTTCCATGGAGCTCCGGAGCTTTGCAGCATCTTGCTGAAGAAGAAGAACGACTTTGTCGAGGGGCTATCGGAGAAGTTGCTGACCTATGCGGTTGGTAGAGGCGTCGAACCGTCCGACAAATGCTCCGTCGACGATATCGCTCATTCGTGCGAGTCAAACGGTTATCATTTCTCTGCCTTGGTCGATGCGATTGTGATGAGCGACCCGTTCCGGAAGAAGCGCGTCGTTGGAGGAAAAGCTAAGTGAGTCAATTAATTCCGCGAAGAAAGTTCCTGAAAGGACTCGGCACCGTTATGGCCCTTCCACTGTTGGAAGCGATGCTGCCGATAACCGCGCTTGCCTCCTCTATGAAGGTGCGTACGAATCGCATCGCGTTCCTATTCGTACCGAACGGGATCAGCATGCCTCAGTGGACTCCCCAGGCCGAAGGATATGGCTTCGAACTCCCCGATGTGATCTCCCCGTTGTCCGTAGTGCGCGGACAGTTTTCGGTGCTAACAGGCTTGGCCCAGCACAATGCCTTTGACCTGGGAGATGGTCCAGGTGACCACGCTCGTTCGGCAGCCGCTTGGCTGACCGGCGTCCATCCGCGCAAGACCGCCGGCGCCGATATAAAGAACGGGATCTCCGCTGACCAGGTGGCCGCTCTGAGGCTTGGGCACCTGACACCCTTTCCCAGCTTGGAATTGGGTTGCGAGCGCGGGGCCGAGGCAGGGAATTGCGACTCGGGATATAGTTGTGCATATTCCTCGAACATCTCATGGAGGTCGGAATCGACTCCGGTTGCCAAAGAGATCAACCCTCGTCTGGTGTTCGAGCGCCTGTTTGGCAGCGGAGACAAAGGAGAGTCCGCCGAGAGCCGTGTACTCCGGACCCGCTACAACAAGAGTGTTCTGGATTTTGTCATCGAGGATGCGAGTCAGCTCAAAACCCAGATTGGATCGCGCGACCAGAGAAAGCTCGATGAATACTTCACGGCCGTTCGGGAGATCGAGGAGCGATTGGCGAAATTCGACCGAGCCAACGTGGCAGCGGGCATAAACGGTGTTCGGATTCCATCGGGCGTTCCGCAGGACTACGGCGATCATATTCGGTTGATGGGAGATATGATGATCTTGGCCTTCCAGGCCGACTTGACCCGTGTCGCCACGTTCATGTTTGCCAACGAGGGAAGTAATCGAAGTTATCCCATGGTTGGTGTGCCCGAGGGGCACCACGATATGTCGCACCATGGCACCGACCCCATGAAGCTGAAGAAAAAGGAGCAGATCGACAAGTTCCATGTAACGCAGTTGGCGTACATTCTTCAGAAGATGGCGTCGATCAAGGAGCCCGAGGGCACCTTGCTGGACAATTCGATGGTCGTATACGGCGGTGGAATCGGCGATGGCGATCGACACAATCATGACGATCTGCCGATCTTGCTCGCCGGTCGCGGGGCAGGCACGTTACGAGCAGGGGCGCACAACGTATACGCGAGTAACACGCCGCTGAACAACCTGTACCTTTCGCTGTTGGATCGAATGGGCGTGCCGACGGAAACATTAGGTGATAGCACCGGCAAGCTGCAGCACCTCTTCTAATCTCACCGAGTGCGGGGGAGGTCTCTTGGGGAAGGGTAATTATCCCTAATTCGCTGCCAGGTATTCGAGCCGAATGGGCTGTATCGTTTGATACTCGGTCATGATTGCGTTCAGGGTTAGTCCGTCGGGCGACATGGGACGTACCGCTTGATCCGTACCCGGATATGAATTGACATGACGCCAAGCTAAATGACCATGATTGACAGCGTTCCCCTCAAAGATGCGATTCGATTGAACTACTTGACAAAGGGATTCACCGAGGCTGAGTTGGATCGGCTTTATGGAATCGCTGAGCCAGAGAAGTTCGAGGACGGCGACGAGATCGTCCGGCAGTTCGACACAACACGCGATCTTTTGATTTTGGCCAGTGGGACCGCGCATATCCTGACGACTCAGGGCGAACCGATCGGGCAGATCATGCCAGGTATGCCCATGGGAGAGGTTTCATTCCTTGATGGCAAGCCCCGATCGGGTACGGCAGTGGCCAGTGGGGAATGCGATGTGGTTGTTCTGCCTGCCGACCTCCTTATGCAGATCTTGCGGGAGTCCCCAGAGATGGCAGTTAAGGCGCTTTGGAATATCAGCTCCGTACTTTGCGCTCGCTTGCGAACGGCAAACGAGAACCTGGCATCCCTCATGCCATTCGAGGAGTAGGGCGCCCTTTCGACAGAGATCAATCGGCCGGCCCCTTCAGTCGATTGACTTCGAAAGGCGTGGCCCGACCACGCAGGCACTAGTGAGTTAGGTCACTGCGAATTCGTAAGTTTTTTTTAGCTTGTCCTTAGGCGTTTCCCGAGGCCCAAATGACGCCGAAAACGCCCCAAAATGCGTCAAGAAGGACCCTTCGATGGCCCTTTCGCGAGTTTCGGTCTTGAAAGCGCACCATTCAACCTCGAAAGCCCGTCTAGCCATTGACGTTACTACTGGCCGAATGTGGCTGGATGGTCTATAATGTCCACGCGTTTAATCTGGGAATACTTGACTGAACGAATGGCAAAGGGCATCCAGAGCCAGTTTTGGTCAAGCGATTTTTGGGGTTCTACTCGTAATAGAGGTGTCGTACTTGTGCTCTTGATAAGTAATCGCAGTAAATGCGTGGGCTTGCTGGGCGTCCTGGGACTGCTGGCAGGCGTAGCTTTTGCAGGCGGGCCTCGTGCCAGCGTGCCGAAAGCTCCGCAGCTATCGGTCGCCGACGCTCAGAAGAAGCTTGATAAGGCTTCGCATCGATTTATTGAAAATGTTGGCCAATGGCCGGATAAAGCATTGTTCTTTGCCCGTGCAGATCACCTGAACTACTGGGTGACGAAGCAAGGCTTGACGTTTGACTATTTCTCCGGCAAATCGTCTGGAAAACACCCGACAAAGCAGGGCCAAGTTGTAGGCATGAGCTTTGACGGCGCCAAATCCTTCAACCCTCGGGGCGAAGGAAAGCTTGGGTTTGTCACCGACTACTTGAATGGCAAGTTGGTTCGGCGGCATACCGCTCACAGCTTTGCGGGCGCGGTAGCAAAGGATGTCTATCCCGGCGTCGACTTCCACACGTATTACGATCAGGGCAAGCCCCGGTATGACCTGGTGGTCGCACCGAGCGCCGACCCGAGCGTGATCCGGCTTGCGTTTAGCGGAGCCGATGGCACCGCGATCGCAAGCGACACCATCCAGTTGAAGACCCATCTCGGGAACTTGCTGGAAGGCAAGCTCTTTGCGTATCAGAACGTAACCGGAAAGAAGAGCCCGGTTTCTGCTCGTTTCGTGCAGCTTGGCGCCGATCGGTTCGGCTTCAAACTCGGAGCCTATGATCGGTCAAAGGCCCTCGTCATCGACCCACTTGTCTACGGCACGTACTATGGCGGCGACAATGGCATGGATGACGTCAAGTCCGTCACTACCGACAGCGCTGGCGGCGTCTACATGACCGGTTGGACGATGGCTCCGGACTTCCCGGCGATCTACGGACCCTACGGCTTCAATGTCCACGGCCCGTACGGCGGCACACCTTGGCTTGGACGCGACGCGTTCGTTTCAAAGCTTCAAGGCGATGCCTTCAACCACGACTATGCGGCGATCATCGCTGGTTCTCTCGAAGATTACGGCCAATACATTGGCGTCGATCCGCACGGCGACGTTTGGGTGGCAGGTCGAACCCAGTCTTCGGACTTTCCAGGGAACGAGGTCTATCAGCGGCCGAACGTTCAGTTCCTCTACATGTCGCAGACCGTTCGCGGTGGTTGGCACGGGGGTTCATTCGCATTAGCGTACGGCTACCAGACAGCATATGAGTCTGACACGGTTGCACTCGCTTGGAACGCGTCGACGACGGCGGTTGCAAATGCATTGGATGCAGCGCTCGGTATTGCTAGCGGCGTCACGGTCACCTCTACTGGTGGGACCCTGAACCAGGGCGCGACCTATCGCGTTTCCTTGCCGTGGAACTTCCCGCTGCTCATCTCGGTGATTAATAACGAGCTGGGTCCGAACTACATTCTTCAGAAGAACCCTAACCCGCCGCTTCCTCGCGGTCAGGTAGTTCAGCTTCAGCCGAACGGCGCCACTACGCCGACCAATGGAACGTATGCCCTTACGATCCACGCCGGCGCGAACACATACACTACGGCTCCAATCAACTTCGACGCAACCGCTCCTACGGTGCAAACGGCTGTTTCAACGGCGGTTGGCCCTGCGCTTGCCGGCAACGTCGTTGTCTCATCCGAGTTTGGCGACACACTGCCGCCTTACCTCATCACGTTTAAGAACGCTTGGGGCACAACGCCTCCTACCGTAAGCATCGATAATTCGCTGTTAGTCGGTGGAACGTACAGCCTCGTCACGATTGATCAGTACCTCTTGTACTGGGATCCGAACACGTCCAAGCCGGTCGGTGGATTCTTCCTGCTGAGCCTTCTTGGCAACTACATCTTCTTCAACTACAACGACTCGGCAGCGACGGTTCTTGCCGGTCTTCAGTCCGTAGTCGGAGCAACCAATGTGATCGTGACCAACCCGGTGGCAGGAAACTTGCCGACGGGCACCTACCAGATCGCGTTCGTTGGATCGGCGGCTGGTGCAGTAAACCTGTCACTTGACGATTCGTTCCTAAATAATCGCCCGGTCTACGACTTCCAAGCCAAGACGAGCGACCTTTTCGTGATGCGCTTCGAACAGAGCCAGACCACGGTCCTCGACCCGGTCACTCACGAGTCGGTGCTCCTCTGGGGCGGGGATGCAGATGAGTATCTCGCTGGATTCTCGATCATGCCGGAGACCAATCCGCAACCGACGGATCCCGTAACATTCGCCTTCGGCGGAACGGTGGCTCCAGCTGGTTACCAGCAGCTCGTGCCTGTCAGCCCGATCCCATCTGGATTCCCAGGCGGTCAAGCCGGCTTTATCTCGAAGTACACATTCAACGTAGGGAATCTATCCTTCACGGCTGATCCAGTCATTCCGAGATATGTAGCAGGCGGCGGCAGTGCGGCTCTTGATTCGAACGGACTGGTGCACGGTGGCTCGAGCAATATCGATCTCACCGGCGTAGCGATGGATCCCCAAGGAACCGTCTACACGGGTGGCACCTGCCACTACAACGGCAACTTCGACACCGCGACGATCGTCGGCGGAGCGACGGGACCATTTGTCACGACAAAGGGCGTCTTTGCTGGCGGCCGGCTCCTTCGGAACGACGACTTGTTCGTTCAGAAGTACACGCCGGACGGAACGATGGCCTATTCGGCCCTCATCGGCGGCAACGACTACGACACGGCAGGCGGTCTTGATTTTGACCTTGATGGCGCAACCATTAACGCTGGAAGCAGCATCTGTGTCGATCAGAACTTCGATCTTTACATCACAGGTATTTCGGGATCGTTCAACTTCCCGCGAACTCGCGGCGTCTACGGCGAGACATTCAATGCCGCCAACAACGTCACGGTTACGAAGATCAGTTCGGATGCATCCAAGCTCCTTTACTCGACGAACTTGAAGACGAACGGCTTGGTCCTTCCTGCCGGCGTCGGAGTGGACCCTAGCGGTGACGCATTCGTCACCGGTAACGTTCATGCCGACTGGTACGACTTCCCCGACACGTTCACGGAAGATCCGACGACTGCGGCCAACCCGAACCAGCCTAACAGCATGCCGTTAGGCGCAATTCAGGTAACCACACAGGGTGTGAACGGGGCAGTTGAAACAGCTCTCGTGGGCGCCAATCCTCAGCCGGCTGGCGGAGCATCGGACATCGCCACAACCGAAGGGTTCTTGAACATGTTGAACTCGTCGGCGACGACTCTCCTCTATGGAACGTATCTCGGCGGCGCGCTGGACGACCGCGTCTACGGACCATTCGTGGATAGCTTCGGCGACGTCTGGGTCTATGGGTGGACTGACTCATTCCGACAGTACGCCGTTTTCAGCTCAAGCGGCACTCCGACCGTCTACACCGACTATGCTTCGCTTCCTGCGGCGATGATTTCGCCTCTAGCGTTCAAGTCGACTCCGGACGCCGGCGGCTACACGACGCTGAACGGAATTCTGTTCGGCGCCCTGTCGCAAACGTATCCGAACTATACGCCGTGGAGCTGGGCTCCGACGACGACCGCTCCGGGCTATGCCGTGCCCACTATCCAGGCTGCTTATGGCCGAGACGGATGGGTCGACAAGCTCCGAATCAACCTTTCTTCGGTATCGAGTGTAACGTTCAACCCGAGCACCATCCCTGGTGGACTCGGAGCGAGTACCACCGGTACGATCACGTTGAGCCAAGGAGCTCCCACGGGCGGCGCGAACATCGTTCTGACGCTCAATAGCACGGCGGCTGCCTCCTTCTCGTCTGACCCGACGAATCCGCTTGGAACGTTGGTTGTGACGATTCCGGCTGGCGCTACCACAGCAACGTTCACGGTCTATACCGAGGGCGTCACGCTGAATACGTCGGTCTTGGTTACGGCAACGTATCAAGGCAGCTTCTCGATTGGTCAGTTCACGGTTATCCCGTGGCTCACCCAGTTCTCGATCACCCCGACCAGCGTTGTCGGCGGAAACGCCATCAGTGGTAGGGTCACGCTCGCTGCGCTACCTCCGACCGGAAGTGGCGGTATCACGGTCAACGTGCTCACCGACAACGTGTCCATCGTGAACTTCGGCGGAAACGCCTCGACGACGGTCACGGTTCCTGAAGGTCAGACGTCGGCTTCGTTCGAGATCGACACGAGCGGCGTGGGAACTATCTCCTACCCGACAATCACTGCTTCGCTCTTGGGCGTGGGTCTAACCCAGACGCTTGAGGTGACGCTTGCCAATCTCGTATCGGTGACGTTCAACGAGAACCCGGTTGCGGGTGGCACGGTTGTTACGGGAACGGTCAACCTAAACGGTCAGGCAACTGGTCCGTTCTACGTATACGTGACGGCAACTTCGGTCCCGGCAAACCCGGTCTTCAAGATCGACACCGGTGACAAGGTGGATCCGAGCCGACTGGCCTTCCCGCAGGGCGCGACGACTGAGTCGTTCTCTATCTTCACTCCTTACGAGGGAGCGAATGCGGTAGCGGTCATCTCTGCTCATCGGCCCGCACAAGGCAACTACATCGAACAGACTCTCCAGAACACGCTCAACGTCCAAGACGACGATCTGACTGGACTGTCGATCCTCCCGACGGAGGTCGCCGGTGGAACGCCATCGGTTGGCACGGTAACGATCGCCAATGCCGCTCCTGTCGGCGGAGTCGTCGTGAATCTGGCCGTCGTCAATAAGGCGAACCCGGCCGGCGCTTGTGCGACGAGCGTTCCAACTACGGTTATCGTTCCGTCAGGCGCCACTAGCGTCAACTTCCCGATCACCACGGCTGTCGTGGGCGTCGGCGAAGTCGACACGGTCACCGCCTCAAGAGGACCGGTATCGTTCAATCAGTCGGCCGACCTGACGGTTGATGGCGTGACCTTCACGCTGTCGCTGGCTCCGTCGACCGTCATTGGCGGAACGAGCGGTTCTTCGACCGGTACGATCACGATCCCGGCTGCTGCGCCTGCAGGAGGTCTCACCTTCTCGCTGGCTGCTCTGGCCTCCTCGGCCTCCTTGCCGTACACCACGAGCACGGACGCCACGGTTCCGGCGAGCGTAACGATTCCGGAGAAGGCCACTTCGGCGACCTTCACGATTACAACGACTCCTCCTGCAGTTCCGAATGACACGGCCCAGATCTGGGCCACGATCACCGGCGGAACGCTTGTAACCGGTCCCGGATCGGCCGAGCAGGATCTAACGATCCAGCAGGTTGGCGTTTCGTCGATCCGGTTCATCCCGAGCGTTCTGTCTGGAAGAGCGCCGCGCAACCGAACGACCTGCATCGTCACATTGAACGGCCCGTCGACTGGAGGAAACATCAGCCTGTCTTCGAGCGTCGCTTCAATTCTGAATGTGCCGGCCACGGTAGCAATCGCTAAGGGAGCCACGTCGGTGACTTTCACATGCACCGCGAACATGGTATCGAGAACCTTGGCAACCGTCGTAACCGCATCTTACGGTGCGGGATCGGCTGCAACCCAGGTTGTCGTCACCCGATAGCCTGAGCTGCAGAAAACCCCCGGACCTGTAAGGTCCGGGGGTTTTCTTGTTTATGACTGTATTGGCCCGGATGATCTGGTGTGCGAACGGCGTCTTTCAGTTGATCGTGCTCAATCTGGAGGGTAGGCGTATTGTGGGCGTTCTTGTGCGCATAGCTTGGTTACTCGGCGCATCGTTCGTTTCGGGGTGCCTAATCGTTCTCGCCCTTCCTCCGAGTGGTCGTGGAACATTGGCATGGTTCGCGATGACTCCTGTGTTTCTGGCATCGAGAAGGACGAGATTCGTCGCAGGTTTCGTCTCCGCTCTGGGTGCCTGCGCGGTCGCCTCCATCGCTTCAGTAACTGGAGTGTTCTATTCGCTTGGGGACTCGAATGGCGTGCCCGAATGGACCTACGTTGGAATGGCGCTGTTTGGATTCGTGTTCGGCACGTTGGCAGGTTTGAACTCGGAGATCCGCGTTTGGAATTTTAGAACGGTGTTGGGTCTGGCAGCGATTGGTGTTTTGCTGGAGTCGATTCTACTCTGGGTGTTGCCTGCCCCTTTCGAACTTTCACAGGCAGGGTCAATGATGATGCTTTGGCTTGCCGGAAGCACAGGTATCTGGGGAGTGGGCTTTGCGCTATGGTTCGTGAACCTCGTTCTCGCAAACTCAGACAAGTCAATTGCGTTCCGGGGAGTGGCGTGCGCGACATTCATAGGCCTGCTATATTTGGTCAATGTGATCGCTCTCAGGACGGAGCGTCATGCAGACGACATCACGGTGGGAGTTGTGCAATCAAGTTCCACGAGCCTTTCTGAGATGCGCAGTTTGAGTCGGTTAGCCGAAAGCGGTGGGGCCATTTTGGTCGTGTGGCCGGAGTTTTCTGGAATCATGGATGTCAGAAACGGGGACAGCAAGATCCTCCGTGCGCTAGCACATGAGAAGGGAATGCCTGCCTTTGTGACAAGTTTCCGGGATGAGCACGAGCCTCTGCCCCACAATGCGGCTTCACTGTTCGATCGAAGCGGCGAATCCAAGCGCTACTTCAAGCGGAAGTTGTTTGCCGCCGAGAAGCAAATGCACGCTCCCGGAACTCACCCGTTGGCGGTGTCCACGCCTTTCGGACAGTTGGGGCTGAACATTTGCTACGATTCGTGCTTTCCGGCCGTCATGAGGGACACTGCAAGGGAAGGGGCTGATGTAATCGCGCTGCCAACGATTGACCCAGAATCCCCCTATGGGTTCTTTGCAGCGAACCATGCAGCGTTTGGCGCCTTCAGGTCGGCGGAAGAAGGGCTGTCAATCATCCGTTCGGATGGCGGAGCCTACTCAACGATTACGAACAACCAGGGCGTAATTGTCGGGCAACTCGGGGCGGTGGCGGATCGTGTCTTGGTCGCCTCGGTTCCAAGCCATTCGAGATGGACGCTTTACAAGTGGGCGGGCGACTGGTTCCTCTACCTCTGTGGGGCAATAGTCGTGTGGGCGGTTTGGCCATGGCTGGCGAAGGTGGCCAAGGGCCGGTCAAAAGAGGTAGGTTCTTTCGACCGGCTCGGATCCTAGAGGATCTCTTTGGAAACGACTTTGCCCTCCAGGGTGAAGTCGTAGACGAGAGGTACTCCGGTTGCCAGGTTCAGTTCAAGGACCTCTTCACGCGAGAGCTTATCCAACTGCATGACGATTGAGCGGTTCGAGTTGCCGTGGGCTACTACCAGAACGTTCTTGCCTTGCGTGATGTCGCCCATGATGCATCGGTCGAAGAAGGGAAGCGTTCGCGCTGCCGTCATTTCGAGCGACTCGCCGTTGGGGGGCGGAACGTCGTAGCTTCGTCGCCAAATGTGGACTTGCTCTTTGCCGAATTTTGCGGCCGTCTGAGTTTTGTTGAGACCTTGCAGATCGCCGTAGTGGCGCTCGTTTAGCGCCTCATCGCGGATCGTGGGGATCTCCTTGCCGATTTCGCCAAGAATGATCGCCAGAGTGTGCTGAGCGCGCGTGAGTGAACTTGTGTACGCCACATCGATGGGAACGTTCAGAAGTTTCTGGCCGGCGCCCTTGGCTTCATCTCGACCTTTGGGAGTAAGGGGCACGTCGACCCAGCCGGTGAACCGATCCTCTAAATTCCAGAGGGATTGTCCGTGTCGGACAAGAATGAGTTTAGGCATGTAACTGGCCCAGTTTACCGGGAAGAGGATTCTTGGCAAGTGCTTCCGGGGCAGTCTACGGGCTCCCGTATGGACCGGTCTGAGCTTTTTCAGACCGGCCGTTCAAGGTATGTGAAGCAGAATGATGGCTGAACCACGGCTCTTGATGAGCCTGTCAGCGAGCGGACCTTTAAGATGGAAGTAGTGCATTGAGGATCAGGTTTCGGTTGCCCAAGTTCAACTTGCTTGGATGTTCCGCTTGGATCTTTGCGAACGCGGCATTGATGCTGTTTGGCTATAGCCGTTGCGCGCTGTATGCCTTCTCTCCGACCGTCACAAAGCAATCGGACTGGCAGATTTGGAGGAAAGTTGTGTTGAGCCCGCCATACACCCTTGTGTGGTTGTGGTTGGGTATGTCTCTTCTTTGTTTCTGGCCCTTCGACGGGCAGGGACGGGCGCGTGGTTAGGTGAAATCTAGCATGCGGCCCGTCGGCGAACCTGCGAGTTGACCCTCGCGAACGGCAACTCGACCGTTAAGAACTACATGTTCCACCCAGCCGGTTAGCGTCTCACCTTCATAGGGGCTCCATCCGCACTTGCTCTGAACCATGCTGCGCTCGAAGACTCGCGAGCGCTTGGCGTCCACTAGCGTAAGGTCGGCATCGAAGCCGACTTCGATGCGACCCTTGCCGTGAATCCCATAGATCAGTGCCGGCGCCTCGCAGGCCATCCTAACAATCGTCTCAATGCCGATTCGTCCTTGAGACGCAAACGTTAGTAGGACTGACAGCATGGTCTGAACGCCTGGCATTCCGCTTGGACTAGCGGGATAGGGTTGAGACTTTTCAGCAAGCGTGTGGGGGGCGTGGTCACTGCCGAAGACGTCGAAAACCCCCTCGCTAAGAGCTTGCCAGAGCCCGTCTCGATGTTCGGAAGAGCGAATGGGCGGGTTCATTTGCGCGAGCGATCCCAGCCGGTCGTAGCAGTCGGGAGCGGTGAAGAACAGATGTTGCGGCGTAACCTCGGCGGTTGTCCCAAGACCCTCGCGTTTTGCCTTGGCGATCATCGGAGATTCCAGTGCTGTCGATACGTGCAGAATGTGGACGGGACGGCCAGTCTCGTGGGATAGACGCAAGATTCGTTCAGTGGCCAGACGGGCACTCTCCGCATCGCGAAGGAAAGGGTGCTCCCGGGCATGCGCCTCCGAACTGATCAGGGCCTTGCGTTCGCGGTTTCTTGGCTCATCTTCGGCGTGGATCGGACACCGCTTTCGTCCTGCCAGTAAGACCTGCCTTAGCTCGTCGTCCTGGCCGACAAGCAATGGGCCGGTGGAGCTTCCCATGAAGATCTTTATTCCTGGAGTGCCGGGCAGCATCTCCAACTCGGGCAGATGCTCTACGTTGTCGGTCGTGGCGCCTACGAAGAAGCCATAGTGACACCACGCTCTTCCCGCGGCTCGGGAAAGCTTGTCTTCCAATGTCAGTTGGGTAGTCGTCGTCGGATTCGTATTTGGCATTTCGAGAATGCTCGTCACGCCGCCGACCAAAGCGGAGCGGGTACCGGACTCCAAATCTTCCTTGTGCTCGAGTCCAGGCTCGCGAAAGTGGACTTGGGTGTCGATAAGACCAGGGAGCACGATCAAGTGTTCAGCGTCGAGTGTTTCGTTGGCGGTAGCTCCCGACAGATCCCCGATCGCTGTAATCTTGTCTCCGCGAATGCCGATGTCTCCTACGCGAGGTTCTTGGGGAGAAAAGAGCGTTCCGTTTCGGACGAGCAAGTCGAAGTGCACGGTTCCTATTTTGGCGCGACGCCATAGCCCTCTGGGCCCAAAGAAGAATAAAATCGATCCGATGAAAATCGCCACCTTCAACGCGGCTTCCATACGAGCCAGACTGCCAATTCTTGTCGAGTGGTTGGCCCAGGTCGAGCCGGACGTTCTTGCGATTCAAGAAACGAAGGTGGAAGACGACAAATTCCCGCTCTCCGATTTCGAGGACCTTGGATATCAAGTCGCTATTCACGGGCAGAAGTCTTGGAACGGAGTGGCGATCCTTAGCCGATCCCCGATTTCGTCCGTTCGAACGGGCTTTGGGGACGACCTGTTTCCAACCGATTGCCGGATCCTTTCCTGTGAGATTGATGGTGTGTCGATCGTGAACACGTATGTCCCTAACGGTAACACCGTAGGAAGCGACAAGTTCCTCTACAAGTTGAGCTGGATGGAGCGGTTTCGTCAGCTGCTCGACGAGAGATATCGGCCGGACGAACCGGTTATCTGGCTCGGAGACATCAACGTGGCCCCCAAGCCAATCGATGTATACGATTCAAAGAAAATGTTTGGGGGCGTAGGGCACCATCCGGACGAGTTCGCCCGGCTCGATGCAATTGTCGACTTCGGTCTGATCGACGTCTTCCGTAAGCATCAGCCGGAAGGCGGGAACTACACATTCTGGGATTTTCAGATTCCGCGAAGTGTCGAACGAAACCTGGGCTGGCGAATCGATCACATCTACGCCACCGAAGCCCTCGCCGATCGTTGCCAGTCCTGCGTCATCGACATCGACCCAAGACGGTGGACCCGCCCCTCCGATCACACGTTCGTAGTCGCAGACTTTGACATCTAGCGGCTTTCTAGGGAGGAGGCGCCGCACCCCCGTCTCCGTTCAAATTGACCTTGCCAAGACTCGATCTCAATCGAGACAATTGTCGATTCACCTGATCTTGGAAATCTTGGGGAAGGCCCTGGAATGTGGCGGCTGGACCCTGCAGATCGATGAATGGGTCGTCCAAAGATCGTGTAAACGTGACGCGAGGCAGAAGCTGAAACTCAAAGGTGTAGGTAGATTCCTTTGCGTAATGGAAGATATCGTATTTGGGGGCTTGGCCAAAGGTGGCAAACTCCGGACGTTCGGCCTGATACATTTGAGACGCCAGGCGTGATGCAGTCAATATCGCCGAATTGCCCGTGCTGTTTTCGATGCCAAGCACCGCATTCTCCGAACGGATTCTGAACACGAGCCGCCCGTCGTGCGGCAAGCCATCGGGCAAGATCTGGGTCCTTTCGCTCAATACGCTGTCGTTCCGACCGAAAAACAAGGGACTTACAACTCTGCTTCTACGGTTCGGCCGGGGTTGTTGTACGGTGGGTCCATCCTCGGAATTGAATACATCGTACGAGAGCCAATCTACCTGCTGAGACGTAAGGTCGGTGAAAGATATGGGCTGACCTGCCTGGACGGCGCTCTTCTCGGCAGGGGTGAGGGCGGCGTAGAATCGGAGCGTCCATGGACCGGAAAGGTAGTTCATCGCCTTCTGCCCTGCCGTGTGGTTAACGATCTGCAGATAAATACCGTCGATGTCGCCCATAGAAGCCGGCTTCTCCTGTCGGACCGCAAAAGGCGCCATATCGTCGAGACGCAAGATGCGGGTGGAGTCCAGTGTCCGAAGCATCGGTCCCAAGTATTCGCGGCTAACCCGGTTTTGGGTCCCCGTCGCCTGGTGTCTTGCACAAACCGTCAGCCACCCGGCGTTCTCCTGGACAGCCAAACCCGCTTCGGGGCCGACAATTTCCACGAGATCGTGAGGAGATACTTTCTCGTCCGCCACGCGCTTGGTCAGGGTGTAGAACGACGTATCCGGTAGATCGGCCACCAGGTTCTCACTCAGTGCGTTGGCCGCCGAAGCGAATGCTTCTCCAGGAACGAATGATTCCGGATCGAATTTCTCAGGATGAAGGATTCTCTCCAGGAGTGCGCTCGACACCTTGCTCTTCTTTCCCGCAGCGTCGTCCGAACTGAGGGTGAAAGACACAGGTTCTTCGCTGGAAACCGAGACCGTCGATGACATGACCACGGAAACCATGCGAGTGCTTCCCCCGAAGGAGAAGATGCCGCCGTCTAGGTTCTTGGACAGTTCCTTGGAAAGCGGGCTGATGGAGATTGGATCGATGCCGGAGAGCTTTGCCGGGGGTTTTGCCACTGGATCCAACGTGTAGGCTCCCGAGCCGATCGTCTCTCCATTCGTATCGGCAACCGTCAAGTGGGTGGATAGGGATGATCCATCTCGCTTGATCACGAGAATCGCCTGACCAATTCCCAGGTCCGGATTGCCGGGTGCTGGCTCTGCCATGGCACTACTGAACACCATGACATTCGTCTTTCCATTGCTTGGGTCGCTTGACTTATGGTCAAGGCTATATGCCTCGAGGAACTGCCGCTGTTGAGCGATGAACTCTCGGAGTATCCTCGGCGAACTCCCGCCGAGCGCTCTCTGCATCGGCGTGGGCTGCAGCGCAAAGACGGTTCGAGTGCCAGGCGCCAACGACGCCAGTTTCGAGGTTCCGATATCGGCCAACAGAGCGGGTATGGCGCGTTCAGCCGGCGACGACGTGCCCGAGGACGGCTGGCTTATGAAGCTGATACCGCCGCCGCCGGAGATCTTGATGTTGGCGGGAATTCCTTCGGCCCCTTTCGCCGCTTTCTGCGCCTCCGAGGCACTCCATGCGGGCAGACCCTTGACACGGTCGACCGCGGCATCCACGGCATCCTTCAACTCGGCTCGGCGGTCTTCCAACTCGCGCGAGGTCGCCTGTTTCGTCAACTGCGGAGTTCGAATGAGCCGATAACCAGAACCCTCCGGCCGCCACTCGGCATTCGCCACTTTGGCGATTCGGTCCATCAGGTCCTTGGCCGGCACGTCCTTTACGTGGATCAGTAGGACCTCGTCCTCAGTTTGGGGGCTTGTGTCCAGGGCGAATCCCATCGCCTTCGATAGCTGGGGGAAGAGCACCTTGGCTCGCGAGGCGGGGGCATCGAACGTCACGCCCGCATCAGGTGGAAGTTTGGTGAGGGCGGTGCAAAGCAGAATTGCAGTTAAGAGTGGCATGGCAATAATCAGGCAAACTGGTCTGCTGGCCCTAGCGAAGCTGGGAAGCGGCAACCTGTTTCCTTTCATTATCCTACGCAGATGCCTGTCTCCTTGCACCCGATACGTCACATCCACTTATGGACACGTCCACCGCATCGATGCGAGCCATAATCTCTTGTGATACTCGTCGCAGATAAAGAGGAGCGGATTGACCGATTTCTGGCGCGCATGCTGCCAGAGCACAGTCGTTCCCGCCTGACAAAGCTGGTGGAAAGCGGCGATGTCTTAGTTGAGGGGAAGGCGCAGAAGCCGTCCTTCGCGTTGAAACCAGGAATGGAAGTGACCCTCGATGAGCCGGGTCCCAGCGAAGTGCACGACCTGACACCGGCCGACATTCCCTTGGAAGTACTGTACGAGGACGATGACCTCCTCGTAGTCAATAAACCTCGAGGATTGGCCGCTCATCCTGCCGCTTCGCTGAAGGAGCCGTCGCTCGTAAACGCGTTGCTTGCCAGAAACACGTCGCTGAGTCAGACGGCCGGCGCCTTTCGACCCGGCATCGTGCACCGGCTCGACAAAGAGACGACGGGTCTGATGGTCGTCGCGAAGACGGATCAGGCTCATGTTTTGCTCGCGAAGCAGATGGAAAGCAAGACCGCCGAGCGGCGGTACTTCGCAGTTGTATGGGGCGATATCGAACAGGAGAGATTCAAAGTCGAGGCCCCGATTGCTCGGAACAAACACAACCGCCTGCTTATGGGTGTCGATCCCGGCGGGAAGCCGGCGGTGACGCATATCAAGCGATTGAAGCGAATGAGCCAAGGTACGCTTGTGGCCGCTCGCCTGGAGACCGGTCGGACACACCAGATTCGGGTCCATCTGAGTGCCGTCGGGCATCCGGTACTGGGAGATCGGCTCTACGCGTCCCGTGAGTCAGGAACGGGCGCATTGCAGCTTCACGCCGGGTATCTCGCCTTCGATCATCCCGCTGACGGGCGAAGAGTGGCCATATACGCCGAGCCCGATAGTGAGTTCTGGGGAACCCCGTACGTGTCCCGCCGGGACCTGGAAGAATTCTAGGACGCCTATTCGTCGATGGATCGAATTCCCGTGCCCAGCAGGATCTTCGAACTGGGCAAACAATGGCGTTGAGTTCGTCGGCGACGGGGGCCGCGTTTAAGTCATCCCCTTTTGTGGGGCGCGAAGTAGATCTGGCCAAGAGAACAGTTACTTCCTTCTATGCCATTTACTGGGAGTGCAGATCTGGAGGATACGCGCCTTTCGCGAATGCACCTCGTCAGTAAGGCATGGCCCCCAGTTCACGGGTCCGCTTAGCAGTCGTCATCGCCTTCGGCTCTATCAGCAGCGTGGCTTTCGCCAATGCCGCTATGAGGCTTGCTCTGGAGATGTTCGAGTTTCGAACGTGGAAGGATTGCGTCGTCACGATGGTCGTGATGGAGGCGTGAGTAGCGGCATACGAGCCTGACTACGAACGATTCGATACCGAGGAATGCAAACGAAAACTGTCTGCCTGTTTCGAGTCAAGTATGCAGGCGACGGCTACGGCTACACCGTCAGCCTACAGGACGGTACTGTGGAGTTCACATCGGACTTGGCAAGACTGGGCTATCGCTAACAGCCTACGCTGGAAGTGTCCTTGCGGCCAATTGGAGAGGAACTAGGTTATGGATGGTGTGCCGCGCCGTGAGTATGGCCTGCGCATCTCAGAGACAGGGGCAAGACATGGTTCCCGTTGCACCTACCAGTTGTCCGGAGCCTTGATCAGGCGACTGTCGATCGGCGAGGCCAAAGTAAACGTCGCCGCCGCTGTCTCAAATGGTCCTGAGGTCCCATTTGTCGACATCAATGATAGACAATTCGAATCATTTTCTTGGGGCAGTATTCTGCATGATAGTGACTGCAAGCCAGTTTCTTGTGTAGACTAGGCCCATCTTTGCCGCACTCTTTGGTCGGTAGCGATTCTAGGGTAGCGGCCCTGGAACAAGGGAGTTTTCGATGTTCTTTTCTCGTTTTGTGCTGAGCCGGCAACGGCTCGAAGCATCGCCAAAGTCAATCTTGCGCACGATATGCGGCCTGACTGCCGCCGTTGTTCTTTCTGGTTGTGGTGGCGGTGGACCGAATTTCGGGGGCACTAAAGGAGGTGGCGGAGGAGTCACCACGCCGGTGCAGCCGTCCAATTCGGCGACCTTCCAGGTTGACCTTACAACGGGCAAGGTCCAAGTGATTTCGAGCGCGGGTAGCGGCAAGGCGATCGTTCAGAGTCGAGCGATCTTTGTTGGCAACACGATTGGCTACACGACGAGTGACCTTGTTAACGACTCGGGCCTGTCGACTGGTATCCGATCAACCAACGTCTCGCTCACGAACAATTTTGGACTGGCCATCGGCGCCGATTCGACCGGAGCACAACGAGGCGTTAAGGTCGTCCTGGGACCCATAACGAACTTGGCCGCTCCCATCGACTTGAGACCTTTTGTGAACGTGTCGACCTTCGCCGGCACTGGCGTCCTGGGATCCAACAACGGACCATCATCGTCAGCGACGTTCGGGAGCCCCCGAGGGGTTGCGCTCGACGCATCTGGAGCGATCTACGTCACGGACGACAACTACTCGAAGATTCGCAAAATCTCAAATGGGTACGTGACGACGTTGGCAGGAGGAGGCACAATCGGCGCCGACGGAGTTGGAGCCTCAGCGGGGTTCAAGTACCCCCGCGGCATCGCCCTGAATCCCGTCGATGGTTCACTGATCGTGGCAGACTTTGGCGCCCATCAAGTCCGTCGCGTAACGACGAGCGGCATTGTGTCGACCATCGCCGGTGTTGTCAACACGCCGGGCTACATCGATGGCGCCGGTAACACTGCCGAATTCAACAGCCCGTGGGGTGTGGCAGTCGACCAAAGCGGAGCGATCTACGTGGCGGATAGCAATAACAACATGGTCCGCAAGATCTCATTCTTGGGCGGAGATCCAACCAAGAACACGAGCTACTCGGTGTCCACGCTAACCGGTATGTTAGCGGGGGGCTCGACAGATGGACCTCCCGGAACCGCCAAGCTATTAGTTCCAGCGGGTCTCGCTTACGACGGGCAGGGCAACATCTACGAAGCCGATAGCGGCAGCGAGAAGATCCGGCGGATCGATACGTTGACGGGCAACACGGTCACTATCGCGGGAACGGGCACCAAATCCTCGACTGACGGTCTTGGAAGCACGGCCACCTTCAACGTGCCGCGCGGAATTGCCTACGTCAACGGCGCGATAGTCGTTGCCGACTCAGGATCGAACTTCCTTCGCCAACTCATTCTCCTTCCGGGCGCGGCATCGTCATCGAGCCAGGGGTGGCAGGTCAGCACAATGACGAATGGCGGCACTGGCGCGACGGACGGCGACGGTACGGTGGCTTCGTTTAGCACTGTCGACTTCCTTGCGGCCAGTCCGTCCGGTGCTTTGTATATCAGCGACATTCAGAATCACAAGGTTCGGCGGTTAGTTCCGACGAACGGTCAGTTTCCCATTGGTGTTGCGACCGGTTCGCCTAGCACCGCTCCAGTTAGCGTGTCCAACGCTGACGGATACGAAGCAGGAAACGGAACGGGCACGCAGCTCCCCTTTTTCCTGTACAACACCGTTCTTGGGCGTGGTCAAACGACCGATCCCAAGATTTGGAGCTTCAACGTTCCAACCGGGGTAACGGCGTTCACTTTCTCGGTGAACGTGGTTGCCGACACGCCAGTTCCCAGCACGGTCGACAGCGGCACTGGAGTTGGTTCGAATCAATCGTACGTACGGACCATCGCAGGTTCGCCAACGGTGAGTGGAATGGTGAATGGACCGGCCACGGCAGCCTTGTTCCATGGGTGGGCATTTTCTGCCGTTGACTCGTCGGGGGTCCTCTACATCGCCGACACCTACAACAATGCTATCCGTAGGATGGACACCAACGGCATCGTGTCGACGGTGGCCGGCGATACTGGGGTGCCAAGCGCCGTGAACGGAACAGGCGATGTGGCGACCTTCCAGGAACCAGCAGGGATCGGAGTCACACCTGATGGTTTGACAATCTATGTAGCGGACAGCGGGAACAACCTGATTCGTCGAGTATCAAGGACCGGTGGCGATCCGACGAGGCCAACAAGCTGGACGGTTTCGACCGTAGCAGGCACGGGTGGGTCGGGAGGCAACTACTCAGCAGATACGCCCGGTGATACTGCGACAATCAGCTCTCCGATGGGACTAGCCGTCGATTCGACAAGCAACACCATCTACTTCACCGAGTCTTCAGGAAATCGAATACGCTCAATTCACCTTCGAGGTGCTGATCCCGCGCTCGCTCATAGCTGGATTGTTCATCTGATTGCAGGCGATTCGGCAGCCGGTGCCTACGGGTTGGTCAACGGATACTTTACGACTGCCCGATTCCATAGCCCATTTTCACTTGCGCTTGACAAGGTCGGAAACCTCTACGTTGCCGATGAACTCAACAACGCCATAAGGAAGATCACGCCAGCCGGCCTTGTCTCGACGCTTGCTGGGTCTGCGACGGCAGGATATGCCGATGGCTCCGGGGCCTCAGCGCAGTTCACGAACCCTGTTGGAGTGGCGGCGGACTCAGCCGGCATCTGCTATGTGGCCGACTATTCAAATCATCGTATTCGAGCTATTTCACCAAGCGGTGTCGTTTCGACGGTTGCCGGAAACGGCAGTTCCGGCCACGTCGATGGTCCGGGTGCTAGCGCGCAGATCAGCTTTCCAGTTGGAATCGCCGTGCTTCCTGGTGGAACATTGATCACCGGCTCTCAGAATGACGCTAGCATTCGAGCGATCGATCGCTCGTATGCTACGGCCAACTAAGATTGTGACTTAGTCCGTTGGGTCTTCGAGCACTTTGCTCGAAGGCCCGTCTTGGGTCTCCTCCAAATGAAACCGCCTCAGGTGCGGGCCAGGCGATCCGGCAAACGTGCCGATTTGATGAACCGAGTTCCTTTTTCCGAATCACGGTAAGAAGGCGCAAACGTGGCTGACCTTTCGCTGGTCGCCGTCCGTCTTACCGGAAAGAGAACATGGTTGTCGTTTTCCTTTCGCTCGCAATCCTACAGGCCGACTGGAGCCAGCCTCCGTTGTTTCCCACCATTTTCCCCAACCCTAGCGGTGTTAACGGTTTGGAGGAATACACGACGGCGATGGATCTACTCAGATCTGGTCACTTCAACGCGTACGAGGACTGGCAATCGCCCGAGGAAAGGGCCAAGAACTCGCTGCCTTCAGCGTTGGCAAGTGGTCGGTTCGCTGGACAGACTGTTAAGCCGGACCCACGATATACCGATCTTGTCAACCGCCTGGATGGGCTGAACCTTCTCCAGATGCGACAAGAAGAGGTCCGCCAGTTCGGACATGCCTTAGACCTCGTGGATGCCGGAAACGGCAAGGACTGCGTGTTTCCACCGACAGCCGACTCCTTCAAGTTTCCGCCGGTGGCAGAGGTATTCGGCTTAATGCACCTCGGGACGAACTCGTCCTACGTCGAACTCTGCAACGGGCACGGAACCGCCGCCGTGTCGGATCTGGCAAAGGTCCTCGTCATGTCGGACCGGCTCGCACGCCGCAATCACTTTGCCCAGATCGTGTCGATGGTGACGGAAACAACTTGGACGTCCTGGCTGAACGACAACATGGACCGTCTTTCGCTAAGCGACGCCAGGTATCTCGAGGCCGCGATTGACGGAGTTCTGAGTCAACCCCCGGCTTGCCTGGATGCGTATCGGAAGGAGATCCTTCACGCCAAGGACTCGGTTCGCGAGATGATTCTGAGTGAGCGGAAGAGCGAGGTCACTGGAAAGGGCAAGCTAGAAGCAGATGTTGCCACGATTCTGAAGTCACTTTCCGATTCGGACGTCGATGCGTTGATCCAGCGAGTCCAGCAGTCGATTCTGGAGAAGGGTGACCTTTTGTTCAATCGAATTACCGGACCGGAGCAGAATTGGCCCGCGCCACGTGATGGCGGTTCGACGGAGAGTTCTCCAACGAGAGTAGCTAATGCCGCGGACGTTGAGGCGCTGTATGCTCGCAACTGGACGCCGCCGTTCGCAGAGAGACCGGATTCGCTGTTGCCTATGCTCAAAGTGCGCGTTCAACTTCGGCTAGCGCGCCTCTATTGCCGCGTGCTGAGATTCAGGTGGGAGGCGAATCGGCTTCCTCGGAGCTTCCAGGAGCTTTCGCCGCCCGACGGATATGTGTTTGACCCACTGACTAATGGCTCCTTCGTGTACGAAGTCAGAAACGACGGTTTTCGCATATACAGCAAAGGCTGGAACCAGACCGGTGAGGTCGATCTCAATTCAAAGCCGTCGAGGCAAGAGGCTCCTGTCGAGGCAACGCCGTGATTTCAATACTCGCCGCATATCTGCTGTCTCAGGCCGGATCGCTGTTTAGAAGCGAATTTCCCCATCCGACCGGTCGCAACGGCTTCGAAGAGTATTTACAAGCTGCGGATTTATTGAACGGAAGAGAATACAAGGAGTTCAAGGCTGCCGCCGCAAAACTGGGATCGACTGGAACGCTTGCCACCGACCGTCAGGAGATTGCCCAATTCGGCAAGGCTCTTAGGCTTCTTTGGGCAGGTAATGCAAAGGCGGCATCTCGAGGATCGATAGGTCTGTCCGTTGATCCCTCCGCCTTTGGCGACCTCACGACCCTGGCAATACACGGGGCATACATTGCCTACGCCGACGGCAATTGGAAATCGGGTAGCGATCAGTTGCTGGAGTTACTGACATTCGGAGACAGCATCTCTAGACTGGGCACTAATTCACTTAGGATCGGATCGTCTATCTCCGAAAGGGCGATAGAGGAGCTCAATCGTCAGCGATCTCGCTGGTCGATCGACGATTGCGACCGGATCGGACACTTTGTCGATCGACTTCTCGGCCTCCCTTCGTCGATCTCCGCAGCCATTGAATACGATCGGGTGCTTGTCGCTGCCAATGTCGCGTCGATGATCGCAGGCACAACCAAACTGTCCGAAGAACAAGCAGGTACGCCAGTCGGCCTGGAGACGATCCGAAAATTAAACGGTCTCGGACCCAGTGAACGCCAATCGCTGGGTGCCCTCGTCACCGCGCGTCTGAATCGCATATTCGGTGCTTTGGGAGCCAGATTCAGGGGCACTGAGAGAGGCTGGGATTCAACTCCTGCCATCCCCGGTGAAGCCGCCCTGTCTGCGCCATTCAAGTCGGCGGATGAGCTCGCTCGTGCGATATGCGAAGACGGTGAACCGCAATCGGAGACAATCGACGCCGGACTGCGGCTTCGAGCTCAACTCCGGATGCTTCGTCTTCAGGCGCGGATCCAAGAATACAGATGGCGAAACGGGAAACTTCCGGATCGCATTGAAGATGCTGCGTCCGGACTTGAACTCCAAGACCCGCTATCGGGCAAGCAGTTTCATTTCGACGTACCCAAAGACCAGATCTATCGATTGTATAGCGACGGCAACGCTTCGCTGGGGCCCATTGTGTTTTCCGAACGATCACTTGGGGGCTGAGTCCCCCCTATTTCTTCCTGACGATCGATACTCCGTCTCCGATTGGGATCAAGCACGCTTCGACGCGGTCGTCTTCGTGGACGAAAGCGTTCAGTTCCCGCAGCGCGGTTGTTTCAGGATCGACATGGTTGGGATCGGCGATTCTCCCGCTCCAAAGCACGTTGTCCATGAGGAGGAGGCCATTTGGCCTGAGCAACTCCAAGACGCGATGATAGTAGTTCAGGTAGTTCGGCTTGTCGGCATCGATGAAGGCGAAGTCAAACGACCCGCGGTGGCCGTCGGCGAGCAGGGCATCCAGCGTTTCGACGGCAGGTGCAAGATGGAGTTGGATCTTGTCGGTAACGCCTGCTTCTTCCCAATAGCGGCGGGCCATGCCGGTGTACTCCTCATTTACGTCGAGTGCCACCAGGATGCCGTCCGGGGGAAGCGCCATGGCCACCGAAAGCGAGCTGTAGCCAGTGAACACACCCACCTCCAAGCAACGCTTTGCACCAATCAGCTTGGTCAGAATGCCCATGAGGACGCCTTGGTCAGGGCCGATCTGCATTCCGGCGCTCTTGAGGAGACTGGTTTCTTCTCGAAGGCGCCGCAGGATATCCGGTTCGTGGACCCAGTTCTCGGCGACATAGCCCTTGAGGGCATCGGGGATTAGGAACGATTTAACGAGCATGGGACTTGGTATGGAGGTGCGCTAGGCGGCGTTGTCGGGTTCGATGTTCTGAGGCGTGTTTCCTGAGATCTTAGTGGGTAGAAGCATCGATATGCCGGGTTCCTGCATGGAAACACCCAGCCAGACTGGCGCCGATTGAATGGTCGTGGGATTGTGGGTAATCACAATGAACTGCGAGCTATCGGTGAATTCGTGGAGCATCTTGGCAAAGCGCTCGACATTGCTCCCATCCATGGGAGCGTCGACCTCGTCCAAAACGACAAGTGGGGAAGGCTTTACCTTCAGAAGCGCAAACAGGAAGGCAGATGCACATATTGCACGCTCGCCTCCGCTCAGTAGAGCCAGCGGCTGTCTCTTCTTGCCCGGGAGCGTGATTTCGAGATCGATGCCGCTTTCCAGAACGTGCTCGGGGTCAGACAAGGCCATGTTGCCCTCGCCGCCTCCAAACAACTTCTGAAACATCTCCGAAAAGGCAACACGGACTTGGCTGAACGTCGTCACGAAGCGATCCTTCGTGTGTTTGTCCAGTTCCGCGATCGTCGCCTCGACTTGCGTTATACCGGACAGACAGTCGTCCCGCTGGCTGGAGAGCTCTTCGACCCGCCCTGTGATCCTCTGATAGGTTTCAATCGCTCCGACGTTTACCGGACCGAGCGAACGAATCTCCCGGCGAAGCCGGTTGACAACCGTAACGGCGTCTTTGGGAACCTCGTGTTGTCCCTCTTGGGCGAATGCGTCCTCTTCAGTAAGCTCGTATTCCTCGTACAAGCGCTGCAAGGCATTTGCCCGGCGCGATTCGGCGCGTGCTCGGTTGAGTTCGGCTTGGTGGGCGGCATCGCTGATTGCGGTGGCATTGGCCCGTGCCTCCTTTGCCTCCTCGCTCTGTTGAAGGCTCTTTTCCAGCAGTTCTAGCTTTGAATGCTGGAGCTTTTCCAGTCGGCGCTCGGCGTCGGTTTTGGCCCTCTCGGCTTCGGCAAGTCGCTCCTTCATGTTTGTGGTTTCGGCGTGGATCTTCTTGCGCTCAGGTTCCAGGTTCTGGAGCCGCACTATACGGTGCTCCTCGGTTTCCTGATATCGATGCAACCGATTCTTTCCGGTATAGAGGCGCGACTGAGCTTGAGCCAACCGGAACTCCGCCTCCCGCAACCGTGCCTCTGCTTGTTCTGCGTCTGCCGATTTTGCGGCAAGGGACTTAAGCGCTTCGTCACGTCGTCGTTCGATCGAGGGGATATCGACGTCCTGCTCAGCTCCCGCCTGTACCTGATCGAGATGGGCAAGCTCGTTCGTGAGGCGTTCTCTGGCTTTCTGAGTGCTCTTGAGTTCGTCGGAAAGGGACTGAAGGAACGTTCGGGCGTCGGTTACCTCCTCTTGTTCGGATGCCACGTTCTTTCGATGGGACGCTGCTTGGGTATCCGCTTCCTGGATCGCTCGACTACGTGCGGCGCTTCGCTTGTCGTACTCTCCGATAACCTTCTCAAGTCGCTTGATTTCGGCGGTGATCTCGGCCAAGTCGGCCTTTCGTTGGACGAGTCCGTAACCCTGTCTGGCCTGCTGTCCTCCGGTGACGGCTCCGCTGCTGTGCACCACCTCGCCATCCAGGGTCACCAATCGTCCCCAGCCCTGAGTCTTGGCGTGCTGAAGGGCCACATCGATGTCTTCGACGATCACTACGCGTCCCAGAAGGCTGTCGATTACGGGGCGATGGCGTGGCGAACATTGGACCAGTTCGCTTGCGCGCCCGACAATCCCTCTTTGGCCGACCAATCGTCGTAGTTCCATACTTGGCTCGGAGGGCCGCATCAGCGGAATCGGTTGGAAGGTGGCTCGACCGGCTCGGTGCTGCTTGAGCCATTCAATCGCGGTCTTCGCGTCTTGCTGGTCGTTGACGATGAGGTCGTTGGAGGACGCGCCAAGAGCGGTTTCGATTGCGAGAGCCAAATCCTTCTCGACTTCAACTGCCGATCCGACCGGCGTGTACTCAGCCTTGAGAATGCCCCTCTCAGCGGCTTCAAGCACGGCTCGTGCCCCTTGATTGATTCCCTCGTGCGTGTCGATCGTGGCTTCAATCCCGCGCTGCTTGCCTTCCAGCGCGGCCTTCTCGGTTACCGAGCGGCGAACTGCTTGGGCATCTGCTTCCTCTTCCTTCCGGATCGCAAGCATCTGAGTCTCTAGCTCTTTGACTTTACTTAGCCACTTTTGCGATCTGGATGCCAGGTCGTCGTAAGCATCTTGTGCCTCCGACACGCCCTGGGACAGTTCGGGCAGGGAATCGTCGATCCCCTTGATCTCACGGTGAATCTGCTTCCGCCGTTCCGTCCGGTGGGCAAGCTCAGCTTCCGATTTTAGCCACTGCGCATGCGCCTGGCGAGCGTTGGACAATTCCTTTTCGATAAGGTCCAGGCCCCTGCGCAAGCCTTCCGCTTCGGTTCCGACTCCGGATAGCTCCTTGCGCAGTTCGTCGAGGGCTGCTCTATCTGCCTCCTCTTCAAGGATGAGGGCGGCGACCTCGGCTTCGGTATCGGCAAGACGAGTTTCGCTCTCTTTTCCGTCGTCTGCCAGCGCCTTCTCTTGGTCGTCCAAGCCAACAAGCCTCTGTTCGAGTACGCGTAGACTCGCCAGCGCACGTTCCAAGGTCGTCAGGGCGGACTGCTGAGTCGACCGGATCTCGTCCATCTCCTGCTCGACTTCTGAAATCTTGGCAGCGGTACGGCGCGCCTCGACGTCCAAGACCTCGGCACGTCCCAGTTCCTCTCGCATTTTGCGCGTCGAATCCTGGACATGCTTCTCAAGCTGAGTCACTTCGCGAACAGCCTTGATCGCTTCGTCGATAAGCAGTCCGATCTCGACTTCCCGCAAAGCATCGCTAAGTGCGTTGTATCGGATCGCAAGCTCTGCTTCTTGCTGCAACGGCCCAATCTGGGCCTCTAACTCGGTGAGGATGCCGGACACATGGGTGAGGTGCTCGAGCGCCTGAGCCAAACGACGTTGACTTTCGATCTTCCTTACGCGGTAGCGCTGAACCCCAGCTGCCTCATCGATCCATCCACGCCGATCCTCCGCCGATGCCGATAGGGCTGCATCAATCTCCTTTTGTCCCACAATCGCGTAGCCTGCGCGACCCAAGCCGGAGTCGGCGAGGAGATCGTAGATGTCTCGTAGGCGGCAGTTCTGACGGTTGATCGCGTATTCGCTATCGCCGGAGCGGGTCAGCCGTCGCGAAATGGACACCTCAGGTGTATCGATCGGCAGAGCTCCGTCTTCGTTGTCGAAGAACAAGCTGACTTCCGCGTAGCCGACCGCCTTCCGTCGAGGGGTTCCGCTGAAGATCACGTCTTGGTTGGATTGGGCGCGCAGATTTCGAGCGTTACCTTCACCCAGACCCCACAGAATCGCATCGACAAGGTTCGATTTGCCGCAGCCGTTAGGCCCGACAACCGCAATGACCCCGCCATCGAGGTTGAACTCGGTTCGGTCGGCGAAGGTCTTGAACCCAAACAAGCGGACGCGCTTCAGTCGCATGCTATCGAAGAGCCAACAGAATACTTGGAAAGCGCGTCGGATGGGTGTTCGGGATGCCCTCGTGTGACGCATTGAGCAAATCGGAATCATGCCACACTAGGCAATGACCGGCACGTCATTGGCTTCGCTTATCGCGATTATCTTGGTGTCATCCGTTCCGTTGCCCAAAGAGGTTATCGCCGCAAAATATAAGCAGTTCAACGCGATCTATTTGAAGGGAAACCGGACGGCCATGGATGCGTGGATCAAAGGCAACTGCCTCACCGGATTCGCCTATACGTCCTATCACAAGACGAAGTACAGTCGGGATGGGTTTAGGGCCAGCATCCTCCAAGATATGGCGAACACTTCAAAGGTCATCCAATCGACATTGGTCGTTCGTCAAGTCCAGAAGCAAGGCACGGCGCAGTCGGCCATCATCGCTTCGGAGTTCAAGGGTAACGTCGTAATCGATTCCCGAAGATTCGTACTCACCGACAAGAGCGTGGACACCGATACATGGGTCCAGGTTGGAAAGGACTGGAAACTGAAGCAGCGGGTCGAAGTCAATGAGGATATGCAACTTCAACCGGACGACTGAGGAAATCGGCCGGTCAGCGCAGTAGGATAATGGAGATGAAAACGGTAGCGTGCATTGCATACGCGGTTCTGGCGGTCGCCTCCGCCACTGCCCAAAGTTCCCCAAAGAGCGCACTGACTCCTATCTATGACAAGATGGACTCCCTTGGCATGAAGAAAGACATTGCCGGGATGGTTAGCTTTACGACCAAGATCTGTACTAAGGACTGCGTGTTCATTCAGAGCCCCGGGCAGAAGAAGAAGGTTTCAGAATTGCTGGCTGACATGAAGTCCCAGATGGCGATGATCGACAAGGTCGTCAGTTCGAAGACGCACATCGTAAGCACGACAGTCAAAGGCAGTACGGTGGTTGCCAAGGTCTCTTCGGTCATGGCGTTCACGACCGCAAAGGGACCGGACGGAAAGGTCCACCGATTCGACGTCCAGTCGGTCGACGAAGATACTTGGGTGAAGTCCGGCTCCTCGTACAAGCTCAAGATTTCCAGCACTGTCAAGATGACGGTGAAGCAAGACGGCAAAGTCGTCAACGGAAGTTAGGCGGATCGCAGGCCGCCAATCGGCCAGAACTACCCTAGCTGCCGGAAGACATCGAGTCCCCAAAAACTCGGGCGTCCAGATGCTAGAATGAACTTGCGGTTCCAAACAGGAGCCGCAAGCAAAACCAGTCATGAACGCATATCTAATGCTGGGTCCGGACGGCATCGCCCCGGCTACAGCACGGTTCTCGTCCAACGAATTGACGACCGCCCCTTGCGACGGAACTCCCGACACATTTCTCATCCCCGGGTTCGTCGACCAACACATTCACGGCGCCTTCAAGGTCGACTTCATGAGCGCAACTGCGCCGGAGATGAAAGATCTTTGCGCCGGTCTTCGAGAGAAGGGTTACGAGTATTTCCTTCCGAGCACGGTGACCGCATCGCCCGAAGCGGTGTTGCGGTCAGCAGACCTTGTTGTCGATCCGATGACGCCCGGATTTCACTTGGAAGGGCCTTTCATCAGCAAGGTATATCCGGGCGCCCAGCCTCCTGAGTTCATTGTTGAATCCCCTGCACCCGGCACGATCTGGGATCGCGTCCTGGATCACCCCAAGCTACGCTTGATAACGCTCGCACCGGAGATCCCCGGCGCGCTACCCCTGATCTCGCGTCTGACCGCGCGTGGCGTCCTCGTTAACTATGGCCACACCAATGCCACTTACGCTGAACTTCAGGCCGGCGTGGCGGCGGGCCTGAACGGCGCCACCCACACATACAATGCGATGCGCCCCCTGCATCACCGCGAAGCGGGCGCCGTTGGCTTTGCCCTGAGCACCGACGAGGTCGACTGCGAGTTGATATACGATAGGGTCCACGTTTCGCGCGAGGCCGCGCGCCTGCTCATCAAGATCAAGCCGAAGGACCATATCGTGGCAATTTCCGACGCGACGATGGCGGCTGGACTGCCCGAAGGAACGGAACTGAGCATGTGGCGACACCAGGTTGTCGTCGGCCCGGGTGATGTCCGTCTTGCGGATTCTGGCGCCCTGGCTGGAAGCACCATCACCCTTGCCGACGCCTTCAAGAACCTCTCCGAGGACTTCGGAGTCGAGATCGCGATCCGTGCTTGCTGTCTGAACGCGAGGCGAAGGCTTGGACTTACTGCACGGCCCAAGCTGTGGCTGGAAGTCGGGCCCGATTTCCGGCTCGTCCGGCAATTCAGTCTTCAATAGACACAGGTAAGAACTCCCCAACACTAGCAACCAACCGTCTCCATGAGCCAATCCAACGCCCCCAAATTCGTCCCTGCGCTTGATCCGGAGTTCCTTCCGGCAAGCCTGTTCAACCGCGAATATCTCAAGGCGGCAGCCGAAAGCGATGCGAGCGTCGAAGTCAAGTTTGTGCTTCGGCGACCCAACGGCCGGACTTCGGTGTTCGAAACTCGCATCTTGCCGGATGACGAGCGGACGCCGGTGTATGCAGAGAGATTACTGAAATCGCTCTTGTGGCTTAGGGGTGGGGTAGAGGTCTACATCGCGGGATGTGACAAGGTCGCCGAATACCTTGCCGCCCACTATGCGTCTCCCGGACCGCAGACATTCGATTGCGAATTTCTGGGCGGACGGGTCTATCGGCAAGAGTTGACGATCAAGGCAATCTCGCTATCGGACGCGCCTGCCCCGAACGAGCTGTCGTCCGGCGTCGGGCGGCACTTGGATGGATGTCGAATTGGATTCGACCTCGGCGGCAGCGATCGAAAGTGCGCTGCTCTGATCGATGGCCAAATCGTGCACTCCGAGGAAGTCGTCTGGGATCCTTACTTCCAAGCTGATCCGGACTATCACCTTGAGGGCATACGCGATAGCCTCATGCGAGCGGCCGCGTATTTGCCTCGAGTGGATGCCATCGGCGGCAGTGCGGCGGGGGTCTACATCGAAAACGAGGTGCGGGCCGCATCGCTGTTCCGCGGCGTGTCGAACGAGTTATTCGACACGCGGGTTCGCCGCATGTTCCTCCAACTGAAGGACGAGTGGGGTGGCATACCGTTTATTGTCATTAACGATGGGGAAGTGGCCGCACTCGCCGCATCGATGTCGTTGGAACGGAACTCGGTGCTTGGCGTCGCCTTCGGCACCAGCCTTGCCGCCGGCTATGTCAACACGGTTGGCGGGATCACGGATTGGCTCAATGAGTTGGCGTTCGTGCCGGTCGACTATCGAAGGAATGCACCGGTAGACGAGTGGTCGAGAGATGTTGGCGTGGGTTCGCAGTACCTTACCCAGCAGGCAGTGGCGCGACTTTGCCCTCTTGCCGGCATCGACCTGCCAGACACGATGCCGTTCCCGGAGCGGCTAGTCGAGGTCCAGAAGCTGATGGCGGTCGACGATCCTCGGGCAAAGGTGATCTATGAAACGATCGGAGTCTATTTGGGCTACTCGGTAGCTCACTTCGCGTCCTTCTACGACCTTGGCACCGTCGAGCTTATGGGACGCGTTACGAGCGGAAAGGGCGGCGAGATCATCCTCGAGATCGCCAGGGAAGTCTTGGCAGCAGAATTCCCTGAGCAGGCTATCGAGATGAACTTGCCCAATGAAAAGAGCCGCCGTCACGGTCAAGCCTTAGCCGCCGCAAGCCTGCCAGAAATAGCCTAGCGCGTAGCAAGAGCCGAGGGATGCCTGTCGACAACGTGACCAGAATTGGCACTCGATCGGCTAATCCGCTGGGCGATCTACCGCATATCGACTAGAGCAAATCACGATTCGCCTTATCGCCCGTCTCGAGTTCCACGTCACGCCATCAGGCGCGTTGGATTCTCGAGGTACGCCTTCACTACATTGATGAATTTGGCGCCGATCGCGCCGTCCACCACGCGGTGATCGAACGAGCAGGTGATGTTCATGCGGCTACGGATCTCGACTTCGTCTTCGTCAGTGGCTACGACCTTCTTACGGACCGACGCAATCGCGAGGATTGCGCTGTTCGGTTGGTTCACGATCGCGATGAAGTTGTCTACATCGAGCATGCCCATGTTCGAGATCGAGAATGTCGATCCAGTGAGTTCGTCCATTCCGAGTTTGTTCTCTTTGGCTTTCTTGGCGAGTTCCTTCGCTTTCGTCGAAAGTTGACGAAGGGTCATTGTGTTGGCGTTCTTTATGACGGGAACAGTCAGTCCGTCCGGTACCGCAACCGCGATTCCGATGTGAACTGCCCCTTGCTGAAGCACGGTGGTTCCCTGAAAGATCGCGTTGACTTCCGGCATATCGCGCAGGGCGAGCGTGCAGGCTTTGACCACGAAGTCGTTGATGCTGACTTTGCCGCTTTCCTCTTCCTCGAACATAGCGCGAAGGGCGAGGATCTTCTCGACGTCTACTTCGACCGTAACATAGAAGTGAGGAACTTGCTGCTTGCTCTCTTGAGTCCGCTTCCCGGTGATCTGCCGCATTCGATTCAGCGGTACGACCTCATCCTCGGCGGTGACTGCCACGTTCGGCAATGCGACCGGAGCAATCGGTGCGGGGGTTGAAGCGACCGGCGCAGACTCGGCGGATAGGACATCCTTTTCGACAATTCGTCCACCCGGACCCGAACCCTTTACTGCAGCCAGGTCAATGCCCTTCTCAGCAGCGATCTTCTTTGCCAAGGGGCTCACCTTGACTCGACCGACCGATTCTGCGACAGGAGCCGCTACCGTAACGGTCGTGGTCGGCGCCTCGTGAGTTGGGGCAGGAGCACCCGTCGACGTCGTGGCAGCTCCACCGAGGCCCCAGCCGACTGGAAGAGTCTCGCCGTCTCTCAGAATTGCGGCAATCGGGCGACCGACCGGAATTGTCTCTCCACCCTTCAGTAGGAAGCCGGTGAGGATTCCCGTGCCTGGCGACTCAAGTTCGATCGTCGCCTTGTCGGTTTGGATGGTTCCGATGACTTCGCCTGATTTTACTTTTTCGCCATCTTTCTTCAGCCACTCCAGAAGAGTGCCTTCTTCCATTCCGTCGCCCATCTTGGGCATGATCACTTCGGTCATCCGCTAATTCATCCTCCGGTCAAAACAGCCTACAGATTACCCTTGCCGCTCAAACCCCTATCTTTGGGCCCGCTGAGATAGGCGAACTCTGGCTCCATGCGGATAGGAGGCGTCCGAATCGTTCCACTAATGGCCCGTCAAGCCTACTGTGCATGCAGGGCAAGAGCAGCGCCTCCCAACATGCCAGCCTCGTCGATTTGCTCGGCAACTAAGATTGTAGCGTCGCAAAATAAGCTCGGGATGCCAATGTTACGAGCGGTCTTTTTGGCAGGTCCTAACAGCCAGTCCCCAGACTTCGCAACTTGTCCGCCGATCGCAACGATGTCAGGTGCGAAAACATTGATGGCATTGCCTATTGCGACACCAAGCATTGTGCCGATCTCCTCAAATACTTCGATCGCGACCTCGTCCCCTAGATTCGCCGCTTCAGACAAGTGTTTTGGCGTGAGCTTGGAAAGGTCACCTCCCACCATACCGGTCAAAACCGAATCGCGTCCCCGGCCCAATCGGTGCTGGGCGCGCCGGATCGTTGCGTCGCGCCCCAGATATCCCTCAAGCGAACCATACTCGCCGGACGTGCACTCCGGACCCTGGTAGTTGATTACGGTGTGACCGAGTTCGATTCCGCCCTTGTTTCCGCCAAGGATCAACAGGCTGCCAGACGCCTGGCCCTGAACGGAGGTCGGCGCCATGACGACACCAGATCCGATACCGGTTCCCAGCGTGAACATGACGAGGCAGTTCGCTGCGTTTTTGCCGCTGCCAAACCGATACTCGCCTAGCGCGGCAAGATTTGCGTCATTACCCATGCGTATTGGAGTCGATACCAGTTTGGAAAGTGGCCCACGGAAATCGACGTTTCGCCACGAAACGAAAACGCCGTTCACGGTTTCCCCAAAATTGGGGGACCAGCGCACGATTCCCGCCTCGTCGTCCACGTGACCGGGTATCGCGATACCGATGCACGCCGGGACGGTTGCCGCCGCCTCGGTGGCCTCGTGAATCGTCAGCGCGATCGCTTCCATGATCGCTTGGTTGCCATGTTGAGCATTCGACGGATTGCTGAAACTAACTCCGGCCGGAGACCCGTCGTCATAGAACGCGCCCGCCCGCACGTTTGTCCCGCCCAGATCGACGCCGATCACACACTTCCTTTCCACGGGGCGAATTGTAGCAGGGCGAATCAGTATGATGGGGGTGCATTTTGGAATAAACCGATACGGGCTGTTGTCACGTAATTCTGAGAGGCGGGTGCGTTCCAGGAATTGGTATCGTAATCTGTGAGGGGGAGATAGCCATTTGATCATTACGGATATCGCGAGCAGCGCTCAATCCATCATCGACGAAGTCGAACAAGTTATCGTAGGCAAGCGGAACACGGTTCGAAAGGCAGTCATCACTCTGCTTTGCAATGGTCACATTCTGATCGAAGATATCCCAGGCGTCGGCAAGACCACTTTGGCGAAGTCGCTGGCTCGAAGCATCGGTGGTGAGTTCCGCCGGATCCAGTTCACACCGGACCTTTTGCCGTCGGATATTACGGGCAGCGCGATCTTCAATCAGAAGGAATCTGAATTCGAGTTTCGACCTGGGCCCATTTTTGGCAACGTTGTTCTCGCTGACGAAATCAACCGCGCAACGCCAAAAACGCAGTCCGCACTTCTAGAGGCAATGGAAGAGGGGCAAACTACGACCGATGGCGAGACGCGTCGCCTTCCGCATCCGTTCTTCGTTATTGCGACTCAGAACTCGGTCGATATGACGGGAACCTATCCGCTGCCAGAGGCCCAATTGGATCGATTCTTCGGGCGAATCTCGCTCGGATATCCAGATCGGGACAGCGAATCGGCGATTTTGGGGCGGCAGCAGGTGTCCCACCCACTTCAATTGGTTAAGAACGTCGTAAATCTGTCGACGATGCTTGAGATGCAGGCCGCCGTGCGGGATGTCTTTGTTCACGATACGATCAAGGGCTATATAGTCGACGTCGTTCGTGCGACACGAGAGAGCAACCAGTTCTTGATCGGTGCTTCGCCACGAGGTTCGCTCTACTTAATGCGTGCTTCCCAAGCGCACGCCGCAATCAGCGGGTTTGATTTCGTGCGCCCCGACGACGTGAAAGCGATGGCGGGGATGGTCCTTTCTCATCGCGTCATGCCGCGTGCCGAACTGAGGGCGAAGGGACAGACCACCGAGCAGGTGATCGACCGAATCTTGGAAACGGTTCAGGCGCCTGTACCGGTCGGATAGAGCAGACCGTGAGGAACGTCGCCGGATTTACTTTGACGCTTGCGTCCGCCTTTCTGGCGGTCGTCGCGTTGATGCTGAATTCCCCCGCTCTGTTCTATATGGGGACTGCGCTGGTCGGAACTATCGGGGCCTGCAGGCTGCAGGCTTGGCTTGCAGTTCGAGGGCTGAGATTTGAGCGGATCGCGCCTGAAAGTGTGCAAGTTGGCGACCTGGTCACCGTAGAGATCACGGTCTGGAGCGAATTCAAAATTCGGCGGCCATTGATTGAAGTTGTAGACAATCGGCCCCAGGCAATGCTCTCGTCCGGTCTGACTGCGAGTCTGCCGATTGCTGCGGCTTATGACCTTCCTATAAGGACCCAATATCAGTTCCGGCCGATGAAGAGGGGTAACTATCATTGGAGCGGCCTTTCCGTTGAGGGCACCGACGCGCTCGGATTGGTGACCCAGCGAAGGCAATATTCAACGTCTGTTGCGGAAATGACGGTGCTTCCGCGGCCAATTCCAGTTTCTATCGAGCTTCCAGCATCGGCGGGCTGGGGTATCAGCGAGGCAGAAAGCGGTCAGACACGAGGCGCCGGACTGGAGCCGAGAGGAGTAAGAAACTACGTCAACGGTGATTCGCTCCGGCACGTCCATTGGAGATCGACGGCCAAGCGAGGGGAACTTCTTGTCAAGGAGTTTGAGGCGGGAACCCACGCGGCTGCCGCGTTCGTCATTCAGTTGACGAAAGGGTCCGATATCGGGAAGGGTGCGCATACCTCCCTAGAAGTGATCTGCGGTCACGCAGTCTACATGGCGGAGGCATTTCTCCGGCAAGGCGCACGGGTGGTCTTTCCTGGTTTGGACCCGATGCTCACCAATGCCACCTTGCACGAGCGGATCAACGAGATCTATGAAATGCTGGCGAGGATCGAAGCCAATTCCAGCCAGACGCTGGGCGACCAAACTGCGGTAGTGATTGGCAGCCTACCGGCCGGAAGCGTGCTCTACGTGATGATGTCGGTTGCTGACCAGACCCTGGTGGACGGAGTTCGCCTGCTCGCTGGAAAGGGAACGACCGTCGTGCCGCTCGTTTATGATTGCCGTATCTTCGAGCCAAGGACCCGGTCGATTCCCGCAACCGACCCATCGTTCATGGGAGCGTTGCGTGACGCAGGCGCGGTTCCGACGATCATGCCGGTGGAGGTATCCAATGGCTAGATCGGCGGATCGGGATCTGAGCAGAATCGGGTGGTTGGACTACGTACTCATGGGCGTATGTAGTTGCCTGGCAGCCTATTCGGGCGGCATGAGTGTCCAGTCTCACCAAATCGGCTATTTCTCGGTCTCGCTCGTGGTCGTTGGAACTATCGTTAGCTACTTCATTCGGCTGAGAACCCTAAATACGTCGGTAATCAAATGGGATGGTTACATCTATTCCGGCGTCGTGGTCGCTTCGATCTACTTTGGGAGAGACTTAGGCTCGCTCATGCCCGAGGGTGGCTTTCCCCGCGAGATTGCGGCCGCCGGCTGGCTCTCATGGATGCTGATCCTCGGCAGCTTTGCCACCTGGCAGGACTCGACGCTCCTGTTTCAGGCTATCCCGTGTCTGGCAATATTCGGCCTGGTCGGATGTTACGACACCTATTCGGGAGTTACGTTCAACTTCTTCGTCTTCCTCATTTGCCTCGCCACCCTATTCGCTCGCGCTCATGGCAGGCAGATGCTCCGGCAGGCGGCGCAATCCGGCTACTTCACCCGAGGCCTCGCTCCCGGAACTCCGATCCCATCGGTTGAGACGACTCCCGGTCTCGCGATGGATTTGAAGAAAGGCCCGTGGCGATGGGTTGCCGGCCCGGAGTGGGCCCTGGTCTCTGCGCTCGCTGTCGTACTACTAAGCCTGATTGGAGCGCCACTCATTCGCAACTCAGTCTCGGGAGTGGCTGGAATGGTTACCCTTCCTCCGCCTCCGCTGAAGACGCCGTCGTTTTCGCCGTCTCAATCGATACAGAACGTCGAAGCTAGCGTGTCCATTGGGCGAGGTCCGAACCACTTGTTGCCGCGCCCCGTGCTTGAAGCAAGGCTCGATAAGCTGCGCTACCTGAGAGAGCAGACGTTTCTTAGCTATACCGGTCACGGCTGGCAGAACACCCCCACCCATACCGGACAGGCCGACATCCAGACTCCGACCGACATTGCGACGGTCGAGATGCTGAAGTACAACTCATATCGTTTTGACGTGACGGTTCTCCAACCGCTTCGGTATCTGCCGCTACCGGCGGAGGTCAATAACGTACAAGTCGACCGAGGCGGTGTCGCGAGCCGTTACGACGGTACGATTCAGATCAGCTTTGTCACTCCATATGAAACCCACGTCAGCGGTCAGAGCTTTGAAGCGGCTCCCGACGTCCTCCCAAAGGACGCCGTCAAGGACGTGCAATCAACCGGTCTGCTCGATGTAGCGAATATTCCTGCCGACGTGACTCAACTCGCTTTGACGGTCACCAAGGACTGCAAGAGTGACTACGAGAAGGTGCAGCGTCTCGAAGACGAAATCGCCAAACGGATCGTCTACAACCAGGACGTTGAGCAGACTCCGTCCGGCAAAGACCCGGTTGCATATGCCCTATTTGAAAAGCACCAGGCCTATTGTGATATCTACGCATCGGCGATGGTTCTGATGGCCAGAGCCGTCGGCATACCTGCCCGATACGTGCAAGGGTACCTGCCGGACAACCGCCGTCTGGAGACGAATGGCATGTATTTGGTCAGCGATCAGGACTACCATGCTTGGGCCGAATTGATGTTCAAGGGAGTTGGCTGGGTGGTTTCAGATCCGTCGACCAAGGCCTCGGCGGTTAAAGGAAAGGGAATAGGCGACGGCAGCTCTTCATCTCCTTGGTACTCCCAGGGACCTGTAGCTTCGGTTCTGAACGCGATGATCGTCGTCGTTCTTGCGGCCGGGGTCTTCCTTGCCTTCCGCGCCCTAAAGATCAATCGCCGGTCCGCCAATCCGAGGGCCGAGCTAGAAGCGACGTATGTGAGGTTCTGCAAATGTCTGGAGCGGAGGGGAGGCCATCGACGTCACGTTTCCCAGACGGCGGACGAGTTCCTTGCTGCCGTCCGGCCAAGGCTGGGCGCGTTTGTCGTGGACGCCGAGAAGCTAAACGACAGGTTTGTCCTCATGCTGTACGGCTCGACAGTTCCAACTTCGCATTCGGTTGCAGGTCTCAAAAAAGACGTCGGTACGTTTATCAAAGCGCTCTCGAAGGAGCCGATCCCGGGTAAAGAGATGCAATCATGAATTTCACGCCGGAGAAAGCCCTACAACACCGCCTGATCATGCTGTGCGGCGACGAAGAAGCGCTTCGACGGCGAGCGCTCGACGACATTCTGGTCGCGGCGAATATACAGAAGGACGATTTCGATCTCGAGACAGTTGCCGCAGACGTCACCGATCCAGCCTCCTGGTATGCCTCCTGCGGAACCGCTCCGTTCCTCGGAGCCCGGCGCACAACGATCGTCCGGCACTTGCTGCGTTGCGAGGCCGAAAAGGGGAGTAGCGTCAACTTCGCAAAGCTGCCTGAGTTCTCGCTCTTAATCCTGGTGGCCGACGACGAAAGCGGCTCCGAAGATCGGCAAAAGACGTTTCGTAACGCCAAGACCAATTGGACAAAGGCGGTGACAAAGGCGGGAGGCATCGTTTACGCCTTCGATCCAGACCCGAAGGGCGCCCTGGAAGCGGTTCGCCGAGAGGTTGCCGCATCGGGGAAGAAGATCACAGGTCCAGCGGCATTGGCACTCGTCGAGATGACCGGCGGTAGCCTTAGCCGAGCACTTGACGAACTGGCAAAGATTCACCTCTTTCTCGGAGATCAACCGGTTATTCAGGAACAGGACATACGGGACGTGGTTGTGGCTTCGCGCGAGTGGAACGTGTTCCGCTTGGTGGACTCGGTTTTCAACGGGCAGATTCCAGAGGCACTCCGTCAGTTGCGAGTGTTGCTGGGGAGTCAGGCAAAGCCCGAGGATGGGGTTTTCCGTAACCTTCTCCCGATGGTTTCGAGGCAACTTCGCCTGATCTGGCAGGCTCGACTCTGCATCGAAGCCAAGTGTAGTCCTAGCAACGCTAAGCCGGAGATCGCTCGTATGTTTCCGTCCAAGCCAAAGTTGTCGAGCGAACAGCCTTTTAGCATGAACAAGGCGATGTCTCTCGCTGGACGCCTGAGCCTGCCTCAAATCGAACGATGTTTTGGGATCGTCGCCGACACCGATGCACGCTTGAAGGGCGCCTTGAACTCGTTCAGTGCGGTCGATACGCTTGAGCGGATGATTCTCGACATGGCCTCGGTTGTGGCTACGGCGGAATCATCACGCTAGAGCCTCCCAAGCGAAATGCATAATGGGGCTTATTCATGACGTGTCTTCTGGGGATCGATTCTGGCGGGACCAAATGTGATGCCGTCCTCGTCGATGATTCGGGGAAGATGCTCGGCCGGGGACGTTGCGATCGTCAGGATCGCATCGGCGCACGACACATCGGTGGCGTTGGCAGAGCCGATGAAACCGTGTCGCTTGCCGTCCGGGAGGCACTTTCCCGCGTCGAGGGGATCGAACGACTCCACGTCGCCGGATGGTCGATCGACCGGCTGTCTCTGCCGGAGAGCTTTTCGGGTTCAGTCGTTGCGCACGGCGTACGCGAGCAGGACGCGCCGATGGCGCTTGCCGGCGTTTCATGCGGCGTTGTCGTCTTGGCGGGAACCGGGGCGTTTTGCTTTGGGCGGACTCCGGATGGCCGGGAATTGCTGCTTGACGGAATCGGACCCCTCTATGGCGACCATGGCGGGGCCTATCAGATCGGCTTGGCTGGGGTTCGTGCATGTGGCCGTTCGACATGGGAAGCTCGGTTTCAGACAACCTTGGCGGAGGTAATTCCGGCGGCGTGCAAGGAGTTCGTCGGTCAAGCCGAGCCGTTCGATATGGTCGGCTATATGCTCGATGCCCGGGACCGTTCGGAGGTCGCTTCACTGGCGAAACTCGTTGACGAGGAGTGTCAACGGGGCGACCGAATCGCCAAGCACATCCTAGTGACGGCGGCCGACGACATGTTCGAGACGATCCATTGCGTGATCGATCGGCTGGATATCGCCCGCGACAACATCCCGTTAGTCGGAACCGGCGGTGTGGCGGTTCACTCCGAAACCTACTGGAGTCGCATCTGTGAGCGAGTGGCGTCGGTTGCTCCAGGGCTGAATCCGATCCGAACTAAGCTACCGCCGGTTCTTGGCCTAATCTTGGCGACGGCAGCCCAGATCGGGCTGGACATGAACGCCTTCCGATCGGAGCTCGCCGACCACCAATCCGATCTCTAGACCGCAGAGCCGCACTGGAACGACGTATACTCGCCTTAAGGGCACTTGTCGGATTCCGCTTACGCTGTCGTTTGCTCAGCGGACTTCCGGAGTCCCAATTTAACTCGAACTTGGTCCCATGCACCATGTTCGCGATGCGATTCACCGTCATGTATATCCAAGCCGTACGAAACCTGCTCACCCACCTCGAAACGACCCAAACCGATGCCATCGATCGGGCGGCGTCGCTTATCGCCGATTCACTGACCCGCGGGGGAATCGTGTTCTGCTACGAAATCGGCCACGCGAATCAGCACGACTTCCTGAACCGAGCGGGAGGGCTCGCGGCGGTGCAGCCATTCACGTTTTCAATGTCGATCACCGATCCGACGCCGGAATGCCACAAAGACCGTCCCGGCGGTCGCGCGCTTGAACGCGATTTGGAGACGGCGCGCTTGGCCGTTCGTACGAGCAGCATGAGGGCGGGAGACGTCCTGATCCTCGGTTCGGTCTCGGGCAAAAACCGGGTGCCGATCGAGATTGCCTTGACGTGCCGGGAGATCGGAGTCAAGGTGATCGCCATAACGTCTCTCGTCTACACAGCCCAAGTTGAGTCCCTGCATCCATCCGGTCAGAAGCTATGCGACGTGGGGGACGTCGTGATCGACAATGGTGCGCCCTATGGCGATGCAAGCTGCGAGTTCACGGGCTTGGAGGTGGCGGCGCTACCGGTCAGCGGGGTCGGGGCTATAGTTGCCGGATGGATGGTGTGGGAGGCGGTCATCGAGAAGATGATTGGGATGGGTAAGCCTCCGACCGTCTACCAGAGCTTCAACCGGGCAGGCGGGCCCGAGTTCTACAAGAAGATGAAAGACCAATACGAACAACGAGGCTATTAGGAACGTGTCTTACCGAACCTACCTTCAGGCGGCAAGGGAAGCGGTTGATCGAGTGCTTGACAGTCAAGGTGGAAGCATAGAGGCTGCGGCCGGCATACTTGTTAACGCCATCGTCTCGAAGCAGAGCATCTTCTCGTTCGGCGCCAGCCACTCCTTTATCACGACCGAAGAGATGGTCTATCGAACCGGGGGGCTCATGTTGGTGAACCCAATCTACCCGCACGGCATGAACCTGTTCGTGCGACCCCTCACCGCGACCTCCAAGATGGAGCGGGTCGTCGGACTAGGCTCGGAGATGCTTGCCTCTTCGCCGGCCAAACGCGGGGACGTCCTCTTGATAACGTCGACTTCAGGGCGAAACGCTGTCACGATCGACATGGCCTTGGAGGCGAAGTCGAAGGGAATCGAGACGATCGGAATCACCTCTCTTGCGTATACGGGCGGAGTGGGGAGTCGCCATCCGTCGGGAAAGAAATTGGTCGATTTGTGTGATGTGGTTATCGATAACTGCGTCCCGCTGGGCGATTCGGCGGTGATGATCCCCGGCTTCCCTCAAAAGGTGGGCCCGTTGTCTTCGGTAACGGGCTGCGCCATCGTAAACGCGATTGTGACCGAGGTCGTGGACCGACTAGTTAAGCTGGGTGTCGAACCGCCCGTCTTCATGAGCGCCAATCTGGACGGCGGAGACGACTGGAATTCGCGTCTCTTGGCCAACAACCGCGATCGTATCCACTATCTGGATTAGGGCGGATTCGCGCCAGGCGGCAAGGCGATTTGTTTGCGCGCAATGTGATGAAGCTATAGAATAGCTGTTGCAGTATTATAGGTTCCTGCCGGGCCATGATTAGTGCGGGCTCAAGGCCTTCCGCAAGGCAGCGTTATGGGCGGCTAGCTTTTCGTCGCCGATGGCACGGTATAGGTGCTCGAGTTCCTCGTAAACGTAGGGACTGGGCTTTTCGTCGGCGTCCCACTCTTTTTCCATCCTTAGCTGGATGTCGAGGGCCTCTTGGTAGCGAGCCATCGAGCGCAATGTCCATGCAATCATCCAATACCCCGTTCGGATTCCTTGAACACTGCCGGCGCTTACTCGTAGCTCGAGGGCAAGTTCGAACTGCTTCAGCGCTTCCTCGTAACGTCCCGCTTGATGGAGGGCGTAACCCACGTTGTTTCTCAGACTGGGTTCCCACTTCTTGGCTTGTATCTGGTCGGAGCCTTCCATGTACGCAAGAGTCTTCAGATCCCATTCGAGCTGTTCGGCCGGATCGGGGAAGACCATCGCCATCATGTGAAGCGCATCGACTGCCAGGTAATCGAGCCTCGCCCGTTCGCCTATATGGAACGCCTCGTCGTAACATTGCTTCGCCCTAGTTCGAGCGTCGTCGGTCAGCAACGATTCGTCGTGGGCGGGCGAGCAATAGGACCGGCCCAACTCAAGTCGATAGCGCAAGCGGACTTCATCCGTAGCATCCTCGATTTCCGGTTCGATGGCAGCCAGAACTCCTCTTGCCTCATCGAATCTCTTCCGGAGTCCGTAAGTGCGTGCAATCTGGGTCATCAGGATCAGCCGGACATCCGATGAAGCAGATTCCAGCTCGCATCGGAAGCGCTGTTCGCTGAGTTCGGGATTGCTGAAGTCCCAAAGTGAAAGAACGTCGATGGACATGGGATGGTCTGCTAGATTACAGCAATAAATTCAAGATCAGAACAAGGAACGGCAATTAATGCAATGCTCTGTTAAGGAGAAGTTAGCGCATCGGCTCGCATGGAGCAATCATGTGCCGACTTAATATTGTTCGCGGATAAAGAGAGTACGGCGGAAGGACTGGATAAAACCTCAACAGTGCCCCGTATGATGTCTCGAACACCATGGGAACAGACCCGTGTATTCGTATTCCGAACCGAAACTTGCCATGCAAGTATAGCCTATTGAAGCCAGATTTATCTGAGGGGGAAACGGATGACAAGAAAGGCCCGACGGAATCCGGACCCCCAAATGTGCAAAACTTTTCACAGTTACCGAGAGCAAAAGGAAAGAAAATTGAGTCGAACCATCGAAATCACCGACGTAATTCTTAGAGACGCACACCAAAGTTTAATGGCGACCAGAATGGCGATCGAGGACATGGTTCCCGCTTGCGAATGGCTGGATAATGCCGGGTTCTGGTCTCTGGAGTGCTGGGGCGGAGCGACCTATGACTCCTGCATCCGCTTTCTGAACGAAGACCCTTGGGAGCGACTGCGAACGTTTCGCGAACTGCTTCCGAAGACCCGAACTCAGATGCTTTTGAGGGGCCAGAACCTGCTGGGCTATCGCCACTACGAGGACTCTGTCGTCGGTCGCTTCGTTGAGAAAGCGGCCAAGAACGGAATGGACGTCTTCCGAGTGTTCGACGCCCTGAACGATCCGCGCAATCTCGAAACCGCGATCAAGGCGGTAAAGAAAACCGGCAAGCATGCACAGGGAACGATCTGCTATACGACCTCACCCGTCCACACGGTCGACAAGTTCGTGGAGATGGCCCAGCGCCTGGTCGAAATGGGCGTCGACTCGATCTGCATCAAGGACATGGCTGCGCTGCTCAAGCCTCAGCCGGCCTACGACCTGACGAAGGGAATCAAAGAGAAGTGCGGCCAGGACGTGTTAGTCCATGTTCACTGTCACGCCACCACCGGTGTCACTATGGTCAGCCTGATGAAAGCGATCGAGGCAGGCGCCGACATCGTCGACACTTCCGTCAGTTCGCTCAGCCTTGGTCCGGGTCATAACCCGACCGAGAGCTTGGTCGAGATGCTTGAGGGAACGGGCTACGAGACGAAGGTCGATCTGGAGATGGTCTATAAGGCCCGCGACCACTTCGCCAAGGTCCGACCTCGCTACCACGCGTTCCTTTCGGACATCACCGGCGTGGAAACCGAAATTTTCAAGAGCCAGATACCAGGCGGCATGCTGAGCAACATGGAAAGCCAGCTCAAGCAGCAAGGCCAGGGCGACAAGATGAAGGAAGTTCTAGAGGAAGTGCCGAGAGTCCGCGAAGATGCCGGATTCCCGCCGCTCGTGACTCCTTCAAGTCAGATCGTCGGTACCCAAGCCGTTTTCAACGTCATGATGGGCAAATACAAGGTTCTGACTGGCGAGTTCAGCGACTTAATGCTCGGATACTACGGCGAGACGATCGCTCCGAAGAATCCGGACGTGGTCGCAATGGCCAAGGAGTCGAGCAAGAAGGAAGAGATCACGAGCCGGCCAGCCGACCTACTCAAACCGGAATGGGAGACGTTGGAAGCCGAGGCCAAGAAACTCGAAGGGAACAACGGAACGGATGAAGACGTTCTGACCTATGCGATGTTCCCTCAGGTGGCGCCCAAGTTCTTCAAGGAGCGCTCGGAAGGACCCCGCAACTTGGCGACCGAACCGACGCCGGTAATCGACAAGAATCACCCGGGCGTTCTGAATGCGCCGATCCACTACGATGTGACGGTCAACGGTCGAAAGCAACGTGTGACGGTGGAACCCGTATGAGCCAGGAATTCGTCACCCGCGCTGAGTTCGACGCACTTCGAAGCCAGATCCGGGAGCTCACCAAGCAGATTCAAGGTCTGCAGGCAAAGCTCCCAAACGGTAACGACGTCACCGAGGAAACCGCCCAAGTGTTAGCGGCTGCTGTCGCTGCCTACCTTGGGAAGCGAGCCACCGTTCGAATTATTAGAATCGACGTCGCCTCGGACCAATGGAGACTCCAAGGGAGAGCAGCACTCCAAGCCTCGCACGCAATGCCGCGCACTCGGGCAATTCATCGTTAACGGGCTAGCCGATTGAAAATGGTCACCAACACCTCTACCGAAATCCGAATGGCTCGAACCTTTCGGATTCCGTTGGTGACAAACCTGGTCTGCTTGCCCAGTGTGGGTCCGGCTCACCGAAGAGCCGCCCATCCGATCCGGACGATCGATGATGATCGCTCCAACAAAACGCACACCCAATGAACAACAATCCATGCAAACCACTGATTACTGCTGAGGCTGCCCTCCAAGCGGTCAAGTCTGGAGATCGCGTCTACATTCACGGCATGGGAGCTTTTCCCCAAATCCTGGTTGATGCGATGGTGGCGAGATCGTCCGAACTCAAGGACGTCGAAATCGTCCACCTCCACACTGAGGGCAACGCAAGCTACGCGAATCCGGAGTACGACGGGATCTTCCGCCTCAACAACTTCTTCATCGGCGCAAACGTAAGGAAGGCGGTCGATGACCGCCGTGCCGACTACATCCCTATCTTCCTTAGCGAGATTCCGGCCGCGATCCGAAGCGGACGGATCGGATTGGACGTCGCTCTGATCACGGTGACTCCCCCCGACGCTCATGGATACTGCTCGCTTGGCGTGTCGGTCGACATCGCTGTCTCAGCAGTGCAGAGCGCAAAAATTGTGATCGCGCAGGTCAACTCCAACATGCCGCGAACTCGCGGAGAAGGGAACATCCACTGCTCGAAGTTCACCTACATGGTAGAAGGCACGATGCCTTTGCCTGAGCACCGCGCTGAAGCGCCGTCGGAGCTCGAATCGATCATCGGCGAGAAGGTCGCCAGTCTGATCGAGGACGGTTCGACGATGCAGACCGGCATCGGCGCGATTCCGAACGCGGCGCTCGCCGCTCTCAATAACCATCGGCGACTTGGATTGCACACCGAGATGTTTAGTGACGGCGTGATCGATCTCATCGAGTCGGGCGTCATCACCAACGAGTGCAAGGTGTTCCAGCAGGGAAGATCCGTAGCCGGATTCGTCAGCGGGTCGCGACGACTCTATGACTTCATCGACGATAACCCTAGCGTCGAAATGCTGGGAATCGACTTCGTCAACGATACTTCGGTCATCCGGCGCCAACCGAAGATGATCGCTCTAAACAGCGCGGTGGAAATCGACCTGACCGGACAGGTGTGCGCCGATTCGATCGGCACGCGCATCTATAGCGGTGTGGGTGGCCAAATGGACTTTGTGCGCGGCGCTTCGTTGAGCGAAGGCGGCAAGCCGATCTTCGCGATTCCGAGCACTACCAAACGAGGCGAATCGCGCATCGTATCGATCTTGAAGCCTGGCGCCGGCGTCGTGACCACTCGGGCCCACGTTCACTATGTCGTGACCGAGTACGGCATCGCCGACCTGTACGGTAAGAATCTCAGCCAACGGGCAAAGGCTCTGATCGCGATCTCCCACCCGGATCATCGCGAGGCATTGGAGCAAGAAGCTTACAAACGATTTCGCGCTTGAAGCGCAAGTAGGAATTCATGGAAACCGCATCGACAATGAAAGCCAAGATTGCAGAACTCCGCGAACGCAAGGCAAAGGCGTCGCTCGGAGGAGGCCAAGACAAACTCGACAAGCAGCATAAGGGCGGCAAACTGTCCGCACGCGAACGAATCGCGCTATTCTTCGACGCCGATTCGTTCCAGGAGAGCGGGTTATTTGCCAACCAAAGGTGCGTCGATTTTGGGATGGCCGGCAAAGAGTCTCCCGCCGACGGTGTGATTACCGGCATCGGCACCGTCGATGGCCGTCACGTTAACGTGGCGAGCCAGGACTTTACGGTCTTTGGCGGTTCCGCTGGCGAGGTGCACTGCGCGAAGATCATGGATTCGATGCGGATTTCCCTTCGCACAGGCAAGCCGTTCGTGTTCTTTAACGACTCTGGCGGAGCCCGAATTCAGGAGGGCGTCTATTCACTCGCCGGCTACGGCAAAGTGTTCTATACGAATACCCAGCTTAGCGGCGTCGTTCCTCAGATCTCATTGATCTGCGGACCGTGCGCCGGCGGCGCGGCATATTCCCCCGCCCTAACCGACTTCATCATCATGACTCGGCAGGCCCAGATGTTTATCACGGGTCCGCAAGTCATCAAGCAGGTAACGGGCGAGGATATCACGGCCGAAGCACTCGGAGGCGCCGGCTCTCAGATCGACCGATCTGGAGTTGCGCACTTCGTTGCCGAAAACGACGAGCATGCGATTGGCATCTGCAAACGGCTGCTGAGCTTCCTGCCCAATAACAACACCGAAGATCCTCCCGTCCTGGGTGGTAGCTATAGTCTCGAAGCGGACTACGCGCTCGACGAAGTGATTCCGGAAGACTCCAAGAAGCCCTACGATATTCGTGACGTCATCACGAAGATTTTGGACTTCAACGACTTTCTGGAATCCCAAGAGACATTCGCGCCAAACATCGTCGTTGGTTTTGGACGGATCACCGGGCTGACAGTCGGCATTATTGCCAACCAGCCTAAGGTCTACGCCGGTGTTCTAGATATCGACGCAAGCGACAAGGCGGCCGGGTTCGTCCGATTCTGCAACGCCTTCAACATCCCCATCATCACCCTTGTCGACACTCCGGGCTACCTACCTGGCGTCGATCAAGAGCACCGCGGCATCATCCGGCACGGAGCCAAGCTGTTGTTCGCCTACTCGGCGGCCACAGTTCCGAAGATCACCGTGATTCTTAGGAAGGCCTATGGAGGGGCCTATGTCGCGATGTGCTCGAAGGACTTGGATGCGGATTGCGTGTTCGCCTGGCCCACCGCTGAAATCGCCGTGATGGGCGCCGAGGGCGCAGCAGAGATCGTCTTCCGAAGAGAGATCGAAGCGGCCGAAGACAAAGCGGATGCTCGAGCCAAATTCGCCAAGGCCTATCGCGACAAATTCAGTTCACCGTACGTGGCAGCGGCCGCCCGGTTCGTCGATGACGTAATTGAGCCGAATCAGACGCGCATTCACATCGCCAAAACGCTTGAGCGGTTGACGACAAAGCGCACGCTACGCCCTGCCAAGAAGCATGGATTGATCCCGCTCTAAGGAACCAAGAATGAGATTAAAGATAACCGTTGAAGGAAAAGTCTACGAAGTCGAGGTCGAGGTTTCCGAATCGGAGCCCACATCCGGCGTTCGATATGTTGAAACCGGAGCCCATGTCGCCTCGGCGCCGATCATCACTCCGGTGATCAATCGAGGCGGAGAGGTCGTTGCCGACGAGAGCAAGGTATGCCGGAGCCCGCTTGCGGGAGTCGTATCCGAAGTGAACGTCGAAGTCGGCCAGGTAGTCGTACCTGAGCAGCAATTGCTCGTCCTCGAGGCGATGAAGATGTTCACAACGATAACGTCGCCAAACGAAGGCAAGATCAAGTCGATTCGGGTGGAAAAGACCAATTCTGTCAAACAGGGTCAGGTCCTCATCGAGTTCGAATAAGGAAAGTGAAATGAGTAACGAGAGTTCGGTTTTCGCCAAGCACATCGATCATGTCGCGATTTCCGTTCCCATCGGTCAGATGGACGCCCAAGTCGCGCTCTATAAGGCGATGGGTTTCGAGGTCGTACACGAAGAAGAGGTCTACGGCGGCGACCAGGTCCGCGAAGTACTGCTCCGAGTGGGTGACAGTGACAACCTCATTCAGTTGTTGCAGCCCCTTACGCCGGAGTCACCGGTTGCCAAGCAGATCGAAAAGCAGGGTGGACGGGGCGGTCTGGCCCACGTCGCCTATCGAGTGGAGGACATTCAAGCAACATTCGACGATTTGAAAGCCAAGGGCTTCAACATCATCGATCCTGCGCCCCGGAACGGCTCACGGGGCACCAAAGTCTTCTTTATGCACCCCAAGAGCCACACTACCGACGGAAGTCTCGGAGTGTTGTACGAGTTCGTTCAAGAAGGAAAGGAATGAGCGAAGCACTGTTTGGAGAGTTTGCGCCGGTATCAACTGAAGACTGGCTCAAAGTCGTGGAGAAGGATCTCAAGGGCGCTGATTTCGAGAAGCGGCTCGTGACGGAAACGCTCGACGGAATTCGGTTCCGGCCGTTCTATCGAGCGGACGAAGTGCCGCCCTCCGCGGACACCGTCGTCCGCGGATATCTGCAACACGCAGTCCGCCCCACATTTCGGGAGGAAATCCGCGAGACTGAATTGGGTACCGCCAACAAGCATGCGCTGCGTGCCCTGGGTCGAGGCGCCGGCGAGCTGGCCGTTCTCACCTATCCGATTGGCGTCCCAATTCGGGCTTGCGAAGACATCTGGGTGTTCACCCAGGGTATCTGGATCGACGCAGTACCTATCCATTGGTTGTCGGGACCGTTCACGAGACCGATGCTTGCCCTCGTGACCGGCGAGGCAAAACGCCGTGAAATAGACGCTGGGAAGCTCCAAGGCTCAGTGGAGTTCGATCCTATCACCGATCGATGCGCCGCCTGGACGCCTGGCCCGGTTTCGGGTTGGCAAGAAGACTTCCAGTCCGGCCTGGACGCACTCGCCGCGGTGCCGAATTTCAACACCGTCACCATACGCGGGTCGTTGATTGAGAAATCCGGTGCGAGCATTGCCCAAGAGCTTGCCTGTTCCCTTGGCATTTTTACCGAATATCTTGCGGTAGCTAACGAGCGCTTCGTCGCCTCCGAGATGGCTGACTTCGTTCGCAGAGCTGAAATCCGAATGGGCGTCGGGACCAACTACTTCCTGGAGATCGCCAAGCTGCGGGCTCTGAAATTGCTGGTTGAGAACGTTTTGGCCACCTTTGGTATTCAGGGCGTTCGTCCGAAGTTTCATTCGATCACCACAAGTACGAACAAGACGCTTTTCGACCCGTTCAACAATCTGCTGCGGGCCACTGTGGAAGCGATGGCATCGACCGTTGGTGGCGTCGATTCGCTCTCAGTAGCGGCTTACGATCAAGGCTATGGCGCTCCTGAGGAGTTCAGCGAGCACCTGACGCGGAATACCGAAGCCCTCCTGCTCGAAGAAGCCTACATGGGCCGAGTGGCCGATCCTCTCGGAGGAAGCTATGCGGTCGAGAAACTGACCCAAGAATATGCCGACAAGGCGTGGACGCTCTTCAAGCAAATGGAAGAGATGGGCGGATTCGTGGCGGCATGGGAGAACGGTTTTGTTCCCAATGCCATCCACGCGGTGCAGGCCAAGCGATCGAAGCAGGTCGGCTCTCGCCGACGCACGATCGTCGGCACAACCGTCTATCCTTATCCGAAGGAGCGAAGACTCGGCGACGTCCGTCCCCGCACAGTGGCGAACCAAGTTGTAGTTCCCCAAATGAGCCTGGATGAACTGTACAAGCTAAGCCTGGACGAATTCGAGACCGACGTGCCGGTTCCGAGCACGGCACTCGATCCATTCCGCCCAAGTTGGCCGTTCGAGCACCTGCGACTGCGAGTCGAGCGGTTTGGAGCAATCGGCGGTAAGCGTCCGCTCATTCTCCTCGCCGAATTCGGCAACGTCAAGATGCGCAGAGCGCGAAGCATGTTCGTGCAAGGGTTCCTCGGCGCTGCAGGCTACGATATGCATGAGGCGATCGTGGCTGGCGCCGAAGAACTGACCGCGAAGATCGCCGAGACGTCGCCCTCGCTGGTCGTTCTGTGCAGCGAGGACCCAGCCTATCTCGAGTTCGCCCGTCAACTGAAGACGAACGTTCCCGTAGTGGTTGCCGGAAACCCGGTCGATTCGATCGAGGACCTCAAGGCTGCTGGAGTGACCGACTTCATTCATCTGCGGCTCGACCAACTAGAAACCTTGGAGCGCTATCACGAGAAGTTCGGGGTCCCTGAGATTCCGCTCGACGAGCCGCTCCTACCGGAGGCGAAATGAGACCCCAATTCGGAGAACTCCGACCACTGGGCAAGGTGACCGGCCCGACGAGCCCTGACTGGCTCACTCCCGAACAAATCACTATCAAGTCGTTCTATTCGGTAGCGGATCTTGAGGGGCTCGAGCACCTCGACTACGCCGCCGGCCTGCCGCCGTACCTGCGCGGTCCGTACTCCACGATGTACGCGATGCAGCCGTGGACGATTCGGCAGTACGCCGGCTTCAGCACGGCAGAGGATTCGAACGCCTTCTATCGAGCCAACCTGGCCATGGGTCAGGAGGGATTGAGCGTGGCCTTCGACCTGCCGACTCACCGAGGATACGACTCGGACCACGAGCGCGTCGTCGGTGACGTCGGCAAAGCTGGTGTGGCGATCGACTCGGTCGAGGACATGAAGATCTTGTTCGACAAGATCCCGCTCGATCAGATGAGCGTGTCGATGACGATGAACGGCGCGGTCCTTCCGGTCATGGCGTTCTACATCGTCGCCGCGGAAGAGCAGGGCGTGACCACCGAGAAGCTCCGGGGAACGATTCAGAACGACATTCTGAAGGAGTTCATGGTCCGGAACACCTACATCTATCCGCCTCAGCCGAGCATGCGGATCATCGGGGATATCTTCCAGTTCTGCTCGAATCGGATGCCCAAGTTCAACTGCATCAGCGTCAGCGGCTACCACATGCAGGAAGCGGGAGCTTCGCAAGACATCGAACTTGCCTACACGCTGGCGGACGGCTTGGAGTACCTAAGGTGCGGCATCAACGCTGGCCTGAGCGTCGACGAGTTCGCTCCCCGGATCAGCTTCTTCTGGGACATCGGCATGAATCACTTCATGGAGGTGGCCAAGATGAGGGCGGCCCGGCTGCTATGGGCAAAGATTGTCAAGCAGTTCAATCCGACCTCGACGAAGTCGATGGCGCTCCGTACCCACTGCCAAACAAGCGGCTGGTCCCTCGCAGAGCAGGACCCGTACAACAACGTGATGCGCACCTGCATCGAAGCGATGACGGCGGCATTGGGGCACACCCAGAGTCTCCACACCAACGCCCTCGACGAGGCGATCGCCTTGCCGACCGAATACACGGCCCGCATCGCGCGAAACACCCAATTGGTGCTGCAAGAGGAAACCGGCATCACCAAGTTTGTCGATCCGTACGCTGGCTCCTACTACGTAGAGCGGCTCACCCATGAGATCGCCCACCGTGCGTGGGATCACATTCAGGAGATCGAGGCGCTTGGCGGTATGACCAAGGCGATCGAAACCGGCTTGCCGAAAAGGCGAATCGAAGAGACCGCCTCGCGCAAGCAGGCTCGCATCGATAGCGGAAAGGACACGATCGTTGGCGTGAATCGCTACCGCTTGGATCGCGAGAAGCCGATGGACATTCTGTCGATCGACAACGCCGCGGTTCGCGTGAAGCAGTTGGCACGTTTGAAGGAGATCAAGGACTCACGCGACTCGAAGGCGGTCGAAGCCGCTCTCGACGCGATCACCAAGTGTGCCGAGACCGGAGAAGGTAACCTCCTTGAACTCAGCGTGGCTGCCGCCAGGCTCCGCGCAACACTCGGAGAGATCAGCTTCGCTATGGAGAGAGTTTTCGGTCGATACCAGGTCTCGGCTTCCGCCGCGACCGGCACCTATATCGCCGATGCGGGCCAAACCGACGATGTCGTAAAGGCTCGTAAGCTGGCGGACGAGTTCGCGGAGGCGGATGGCCGCCGGCCGAGAATTCTCGTTGCCAAGATGGGACAAGACGGACACGATCGCGGCGAGAAGGTCGTCGCCACCGCCTTTGCCGACCTTGGTTGGGATGTGGACGTAGGCCCGCTGTTCCAGACGCCGAAGGAGGTCGCCCGCCAGGCGATCGAGAACGACGTCCATGTGGTGGGAGTCTCCTCGCAGGCCGCCGGACACAACACCTTGGTTCCGGCTCTGATCAAGGAGCTCAAGGAGTTGGGTCGCGACGACATCCTGACCGTCGTCGGTGGAGTCATCCCGGTCCAAGACTATCCGTTCCTGTATGAGCAGGGCGTGATGGGAATCTTCGGACCTGGCACCGTCCTTCCGATCGCCGCGCAACAGATCCTCAAGATCATGCTGGAGCAGGCGACGGTCCCGGCGAGCTAGGTCCATGGAATCGGCCGACGCCCTTTCGATACTGTCGGCCGAGGGGTTTGTAACTCCCCTCGGCCCGACGAAACCTCCGGCGCGGAGGCAAAGGGATTCGGTCGACGATCTGTTTATCCGTCTCCGAGGCGGCGATCGCGGGGCTTTGAGCCGCGCAATCACTTTGGTGGAGAGCGCCAAGGAATCCGATCAGGAACTGGCGTCCGAATTGCTCGACCGGGCGCTGCCGGTAAGCGGCAAGTCGGTTCGGGTTGGAATCACCGGCTCTCCGGGCGTTGGCAAAAGCACGTTAATTGACGCGCTGGGAAGTTACGTCGTTGGCCGCAAGGCGCATTTGGCGGTGCTGACCGTGGATCCCTCCAGCCCGTCCACTCGTGGCAGCATTCTTGGCGACAAGAGCCGCATGGCGACGCTAAGCGCCCATCCCAATGCCTATATTCGGCCCTCCCCGAGCGGTGGACACCTTGGTGGTGTTGCCCATCAGACGCGTGAGGCGATGTTGTTGTGCGAAGCGGCTGGGTTTGACGTGATCTTCGTCGAGACGGTCGGGGTCGGGCAAAGCGAGATCGACGTGCGCGACATGGTGGATTGCTTTCTACTGCTTGCCCTTGCCGGCGCCGGCGACGAGCTTCAAGGCATCAAACGCGGGATCATGGAGATGGCCGATGTCATCGCACTTACCAAGGTCGATGGTGACAACAGGACAAGAGCCGAGGTGGCTGCGGGCCAGCTTGAACGGGCGCTGATGCTCTTGCCCGCTGATCCGTTGGGGCGGCGCGCCTCTGTCAATCTGGTTTCCGCCGTGGAACGGAAGGGGATCGGCGACCTCTGGGGTCAGATCGAGAAATATGTTGACGAAGATAAGGCGAAGGGTCGCTTTGAATGGCGCCGCGGGACGCAAGCCGTCACGTGGATGGAGGACATGGTCCACCGCGCCTTGATCGGCGCCTGGCTCCGCCGCCCCGAGGTGCAATCCGCCACCGAGGCTCTCTCCGCCGAGGTCCGTTCCGGCGAGAAGACTCCCCGTCGGGCCGCCATCGAACTGTTCGCCATCGCCAGGAGCGCGTGGCTTTAGCCCGCACAAGGGTCCCAAGTTTTAGCCTGGCATAACGAACAATATAGGCCAGGGCCCCCGGGATCGGTTCGGGATCAAGCCTTCCCACTGGGTTCTTGAATCGCGACACGAGCCGGAAGGGTCAAACGGATGACGACATTCTAAGTCGTTTGTCTTGTAACGTAATCTGTTGACTTGAAAGTAGCAGAGGTCGAAGCAATGTTATAGAAGGGATGGTTGGATCCTAGTCCGGACATCCGGTCACAAGATATATCGGCACTCTACGAAGCCAGGGATCGTCGCTATACCGAACCATCCGTCGGCAGAACTGCCTACGGGGACGCTGAATTCGATCCTCAAGCAGGTAGGACTGAAATGAGCGAGTACTTAGTTATCTGCGAGGACGCGGGGCCAAACTGGGCTGCGTATGTGCCGGACCTTCCAGGATGTGCAGGAGTTGGCCAATCCCTAAGCAAATGCGATCAGAATATCGCCGAAGGGATCGCCGCGTACATCAAATACCTGTCAGATGAGGGACAACCGGTCCCCGTCCCCTCCAGAAAAGCCGGTTACGTGAAGGTTGCATAGGGTTCGGTCTTGAGTTACGATGCATGTGAGGCCCGAGTTCTCCATCGGTGGATCTCCGTTCGGACCAAATTGACCGCTTCTGCTAGGTGAAATCGCATCGTTATCTTCACTGCCTGCCTCTGCCTCGCTTCGTTTACGGTTAACCTCGTCCGGCCGCTTTTCTTCGTAAGAAAGGGCGACATCTACGAGTACGTCAATGGCGTTTCAAGGAAGCTGATTTCAAATGGAGCTTATCCGGCTCGATCGCCCGACGGATCCAAGCTGGCGTTCCTAAGGAAAGACGATCTCTAGGTATTCGACTTGAAGACCAAGAAGGAATCGCGCAAGACCCGATTCCCGCGAGGCACCGACCGAGGCAATCTGAACGGATGGCGAAATGCCTTTCCGTCATGGGACCCGTTGGGTTTTGGACTCATGATGTCTCACCTGGACGGAATTGAAGTCCGGCTAAAAACTCGCCTGCCCGACGGTCCCCGCGACTACACGTTCGAAGACGGGATGGCGATCTGGGATGTTTACTACTACCGGTTCTCCCGCCTCCACTTTAGCGACCAGCCCAATCATCTCCTGGTAATGCTGGACCATACCCACGGCGTCTCATCGTTCGCCGCCTCGTTCTCGCCATAAGGCCATAAAATTGCGTATTCTCGGAACGGGGACCTATGGCTGGCAACCGACGATCGAAAGTCCATGGCGGATCGCCCCGATTTCGGTTGGTGGGAAGAGATGATCGCGTCCTCTCTTTGGCAAGACAGCGGCTCGGACAATTACACTGCGTTTATCTACAGGATCTCTTGGTCCCCAAGCGGCCGCAAACTGGCAGTTTATAGGAACACTTACTCCGAACACCCAAATGACGGATTCGATATTGTTGGGGTCGATCATCCTGGAAAGGTGCTGGCGTCCATTTCGGGCTCGGATCCTATGTTCTGGATGGAAGGCATGGTGCTTTACTGCGATTACGATGACGGTGTTGGCAGCATCTACTCATATTCGTTGAAGACGGGCAAGACGGAAAAGGTCATCCCGGACGCCGAACAACCCGGCTAGACCAAGCACGCCAGCGTTGCGACTGAAGTGCTTGTCAGAGATGAGCGAACTACGACGGAGGCGAAACCCTCATCGCTATCGGGCTAACCCCATGTAGAATGCAGGTGTGGAATGGCGCGAACATATCGTCATAACCCCCGGCATTAGGTCTGGAAAACCGCGCTTGGCGGGCACTCGAATTACAGTGCAAGATGTTCTCGAATATCTTGCCGGCGGCGATTCGCCCGAAGAATTGCAACGGGCCTTTCCTGAACTAACACCTGAACGAGTGCGGGCTTGTCTGCATTTTGCTGCTGAACGAGAGAGGCTCCTTACGGCGAATCCTTGAAACTTCTCCTCGACCAAAACCTCTCTCGCCGACTAACGCAACTCCTTTCCCCTTTTTTCGAGGAAATTGTACACGTTGGGGATATCGGGTTCGATGAATCATCCGACCGCGATATATGGTTGTTCGCCAAGGAACATGGATTTGTGATCCTAAGCAAGGACGGCGATTTTGCCGACATGGCGTTGATCTACGGGGCTCCTCCAAAGATCATCCGGCTTCGGATAGGAAATAGTCCCTGGCAAACGGCAGCCGAAGTGATCAGCAAGAACGCTATGGTCGTCCAGTCTTTCCTAGATGATCCTGAAAGCAGTTTGCTGGTCCTCAATGACTTTCAGCCAACCTAAATACGGGGCAACGTTGAGGATAGGTCTGCGCCTTGGCGTGTTGCCATTCGCTCTTGGCTTTCGTGCGGTAGTGCGTAGAATCGTGTTCCGATTGGTTGGCTCGGTGGGCGCCAAGAATTTGAAACCAGCAACTCCACCGAGAATCCAGGTTGACCTTTGACACCGTGTCCCGTCACAGAATGCACGGCATGTCACTTGTCTGCCTTTGGAATCGCCCAGCGCACCAAGTCGACCTATAATAGAGCGGATGGGACTCACGCCGCTACTGCTAAATAGGCCTGCGCTGGGAGCATGGTTGCCCATCGTCACGATCTTGCCGGTGGCATACCTGTCCGGCTGGACGTCTTCCGCCAAAGCCCCTCATTACGCCGTTCGAGCGTGGAGTTCCCAGATGGCGAGCGATTATCTGACGGCCCGGGCAAGCCAAGCTCCTTGCCTGTCGTGCCATACGACATTTCCCTACGTTCTTGCTCAACCTTATCTGGCGAAGAGCGCGAATGTGACAAAGGCGGACGTACTTGTCACCGGGAGCGTCGTCGATCGGGTGAAGCGGTGGTCGGATATCCAGCCGTACTTCACGGACAAGAACAGCAACCCGGCCCAACTTGCGGACGCCCGGGGCGGGGAAGCGGTCCTCAACGCGATGACGCTCGTGCTGCACAACAAGCCTTCCGGCGTCCTTACGGCCGACACCAAGCGTGCTCTCGACCTTATGTGGTCTCTGCAGACGAAGGGTGGAGAGAATTCCGGCGCATGGCCCTGGTTCCGATTGGGGAACGAACCTTGGGAGGCGGACGATTCGCAGTATTGGGGGACTGCCTTGGCGGCACTGATCGTTGCAGAAGCCCCAGCCACGTACCGAAACGAAGGATACGTCAGGCAGGACCTCTCGATCGCCCGGGCCTATCTTCAGAAAGAGTGCCTTCAGCAGTCAATCCTAAACCAAGCGGGATTGCTGTGGATCGACGGGAAGATTCCTCTGTTGACCAAAGACCTGAGAAAGGGGATCGCCGACCGTATCCTCGCAAAGCAGCACGACGACGGCGGATGGAGCGCCTCGTCGCTTGCGATTCCAGGACTCAAGCGGCACGACGGAACGCCCCAGGAGGCGGAGAGCGACGGATACGGAACTGCGATCGCGGTGTTAGCGCTTGAGAAATCGGCACCGCTTTCTCACAAGTCGGTGGAAGCCGGGCGCGCCTGGCTCGTCCAACATCAACGCCCGGACGGTTCGTGGGCGGCAACATCGCTCAACGCCCGACGCGACCCGAACACGGACGTCGGCAAGTTCATGACCGATGCCGCCACCGCCTACGCGGTGATCGCCCTGAGCGAGTAATGTCGGTCAATGGTCAAGCTTGATCCGAGCCAGTTGGACCATGAGCGGAATCTCATCGTCCTTTCGAATTTCGACCCCAACGCCTCGCCCTTCCGAGTAAGGCACCGCTTCTCGCAGCTTGGTTATCGTATCAGGCGGTAAGTCCGCCTCAAGGGCCGCTCGGTAGGCCTTCTCGCCGAAGATGATGTTCGCCGAAACGTAGCCCATCTGAGGCTTCATGCGGATGATCGCCCGCTTCTTGTAGCTCAAGCGAAGAGACCATCCGTACTTCTTTCCGGAGAAAGTCCATTCCTGGGTGATGTCAGAAGTCAAGTCATAGATGCTCCGAAGAAGCGATGTCCAGAGTGGATAGGCTGCTCCGAGCACCTCGGCGACGTCGTTTTCGTTTGGTTGCTTTGATTTATCGTAGATTGGACTCGTCATTTCTTCCAAGGGACAAGTAGGCAGGCTTCTGCGCGCAGGTTACCTACCGTGGGCCCGGATGAGTTGGCCAGTCATTGCGTTGCAGACCGTAACTCCTTCGAGGTAGGAGCGGCGGTTCCGGCATCGCTCCAATCTCTTTTGCTACGACTCCCCGGGCTGGGGTAGTGAAACGTCGGGAAAGCCGACGACTACGCAGCTTTGCCGGAATCTGAACCCGAACCGTTGAGCAGCAAGAGGGCATCCTCCCAATCAGGAGGGGGCTTGAATTCAACAGGTCTGCTGTAAGGAAATGTGCCGACAGGCGACCGGTCGCTTGTCAACGGATTGATCCATGTGGCATCCACAGAGTCGGATGACCAAATCCGGTCCAGACGAACTGAGGCCGTCCGAGGCGAAGGGAAGTAGACCAGCGCCCAATCCCCGGCTCGAGATCGTGCGGCAGCTGCCAGATCCAGGCCGGAACCGACTCCGCGATGCAGGATCGATTGGTCGGGGACGATGTCCCACCAGCTGGGCAGCGACTCGGCAATCTTACGGTAAGTACCAACCTGGAACGACCCCGGCGAGTCGATCCAATCCTGCCAGTCATTGAGAATCTGGTAATGGCTGTTGTGCCCGAAAACGTGGTGCCCACCTGCCAAGAAGGTCCAGTAGGCTTGGCGGCGGATATCGAGAGGCGTGTTCAACCGGTCGAATTGAAGTCCCTCGTATCCGCCTTCCGCCATGACGGCGGGACGAATCGGCGTCATGGCGTAGTCGGCTGCCGTCATCGGATGGACCAACTCGATGTCGATGCAGGTCTGGAGCATGTTGAACGAAAGCCACGGCTCTTCGCTAAGGAAACTGGAGGACTGGGGATTGGGATCTGGGTGAACCGAGATCATGTGGCTTCCGCCGTCCCCTTCTCGAAGCCCTGAAGCGAGTGCGCGAACGATCGGGATGTACGGATACCTTGCCTCCGGATACATCGACCAGACGATATTCGGCACGTTCCGATAGCGATCCGCAATCCATCGGGCCGAGGTATGAGCCGACTCAAGCGTGTAGTGAGCATGCTGGGACTTGTGATAGATGCCCAGCACGACCAGGAAGTCCAGTTCAGTGGCGATCCGGAGGATGGCATCGACGTGCTCGTAGTACCGTTCGTTCGGCCGGCCTGGATCCTCATCGAGCCAGGGCAGGTCCCCGCGGATGTTAGGTGCGGGATCGCCCTCGTAGCCGATGAGCATGACGAGAAGGACGCTGAATCCCTTGGCCCTCCGGTTCTCCATGATGGCCTGGGCATCTGCCTCCGAGAACCCCCGAAACAGGTGCCAAGCCGTGTCGCCCAGCCAGAACCAGGGCATGCCGTAGGCGTCCACGAAGTGACGCGAGTTCTCGGCGACCCGTATCGGCATGCGAGATACTGATTGGCTAGGCGTCTCCATGTCCGTCACGTTACCCCGGGAGCCCGATGGTTTCCGTTGCTGGCCGCTGCGCTGGGGGCGAGGGAACGCGGCTACACGTCTCGTGCCAACCTACAGGTTCGGCAGAGGCCGAACGGTCGTGCTCCCTCTCCTTCCTTCCCGGGAGGGAGAGGGCGGGGGAGGTTTTCTGAACACGCGCCCCTGGCTTCTTGTTGTTCCGGAAACCCTAGGCACAAACGAGGCCGTACGGGAACAAGGACTTCCGACTGCGTCGGCGGCTTACGTCTTTCCCCTCTCCCAACCCTCTCCCCCGCCGC
>JARLGV010000023.1 GCA_031292555.1 Fimbriimonas sp.
TCTCGTGGCTCATGTTGGAAAGGAAGTTCGACTTGGCTTTGTTGGCGGTTTCGGCCGCTTCCTTGGCAGCCTGAAGACCCATATTCACTTGCTTGAGCAATTCGGCTTCTCGCTTCGACCACTCCGCCTGGTGCCGATATTTTGCCCATTCTGGGCTGACCCATAGATCGCCACTTGCCGCCAAAGGGCAGTTGCGGGATAAAAGCCAGCAATGCGGCGCCGGAATGGGTGACGGATGTCTTGGGATGGTAGGAAGCCTTGGGCGCATGAGCCCAGGCAACGAAGGGGCGCACCAGATCGGCAAACATGCACGATGTTCTTAGTGATAAGCTTCGTCCACCACGGTGCCGAGGTGAAGCTGCCGAAATGTCCTCGCAAACGAAAACGTTTCGAATCTTCGTGAGCTCGACTTTCGAGGACTTGAAAGACGAGCGAAATGCCCTGCAAGGGGTATTTAGGGATCTCCAGACACTCTGCGAGCATCATGGTTGCCAGTTTCAAGCGATCGACCTTCGCTGGGGCGTAAGCGAAGAGGCCTCTCGCGACCAGCAGACAATGAACATCTGTCTCGCTGAACTGGAGCGATGCAAAGAGGTAAGTCCTCGCCCGAATTTCATCATTCTCCTTGGCGATCGCTATGGCTGGATTCCGTTACCGCCACAGATCGAAGCGAGCGAATTCGAAAGCGTCAGGGCTGCCGCCCAAAGCCCTGCCCTGCTAGACGACTGGTACCTCCTGGATTCCAATGCGATCCCAAGCGAGTATGTGTTGCGCCCCAGAAGCCGTGACATCCTTGAAGAGGCCGATTACGATACGTGGATGAGGATCGAGACCGACATACGGGAAGCACTGCATAGCGGGATCGCGGCCCTCGGTTGGGAATCGCGCGACCCGAGGCGCGTGAAATACGAGTACTCGGCAACTCACCAGGAGATTCTTCGGGGGGCGCTTGAACTTCCCGATGAACGCGAGCACGTGTCCGCATACTTCCGCAACATCGAGAATCTCGACGAGCTGCCTGAAGATAGCCGGTACGTTGACGATCGACATGACAGCGTCAAGGCGCTGAAGCGAGAAGTCGCCGTGACACCGGGAGTGAAGGTTTCATCCTATCCGGCTCACTGGAACGGCAACACCCTTGAATGTGATGTTGCCGCACTGGCCTCCGACGTTTACGAATTCCTCCACCGAGTTATTTTGGAGGAGGTCAGGGCACTAAACGAGGCGGATGGACTCACCCAGGAGGACCTTGCGCATGGGCGATTTGGCGAGGAGCGCTCCCGGCACTTTGTCGGCCGAACCGATGCCCTCCGCGACATCGGCGAGTATCTGAGCGGCGTTTCGTCATCCCCGCTCTTGGTCTATGGTCCTTCGGGAATCGGCAAATCGGCTCTGATTGCCAAGGCCGTGGAACAAGCCATGAAGGGCAATGGCGCGGCGGTCGTGATCCAGCGGTACGTCGGCGCGACACCCAATTCGACGGAAATCCGATCGCTGCTGGAGAACCTTTTCTTGGAGATTGCGAGGAGCTACGGCATGGCTGAGGCTCAGACTCCGATCGATTTCAGGGAGCTCACAAGTAGGCTTCAGGACCAGTTGGCTTTGGCCAGCGCCACTCGTCCACTAATCGTGTTTCTCGATTCGCTGGACCAACTGAGCGATACCCAAAACTCCCACAGCCTTAGTTGGCTTCCTGCCAAGCTTCCTCCCCACGTAAGGTTTGTTGTCTCGGTCTTGGAGTGTGACGGTGAGACCGGTCGGTGTCTCCAAAGTGCCAAAGAGAGATTGCCGGGCGCCTCGTTCCTTCGCTTGACTGATTTGTCTCCAATGGAAGGCGCCGCGATGCTGAGCGGTTGGCTAGAAAGCGAGGCGCCGAATCGCAAGCGAACGTTAACGGCAGACCAGCACGCGTTAGTAATGGCAGGCTTCAAAGTCTGCCCCATGCCGCTCTACCTGCGGCTCGCGTTCGCGGAAGCCAGGCACTGGAGATCTTTTGAGCAGCCGAGGCCGCTTCCAGAGGATATTTCTGGGATCGTGAAGCAGATGCTCGAAAGGCTCTCTGGCCCCAAAGAGCATGGGCCGGTCCTTACGCGAACGTTTCTTGGACTGCTGGCATCGGCCCGATTCGGCCTGTCGGAAACGGAGGTCCTCGATTTGCTGACAGCAGACGATAGGGTTCACCGGGATCTCAGAGAGCGCTCGGCCCGATCGCCTGAAGCAGAGGGCATACCCATGGCTGTTTGGCTGAGACTCTACGAGGACGTCCGGCCCTACCTGATGGTCAGATTGGCTCAGGGGACTCCGCTTCTGGACTTTTTCCATCGCGAAGTTGGCGAGACAATTCGAGGTGAATTTGCTTCGCCGGAACTGCACAAGCAGGTTGCCGAGTTCTTTCTGCACCCAAGGCCGGATTCGTCGAAGGCGGCTGCCCACCGGCGGTGCGCTGAGCTTCCATACCAATTGACGTCCTCGGGATGTATGTGGGAGGAGCTGGAAGCGTTGTTGACGGATATCGATTTCATCGAGGTCAAGGGCCGAGCCGGCATGGTTCACGATCTCGTTGCGGACTACGCCCGAGCGGAAGATAGTTGGCCCGACCGGGGGACAGAATCACGCCTCAAGTCCGAGCGAAAGCGGATCGTCGAACAGTACGCGGATGACCTCGCCGAATCAGCCGGATCGCTCTCCGATGCCCCACTGCCATGCCCGCCCAAGACTGTGCCCATAGAGGCGCCGGTGGACGGGAGCGAACCCCGAGAATCGACCGCATTCGATCGCGTCGATGGGTTCGGGACTATTATCGGTCAAAACGTCTGGGAGCTAACCGCCGGTCGAGTGCCGTTCTTTCAGGTTGCATGGAACAGCTCCGATTCCGGGCCAGTGGCAGAGTGTCTCAGGAAATTGGCCGAGATGGGAAGCTCGCCGACAAGTCCGTGGCTTAAGCAACTAACGCGGCCGAAATTCGCTCGAAGACCTTCAAAGGTATTGGAGCTCAGGGTAAGCGAAAACGCGATCAGAACCATCTGCCTGACGGTGGACGGCCGTCATGCCGTCTCAGGAGAATACTGCGCCATTCGCGTATGGGATCTGACCACTGGCGAGTGCGTTAAGGTCTTGGAGGGGCATCGAGGATACGTTTATTCCATTGCCTTGACGTCTGACGGCAGATTCGCTTTATCGGGGGCCGAAGGCAAGAGCATTCGCTTCTGGAACCTGGCTACCGGCGATTGCCTCAAGGCGATTGGGCTCGACGATGAGGTCTGGTCGGTTGCGATGACGCCGGACGGAACCCGCGCCCTCACCGCGAGCGGTGGATTCGTCCAATGCTGGGATGTGCAGGCGGAGCATTGCGACTGGAGCTTGTTCGTGCGTGACCTCAGAAGTGTCGCAATGGATGCAAGGGGCCGGTTAGGGGTCACGGCAGGAGATGGGATCCATATCAGAGACCTTCGTGACGGCTCTGAGATCGGCACTCTTGGCGAATCGAAAGCAACCTGCGTCTCTTTGACGCCTGATGGCGAATTCGTGATTGCCGGAGGGCGAGATGGGACGGTCCGCCTTTGGCGGACAAGAACCGAGGAGTGCCTTGCCACTCTCCATGGGCCCGATTCCGGGATAAATGCGGTCTCCATTACGCCCGACGGCAGTCGTGGAGTCTCTGCCGGAGGGACCGTTGTCCACATCTGGGATCTGAAGACTGGCCGTTGCATCAGGACACTGCGCGGGCACCAGGATGTTGTTCAGTCGGCAGTGATCTCGGTCGACGGCACCCGAGTCGTTTCCGGCAGCCGGGATGGCACCTTTGTTGTGTGGGACGCCTTGAGCGACGACGTGCCTGATCAGGCACTCGAAAACTCCGCGACGGTCATCGCAGTCTCGCCGGATAATTCGCTAGCCGTTTCGGGAGGGCATCGATCGCTAACGACTTGGAGTCTTTCCGATGGCAAACCGATGGCTCGACTATCCGGGCATCATGGCAGGGTTTTGTGTTTGGCTATTGCCCCGGATGGGAAAAGGGTCGTTTCCGGAGGTGAGGACAATAGAGTTGCCATTTGGGATATTCAGTCTGGTGCTTGCCTCCACCTTTGCAAGGGCCATCGCGACAACGTCACGTCTGTCGAGGTGACGCGCGATGGCTCGCGCGTCGTCTCGCGAAGCAACGACGGCACAGTGAGACTGTGGAACATCGAAACCGGAAAGACACTACGTGAGCTGAAGTTACCGGGGGCAGTTGTCGCACTCACGCCGGATGGCAGCAGGATAATCCAGGCCGGCCGTGAGATGAACGTCTGGGATCTGGCCGATGGCGCCTGTACCGCGATCGCCGATGTGCCGGGAGACATATATTCGGTCGCGGTGACTCCCGATGGCCGGTGTGCGGTCACCGGACATAGAGATGGTCGCGTCGTGATTTCGGATATCGTTGGTGGCCACTTCGTGAGAACCCTGGGTGAGTGCCAGGACACGATCGTCGCAATCTCCATGTCTCCGGACGGAGCAAGGATTGTCATGGAGGGTCGGAACCATATTCTGTATGTGTGGGATCTAGGCGACGGCGGACGCCGCATCAGTCTTGCCGGTCACGGTGAGAAGGTCACGAGCATGTGCATCGCACTCGACGGCTCGGCTGCGGTATCCGCACCCAGGTTTCGACGATACTACGGCCCTGAACACAACACGCTCAAAGTCTGGAACCTCGAAACAGGCAGTGTGCACCTATGCGGCCTTCGAGAAGTTCTTTGCGTTGCGGCATGCTCGCAGGGATTCGTTGCCGGTCTAGAAGGCGAGGGTATCGAGGTTTTCTCTTTGGATAATTTCGGCACAAAGGTGCCAGTCGTCACAGCCGTCCGAGTTTTTCGGCATGATGTTGGCCGATGGGAAGATCACCTGACCGTCGACTGCTCCTGGTGTGGTCACCGATTTAATGCCGATCCTTACTTCAGCTATGGCGAATCTGACGAGGCATCCCTCAATTCGTCTGGAATCAACTTGAGATCGCACGACATTCGATGCCCAACGTGCAGCCAGGCGTTGCGTCTGAACGCAGTCCCATGCGACTTCCGTGGCCCTTAGGTGCGGGGAGCTTCGCAGGCCGAGGTTGTTGCGAACACTCATGGTCATTCGGCCGTCGAGGGGCAGCGATCGCATTCGACTATCATGGGTGCATGATAGTGACGATCCAAGCGAATGTCGTCTGCACGATCGAGGATGGCTTTCATCTCATGAACCTCGCCCGCCAAGAGGTCGAAGCGACCAAGGCTCCCGAGGACCGGAAGAACTACTATCCGGACTCGCCCACATCCGCACTCGAAATCATCATTCGGCAGGCAATTGCTCAACGGCTCCTGACTTGCGGTGGCGTCGTGCTACACGAGATCGGGCATCACGTCCAGTCGCTGGACATCCCCCTCGAGCCCTGACGCCGTTGTTGGCGCCGGTATCTCTTCGCCTCGCGAGTGGGTGTATAAGTAGCTTAGCTATCACTCATCGAACAAACTGGATTGGCGCATATCCTCCATGCCCAGTTCCTTCCACATCCAAGTGGAGTCGTAATCGGCCATACCGACGCGGTTCGGATTTGCCCGTAAGCCGTCTTCAAGAGACACAAGCCACTTGCTAAGCTGCTTTCGCCCCTTGACCGACTTGGCAAGTTCGCGCGGCGCTTGGTCCCTAAGGGCTGCCACGGGTTGATCGAGAAGCATGCGGAACTGCTCGTCAAGATATGCGTGCATCCGGATCCGAAAATCGGTTTCCTCCTCCTCGGTCATCGGCGCAAGAGGAAGGGAATCATCTTCTTCGTCATCCTCGTCGTCGTCAAGTTCCGTAATTGAGACCTCCTCGACCGAGTCGCCAAGCATTTCCTCGAGTGTGGCGACTGCCTCTTCGATGCGGGCTTGGTCACAACTCTCAATGAGAACGTCTACCCCCGAGATCCATAGGATCGCCTTGAGGCTCGCCTCGGGGTTTGTCCGGTCGGTATGCCAGAGCCAAATGAAATCCCTAGGAAGCAGTCGATCGAGATCGGGATGATTATCCAGGAAGGCGACAAGCGGCTCAAGTTCGGACGTGTAAGTGATGGACGCCTGGAAGACAGTTTCCGGATCGCGTTCATTGGCAAGCGAGGGAGCACTCGCCATGACCAGGAGTACGCTTGCAGCCCACATACCTGAAAGTGCAGGGGCTGCCCCCTTCATGACTCGTTGCCGCACCAGATTTCGCTGGCGAGGGTCCTTTCGAAGATACTTTTCAACGTTGAGCAGCTCCGCCTTGAGGGCGTCGTCGAATGCTTGCTGGAACATCGCGAGCGTCTCGTCGTTAATGACGAGAATCGAACCGGCAAGATGATCTCTGTCGTCAACGGTGACAATCCGGGTTGCAATGGTGTCGCCAGTCGACAGCCCGGCAGTCAGGAACTCGTCGTCAATCTGTATCGGCCGCAAGCCGTCTGACACGTCCCGCAGAAGCACAGACTCATACGGAGTGCGTTCAACGACGTGGTACAAGCGAACAACTGAGCCGCGAAAGACCTTAAGGAAGTCTACGTCGGCCTTCTCGAGAGCCGATCCGAACTCTTCGAGATACTCGTCCAGCGCATTGCGAGGAGTCGACTCGTATTCCGTGGTCAGAAAGTCGTCGAAGCTACACCGCACTGCTCTCGCAAATAGAGGAGCGGGTAATCCCATAAGGATTTCGTCCACCGACCCTTCGAACGTGCTCGCCAACTCGGCATAGAATTCGCGGTCGTGGGCCAGATACGTGTCCATCCAGTCGCTAGACTGCACCCATTCTAGGACCGGCAGAACCGCCGTATCGTAACCCGGAACATAATCGGGATCCATTAGAAAATCGTAGCCCATGAAGGGTTGGAATGCATCAGCTATTTCTTTCGGACCAATTGTCCTCGGCTGCCCTAAAACCTTCGCGCGGCAACTGGATCGCCACCGCAGGATCCTTCTTCTTTAAGTACCGCGAATGAAGGAGGCGCCGCCTTAGGACCAAGAAATGTGGGGAAATTCAGGGAGCCTGAGAAGGGCGTTGCGGCCAAGAACGTTAGCCAGGAATGCCAACCCAGGTAATGAGGTTGGCAGAGGTGCCTCGTAAGCAAACTATATAAGTTGCAATCTCACGGAGATGGATTCCCCTGTAGAATGGACGGCAAGATTCCAGTGTGGATGCTTCGTCGGCACTGCCCCGGACAACCCAGCGATGACCGGGCGTGCATGCGGCCCATTTGGGGCCGGGTTCCGGCGGCGTATTGCACTCAGGCCCGGCCACTTGTCCCACCATGCTGCACATCGCCTCCGTCTATGGATTTGAGCCTAAAGACTGGTATTTGCAGGGTCGGAGATGGCATGGGTTTCGTGCTACGCTTCGAGTATGGAAGCTTCACCTCACTGGGACCTTAGTGGTGATAGCTACTGTCGCAATGCAAACTCTTACTGCTCGACCAACTGAACCCGCTCTCGAAACACTACCCGGCGACGATGTTCGCCAAATCATGTGGCGATTCGCCCACCGATACGACTTGGCAATGATCGTGCAGGCCGCCCGCGGTGTGGCCCGCGGACCGGTAGCCCGATTGGTGGCGGCAGGAGGCCGCAACACCCACGAATGGACGCCGGAAAAGGCAGAGATCCTGGCGGAATACGAGGCGGCCGGTCTCTCGGCCGTATACTTCGATCCTGCGAGAGGGGGACTCATCGAGGGACCCAAGAACATGGCGGTCTCCTTGATCGCCTTCGAATTGGCTTGGGTAGACGCTGGTGCGGCCACCAGCAGTCTCGCTGCCTACTTGGGCTTGGCGCCAATTCATGAGCGCGGCACCGCGCAGCAGCGCGAGCGCTACCTGCAGCCGACCCAACCGGAGAATCCGTCGGCTCCCTGGCACGCAGCCTTCGCGTTGACCGAACCGATCCCGTTTGTGGGCGTGGATACCGGTGTGCTGGGCGGCAAGGTCCGGATCGCGGAGTGGAAGGACGGCGAAGAACCTGTTCTGGATATCGACAAGCGCGGTAGATTCATCACCAACATGGCAGTGGCGAATCTCGTCACCGCAGCGGTCGACTCGGACGATCCCCGAATCAAAGGCAGTTGCATGGTCATCCTCGAAGATACCGACCCCGGACTCTTCGACCGAGGAATTCCCGCCCGGAAGATGGTGCATCAGCTCTCCTCGACGCGCGATCCCGTTTTCCGTTTGAAGATCCCGGCGTGGCGGATCGTGGGCGGCTACCAGGTCGTGGACGGGGTTATCGTCCCCAATTTCAGCCATTCCGAAGTGATCGAAGCGGTCTTCCGCCGTACCCGCGCCGCCGTTGGCTTGATGACGGCGGCGAAGCTGCTCTCAGCGGTCGAACCGGTTATTCGCTACCAACGCAGCCGGTTCCGGGGCGGCGAAGCCGGCCAGCCGGGTTCGCTTCGCCACGATATCGGTCTGCAGATGAAGCAGGACGTGGTGCAGCGACTTGTCGATGTTTGGGCAACGGGAGAGGCGAGCGCTTCGCTTGGCTTTGCTGCCGCCCGCCAATCTGATGCGCTCGAACCACTGGAGAGACGCAAGGATCGGATCTTCGAGGAGCTTATGCTTGACGGCGCCCGTGGGAAGTCGAGGGCGTTGGCCGCTGCCTATCCTGGTGCGATCGAATTCATAGCCCTTACGGCCCTGGCCTCTGAGGACCGAGATCTAGCCCGTTACGAGTCGCTACTGAACGATGAGCTGACTCAGTTCGTACTGACCGATTCGCTATCAGGGGTCTTATGCGCGGCGTGCAAGCTCTGGAATACGGGTCACGGCGCCAACATGATGCGCGAAGCGGTGAGTTTGATGGGCGGCTACGGAATCACCGAAGACTGCCCGGGCTTCCTGGGACACAAATGGGTCGACGCCCAATTGGAGGCAACGTACGAAGGTCCAGAAGCCGTTCAGCGCCGCCAACTGGCGGTTACGATGACGAACCCGGTCTTCTTGGCTCAATTCCGCCAGTGGGCAGTCGAATTGCGACGACGAGCGGCGACCCATGCCGGCACCGGAGCATGCACCCTGGCGTCGGCGATGGAGATCTGGCTCTGGACCCTCGACCACCTTGGCACGGCTCGCGATGCAAATGGTCAGAAGCTGTATCAGGTGAATCGTCAGGGAGTGACCTTCCCGCTTGCCGACGCTTTGTGTTGGCTACTTGCGGCGCGGCACTTCATTGTCGACGTCATGGAATTGGAGGCAGAGGGCCCGAATCATCCGACCGTCGCACCCGGTCTTCCCGGCTTGGTGCAGTTCATGAGTGACATGGCCCACGTGCAATCGGCGCGAACGGCCGGTGAGGTCGGGCGCATTTGCGCAGAGTTGGTCTTTGGATACAACCGGCATCCGTCTTGGACGGAAGAGAATTGCGAGGCCTGCTACCACGCTGACGAGTTGGATGCCTTGGAGGGCATTATCGCCGGCATCTCGGGATGTGCCTATGCGGTTTCGGACGTCATCGACGAGGACGGAAACCCGCCGCAAAAAGCCGGCCCGTGTGTCCGATTCGGAGGCGTGGACCAGTTCGTGAAGATGCGCACCAAGCTGGACGGGTGTCTGACCGGGTCGCGGCTTGCGAAGGACCGAGCGGCCGACGCCTTGACCAAAGTAGTGATTCCAGAGGCGTTGGACTACCCGGTATGAAGCGGAGCTTTTTGGGGAATCGGAGTCGCCAGGTTCGATGAACTCCGATTCCTCTCAACCGTTGGAAGAGCGCCTGACCCTCGATGCGGATATCGTATGTGTCGGTTTCGGGCCCGCCACCGGAGGCTTTCTCACGACCTTGTCGCGCGAGATGCTCCATCCCGATGGCTCGCCTGCTCTTGAGAGCCCGACGGCGCCCGGGCTGCCCCTGCAAGTGTTGTGCTACGAGCGCGCCGCCGACTTGGGCTTCGGGGTTTCGGGGGCGGTCACCCGGGGAAGAGGCATTCGAGCCAGTTTTCCCGATTTGGATCCTGCGTCCATTCCAATGGCGGCGAAAGTCGGCAAGGAGAAGGTGGTCTACCTACTTGACCCGGTCGGCGCAAGTCGGCGGCCGTCGAGCCTGAGAGCAGCGGACAGTTTGATTCGGCTGCTTCCGAAGGCCTTTGGCTGCCAAGAACAAGGCGTCGAACTTCGATGGACGCCCCCTTTTCTCCATAAGACAGACGGTCTCGTGCTGGCGATCGGCCAGTTCAATCAATGGGTTGCCTCCCAACTGATGGGAGCCGCCCAGTTATGGCCGGGCGTGCCGGTCAAGGAAGCCCTGATCGAGCAGGACGCCGTCGTGGGCGTGCGTTTGATGGACCAGGGCACCGACAGATCGGGCAAACCGGAGCAGGGTTACATGCCCGGTATGGACGTTCGAGCTGCACTGACGGTAGTGGGTGACGGCCCCGTAGGCGCCGTTGGCCGGCAGTTGGATCGTGAGTTCGGCGTGCCGGAGGGCCACTCCGAGCACGACTGGGCGGTAGGGATGAAGATGGTGGTGGAGTTGCGGGAGGGAGTCGACCTCGCGCCGGGCACTGTTTTTCACACGTTCGGCTATCCGGAACCTGAGATATTCGGCTTCCTCTACATTCATCCGGACCGTGTCGCATCGCTTGGCGTGTTCGTTCCTTCTTCCCTCTTGCATCCCGCCCGTACGGCCTACCGCACGATGCAGCACTGGATGCTTCACCCGTATTTGTGGCGTTATCTGGAGGGCGGGAAGTTACGATCGTGGGGCGCCAAGAGCCTACAGGAATCGGGCTTGCGCGGTGAGCCGATCCTGGCCGGTAACGGTTACGCCCGAATCGGCGAGGGCTCCGGCAGCACGAATGTTCTGACCGGGTCGGGGGTTGATGAGGCTTGGATGACCGGCGTTCTGCTTGCAGAAGGGGTCGTCGAACTGATAAAGGCGGGGAAGCCGTTCAGTAAGGACAACCTTGAGCAGGCTTACGTTCAGAAGCGGCGCGCGTCGTGGGTTGAGAGCGAGGGCAAGGTCGCCGCGAAGGCGAGAGACGGATTTCAACGCGGAGTGATCGCCGGGATGTTCGGCATGGCGCTTGCCGCGTTCACCGGTGGACGCCTGGCAATCCCCGGCAAACAACGGCCAATGCCATCCCTCGAAGAGGCGTACCGAGGCCGGATCTCGCCAGCTGAAATCGAAAAGATCCAGGATGGGTGCTATGCCTCCGGGACCTCTCTTCACGATGCCCTAATGAACAAGGCGGGTTGGCCAAGCATCCCCCATGACGGCCAATTGCTCGTGAGCCACCAAGACGCTCTACTTCTGGGTGGAAAGGTCCAAGCTGGTCCCGGCTATGCCGACCACGTCGTCTTCGTGAAACCCGACGAGTGCGAGAAGTGCGATACGAAGGTTTGTATCGAGCTTTGTTCGGGCGAGGCGATTACGCCGGGACCGGATGGCATTCCTCAGTTCGATCGCGATAAATGCATTCATTGCGGCGCCTGCCTCTGGAACTGTTCACGCGCCGATGTGTCCAAACATGAGTTGGGGAACATCGCTTTCAAGGCCGGCGCCGGCGGTCTTCACTCGGCGGAGAACTAAATATGCCCTTGAGCTTTCATATCGTAGTCTGCGGGAGCCTTGTGCCCGATCCGCTCCAGACGTTGGACGTGGCGGTCGGCGCCACCGGTCCCGCGCTTAAGAACGAGCAGATGATGCCGGCGGTTTTGGATCCGTGGGCGGGTCATGCACTCTACGAAGCCGCCCACCTCGCCGCCCAATTTGCCGGAAGCAAAGTCTGGCTGGTCAGTCTTAGCCCTAAGGCCAAACTGCAGCAGGTCATGATGACGGTTGCCCAGAAAGCGCCGTTCGAACTGGTCGCCCTCGACGGCTCGGCAAGCGGCTTCACCGACGCCACCGAAACTGCCATCGCCCTTGCCGAGGCTATTGAGGCGATTCCCGGTCTCGACCGATCCAAACTGCTGCTTTTCGGCGGCTGGGAGTCTGCGTCTCGAGGCGCCGGAGTCACACTCCAGGTCGTCGGCGAACGTCTCGGCATCTTCGATCAATTTCAGGGAGTCGATGAGCTGAAGGTCGACTCGGACGGATCGTTGCGAATCTTGGAACGACTGGAAGGCGGGCAGCAGCAGATCTCAGTATGTGCCGGCGCCCCTGCGTTGTTGGGCTGGGCGACCGGAAATCTGCCCGAGCCCCGAAACAACCCGCAGGTGGGAATGACCAACATGCGGACGATCATGCCTGCGTTGCAGCGCGCCAAGCCGACGCCGGTGTCGTCCGGAGTGAGCTATTCCAGCGTCACGCTGCCCGAGCAGCGCCGAACCACCCGGATCGTAAAGGATCTGTCGGCGGACCAAGTCGCCGAGGATATCGTGGCCTGGCTCGGCAATCCGCCGCAGAACCCTTGACCACGAACCCAGTTTTGCTTTTCAGCTAGAACCAATGGAAACCCTCTTAGTCCTCGCATTCGTTGAGTCTGATGGCTCGCTCGCTCCTTCCGCTTTAGCGTCCGTGCATACGGCCCGCGCGCTGGACCAGGCGCTGGGCAACCCCGGCTATGCGGTGGGTTTGATCGGTGAAAGGGTCGAGACTGCCCTGTCTCAGCTTGCAGGAAGTGGAGTCGCAAGAGCTTTTGCGGTGACGGGGGAGGAGTTCGCGCAGCCTCGGTACGCTACCGACTCTGCCGCTGCTGAAGCGCTTGCCCGCGCTGCCGGAGCCACTCTCGTTCTGGCGGCCGGAACGCTTAGGGCCTCGCGGGTACTGCCCGGGGTGGGCCATCGTTTGAGCGGGCGAACCGATACCCACATCACCGCCTTGTCGGTCGATGGCGGGAACTTGAGCGTCACGCGATGGTTCTATCGCCAGAGAATCGAGGGGATCTACCTGCGCGAGCAACGTCCTTGGGTGCTTTTGCTCGAACCGGGCTGTTCGCCTGCTTCCACATATGAGGTTGGCGACGGTCCCGCGCTCGGCGTCGAGATTGTCTCAGTTTCGGTGACGGCCGAATTGCAGCGGACTCAGGTAACGGGCCGGCAGACGCCGCCCGCCGACCAGCAGACGATTCGTCCCGACGCAGAACTCCTCTTCGTGGCGGGCGCCGGCTGGACGAAGAAGCAGTCCGACGGCCAAGTTCGGGCTGGCGAAGCCGAACGGTTGATCCTGGATTTTCTCCACCAAAGTCGTGCGTCGTTGGGCAGCAGCAAGTCGCTAGTCGACGTGAGCGGGGAAGGCCAGGCCGTCCTTTCGTGCCTTACCCACTTGAACCAGGTAGGTCAAACCGGGTCAACGCCACGACACGCAAAGGGTCTTTCGACATGCTGTCACGGAGAAGAGCCTCACGCCGTCGGCTGGCGCTTCATTCGCGAACGCCGCGCGATCAACCTGGACGCCAACTGCGGCTGGGCGAGAGGCAAGGCTGACGTGCTCTACGTCGCCGATGCCTTTGCGGTGATGGAGAAGGTCAACGCCCTGCTTGAAAATCGCACTTGCTAATGGAGATTTCGATGAAGGGCCAGCGCTTTGGCAATTGGCGCTGCTGGTTTGAGTCACACTTCTGTAAGCAGACTATTATTCGATTCTGCAGGTGTTCGCATGCAACTTAGAAGTGCTGGTTTGGTCTCGTTGGTCTTCCTCAGTATTGTCCTATCCGGTTGCGGCGGCTCCGGCGGTGGTCCGACCGGAAGCGTCTCGCTCTCGAACGGGCTCATCCACGAATGGAAGTTTAACGGGAACGCAAATGACTCGGTCGGCGCCTTGAACGGGACGACAGTCGGGGCGGTCACGTATGCCAAGGGCATGGTTGGGCAGGGAATCGTGCTGGACGGCAGCACGATGGGAGTTACTTTGCCGCCGGTGACGGACATGCAGTTTCAGGGGTCGTTTTCCTTGAGCGCGTGGGCCAGCATCTATGCGTACCCGTCGACTTCTCAAGGGGCCAGCCAGATCATCTTCGACGGCGACGACCGGGGTGGGCTCGACCCTTACTATGTTTCGATCAGTCCTTATGGGACGCTTCAGTTCGAGATCTGCGGCGCGGCCGTTCCAAATGAAGGCTTGCCAATTTTTGGGGGACATGTGCCGCTGAACACGTTCGTGCTTATCTCGGCGACCTACGACCAGCCCTCCGGGACAATGAGGCTTTACGAGAACGGTCAATTGGTCAGTGAACTGATCAGCGATTCGCAACTGACCCCGGTCGTTCCGCTCGATCCGACCTCGAACCCCGGCATCGGCATCGGGACGAACAACGCCTTTCCCGTTTCAAGCTATCGCTACTGCTGGGACGGCGAAATCAACGATCTGCGTGTGTACAACCGCGCTCTCTCCGCAAGTGAAGTCCAAGCTCTCCACTCACAAGGCCTTGCCGCGTCGAAGGGGTGATCGACACAGACGCTGCAACTGACGCTGCCATCCTCATCGTAAGCCCTCCCGCGTCAGACGTCCTCGTCTCCGTCCTCGTCCACTTCATCGTATTCCTCGGGAAGAAACTCGTGTTGCGGTAGCCAAGGTCTTGGGTAGGGCGGGATCTCGGAGGGTGGGAGCGGCTCGTTTGGGCACTCGACGACATGTTCGGCTCGTCGTTCGGGGGACGCGTAGTATCTGAGCCAAATCTGGACATCCTCAGGACCATAGCTTCCGATAGGCGACCAGTGGGTTGCGGCGTCAGGAATCCCCACGAAGCAGACGGTCTGCTCGTCGCAGTAGTCGAGAAGTTCGTTGTAGAGCTCTCGATCGGACAAGTGGTCGGTATCCTCGATGAACACTTGGAGGTCGCCGAGCGACCATATCAAGTCCGTCAAGCTGCGGGACAGATCCTCATCGCTCAGCGTGTCGGGATCTTCCGGCGTCCAACCGCACTTTTCGAGTTCGAGAAAGAGCGTCGTCTGGCTCTTGCCCGTTAGGAACGAGTCCAGTCGCTGAAGGTATTCGGGCATATCGCTGTCGTCGTGCGGCTCCATGGATGCATGATAACAGCGTTAAGGACCTGGTGGACTTACTTGGTCCACTTGGCACGGACAAAGCGAGGGAAGTAGAGCGACATGTCCTTCACCAGGGTCGGGAAGTTCAGGCTGTTCGTGCAATAGGTAGCGACGACGTCGAACCCGGGCGCCGATTGTTCGGGGTGCATCTTAGCCGAGTAGATCATGATTTTCGGCTCCGTCCGTTCCGGAGGGAGATAGAACGTCTGTGCGCCCGAGTAGGGGCCGGAAAGCGAGTGGGCCGTCTCGTAGGCGAGGGTTGCGCCCCCGAACCCGGAAGTTTGAATCAACACGAATGGTGCCGGCGTTTTCGTTGGGAACACCGTGAACTCGGATTGGAGGACGCTGGCCACGGCGGTAGGTGCGTTGATTTTGTCGGCAGTCAACCATCCTCGACGTCCGGCGAACCACTCGGTTCCGGTCAGCGTGTTGGCCGCAATCGCCGAGATCGGCCATCGGGCAAGGTAGGTGGGAACCTGATTGAGGAGTCCGGCGCTGAACGCGTACAAATACCCACGATCGACCAATGAAGCGGCGCCGAGAGTGACGCCGAACTGCTGCTCCGTCTTCAGCTTGGTGACGACCCATTTCGATGGATCGGCTTGAGGGTTTTCGATGGCGACCGCCGTCCATCCCACTCCTTCAAACCCGAGGCCGTTCGAGACCGCCTTGAGTTCGTTCAGAAACAGGATCAGCCGGGACCCGATCCTAACGCCGTCGCCGGGCCAATACCAGGTGCTTGCGGTCGGCGCGCCGAAGAACGAACTGGGGCGCGTCCCCGTCTCGTTCCAGTGGTATTTCATGCTCGCGGTGGTGGGATCGTATCCGGTTTGGATCGCGATGCAATTGCGGACCATTACCGAATCGCTTCTGCTCCGTGCCGCGGTGTTGGCGATGAAGCTGTCTCCAAACAACCACAACACCCGTCCGCCGCCGAGGTCGATCGAGTAAGCGCTGTCCCCACCGATCCACTTCGGATCCTTTTTGAACATCGCCTCCGCTTCCGGCCAAGGCTCGGCCAGCAGCTTCGGACTGCTCGGGGCCAGCCTGCCGACCCGGCCGGCCGAGACCAACCCCGAGGCTCCTCCCGCCAGAGCCAGCGTCAGCAGATTCCGCCGCGAGAAAGGTTGATCGGTGAACATCGTTTAAGCGCCCAGGTATTCGGCCAGAATGGCGAATGCGCGCAAGGCCCGGAAGCATGATACGCCGAACACGAATGTCTGGAGTTGGGAAAAGGCCGCCAGGCGATTATCCTGATCAGCCCTTTAGGCCGGTCGTCGCGATGCCCGACATGATATAGCGCTGGGCGATCAGAAACAGGCAGGCGACCGGGATCATCGACAGCAGTGCCCCTGCCATCAAGAGGGGGCGATTGTCCACATAAGGCGAGCGGAAGTACTCGAGGCCGAGGCTGACGGTTCGGTAATTGGGGTTGTCTAGATAGATCAGCGGTCCGAGAACGTCCTGCCAAGAGGCGACGAAGGTGAACAGCCCGACGATGATGAGGACGGGACCGCAGTTCGGCAGGATAATGCTCCGGTAGACGCGAATCGCGTTCGCTCCGTCGATCTCGGCCGACTCGTCCAGTTCACGGGGAAGGCCGAGCATGAACTGGCGGATTAAGAAGACGTTGAATGCCCCGGCCGTAAACTGCGGCACGATGAGCGGCAGGAAACTGTCGATCCAGCCGATCGACTTGTAGATCGAAAACAGCGGTATCAAGGTGACTTGCGCCGGCAGCATCAGGGTTGCCAGCAAGACGATGAACAGGGCGTTGCGCCCCTTGAAGTTCAGACGGGCGAATCCGAATGCCACGAAACTGCTGCTCAATATCTGGCCGAGCACCGCCATGACGCTGATAAACAGGCTGTTCCGCATGAAGAGCAGGAAGCCGCTCGACTTGGTGCCGATCGATGCCTCGGGTCCCTTCAGCGCCTTCTCGAAGTTGTCCCAATGTGCGCTGAAGAAGCGGATATCTTGGTGTGGAACGTCTTTTAGGACGGCGACGGAACCGAGTGGGCCCGATTTCGCATCGGTGGTGAACAGGAGTTCCGAGTAGCCGTTGTCGGTTTGCCTGACGATTTTGGCCACCACCGCCAAGTGCTTGGCCCCTATCGCGTTGACGGGCATCGCCTTGAGCTCCAGTTCTGCGGTGGACCAGCTTGTTGGTTTCACTTTATCGTCGGCGAACCACTGGACAAGTTGGGTGGCCTTACCATCCTTGAGCTGGAGGTAGTACGCGCCTTCGTCCGATGGGGAGTGAGGACTTATTCGGTTACGGCCTTGGCCCCCTCTCCCGGTTCGTTCCTCACCGACCTCTCCCTCGGAGGGGCGAGGTGCTGGGCCGCTGTTGGCCGAGGGAGTGGCTCGACTAGGGTAGGTTCCGTTCCCAGACTCGGTAAGTGGACTCTTTCGGCTTCTATTATCTCCCCCTCTCCCGGTTCGTTCCTCACCGACATCTCCCTCGGAGGGGCGAGGTGCTGGGCCGCTGTTGGCCGAGGGAGTGGCTCGACTAGGGTGGGTTCCGTTCCCAGACTCGGTAAGTGGGCTCTTTCGGCTTCTGTTTTCTCCCCCTCTCCCGGTTCGTTCCTCACCGACATCTCCCTCGGAGGGGCGAGGTGGTGGGCTGCTGTGTGCCGAGGGGGCGCCTTGATTTACGTCGGCTTGAAGCAGGTCGGGCGACTGGGCTAGGCGCAGCCATTGGCTGCCGTCGGCGACGAAGATCCGTTGCTTAGTGTTGGCCTCCAAATCGACGGTTAGCCGTTCGGCGGGATACATCGAGGGCGGTTCGAGGTCCATGCCGGCTACCGATTTAAGCGAGCTGATCACGACCCAGTAGAACGGGAATAGAAACAGAGTGCAGACCATCAAGAGGACGATGTAGATCGGGAGCGGTCGGAGTCGCTTCATGCCTCTGCCTCCGAATAGACAAAGCGCCGCGCCACCCGCAACTGGACGTAGGTGATCGCAAAAATGATCAGGAAGAGAACGATCGCGTAGCTGCACGCGACGCCCATCCGGAGATTGTTGAATGCCTGGTCGTAGATGTTCACCGAGTAGAACCGGAGCGCATCGTTCGGCGACCCAATTGTGGTCGAATCGGACGCAAAGAACAGTGCCGGCGTAAACACCTGGAACGAGCCGATGGTCGTCATTACCACCATAAATAGGATCACCGGCGAAAGCATCGGGATCGTGATCTTCAGGAATTTGCGCGTCAGGCTTGCTCCGTCCAGGTCCGCCGCTTCATACAGGGCCGCCGGAATCTGCTTCATTCCCGCGTAATAGATGATCATCGCGCCGCCAATCCAAAACACGTTCATCAAAACAACGGACATGAATGCATGGGCCGCATCCGTCCAGTCGATCGGCCGGATATGGAGCCAGGAGAGGATGTAGTTGAGGGCGCCGTGATCCTTGTTGAGCATGTTCACCCACAGCACAGCAGTTTCCGCGCCGGTGAACAGGGCCGGGAAATAGATGATCGCCTTGAACAGATCGGTGCCGCGAATCCGCATCGTCAGCAAGCCGGCGGTGAAGAGCCCGCCGCACAGCGAGATTGGGATGACCACGATCGCATAGAGGAACGTGTTCTTGACTCCGATCAGGAATTTGCTGTCGAACAGGAGTCCGGAATAGGTCTGGAAGCCGATCCAGTGAGGCGCAGAGATCATGTTCCAGTTCGTGAATGAAAGACCCAACGCGGCGATGATCGGTCCGACGATAAAGCAAACGAGCCCAAGCAACCAAGGTGCGATGAACAGATAACCGACCGCCTTGTGCTTTCGGTCATCCTGCGAGAGTTCGCTTCTGCGTTCACGGCCAACGCCCTTCACGTAGAAAATCGACCCGGCCACGATGGCCAGAACCGCCAGGAAAGGCAACGCGAAGCGCACGAAGAGTCCAGGTTCGTGCGGCCTCTCCGAGTCTATTGCGGTTTGGATATCGGAATCCAAATCCGGCAGGCGGTTGCGGATCGTCTTTTCGACAAACGCGTTCATGCCGGCGACGAAGACGCGGTAATCGTTCGGCGAAATCGCTCCGCTGTGCCGGGGAACCGCGGCCAAGCGCGATTCGTATTCGGCGTCGAGCGTGTCCTCGACCTTGTTGACCCAGTTGTCTCGCGCGGATAGGAGATCCGTCGATGATGCGGTCAGATAGGGAGCGGCGATCTCCATATCCTTCAGATAGGCCTCGCAATTCGGGAAGCCGAAAGCGTTGTGCACGAGAGCGTCGGTCGCCGTCCGAATAGACGGGATACCTTTCAACGTAGCCGTCTGCTGGCGCTGGATACTCAGCGAAGTCATGAACTCCAGAAGTTTCCAGGCTTCCTTCGGGTGCTTGGAATGCGAGTAGATCGCCAAGGAATTGACGCTGATCATCGTACGAGAGCCGGGGCCGCGCGGCATGGGGGTGATTCCGAAGTGGACACCGCCCTCCCTCAACTGCTTGAGCGCCCACGGTCCGGTGGTTCCCATCGCGAATTTAGGGGAAATCAGGATTGTGTCGGCATTGTTCGTAAACGCTCCGTCGGCGATCGGTTTTTGGCCGAGCGTGGTTCGATCGCCATATTGAGACTGGAAGATGGCGATCAGGGCCTTCGCGAGCGGCTCATTGCCGCGAACGGTGCTCCGGGTCGGATTCACCGGTCGATCGGTGAAGTCTCCGCCGTACATCGTTGCCATCGTCAGGTCCCAGTTCTGGGCCGCCGCCATCCCGTATTGGGCAAAGGAGCCATCGGGCTTCCTTAGCGTCAACCGGCGGGAGAGCGACTGAAACTGCTCCCACGTCATGGCCCGGTCTTCGCGGGGCCAATCTTGTTTCCCGATTCCGCTTTGCTCCAGCAGGTCGGTCGAGTAGATCAGACACCAGCTTGCGATATCGGTGGGAAGGGCGAACAGGCTGCCGTTCCAACGGCAATTCGCGAGTGCTTGGGGAAAGAAGTCGGAAAACGAAAATCCGCTTTCCTTTGCCAGGCCGTCGAGAGGCATCAGAGCTCCGCGCGCGGCCCAGATCCCGAAGCTCCCGCTGTAGAACTCCATGACGTCCGGTGCGAGGCCGGATGCCATCTGGGTCTGAACCTTCGCCCAGTATTGCCCCCAGGGATATACGGATACGTCGAGGCGTACTTCGGGATGCTCATGGACGAACGCATTGCAGAACCTCCTGGCGTCGGTTACCTCGTTCGCTCCACCCCACATCGAGTACCGAATGGTCGTCTTGGGGCCCTGGTAGGTTGTGTTCTCGACGATCTCAGCGCGAGCAAGCGTCGCTGCAAGCGCAACGCAAATACCGGCCAAGCGGACCATGCAATGCAGGGCCATTTCTACAATCATCGCACATCTCTGAAGGTGGCAGTGAGGCATTGTTCCACACTGCATTTCGACTTCATCTGACAGGCATCCGGTGTTGTCGATGGCGTCGAAACGGCGCCCTGACCCTCGCTCTGCGGTCAGCCCCTAAACCCACTTGGGGGAACAGCTCTACTTGCAGACGGGAGCCTTCACAAATGGGAGTCCGGAGACAACGGAGCCGACGATCCAGCCTTCGGTAATCATCGCCTCCAGCACCTCCAAGATATGCAGGTTCAGCTCCCTTTCAGACGTCAATAGGAGGGGCAACGCCGACTTGGTGACGAGAGCGATCACCTTCGTGATCTCGCCTTCCTGTTTCAGTGCCTCAAGTATCAGGTAGTACATTCGGTCGAGAAACAGCGTCTTGTTGTCTCGCCGTAGCGTGCGGGTTTCCCTTATCTGCCCCTCACGATAGGAGGCCGTCCTATAGGCGTTCGCCCCCTCCAGGTTCAGTTGGAGCCAGTTGTATTTGTCCAGTTCCCATTCGGCTGTGGAACCGCTGAACCGGGACACCGTCCGTTTGACCGCCGAAATCCGATAGGTGCCGGCTGCCGGATGGGGATCCCACGTATCGTCGGTGAATCCTCCGGAGCCAATCCATCGGAACGCTTCCTCCGCCGAGAGGGTTAGCCCGGCTTCCTCGGCGATCGTCATGCAGTAGTCCTGAAGGTCGGTGAACATCTTGTTGGCGGAGTACCAGTAGTCGGCGAATCGGATGTGGTTGAGGATGTTCTGCTTTTGGGTTCGCTGATACTCGCCCTTGATCCAGGCTGGGTCCAGTTTTCTCCGCTCGAGTTCCAGAATCGAATAGGCCACCTTGCGCGAACCGACCATTGCCAACGTGATTCCAGCCGACAAAATCGGATCGGCAAAGCCGGAGCTATCTCCGGCAAGGAACCAGTTATCGCCGACGATCTGTTCGGCGATATAGCTCCAATCGCGATCAGCCTGGAGCTGGTATTCGCGGCGAGCGCCCCTGAGCAATTCGGCGATATGAGGTTCCTCCTCGACCGCTTTGAGGTAGATCTCCTCACGGCTTAGGCCGGATTGCTTGAAGTACTCGGCGGGGGTGACCAGGCCAACCGACGTCCGCGTGTTGCCGATGGTGATGAACCAAAGCCAACCCCAGCCCAGGCTCATGATCTGGATGTGGGTGCCGTCCGGTCCTTCCCGCTTCGCCCATGCCGCGTCTTGCCAATAGTCGTAGATTGCGATGTTTCGAAGGGTTGTCGGGGAATCGACTGGGACGGCAAGCGCTCTTCGAAGGATCCCGCTTACGCCGGAGGCATCGACGTAATGCTTTGCAACAACTTTACCGTCGACGATTCGATCGCAATCGACGATCAGCTCGGCAACCCGGCCATCCTGGACTCGGACCTCCGTCACCTTGGCATCCTCAAACACTCTCGCCCCGCACTCCAGAGCGTGGTCAAGGAGGATCTTGTCGAACACGCCGCGATCGACCTGGAACGCGGTCTTGGTTCGTTGACCCTCGAAACGCGCGGGACGGGCGGTGTCGACGTATTTCTGTCCCGGAATGAACGAGAAATCGAACGGATCGGGGGTGGCGCCCCATTTGAGGGAGGCACCCAGCTTAACCGGGAAGTTCTGTTCCTCGATCTTCTCCCACGCGCCGATCTCGTTGAGAATCCTGCCGGTAGGCGGGAGGAGGCTCTCGCCTACATGTTCGCGCGGAAAGGACTCCCTTTCGAGGATGAGCACCTTCAGATGAGGCATGTACTTCCGAAGAAGACACGCGACCGTGGTGCCGCTCGGACCTCCGCCAATAATCGCAACATCGCATTTCATGCCGTTCTATCTCCCACGCTGAAGGCGATGGCCCCTCGCGGTGTCCTAGCTATTATAGGGGGATGCGAGTCGCCATCAGCCCGGTCTCCCGCCGCGTGACTACTAAGGAAGGTCCACTTCTCTAGGGAAGCAACAGGCGAAGCGGCGACGCCTGACTCATTGAGTTCGATCAGGATAGGGTAGGCCTACTGTCAGCTGGCACTCCCGCTTTGCCCCATTCGACCTACGCGAGTGCTCCCGCGAGTCTGGCCGCCTTTCGGTATACGCAGACAGTTGATACGCTTTGGCCGGTATCGTTAGGATCATTACAGGTGATGCGATGTGGACCAGGACGGGCCTTCAGGTCATAACCACAGCCAGCCTGTGAACTGTGGCAAGCTAGGCTGCCAAATTGGAGTAGAGATCTACTTGACTACCGCACGCCCCTAAAGTAGACACAACCTGACACCGCCCGACACCATGGTAGAAATCATCGATCGCCGAATTGTTATCGACGGGAAGCCCCGGCTTGTTATTGCCGGGGAGGTCCAGTATTTCCGGTTGAAGCGGAGCGAGTGGCGGGAGCGGGTTCGGCAGGCCAAGGACGGGGGGCTTAACGCGATTGCGAGCTACATTCCTTGGATCTTCCACGAGGAGATCGAGGGCGAGATCGATGTCACCGGGCGGAAACGGACGGAGCATGACGTGGCGGCGTTCATCGACCTGTGCCACGAGGAAGGGCTCTGGTTCTTGGCGAGGCCGGGGCCATATCAGATGGCGGAACTCAAGAACGAGGGGCTGCCTTATTGGATTTTCACGAAGTACCCCGATGCGCTCTCCGAGACCTGGGGCGGCAAGCGGGCGACCGGCAAGAACGTCGACTACCTCCATCCGGGATTCCTGGCGTCGGCGCGCAAGTGGTATGCCGGCATCATGCCCGTTCTGTCCAAGCGGTTGCAGCAGTACGGCGGCAACGTGATCGGGGTCCAACTCGACAACGAGATCGGGATGCTGATGTGCTGGAACGAGCAGGCCATCCTCAACGAGGACGTACAGTGCGGGGTGGCCGCCTACGCGCAGCACAAATATGGGCCTGAGGCAGCCAACGCCAGGTACGGGTTCGACCTAGCCGATCCGGAGGTCCGGCGCAAGAACTTCTGGAAGGGGGATTTCCCCAAGGCGCTCGCCTTTCACGCCGACTATATCGAGTTCATCCGGGAACGCTTTGCCCAATACGTCGCCACCCTTCGATCGTACGCGGAAGAGAACGGAGTCAAAGACGTGCCGTTCATTATCAACATTCAAGGGACAGGCGGCGGAAAGGCTCGAACATACCCGCTCGGAATCAGCGAGACGATGCGCTGCTTCAACCAAGCGCCCGGCTACCTGCCGTCGAGCGATCAATATCTTAACGAACTGACCCGCGCCAACGTCACTGACCTCTACATGCTCAACGCCGTCACCGCATGCGTCAGCCGACCCGAGCAGCCCCTTAGCGCCATCGAGTTTCAGGCCGGAACGGGCGACTACGGCGAGAACGGCGCCGAGCGGATGACCGGCGCGGCGGCCGACTTCAAGGTGCGGATGTGCCTGGTTCAGGGCAATCGGATGTTGAGCCACTACACCTTCACTGCCGGCATCAACCCGAAGTTGGAGGTGCCTCACGGTGATGGCAATGAAACGATCGGCACTGGAGGCGAGGAGCACGACCCAACCTCCGCGCCCATCGGTATCGGAGGGAAGCTCGACCCCGTCTACTTCACGACCCGGGACACCAATCGAACGATGCTGGCGGTGGGTGACCTGCTCGCTGACATGGACGAGGAACTCGACGACATCCGGCTTGGTTTCGTGCCCGACTACTATTCGACCGACGTGAAGCCGCCCGGCCCGATGCGGGAGTTGGCGGACAAGCTTGAGAGTTCCAGGGAGCGGATCGAGGCGCTGATGCGTCCGCTACTCGATCGCTCGTTCTCGTTTACTGCCGTCAACCTGCAGGGGGAAATACCGGCTGATTGCCGCTCGATCGTTTTCGCCTGCGCCTCTTGCCTCCAGCATGAGGTCCAAGATCGGCTGCTCGCGTTCACGGCGAACGGGGGAACGCTACTCCTAATGGGTCGCGTCCCGACCGAGGATCTGGAGGGGAATCCGGCAACCCTGCTGATCGATCGCCTCGGCGGGAAACCGGGTGAGTTGATGTCGAGCGAGGGGAGGCACATGGCGATCCAGGGAAGCGGCTGGGCAAGGCACGAGCCACCGGTTGCGGCATGGGAGTTGCAGCCGTTCGTTGCGAAGGGGACGCCGTTCCTGAGTGTCCTCGGTTCCGGCGAAGTGTGTGGCGCGACGTTCAAAGTCGGCAAGGGAAAGGTGGTTCTGATCACCTGCGAGCCACCGGGCAGCCGCAGTTTCTGGGACGGCGTGCTCGCCGAACTAGGCATCCGACCCCGCGTCACCCACGACTACGCCTTCGGCGGGATTGTGCTCAATCGGGTGCGCGACCGCAAGGGTCAGCGGTTCATCAGCCTCCTCAACCTCGACCTGATCGACAAGGAGTTCACGATTCGAGAGGAGGCGAAGATCCTGTTCGGTGGCAAGCTGCTGCTGCCCGGCAAGAAGGCAAAGCTGCTGCCGATCGGGGTCCGGGTCGGGGGGCTGCAGGTCGCCTGGTCCACCGCCGAGGTGACTGAGGTGAGCCACGCGGGAGTCTCGTTCCGCCAATCCACGGGAGTCGAACGGGCGAGCTTCGTTGGTTCGGTTAGAGTAGGGAGGGGAGGCCGGATCGTCGGTCAGTCGGCTGGATCGACATTGGTCGATGTCGAGCCCGGCTTCGGGACGGTGACCGTGACACCGGTTTCCTGACCCAGCCTGTGGACCTGGATTGTCAAAGACCGATAGCGATGTTTGCTCACGATGTGATCTCTTTTGGGCCGTAACTAGAACTCAACGAAGCCCAGGATCGAATGGCGCCAGATCAGCGGGTACAGGTATCCGCAGGTGCGGGAACGACCCTCGCTCGGGCTATGTGCCCGGAGGCTTCGGAGCGAACGATGGAGTGAATCGCTTGACACTTTGCTTTTCGGCCCTGCCGATGGCGGACCGAAGTCCACCAGACTTAGGCGGAATGATTCCGCGCTCCTGGGAGCAACTTTCGCGTCCTCGCCTAGTTCACTCTCCACTCCAGGATGCCGGCGGACCAGTCGGGTTGGAGTTGGACTTCGAGGCGGATGGCGGTGGTTTGGGTTGGTTTGAACGTCACGTGATTGAAGCGGTCCAACTCCGTTCCGTAGGCGATGGCGCCTTCTACCGGCTTCCATTCATCTCCGCTCTTGACCAGCACTCGCCAGGTCTGGGGGACGCGGCATTCGCGATGGATGCGGCGCTCGTCCCACCAGTAGACGTCGACCGACCGAACCTGCTGCACGTGGTCGAAGTCGTATTGCACCCACTCGTTCGTGCCCCGGTGATCCCACCAGGTGAATCGGGGAATCGACTCGTCGTCGGATGCGGCAGGTTCGAGGCCGTCGTTAAGAGCGGCAACCGTGTCCAGGTTGAAGCAGTGCGACGTCGACGGCTTGGCATGGGTGGCAAGGGAAGGCGGGGGCGGAAGCTTTGCGGTCGCGTTCGTATCGGGAATCCACACCATCATCTCAGAGGGCGAGCGGTTTGCGTTTGCGAAATAGGGGATGGCGGTGAGCCGCTGATGGATTGGGCCGGTATCGCCCGCCCGATACAGATTGGACCCTTCTGGGGCGTTGCCCAGCCGATCGGCATCAGCCTGGATCACGGTCACTCCGTCCAACAAGTCCTTACGCTGCTCGTCAGCGAGAAAGGCGGACGAAGGCAAGAGCAGACCGCTGAGGTGACCACCGTTGTCAACACCTTCGAGGCAGTAGACGAGTGGTCCGCGCTGGAGAGCGACACGTCCGCGATCGGCATCGACCCGCGGGTCGGCGTGCATCCTCTGAACTGGCATCGGCAGCTCGAGTTCGACTTCGTCTCCCTTCTCCCACTTTCGGACGATGGAGGCGTATCCCCGCAGTCGGACGCTTTCGGCGACCCGCTGTCCGTTGACATGGATCTGGGGATGGAGGCACCACGAGGGCAGGCGCAAATTCAGTCCAAATCGGGAGGGCGACGCGGGGTGGACATGGATGACGACCTTGCCATGCCAAGGATATTCGGTCGTCTGGCGAAGCTCCACACTGGCGTCCTTGAGCTTCACATGGGCCAGACTTCCGATGTACAGGTTCGCGTAGATATTGTCGTCGTCTTGGGCGTAAATGTAGCTCGGCAATGCCCCCATTGCCTTGAGGAACATCGGTGGGCAGCACGGACAACCGTGCCAATGCCATCGCGTTCGCTGCTTTCCTGCTTCAAGTGGGTTCTCGTAGAAATAGGTGTCTCCCTTCAGGGAGACGCCGGCTAGCAAGCCGTTGTACAGCACGCGTTCGAGTTCGTCGGCATAGGTAGCCTCGCCGAACTGTAGGTTCATCTCGTGATGGAAGAAGGCGGCGGCGACCGATGCGCAGGTCTCGGCGTAGCCCGTGTTGGGAAGGTAGAAGTCGGCGCCGAATTTCTCGTCGTTGCTCTCCGCGCCAACTCCGCCGGTTAGGTACATTCGGCGCGTGACCATGTTCTCCCAAAGCCGCTTGGCCGCCACCAGCAACTCCGGACGCTGAGCGGCGTCGCCGGCCGCAACGAGGCCGCAGCAGAGGAGCATCGCCCGGACCGCATGGCCCTCGATCGTCTGCTGCTCGACGACGGGGATCTCATCCTGGTCGTAGGCGCCAAAGTCTTCCCGTCCGTCGTGGTGACCGCGGGCATCGATCCAGAATTCGGCCAGATGGAGGTAGTCCGCCTCATGCACCTGGACACGGAGCCGTTTCTTGAGATCGGGATGCTCTTGGTAGAGTTGGTAGAGGCGAACCAACGATTCCTCGCCGAGGGCGTGTCCGGGCACCACATTCCACTTGGGAGGTGGACCCATAGTGGACGCCATGAGGTTAGCCATTCGGGTGGCGACCTCCAACAGGCGGGTTTTGCCGGTCGCACGGTAGTAGTGCACCGCCGCCTCGACCAGCGCGCCCGCATTGTAGAGGTCATGCTGCCATCGGTCGTTCCCGCCGTTTCGTCCCCAACGATGGGTCGGTTCCTTGAGCTGGGTATAGGTGTTCAGGTACCCGTCGGGATCACGGGCCGCCGCCGCCGCTATCCTTTCGATATAGCTGTCGATCTGGGATTCGAGTTTGGAATCCGGTTTGGCCGCCAAGAAGTCGGCTGATCCCCGGATCATCTCGTAGATGAGCCCGTCATACCAAGGCGGTCCGCCATGCTCGCCGCCGGCTCCCGAACTGATTTTGTCGAAGTTGGCGAGCGCTCCGTCCTTCTCGAACTTTGTGAAGCAGTCCGGAATCGTCACTTCGCGCCAAACCTTCATCTTGGGCGCCCAGAAGTCGTCGTCGATCTTGACCTGCTTAATGGGAACGGCTTTCATTACCCGTGTCTCTCCTTGCTTGAAAGGATATCCGGCAGCAACGATGAAGGCGGCGAGCGATAAGATCATTCACTAATTGGATACCACGATTGGTGCTCCGCCGCCCGGAGCGGTCACCGGCGTTAGCCGCCGGCGACCTTGTCGTCTCCGTGCTTGACCTTCCACCAGTGGTCGGTTTTGTCCCGGAGTTCCTGCTCCGAAAGATCGGGGCGGTTCAGCTTCAGGTTGTTGTAGTACTGCTCCTTATCCAGGTTTGCGCCGGATGCGCCAGCACGTCCGGCGCCGTGGGCCACCGGGGACGGGTGGCCGTAGTTCGGGTTTCGCGATTCCCCAGGAGGTCCCGAAAGCGTCTCGCGGGCCAGGGCAGCCAGAGCAATCACTCCGACGACCCCGAGCGCGATGGCGATGACGGTGCCCTTGTTCATCTCCATTTTCGTGCCGCCAGCCAAGACTAGTACACCTGCTGGCCGTTCGCGACGAAGTTGTCGATCAACTGCTGCTGCAGGCCTCGAATGTCGGAATCCTGGAGGGTTCCCGGATTTGTCCACATGAAGCTCGACCCGGTTTGGAAGGTTTGTCCTGCTCGCAGCCGCTTGACGTGTCCATCGAAGAACGAATAGATGCCGCCTTGGTTGTGCCAATAAGCCATCGGTCCCGTGCCAACTGCCCAGGTGTTGAGGTCGCCGGATGAGTTATGTGAAGCCGCGGTAAACGACACCCACCAGTAGCCGAGGCCCTCCCACCAGCCTCGACCGGATTCCAGCAACAGCAGGTTGGCCGGGTTCTCGGCGGCCGTCATCGCCATGATGCCGGTATTCGTCGCCCCGTATGTAGCCGCATCGTTTCCTACGATATTCGACGCACATGGGATCTTGTAGTCGGCTTGCCAATTGGAACCGCCGTCCAGAGCGAATTGCTCCGCCTGGGTCGCACAGACGTCGGCGATGACTGCTCCATCGTTCCAGCCATCGCCGGGATTGGCGGAGTCTCCGGAAAGCTCGTTGGAAGCGCTGGGCGCGTTCGGGTCGAGCCATGCTCCGGCACTCTTGACGTACGGATAGACCGCCGAACGCCACGTGTACCAAGAGCCCCACACGACGTTGTCGGTCCAGAACCGCTGCTCCGGCATCATGTCGTCGGAGTCGTTGGTGTACATGATGTAGGCGAGGGCGATCTGCTTTGAGTTGCTGACGGCAGTGGTTGTCTTCGCGGCCCGCTTAGCGGTTGCGAAGACAGGGAAGAGGATGGAAGCGAGAATCGCAATAATTGCAATGACGACAAGTAGCTCAATGAGCGTGAAGGCTTTCGATGATTTGTGCATATAGAGAACGGCTCCTTCGACGTTTGCTGGTCGGATATGAAATGCCTGCTTGGTACCAGTATTGTAAGGCAAGACTCATGGACTGGCAAGGATTCGGATGAAAATCTGACAGATTGGTCTGGCTTGGTATATACTTCTTGTATATTGGTACATCCAAAGAGTTCGACTCGCTACCACCAGATCGCTGCCCGAATTCGAACGAGGATCCTTCAGGGCGAACTGGCGGCGGGGGTTCGAGTCGGCTCGGAACGTGCTCTCGGGTTGGAATACCAAGCCCAGCGGACTACAGTTCGTCAAGCTCTCGCTCTTCTTGAGAACGAGGGACATTTGGTCAAGGACCGTCGTGGAGCGTTCGTGGTCCAAGCATCGGTGCAGCCGGCGAACACCTTTCTCGTCATTGTTCATTCAGGAACTGGCTCGAATCTGTCGGCGCTGTTCGAGGGATTCGCATGCGTCGCCGAAGAGAAAGGTTTTGAGGCGCGCCGAGTCACCAACGATCCTTTGGCCGACTCCGCCGTCACTCAGGTCCCCTATGCCGATTCACTTCCAAAGGAGATCGCGGGCGTACTGATTTGGCCGCACTTTCCCATTGACACGGCCCAGATCCAGAAAATAATGGAGCGAGTGCCTGTCGTCCTGGCAGATCGGCGCATCATCGGCTTGGCGGCCGATTGCGTGCGATTCGACGATATCGCAGGCGGCAGAATCGTGACCCAGCATTTGCTCGAATTAGGACATCGTCGGATCGCGTTCTTGACGGACGAAGTATTTGCCGAGACGGTTCAGGCACGCTGGCAAGGGTATATCCTGGCCCACGAGGAAGCCGGCGTTCCCTGCGATCCACGGCTAAGCCTCCTGTACCAATACATCCAGCCTGACATCTTCGGGCAGACTATGCGGTGGCTTGTTTCGACTCCCGAGGCGCGACCGACCGCCGTCGTTTGCGCAAACGACGTCGTGGCACTTGGTCTCCTTCGGTTTCTCGCCAGCGAGGGCATACGGGTCCCCGAGGACATTTCAGTCACCGGCTTCGGCGACGCGATCCCCGAATACACCGCTGCCGTGTCGCTAACGACTGTCTACCAAGCGTTCTATGAAGTCGGCAGCGAGGCAGCTCGACTGCTCATCGAACGGTCGTCCCAGTCCGAGGCGGAGCGCCGAGTCGACATCCGCGACATCGCTCTTCCAGTTCACGTGGTCCCGCGCGGGTCGACAGCCAAGCCATCGCCTGGCTCGTAACCAGTGCGAGGCTGGGTGCGGTAGGAACTCAGACGTCATCGATTGCCGGATCGTCAAGTCGAACCCGCCTGCCTTGTCTAGAGGAAACGTATGTCGCCAAGACCATCCGCAATGCCGTGCGTCCGTCCTGTGCGGTTGCGATTGGCGGGCGTTCACCGCGCAGAAACGCGGCCAGAGGTGCTGCCAAGCCGGCGATCCGCTCGCCATGGCCTGCCGGCGATGCGATTTCGCTTATCGTCCAGGCGCCGCACGCGCTTTCATACCACTTTTGGCCGATCGAACCATTAGGTCGCGGGACGTTGCAGCTGGGCACATCGCCGTAGTTCTGGATGATCGTTCCCCGGTCGAATACGATTTCAACGGTGTTCTCGTGTGCTGGGCACGTAAAGCTGCAGACGACCTCGGCAAGCGGTCCACCTGGATAGCGGAAGATCGCGATGCCGGTATCGTTTGCGACCGCCGGATCGAGCAAGGTCTCGACTTCGGCGGTGACCGTCTCAGGAGCGCCGAGCAGCCACAGGATGAAGTCGATTGCGTGCGCCGAGTCGTCGGCCCAGATGTCGCGGTTCAGCTTGGGATCGTTGTGCCAACTCTTGGCAAACCAGTCCCAAAGGTGGACGCCCAGCCCATGCCGACGCCTGACCATAAGAACTTTGCCCAAGGTGCCTCCTTCCATGACCTTCTTGATCTCTAGGTTCTGGGGATCGACGCGCATTTGCCACGCCAATGTAAACGGAACACCTGCTGTCTCAACTGCCGTAACGATCCGATCTGCTTCTGTCATCGTCAGCGAAATCGGCTTCTGCAGCACGATCGCCTTGCCCGCCGCCGCCGCCAACTCGACCAGATCCGCATGACGCGAGGTCTCTGAAGCGATGACCACTGCCTCGACGTCTTCGAGAAGCTCGGCGATCGTCATGCTGGGCCGGAGCCCAAATCCTTCGGCCGCCTTGGTAAGTCGTTCGGCGTCGTGGTCCCATCCCGCGACCACCTTGATGCCAAGCTCTGGCTTGTCCCTCCACTGTGTGCAATAGGCATGAACATGCCCATGCGCAAAACCCAAGACTCCAACACTGATAGCCATCGTGCGCCCGTCGTTCCAGTGTCAACATACCTGCCCAGGCCGTCCATTGGGGCACAGGACGGCACGGGCAAAGGATATGTATCGGTGAACGATATCTGCAATTCCCGTGGGAATAGACTACTAATTCTCTGGACTACTCGACTCTCGACCTTCCAAGTCAGAATCGATCTCGTTTTCCAGGGGAGGTCAATATCGCACAAGATATCGTAATCGTGGGAGGAGGCGCCTCGGGCGCATTGGTGGCGGCCAATTTGCTGCGCCGCGCAAGCCAAGGGGACCGTGTCACAGTCGTTGATCCTTGCTCGGAACTCGGACGCGGAGTCGCGTACGCCAACCTCGATCCTTGCATGCTTCTGAACGTTCGGGCCGGAGGCATGAGCGCTTTCCCAGAGGAGCCCGGACATTTTGTCCTCTGGCTAGAGCAGGAGGGCCTCGCGGCAGACGGCGAATCATCGACCGTGTTTGCCTCCCGTCGAGACTACGGCGCCTATCTGGGCAACGTGCTCGACTCATGCCAAGCCGAGTCCGCAGGCGAACTGGTCCGGGTGCATGACTTGGCCCAAGGGATCGTGGCGAATGATGAGATGGCGGTCGTCACTGACCACAGTGGTCGAATCAGGGCGGATCGAGTCGTGCTCGCGATCGGAAACCGTCCTCCTACGTGTCCAGCCTCGCTATCTCGATTTGCTTCCCACCCTCGGTTCATTGCCAATCCATGGGATCACCTCCAGATCGGCAAGGTGGATTCAGACGAGGTCGTTTTCATCCTGGGGGCCGGCCTAACGATGGTCGACGTCGTTCTCCTTCTCACGCGGAACAACCACCGTGGAAGGATCGTCGTCAGATCGCGGCGAGGGCTCATGCCAAAGCCACACCGGCTTGGCCAACCTACCCCGATGGCGCAGCTACCGGCTTCGGACGAACTGTTCAAGTCGGTGATCCAACTGATGCGAGCGTCCGGTGACGACTGGCGCTCGGCCTTGGATGGACTTCGGCCACATACTGTCGAAGTTTGGGAATCTCTGTCCTGGAGAGACCGGAAGCGATTTCTCACCCATCTGCGACCGTTTTGGGATGTCTTCCGTCACCGGATGCCGGAATGTGCCGCCGAGCAGATTCAAGAAGGGATCGACTCGGGACAGCTAGACGCACGGGCAGGTCGGGTTTGCAACGTGAGGGAAGTAACTGATGGCTTTGAAGTCACAGTTTCCGGGTGTGCTGAACCAATCTTCGCCAATCGAATCGTGAATTGCACGGGGCCATCGCTCGACCTAAGAATCGAGAAGGTCCCCATTCTGGAGTCGGTGGTTCACGCCGGGCTGGCCGACTACGATCCATTTGGCCTTGGGTTGAACGTCGACCGTGACGGTCGCACTGAGGAGGCCGGCCGCATTTGGGCACTCGGCCCACTATGCCGAGGCTGCCGATGGGAGACCACCGCCATTCCGGAGATCAGGGTACAAGCTGCCCGGATAGCCCTGAACATCATGGATGGCCAGTAGATCACCCGGCCTCGCAGTTCTAGCCAAATCTCTGCCTATCACACGCCGACCGAATCGTCCACGAGTTGTATGATTACGGCATGCCCGAGGCATTCTTGTTGTGTCCAAATTGCGGAAACGAGCTGGCGTTGAAGTTCTGCGCGAATTGCGGACAGCGGCAAGTCGATGGCCTGCCTGCATTCGGCGAGATCCTTCACGAAGTGCTGGGTGCGGTGTTCTCCTACGACGGCAAACTTTGGCGAACCCTCAAGACCCTTGCCGCTACACCGGGGCAGCTTACGGTTGAATACGCAAGTGGAAGGCGTGCCGCCTTCTTGGGGCCATGGCAACTCTTCATCTGGTTGCAGGCGATCACCTTCACCGTGCATCAGGCCTTCTTCGATCCCGACGCTCGATACACTCACAACAAGTCGCTCGCGATTTTGGCGCTGGGCTTGGTGCTTTCGATCGCGCTCTGGGCGTTCGAGCCAAAGGGCAAGGCCGCCCTGACTCATGCCGTTCTTGCCGCCTCTCACATGTGGTCGTTTCTGATGATCGTGTTGCTCATCGAATACGCGGTTGCCGTACCGTTGGGAACAACTCTCATTGGTCGCGGTCTCCTTGACCGAAGCTTCCCGATTGGCGAAGCAGTGACTTGGATTGCAATCGCCGCGATGGAGCCGTATCTGCTCCTGTCCCTAAAGCGAGTGTACAGGAAATCGTGGCCCGCCACCGCTCTTCGATGGGTGGGTGTAAACGGGGCGGTACTCGCCGGCATGATCGGCCTTGCCAGATACATCTAGCCATTTTCGCGGTTTGTCGGTGTCCCACGGATTGCCCAATTACCGGGCAGATTGACGCCAAGAGCTTGCCCAAAAATGGGTTCAAACATGACTCAAACCTGGTTCATTGTGCCGGCTCTCGTCCTAAGGTTGCTTGTGGCGATGTCATCGGGATGGGCGAGATCCTAAGCGCTGACAACTACGCAGAATGCTTGCTGAAGGAATATATCTATCCGTCGGCCAACCGCTATCTGTCCCGATTGACGGAGGAGCCGCGGAGGCAGTATCTCGCCAAGAACGCGTGAATCAATTGATCCGGGATCGAGGCGACCTTCACGTTTGCCGATTATCTGGCGCATATCGGTCGAATGAAGAGCCTTCCTGCATTCGATGGGTTCGCGATGACAAACGCGGAGCCGATCGAGTTTGGGAGCAAGACGACGAATGCGCGGCACTTCACCGACTTCAGCCTCCAACATGCCACGGGCAACGCGAAAGCAAAGGTGGACCCTGAGGTGTCGAACCATGTCGACCTGATGAACCCGATGTTCTTCATCGGGCGGCGAAACCCTGGCTGTGCACAGAACTGGTGGATTCGTCACGGCTCATCGGGTCGGGATACGTCCCTGCCGATCATCGTGAACCTGGCGACAACCCTCGAGAATCAAGAGAGGAACGTCGATGCCCTCCTTTACTGGGACGCCGGCCACGGCGTCGACGCGGATCCCGAGCAATTCGTTGCCTGGGTCGGGAAGCCCACCGGATTTGTGAGGCACAAGTAAACGTCAATGATCTATGTGAGAGCCTCCTTAGCGGGGCTCTCGCGTTGATCAATTGCTTGGGTGCGACCGGGCCTTTTGGGAAGGCTCAAGACGCTTGTTTTGTGATCAGTAAATCCTAACTAGCCGGTAGTAAACGCCATGTATGGCTTAATCTTATGAAAATGTGATAAAGAGATCCTCTTTTCGTCTTGCATATTAACCTAGAGATCATAATTGCTCCATAATGTGATTGATTGATCCCAATGGACGAGAAACCAGCGATTCCTATCGAGCTTATCGAGCAGATCAAACGAGCCCGAAAGCAGGCACGGCTGTCGCAAGATGACCTTGCGGCACTTGCCTCAACTTCGCGCAGGCCTGTCTATTTGCTCGAGAGCGGGCGCGGAGCCGTGAGGGTCGACACCCTCGTCCGCATTTTGGACGCGCTTGGGCTTGAACTCCAAATACGACCCAAAGGAGCCGTCGATCGCTGACTACCGCTCGGTCGACAACCTGAGGGTCTACTGCGAGGACGAGCACGTGGGCGACCTCCGGCGTACCCCTAAAGGTTGCGTGTTCCAATACACGGACGCATTCTTGAACTCTGATCAAAGGCCGATCGCTCTCCATCTCCCCAAAGACCCAAACGGTCTGATCGTAGAAGGCATCGCCAATCTGCCGACTTACTTTGCGGGGCTTCTGCCCGAAGGCGTCATGCTTTCTGCGATTCGGAACCTAGTCGGATCGGCGCCAGATGACCTTTTCGCCATTTTGGCGGCAACTGGCTCCGATGCGATCGGTGACATCGACGTACGCATTCCTGGCGAAACTGCTCATTCGAAACCCCTCGACCTTGAGCAAGCTGTCCACCTCATTGAGGCGCTTCTTCACCGAAGAATCAATACGCTTGGCGATCAGATCACCGCAATTCCCGGGGTCCAGCCCAAATTGTCGATCGGATCGATCGTTCGTTCGGGGCGAAAGACGACCTACATCGCCAAGTTCGAGTCTCCGGACTTCCCTAATCTACTAAGGAATGAATTCGAGTGCATGCGGCTTGCCAAGCGCTGTCGACTAAATGTCGCCGATGTCGAGACTAGGCAGAGAGCATTGATCATCCACCGCTTTGACCGCAAAGTCATCGGTCCTGCGAAGAAGATCGTAAAGGCGCATGTGGAGGACCTGTGCCAAGCCATGGATCTGTTTCCGAACGCCAAATACTCCATGGAGTATCGCGATCTTATGGTGGCAATGCAGAGACTGGGAACTTCCAAAGCCACGCTCCTCGATGCTCTTCGGCTATACGTTTTTAGCTACATCATCGGTAACGGCGATATGCATGCCAAGAACATCAGCATGATCCTCGACAGAGAAACAGGACAGTGGCGGCTGTCCCCGGCTTACGATTTGCTGTCCACCTTGCCCTACTGCGAGGTCCTGCCGGGAGCGGATCGCATGGCGCTTGCCCTCGCCGGCGGGTCATTCGGGCGGTTCACCGTCGCCGAGTTCGTGGCTTTTGGAGCCGAATTCGAACTGACTGAGGTCGCAGTTGTGAGGATGCTGAAAGCGGTCTCCCAGGCGGTTCTCAGTCACGTGCAAAATGTTGTTTGCGGTGTCCTGACTGCCAAGGTTGTCGAAACCATGATGCTAAGGGCAGAATCATTGCGGCCTTGATCAAGTAGACGATGAGCCGCAACGACTGCTCCCTGCTCGCCAGGTTCACGTTCAAGATGTCAAGGTTCGGAGGCCAAGATCCGAACCTCGACAAATCAAGATTGCTACCTCACGTTCTCTTTCGCCAAGGCTTGCTGCAGTCCAGGGGCGGGATAGGGCTCGTTAGCGGCCTTTCGTAGGTAGGAGACCGCGGTGGGGTGGTCGCCGAGTTTGAGGTAGGCCTGGTAGAGCGCGAAGTAAAGGTCTCCCTCCGCCCAAGGGCCGATTCCCTGAGATTCCTCCTTCCGCCGCAAAGCGAGTTCTCCCTCGATGTTGGCGATCAGCGCCTTTGCATCTGGGCCTTGAATAAGGGCGCTGCGACGGACGCTGAGTTCTTCGCGGAGAACGTCATCATCCACCGTCGGTGCGATCCCCATGAGCGGCGTCCAGTCGGGCAGCAACGGCGTGGATGCAGTCGAAAAGTGACGTCGGTAGACCTTGCTTTGGTCTGCATTGAATCTGACGTTCACCGTCAATGGTTGCCATGGGGTTGACTTTGCCGGTACGAACCAGGCGCCCTGCAACACTTCACCATCGCGCAATATGATCCCCGAACGAAAGCGTTCGCTAGGTCCGTCGACATAGGGTTGCAGGTTACCGGTCTTCAAGTAATCGCCTCCAAGCGATGATGTCACCTCAATGCTCGGGTGTATAGACATGAAGTGGGGGTGAAAACTCCGGATGTTGTTCTGGGACGCCGACAACATTTCACCGGACTCCCGATGCCGATCCGTAACCGTCTCCCCATCGGTATAAAGGACAAAGATGTGGCCGTTTGGATTGACGTCGACGGCTCGAATGGCGATTGCCTTGTGCATCCAGGGGTAGACGACCAACGGCGTTTCTATTCGATCTTTGAACTCCGATCGTTCCTTGTCCAGGTCGACGATAGGCAGGGTTGGATCGAAATGAAGCGAGAATAGTCCCGCGTCGAGGGGGTGATCGAAACGGGCACGAGCCAGGCCCGACATGTGCCATCCATGAACCGTTTTGGACTCCATCTCAAACGCGACCGGCATGGATGTCTTTTGGTTGGCAAGAACGACGAGACGCTCGGCGCCATTGGAGTTGGAAATCGTCACTTTCATTACGTCGGCGCCCTCAAACTGACCCACGCCGACATCGATGCGATCGCGCCAGTTCCATCGGGCCATGTCGGCGATCATCGAGCGAACGCTGAATCCGCTCGGATTGTAGGCGGCGGGACCGTTGGGTGACGACTTGACGGTTATTCGCTTCAGATTCGGATCCATTCGCCAAAGCTTCCCGGCCTCCCAAATCGCAACCGAGGAACCGCGCTCCATCCGCCACTTTCCCCGATTGTACAGTTCGCGGCCGCTCAGCTTCTGGGATCCATCGGGCAGGATCGTGTACTCGTCGATTTCGGCCGTCTTGGCATCGTCAACCGCGCCTTCGATCTTGTGGAGGTTGTAAACAGCCAGCGCGGTCGGGCCCAGTCCGACTAGGACCGCGACCGTAGATAGTGTAAACGCAGCCACCACAACCGAACGCCTGATGCGTTGGGTCCTACGGGTTGCGGCAAGTCGCGCCGTGATTGCAGTCTGGCTCGCTCGGTGGGCTTTGGCATCGGGCTCAAATCCAGGGTAAGCGTTTGAGATCTCTTCGTATAGCGTCATCGTGTCTCCTCCACTTGAAGTTCCATGCGGGACTCGAGTCGAACTCTTTCCTTCGCTCGTTGCAAGAGCGCCTTTACGCTGCCAGGTGACCGGTGCATTACGTGGGCGATTTGCTGGACCGACAGATCCTCCAACGCCTGTAGGAGCAGAGCCTCGCGTTGGTCGGCGGGAAGCGCTTCCACCCACTCCCGTACGGCAATTGCCCTTTCGGATATCGAATGAACGGCCGGCTCCGGTCCATGGACGCCGGCCCGCTTTTGCCGACGCAGATGGTCGGCAAGCTTTCGGCGTGCGATGCCGTAGAGCCAGCTAAGGGGTTCTACGTTTCTTGGCACTTTGGCGCCCACTGTTGCGGCGAACGTCTCAGCCGTCAAGTCCTGGGCATCGTCCGGAGTGGAAACCCGGCGGGAGAAGTAACGATGGACTGCATCGAAGTGGTCCTCGAAGAGTTCGTCCGGTCCAAGTTTGCCTTGGTGGGCGACCGTGGCACATTTGTCAGGATCCGCTTTGAGGGAAAGAGAGTGTTGCATCGTCTCACTTGCCTATTCGAAATCGCACCCGATTCGGACCGGTGATTTCGACTAGGCGTTTGCCCGGGCCGGAAACAGCGCATGATCCAGAATCGGGATACCGGTTCCTCGGGCATGCTCGTTCGACTCATTGACGAACAGCACGAACACGACGGTAGCGACGAATGCTAGCCCGGCCGCAACTTCGAACATCGCAGGCAGACCATACCGGTCTGCAACGAAGCCCATTATCGCTGGGCCGACCGCACCCGCTGCCGCCGTCACCAGAGATAGCTGGGCCTGAAGCACACCACGGGTTCGGTGGTCGGCCTGGTCATTCACGAATGCGATCGCCACCGCGCCGACGATCCCGAAATTGAGCCCGTGGAGCGACTGCGCGCCAAGTACCCACCAGGGGCCAGTCGCCGCCGAGTAGATAAGAAGGCGCAGCGGTAGCAGCAGATACGAAACGGCGAGCACTGGACGCCGCCCGTAACGATCCGAAAGGGCTCCCGAGTAGCGCATCACAAGAGTCTCGCTGAGGACTCCGGGGATGAAAACGCAACTCAGCATCAGGCCCCGGCCGCCGACATGCTGCATGAAGAGAGAGATGAAGTTGGTCGCTCCGTATAGCGACACGATATATAGGAAATCAACGGCGAGAAAACGTCTGAGGTTTGGCCGGATCAACTTCTTTGACGGCTCGGGATCGTCGTCGGTGGCCACGGGACGGCGAGGATCGGGGAGCCACCTGGCAAGCGCGGCGATGCCGAGAAAGAGCATCGGACCGGTCTCGAACATCAGGTTCAAAGGGTTGCGACCGTGACCACCCTCCGGTTTCAGGAGTAAGCCGACGGCGAGAGCCACGAACATGTATGCGATGGAGCCCCATACGCGGTAGTTGGCGTAAGTGGCGCCTCCTTTCCCCTTCTCGGCAAGCCGACCCACAAGTACGCCACCCACTCCTTGCATGTATAGGCTGGCATTCGCGCCCAAGGCGACTGCAAGCAGAAAGGCGGGAGCGCCATGGAGGAGCGGGAAAGACATGTAGGCGAGGGCCGCGACGACCGACATCAACGCCACGAAGGGCCGTCTTGAGTCCAGGCGGTCCGATAGCTTTCCAAGCAGCGGTTGAATAAGGAGTGCCATGGCTGCACCCGAACCGGCAACCAGTCCGATCTGTGATTTGGATAGGCCCGCTTCAAATAGGTAAATCGGGACGAACGGTTGAAGAAATCCGTTGACGGAAGTGGTCAGGCCAAGATAGAGCGAGAGCAAGCGGCCATCCCGGGTCACGCTCCATTATGGCCGTCCTCGGGCGATCGATGGGTTACCCAAACCTGGATCCACGCCTCGGACTCCCTGATGTCCGGTTTTCTGCCTCACGGTCTGATATCCTATCCGTTCATCCGGAAATGAACGCGGTCAAGCTCAATCCCAATATGTCGGAGTTGGCGTCTGGAGCACCATGCGTGCTGTCGGGCTTAGCGACTGAGTACGACGCGACATATGCAGGGCCGGCTTCCTGCAAGACCGTTCTGCTCGGTGAAGCACGGCTCGAAGTCGAGGGCCGTTCGCTGCGCCTCAAGCCTGGATTGATGGTTGTCGTCGGCAAGGACGTCCCTTACCGCCTCATCATCGATTCAACACGGCCCGTCGAGACGCTCTCCTACTTCTGGGATGGGCTTGTCGCTAGTGACCTGCCATGGTATGTAACGCAGCGAAGCCTGAATGCTGAGGCATTCTCTCCTCGAATTATCGGCGAATCGGTTGACCTTGACGATTTCTGCCACGTGATGTCGGATCACGTCGAGGCTGAGTCCCCCCGAATCCAGACGGGCCTCGCCACTTGCGCTAGCAGGGACGAAACCCGTGCCGACTTGATGGCGATCCTGTCGGAAGTGCGCAATCGGATCTTAGCCTGTCCTGAAGGTCACCTGACGTTGATGGCGTTGGGCGGGGAAGTTGGCTTGTCTCCCTTTCACTTACAAAGGCTTTACCGTCAAGTGTACGGATTGACGCCGAATCAGGACCAAACGCTCCAGCGATGCCGGTTGGCGAGCCGTGAATTGATGCGGGGAGTCAGCTGCTCGGACGTCGCCATGTTGGTCGGCTTCGAAAGTCCATCCGCATTCTCTCGTGCCTTTCGACGGGAAATGGGCGTGCCTCCGTCCATTTTCGCAAGATCGGTATAGCGAACGCGGCAGGCGATGGAAGACAATCGTCCCTGAAATCGCGACGCGCCGGAACGGCCGCAAGCAAAAGCCATGAACACGAAAGAGACTTCACTTTGGACACTTCTTCACGCTCGGGCGTGGGGCGATGTGCGACGAATCATCGAGCAGAATCCGGATTCGGTGGACTTGCTCGATCACTCGGGTGGGACTACATCGATCTATCTAGCCTTCAACGGCCAACTCGAACTCGCGCACCTGGCTGCCGATCGCAGGTCTGATTTGACGATGGCCGAGTGTGCCGTGCTGGGTCGTTGGAAGTCGTTAGGAGTGGCGATCGCGAGAAACCCGGGTCAGGTGAGCGACTTATCGCCCGAGGGCTTTTCGCCGCTTCACCTTGCGGGCGCCTTCCGGAGCTACGACTGTGCCGCATTGCTGATCGCAAACGGAGCCAATTTGAATGTCAAGGCGAACAGCTCCATCGCAAGGAACTCTCCTCTAGGGGCAACCGCCTTTGGCGGTGACTCCAAGATAATCGAGTTGCTTCTATGCGCGGGAGCCGATCCGAATGTCGCCGATGACGGTGGATTTACGCCGTTGCATCTTGCGGCGGATAGCGGCAACCTCGAGATCGCCGAACTTCTCGTCCGGTTTGGCGCCGACCGGATGGCCATCGCCAACGGAAAGTCGGCGGCAGAGTTTGCCGCTGCGAAAGGACATTCCGAGCTCGCTTCGTTCCTCCGTTACTAGTCTTTGCGATTACCATAGGGCTTGGTCGCTTGCACAGACTGCCGAGACCGTTGGAATCCGGTAAGACAAGACATGACTGTCCTTTTGATGGCTCTGGTCATGCCCATCGTCGCCTGCACTCTGAGAAGCTCTGCAAGCATTTCCGAAGGGCAGAAAGCAGGCGCGTCGAAATCGGAAGCAACGGTTTGCGCATTTAGGGTCGACGACCGCGAGCGACGCTATCTGGTCGATCTGCCGCATGACCTGAAGGCGGGAGACGGTCTGATTTTGGTCTGTCACGGATTTGGAGACAGCCCGGAGTCGATTCGAGACTACTCGGGCTTCCTCGATGTCATCGACCGGCATCAGTTCGTCTTCGCTTATCTCGAGGGCACAAGGGACCGCGAAGGGAAGCGGAATCATCAGGTGGAGTACGCCTTTCAGGACCCCAAGATCGATGACGTGAAATACGCGCGCATGGTCGTTGATCGACTCGTCCGACGATATCGGCTGAACCGAAAACACGTGTTCTGCACCGGCATGTCGAACGGAGCCGACTTCAGCTACTACCTGGCCCGCCAGCCCAAGCCGTTCGTCGCCGCGATCGCGCCGATCGCGGGAGCAATGATGGCTTGTTGGGATCGTCATTTGACCCGTCAAAGCCGCATGTCGGTCATGGAAGTTCACGGCACCGCCGATGAGGTCACGCTTTGGGCGGGAGACATGGCGAATCGCGACGGATGGGGCGCTTACCTATCCGTAGACGCTCTGGCAAAGTGGTGGTCGGGTGCCCTGGGGTTGAAGAAGGTCGATCGTCGTGACGAGGGAGACGTTCACCTGACTCGTTGGTGGACGGATCAGGACCAATCCGAGTACCTGCTCTTCACGATTCCCGGCGGTAAGCACGTCTGGCCGGCCAATGTCGGGGACCCCGGCAAGAGCCTGGCGGAGGCGATCGTCGAGTTCTTCGAGAGCAAAATATAAGGTGATAACAAGCCGCTTCGAGCTGTTTTGGAAGCCGAGTCGACCCTAACGCCGCGCATCGGCATACTACGATACGTGTGCTTGTGCTGTGGCCGTCCGGTTTGCATCCGGGCAGATCTGGAAGCAGGGGAAGCCCGGCATGCGGTGGGTAAGAGCGAAGGCTAAGCGACTCCTTCGACGCTACCAATGAAGTTCAATGCCGAGTGCGACGTAGTTGAACGTGGAGTAGCTGTATGCGCTTCCGGACCCTGTGCCTCCGTCGAGGTACCGTGTCTGAAGCTTTACCGAAGCGGCTGGTGTGAGCGAATAGGCCAAGGCAAGTCCGAAGTCGAGGGCGCCGCCCTGTGGGGCGACAAGACCGTCGAACTCGAATTCGGCACGCAACCGGCCGTCGAACGATCGAGTCGCGTCGAGGTAGAAAAGCGGCACCGGGCCGAGGTTGTAGAACGAGGCGGTCTTCGAACCTTGGGCCAGGGAGACGTTCGCGTCCCGAACGAAGAACGTCCATCCGGCGCGGATGTCGGCGCCGTCTATGGGCCGCCACCTATGCCACCACGTGAACCGGTAGTTGTTGAAGATGTAGCGTCCCGCCGTCTCAGTCCCGGGGTCGAACGTCACTCCGCTGAAGACAACCTTGTTCGGCAGCTTTCCGACTCCGAATGCATTGAGCGGCGCAACGACGATCCGGTATCCGGAGGTCTCCTCGCCATGAATGATCGCCGTGAGCCGACTGTAGTAAAACGGTCCCCTGCCGATGAGATCGCGGTAGCTGAACTTCGTTCCGTCGGCCGGAATGGCGCTCGTGTTGCGAGTCTGGTAGGCAAAGCCCCCTTCGAGGTTGACACGCACGGATTCATGAGTTTGTGCCGCCGCCACGCCCAAACTGAAAACTGCTCCGATGATCCATCTTCTCGCGTGCATTGCGGGAAGACTGTACCTAAAGTGAAGGTTCTCAAATGACGCTAATGAACAACATCCCGAGCCCCAATCGTCGCAGCCACCATGCCGATCTCAATCGGGCACGAGACTGGGTGTCGAACCTTCGGCCAGCCATTTCAGGGCAGACCCGTTGGGCATCGGCCGCGATTGTTCTCGAACGAGATGGTCAGCCGGTTCGCTGACGGTATGGTTACGTATACTGGGAACCGTGCTGACCGTCCTTGCTTGCCTTGCCATTAACGGCCTTCCCCGATTCGGATCTTGGGTGCTATTCGACGACGACGGGCGGTCGATGGCTCGTTTTGAGGCCCACGTAAAGTGCTTCGACTCGGCGAGCGGGCAGTTCTACTCGTGCACAAAAGACGGGTTGATCGAGCACGTCCGGGGGATTCCGGAAACCACGTTCAAACGGTTCGTCGACATTGGAAAGAAGAACCATGTCGCCACCTATGGTCTCGTCGGCGACGGCGGGCTTGGCACTAAGGGCGTCGAGTACTTCCTCGGCGATCCGGCCAGGATGCAGGCGCAGGCCAAGGCGCTTGCCGATTTGGCGGTGGCAGACGGTCTCACGGGAATCGACCTGGACTACGAGAGCATGAAGGCGGAGGACAGGGACAACTACAGCCACTACGTCGAGATCGTGGCTCAGGAACTCCATCGCCGGCACAAACTGCTTGCGATCGCCCTTTGCGCCAAGGACACCGAACCGGGCGACTGGAGTGGATCGCAATCCATGGACTACGAGAGGATCGGTAAGGCCGTCGACCGGGCGAGAATCATGACCTACGATCAGCACGAAGAGAGTGGCGCGGCTGGACCGGTCGCCGATATCGCATGGGTCAAGCAAGTCATGGCGCATGCGATTGCTTTGATCCCGAAGAACAAGCTCGAGTTGGGCATTCCGTCGTACGGCTACAATTGGTCGAGCCCCCGCGCACATGGCGTGAACTGGACGGAGTTCTCGGCGCTACCGGGCGCGATCGACGCGGGACGAGACCCTGCCTCCAACGAACTGGTCCTCAAAACATCAGACGGCGTCGCCTGGTTCTGCGACTCTGTGTCGGAGCGTCCCAAACTCGATCTGGCCAAGAGCTTGGGCATTCGAGGCGTCTATATGTGGGTCTCCGGATCCGAAGACCCGAAGTGGTGGGACATCTTCGAAAAACCTGGCAAATAGGCTCCTAGCTTGACGCCCCCTTAGGGATGGCTATATTGCGGGCACTGTTGCACGTGTCCCTTCCCTTGGTCTACCAGGCAGCGATGGTGACGGTGGATTACAGCGAGGGCGGCAAGCGGTTCCGGCAACTCATGTTTGTCGTGATCGAGGACATGATCAAACTCAAAGTTGGGATGTGGATGAGCAAGAGCACGATCGCCTTTCGAGCCCCCGCCGCGGAATTCAAGGCAGCGTTGCCAATCGGGCTGAAGGTCCAGCAGTCGGTTCAGATCAACATGGATTGGCTTGCGGCAGAAATGAATGGCGCTGCCGCAAGGACGAATACCGTCGCGGGGACTTTCCAGCGAAGTGAGGTGCTCGACGCCCAGATGGTGAAGAACCGGATGGACACTAACGCCGCCATCAATCATCAGATCCAGAAGATCCTAACGAAAGTGGAGGGCTGAGGCTCTCGTTACGCTCCATGACCAGTTAAGCACTTACCCGCAAAATGCGGATTACGTGCCGGCGGCACTTGAATGTCATTCTCGTCGACATTTTGGGCCAAGTGGGTCTCTGGGCCGGATATGCCGTCGGGCGCAATACCGATCAGACGTCCTCGCGCGACAGCGTAAAGCTAACGCCGGCCAACCCATGTCGTGCTTGAACAACAAGCGGTTTGCACGATGCACATGAAATATTGCGCGTATAGTGAGTAGAACCGTTGCCTGTAGCGAACGCGTCCCTAACTCCACAGGACTATGATCCGTTCGAGAGGTGGTAGGCAAATCGTCGCAGATCGACCGGGGCATCGGGGCGCGGCAGGCGTGTTAATTGTGGACAAGGGGGTGATTGGCACTCCGTGAGACGTACAGAAAGTGAGAATCCCTCCAATGAGTAGTCCCCTCGGTTCGCTTGACCTTTTCGATTTCGCCAAGATCGCCGTTTTCCCACCCAAGGGGCTAGAAAACCTTGCCGAGGATGACCCAATCTGGACGTTCAACGTCGGAAGGCGACGGGATGCACTCTATTCGGTAGGGGATAAGGCATCAGGCGAGTGGAACGCGCTGCTCGCCGAATACCTTCATGACACGGGTGCATACGTTGAGTCTTTCGGGCCCGCGAATCGTGCCCGAGGAATCGCGACTGAAACAGGAAACGAACGCCTTCACGTTCGTGCTCTCCTTTCGCATGTCAGTAGCGAGTTGTCAACCGGCGCTTTTCGTCCCGCGAAAACCCACATCGACAAAGTGGCCTCGATTGCGGGGGTAACGAGCGATCCATATATCCTGGGGGCCCATGCTCTATTGGAGGCTGAGTTCCTCCTGTACGGCGATGCGGCGCCTCCCGACTCCTTGCACCCGACGATCGTGCTTTGTCGCGACGCCTCGCGATGGTTTGAGGAGTGCGGCGAATTCGACCTCGCGGTGCGTGCTCGGTATCACGGCGCCAATGCGATCGCCCGAACTGGGGCGTACATTGCTGCGATCAGGGACATCGAGGCCGCGATGGACTTTGCGTTGAGTCACGACGCATGGAAGTACGCCGGCCGACTTTTGCAGATGGCGGCGACGGCGGCCGCCGATCAGGGCTATCGGATCGGGGTCGAAGACGCCACCCGGAAGGCGATCGTATGGTGCCAGTTTGTCGGCGACTTCTGGGGGCGCATCCAATCGATCTTCGCCCTTGGCCGTCTGATCTCCTACACGATTCCCGCCGGCCAACCAAGTCAAATGGCTGGTCCCGAGCGGTATTTGAGGCAAGCGCAAGAGGAAGCCGAACTCCATGGAGCGACGCCTTTGGTTGTCGAGATCAAGAACTGGCTGGCTTGGCTTGAGAACAAGTGTGGCGTAACTGCTGAGCCAGGCGTCAGTACTGACGATTCCGTGGACGCCGATCAGCAAACGCGACTCAACGACCTGATTACACGAACCTCAACGGTCTCTCGCACTATTGATCTGCGTATTTCCGCCCGATTGCAGGACGGCGTCGAAGACTCTCCAGACCCATTCTATGTCTTCGATTCGAGGCGTAACGAGGAGGGCAAGTGCGTCGACTTCTTGAACGAGTACCGCAATCCGGCAGGTAACCGGCTGCTGGGCCTTGGCCCCGCCTCGGTCGTCATGTTCTCGGAAACACTTGCCAGTCCCTTATTTGCCGACCTCTCGGGCGGATTGCTGAACGCCGTGGAGCGGAGGGAGGTCTTCGAGGACGTGCGCGAGATCGGTGAAGCTCAGACAAGGCGCTGGTACAGACGTCGAATAGTCCCGAGCGGCGATGGCGCAATCCTCACCTTGCGCGACGTGACCGCCGAAAATCAGATTCAAGAGGCGCTTCGCAGCGCGGCCGAACTGGCTGAGAAATCGGTGCGGATGCAGTCAGATTTCCTCGCAAACATGAGTCACGAGATTCGGACTCCGATCAACGGAGTTCTCGGACTGGCGCGTCTGCTTTTGGAGGCTCCGCTCAGCAACGTTCACCGATCCTATGTTGAGGACATCATCGGAAGCGGAGATATCCTCCTTAGGGTAATCGGCAACGTGCTGGATTTATCAAGGCTCGAATCGGACAACTTCGAGATCGACTTGGCGCCGGTGGATCTCGGCGATTTGGTCGCCAGCACTGTGCGCCTATACCATGGGCAGGCGAAGGAAAAAGGACTCCGGCTCGCCTATTCGATAGATGTCTCGACGCCGCACACCGTGATGATGGATGGCGCCCGGTTGCGCCAGGTACTCGCCAACCTCATCGGCAACGCGGTGAAGTTCACGCCCAGCGGGTCAGTCGAGGTGATCGTCGCGTCGCTTGACGGAGTAGTGATTCTCGAAGTCAACGATACGGGAATGGGCATTCCAGATTCGAGGCTGGAGGCTATTTTCGAGCGTTTCCAACAGGCCACCGCAGACTCACGATCGCTTGGGGGCTCCGGACTTGGCCTTGCCTTGGCCAAGGGGATCATCGAAAGGATGGGAGGAACCATAGAAGTACGCTCGAGCTGCCAACAGGGAAGCCAATTCGTTGTGCGCATCCCGATGGCAGAAGCCTCGCAGATTCCGGTGGAAGACCAGCATGCCGGATCCGTGCAATTCGAGGGAAAGAGAGTTCTGCTCGTCGATGACAACCGTGTCAATACTATCGTCTCAGAGCATGCTCTCGCTCGCGTAGGGTGTTCGGTGACAGTCGTGAGCGACGGACGGCAGGCGCTCTCCCAGATGGAATCGGAAGATTTCGACATCGTCTTCATGGACGTGCGTATGCCGGTCATGGACGGGCTGGAGGCAACCCGAGAGTTACGACAACGGGAAGGGTCCGATGCCCGGCGGGTTCCCGTCGTCGCCTTGACGGCAGGAGCATTGGTAGAAGAGCGCGATAGCTGCTTTGCGGCGGGAATGGACGACTACATCGCCAAGCCATTTACCGACGAGGCGCTCCTTAGGGTGCTGGTCCGTTGGCTAACTTAGGATTGGATCATAGCGGCAAGAGGCATGCGCCGCCACATTTCATGAATGTGGGCCCGATCGGCCGAGACTTCAGCGACTGCGTGTTCCAAAGATATAGGCGCTGAAGCGTCGCGGATCCGGGCTTCTTGTAGCCACCGATCCACTCGTTCGTCGATCCGACGAACCATTTGCCGTCGGCGCTGATACTTTCCAAACTCTCGAAATCGACGAATTCATAGACGCCGCGATGGAGGTCCACCTCGTATAGGGTCCGGTAGCCGCCGTCACTCATGAAGTGGTGGTTTTGGAGAAGGACTAGGTCGCTCCGGTGAGGAACATGGCGAACCGAACGGCTTTCCTCATCGCTGATCCCGATGTCGGCGTCGGACAAGCCCAGCGAGTGGCCCAACCCACGGTAGGAGTGCGGTGTGCCGGCACGGGCGGTGACCGGCCGCAGCCAATGAAGCACCTTGCCTGACCGATCGATCATGGCCACTTTGCCTTGGTCGTCGAATGCGGCGAACAAGCGATCGTCGTCGATCCAGGCGGGCGAATAGATCTTTGAGTTCATTGAAGCGACGTTCCCGTTCAGGATATCGACGACGACCGCATTGGCTTCAAACGAGTTGAATAGGTGGAATCGTCCGCTGGGGCTCGAAACCGCCATGAACGTATCTTTGCCCAAGTCTCGGACCAGCTTTCCCTCGCGATCCATGAGGCGCATGTCGCGGCCGCTGGCGGAAAGGAAGTAGGGCCAGTGGTCGGTGACCGGAATATTCGAAACTGGGATCTCTCGGAGTTTTCCGGTCGCGATATCGATGGCGAAACTGCGGTCGGCTTGTCCCTTGGTGGAGCGACTGAAGTCGACCTCTTTGCCGCTCTTGGATAGGCGGGGCACCTTGTCATCCCCATCGCCGAATGTCAACTGCCGAAGCCCGGTTCCGTCGGAGTGGATCCGGTAGAGGCTGTAACGACCTGAGGGGAGGACATATCCCGATCGCGAGACATACGGCTGGGCACTGAACACAATGTCGGCGCACTGGACGGCGCTCGTCCGCCCGAAAAGGAACAGCGCCGCAAGCAGATTCATCGCCTCATTATAGGAAGTCGGTCGGTCGACCGTCTTCGGCAGACCCTCTCGACAGAAGAAACACGGAATTTTACGGATGCCCGGGCACCACTGATATGGTTGGCAGGCACGACTTTAGTGGCGCTCTTCGACCTCGCTCATAAGTCGCCTTCGAAACAGGCTCCTTGTCGCCTCCAGAACTCGATGGCATGGGCTGAAGCCCAAGAAACTTGGGCGGATTGAATTCCGCGGTCCTTGGGGTGGGTGATTGTTCTGATGTCGGTATCGTAGGACTGGGTTGTGTCCCAACCCTCCTTGTTCTTGATATCCCTTGCCGCTACGGCATGTTTGCACATTGCCCTGGCCGGACCCCGTCCCGACGAACCCCAGACCGGGCATGTGCTGACCGGAAATGCGGCGATGGGGGATTGGACCACCGACGCCCCGGGGGTTCGGCGCAGGATTACAGCAGGCGACCTACCCAAGCCGTATGCAACCCGGTCGATCGACAACGGCCCAAGTATCGTTCGCCGTCCGGACGGCGCGTGGCCGAAGGTGCCGAACGGATTTAGAGTCACCGAATACATCACCGGCCTCAATAACCCGAGGGAGATCGTGACCGCTCCAAACGGGGACCTGTTCATCGCGGAGAGCGAGCCGGGACGAATCCGAGTCCTGCGAGGGCTGACCGCCGATGGCAAGCCGGCGGTGAACCACGTGTTCGCCTCCCGCCTTCGACAGCCGTTCGGTATCGCGTTCTATCCGGCCGGCCCGCGCCCCAAGTGGCTCTACATCGCCAATACCGATTCGGTCGTCCGGTTCCCGTACCGCAACGGCGACCTCCAAGCCGCCGGGTCGGAGGAGACGGTGGTGGCGGAGCTTCCCGGCGGCGGACGCTTGCGCGGTGGCGGACACTGGACGCGCGATATCCGGTTCAGCGCGGACGGTAGGAAGATGTACGTTTCGGTCGGCTCGCTGACCAACGACCATGAAGACCCGCGCGCCCGCGACGAACGCAGGGCCGACATCCTCGAATACGATCCGGACGGCAAGCACGAGCGGATCTATGCCTCCGGTATCCGCAACGCGGTCGGTCTGGCGATCCACCCGAAGACAGGCGAGCTATGGTGCTCGGTCAATGAGCGAGACGGTCTGGGGGACAACCTGGTGCCCGACTACATCACGCGGGTCAAAGAGGGCGGTTTCTATGGTTGGCCCTGGTTCTACATAGGATCCAACTACGATCCACGCCACGTCGGTGAGCGGCCCGACCTGAAGGACAAGGTCCTGGTCCCCGAGGTCTTGGTCGGATCCCACTACGCCTCGCTCTGCATGACGTTCTACACCGGATCGAGCTTTCCACGCGAGTACCGCTTCGAGGGATTCGCCTCCGAGCATGGCTCATGGAACCGGGCTCGCCGCGTCGGATACAAGGTGATCCGGGTCGTGGCTCGAAACGGCGCGCCGACCGGCGAGTTCGAAGACTTCATGACCGGTTTCGTGACGCCCGATGGAGACGTATGGGGCCGCCCGGTCGGAGTGACGGTCGCTCAAGACGGCGCCCTCATGGTGACCGACGATGCCTCCGGCACCGTCTGGCGCGTTCAATACGGAAAGTAGTGTTTTGCCCCTACCCCTTCGATGCCCAGAAGATCGCGTTTCGGAAAAGATGGGTATACGCCTCGTTATCGAATAGGTCGGGCGAATGCCCCATGAAGATGTAGACATTGCGCGCCTTCACCCTCGGGTTCGACCAGACAACCGGGTGGTCGCCCATCTTGATCTTGGAATCCGGCTGGTAGGACGCTTCGTCGACGTTGGCGATCACGTGGACGTTCGGGCGTGGGTCCTTGTCGTAGGTGTACCATTCCTCGGTCGTCACCGGGAACGATGCGGGTACGCCTCGCATAACCGGGTGCTTGCGGTCCTCAACCCGGACGTTCGCGCGCGCGAACGTTGATATATAGTCCTTCCACCGTATGCCGCCCATAAAGTCGGAAAACCAGTTCCACATCGGAAAACCGTCGAATTCGCCAAGCAGACTGGCGTGGTGCAGGCCGATCCATCCGCCGCGACCCTCCTCGATGTACCGCTGGAATGCGGTGACCGCCCTATCCTTCCATCCGTACGGCGGATAGTCGAGTTGGATGAACAGCTTGTAATGGGATAGCGACGTCTCGTCGATCGTATCGGTGTCGTGGATGTAGTCGACGGCGAATCCGTTCTTGGCCGCGAGGTCGTCCAGCCACGGCTTGGCTCGGGCGGTGAATGCGGCATGATGCCCACCGATCTGATAGAGGACGAGGGCCCGGAAAGCCGGCGGATGGGCCACCAGAAGCATCAAGCCGGGGATCATTTGGACGCCGCCCAGCCGATCGCGTTCTTTAGGAGGTGCAGGTAGTCCTTGTTCTCCAAGATCGACGGATCGTGGCCGATCGCGATGTAGACCATGCGATGAAAATGCTCGTTGACCCAGATGATCGGATGGTCGCCCATCGGCTTGTTCGGGTGGTAGGTCGACTCGTCGGCAGTTGCCAAGACACGCACGTTCCCGCGAGGGCTCTTGTCGAACTCGTACCACTCGTCCCCGACCTCGAATCGGTGGGGAAGCCCCTTGGTGACTGGATGACGGCTATCCTCCACGACGACGGTTCCCTTTTGATAGTAGGGGTGGGGTGAGTAAAGGACGCCTCCCATGAACCCTTCGAACCATTCCCAATAGGTGCTCTTGGGGTCCATGAACTCCCGCCCGGTGAGTCCGGCAGCATGGATGCCGACCCAGCCGTGGCCGGCTTCGATGAATCGTTGAAGAGCTTGCTGCTGTGGTGGCGTCATGTCGAAGGGCGCCAGATGAAGCATCACGAATGCCTGGTAGTGCATGAGGTTGTCGTCGTTGATCGTATCGGCGTCGTCCGTGAAGTCGACCTCGAAGTGGTTCTCCTCCGCCATCTTCTCAAGCACCGGCTTCGCCGCCGAGATCATCTTGAGGTGGTCCTTGGCCCGCGAAGCCACCACGAGAACACGGAACTTCGGCGTCGGCTTCAGCGGTTCGAGCGCTGCCAAGCAGAGAGGGAAGGAAAGCAAAGCAAGAAACCCAGTGAGGATCGCCATTTCAATTCCAGTTTGACACCGAGAGGCGAAATGGCGAGGGAGCGCATCACTCGGCTGTGGCGAACCCGTAGGTTGGCTGGGAGTCGGTAGTCGCGCTCCCTCGCCCCCCGCGAAGCGAACAGGGGGTAGAGGGTGGGGAGAGGGGGATTCAGTAAGCCGCCGACGCAGTCGGAATTCCTTGATCCAATACAGTCTCTTCGATGGCACGGACCTTTCTCAGGAGGCGGCGGAATGAAATTGGAGCCAGGGGCGCGTTTCCTGAAAACCTCCCTCACCCCACCCTCTCCCTCCTCGGAAGGAAGGCGAGGGAGCGCGACCGTCCGGTCGCAGCCCACCTCCGGGTTGGCACGAGACCTGTACTGACGTTCCCTCGCCCCCAGCGAAGCGAACAGGGGGTAGAGGGCGGGGAGAGGGGGAAAACCATAAGCCGCCGACGAAGTCGGAAGTCCAATTCTCATTCGGCCCCATCATTGGAACTGACTGGCTAGAGAGCACCGAAATGTAATGGTCTGGGCAGAAATGATGAGCCAGGGGCGCGACTGCGGAAACCACCCTCCCCTCTCCCTCCTCGGAAGGAAGGCGAGGGAACCGGACTCCCGGCCGTTGACGTCACGCGAGTTGGTCGGACGTCCGTACTCGCGACCAAAAGCCGATGGGAAGCTCCCGCCTGACCCCCAAAACCGACCGACTTGAGGGAAGTCTACTGGTAGACCTTTACGTACTTCACGATGTACTTGCTCGGGAAAATCTTGGGGTCGATTCCTTTGGCGCCGCCCCACCAACCGCCGATTGCCAGGTTTAGGATGATGTAGAACGGGTCGCGGAACGGCCATGCGTTGAACGTGTCAACGTCGCGTTTCACCTCGTAAACGTTCTTTCCATCCATGTAGAACGCGATCGAAGCGGGACGCCAGTCCAGGCCGAACTTGTGAAACTCTAGGGGATTGTCGGACGCGACGACTTTCGTTCGCTGTTTGGGTTTTGTCCAGTTGAAGTCTTCGCAATGCAGCGAGAAGTGGAAGTTCTTGATGTCGAAGCCGACGTTCTCCATGATGTCGATCTCGCCGCATTTGGGCCATCCCACCGGTTGCCCGCCTGGGTTTCGCAGTCGGTCGTTGAGCATCCAAAACGCCGGCCAAGTGCCGTTACCGGGCGGGACCTGGACTTCCGCCTCGAAGTAGCCGTACTTCCAAGCCTTCACGCTTTGAAGGCGGGTGGATGTGTATTTGCCGCCTTTATTAAGCGCCTGAATGACGAGTCCCTTCTTCGTGAGGAATGCATTGTCGCCGGGCCCACTTGCATACTTCTCCGCTTCGTTGTTGTAGACCGGACCGTCATCAAACTTCCAATCCTTTGACGAAATCGTCTTGGCCTTGGTGAAGTCGCTATCAAAGACCAAGTGTCGTCCCGCCATTGGCGAGGACTGAGTGAGCAGCGCGGCTGCGAGAATGGAATGCAGAAAGATCATCGATGACGCCCCTGGTGGTTCTTACAGCAAGGATGCGCGGTAAATCGTTTATTCAAGTAGCCCGTAGGGGGCGCCGGAGAGGAGTGGCAGCGACGCATTGGGCGCGAATCAAGTAGAATCTAATGCGAATGAACGCGTTCATTCAATTGGTTGGCCCCTATGCAGTATCTCCTGACTCTCGCTTGCCTGATTTTTGCTGCAGCAGTTCGCGCACCTCAGACGGGGCACCGAGCCCGACAGATCTTTGTCGCAGCGGATGGTGACGATTCTGGCGCCGGAACGATGGAGCGTCCGTTTCGGACCGTTCAACGTGGCGCCGATGCGGCGGGACCCGGCGACACCGTCACGATTCGGGGCGGCCACTATCCCGAACAAGTCAAGCTGACGCGTTCCGGAAACTACTTTGGACGAGCCATCACCATTCAGTCTGATGCGGGCGCGCAAGTCATTCTCGCCGGCGTCGACACCGACGGACAGGATCATCTCGTCCTAAAAGGGTTGACGGTGAAGAACGCGTCGTTTCTGGGAATCGCCGTGAGGGGCTCCTATCGCGTGAAGGTTGAAGAGTGCCGGGTCGAGGGTTGTCCGGGGTCCGGAATCTACGTTGACAAGTCGAACGACGTGACGATCTCCAAGTGCGATGTTGCCGACGCTTGCCACTCAGGCGGCGAGGAATCGGTAAGCATCAAGCGGTCGGCAAACGTCGTCTTCGAAGACAGCATCGTCCACGACACCGGCCACGAGGGGATCGACGTAAAAGAAGGGAGCCGGAATGTCGTCGTGCGGCGCAATCGGGTTTGCCACGTGGAACGACAGGGGCTTTATGCGGATGCCTGGGACGCCGATACGGGCGAGATTCGATTCGAGAACAACGTCATTTTTGACTGCCTGGTCGGCTTGGTGGCCTGCACCGAGAGTGGCGGGCTACTGCACGATGTCGCTTTCGTCGGCAACGTCGTCTACGATTGCCGTGGACCGGGCATGATGGTGGCGAAATGGGGTTCTGCTCGCATGTCTCACCGAATCCGAAACGTCTCTTACCTGAATAACACCGTTGTCAACTGCGGTGGGCCGGGAAAGAACGGAATATGGGGTGGAGGCATGCTGATGGAGAACGATCAAGCAGAAAACGTGATAATCGTAAACAACGTATTCAGCGGGAATCCGTTCGCTCAACTGCGCGTTACTCTCGGTTTGGCTCCGAAGCGGATCATCGCTCATCACAACCTGATCGATGGTCCGGGCGAGAATCTGACCCATGCAAATGTGGTGGCAGCTGCCAAGTTCGTCGATGCAACTGCCAAGGATTTCCGCCTCGCTCCCGGTTCACCCGGACTTGACGCCGGGGCATTGCTCGCTGAGGTAGTCGGCACCGACGTCGCAGGAAAGCAACGGGTTCATCGTGCCAAGGTCGATATCGGCGCGTTCAGATCTGGGCAATAGCTACTTGCCGCCGGTCAGCGTGATGCCGCGCGCAAAGTACTTCTGCCCGACTGCGAAGATCGCGAAGATGGGGATCAGAACCACCATCGATCCTGCCATGAGAAGCCCGAAGTCAGTCTTGTGGGCTTGCTGGAGAGATCTCAACCCGACCTCGAGCGTCATGAGATCCGGATCGTTCAGCATCAAAAGCGGTCCGATGAGGTCTTTGAATCCTCCGACGAAGCCGAGTACACCGAGTGTCGCAAGCACGGGAGCGCAATTCGGCAGGATCAACCGCCAGAAGATCGTCGAGTTGGTCGCCCCGTCGATTTTGGCTGCCTCGTCCATCTCCCGAGGAATTGCGAGCATGAACTGGCGGATCAGGAAAATCGAGAAGGCCCCGCCTCCGAAGAAGGCCGGAATGAGGAACGGCTTGTAGGTGTTGATCCAACCCAGCTTGGCGTACAGCACGTAGCCCGGAATCATCGTCACCACACCGGGGAGCATCATCGTGCTAAGCAGAATGACGAAGAAGCGATCGCGACCCCGGAACTGCAATCGGGCGAACGGGAAGGCAACCATTGCAGCCGTCACTACGCTGGCAAGCGTTGGTACGGCCGCCAAGAACAGAGTGTTGAAGAACTTTCGGATGAAGTTCAGGTCTGGATCGGTCAGAACGACCCTGTAGTTGTCCCATGTGGGCTGATGCGGCCAAGCCCACATCGAGCTGTTTCCGATCTCCGCATTTGTCTTCAACGAGATCGCCAGCATGATATATAGGGGTAGGAGGAAGAGCAAGGCGCCACAAATGAGGACGACTATTAAGGCTCCCTTTCCGAACCGTTCGGTGGCGCGGCCCTTTCGTGCGCTCTGCGCGTACCGTGTTGATTGGTCCGGGACGCTCATTTGAGATCCCCTTCGTAATAGACCCATCGTCTGGCCAAAGCCAATTGGACCACCGTGAATAGCATGATCACGACGAACAGAATCCAAGCAATGGCGGAGGCGTAACCCATCTTCAGTTGGCCGAACGCCTGGTCGTAAAGCCATACCACCGCGAACAGTGTCGCGCGGTCTGGCCCACCTGACGTTATCACGAACGCTTGTCCGAAGACCTGCAGCGCACCGATCACCCCCGTGATGAGGGAGAAGAAGATATAGGGCGTGAGAAGGGGCAGAGTGACCTTCCAGAACCGCCGGCCCGGTCCGGCCCCATCGATGGTGGCCGCCTCATAGTAACTTTGTGAGATCCCCTGAAGCCCGCCAAGGAAGATGATCGTTCCTCCGCCGGCCCCCCACAGACCCATGATGATGAACGCCGGTATCACGGTCTTGGTGTTTCCGAACCAGTTGATGTTCTGTCCAGGCGTGCCTACCAAGGCACTCAGGATCGGACCAAGATGAAGAAAGCCCGACTTGCCGTCTGCGCCGTAAAGAAGGGCGTTTATCAGTCCCTGGTCCTTGTCGAAGAGCCGCATCCAAATAAGCGACATTGCTACCGCACTGGCGAGCGACGGTAAGTAATACAGGGCTCGAAAAAGAGGGATGCCCTTCACCTTCTGGTTCAGCAGGAGCGCAAGGACGAGCGCCGAGACGATTCCGGCGGGAATGCTGAGGCCGGCGAACAGCAGCGTCTGACGCAAAGATACGAAGAGGGTGTCGTCGACATGGGGATTGACCAAGTCCGCGTAGTTGGCGAGGCCACGCCACTTGGGAGTCTGGATGATGTCCGAGTCGCTGAAGCTCAGCAGCAGGGAGTAGATCATCGGACCGAGGGTCAGGGCGATGCCGCAGAACCACGGGATGAGAAACAGATAGGCGCTTCGGTTCTCAGACCGCTCGGATTGGCTCAGTTTGCGGCCGAACTCCGGGCGATAGACCCAGAAGAGCAATCCCACAACGATCGCGATGCCCACCCCGAGTCCGGCTGCAAACGGAAACGAAGGACCGCCCTCCCTGCGAATGGCAAGAGACAGGCGCGCCGGTTCGTCCTCCTGGAGCTTGGTTAGCATCTCCTTGGCCGTCTTCTCGCCCGCCAGAACGCCGTAATAGGCTCCATTGAGATCGTTTTGGACTCCGGCTGAGAACCATTGGGGAAGATGCCGATTGTAAACGCGCATCGCCAGTCCAGCGGTGATCGCCAAATGTTGAGGTGGTGGATGGGTACCGGAGGGAGGCAGCCATACTCCGGGCGCCAAGGCGAGGGCCCGAATCGAAGGCTGAGTTTCGCCGGATTGAGCAATCTCGGTGAGGCCCGGTCGTCCACAGTACCACTTGATCCACTCCCAAGCCTCCTTGGGATGTTGCGACGTGTTGAAAATGCCGATTCCGCCGCCCTCGCCGGGAAGATAGGTCGCCTCGCCGCGAGCGTACTTGGGGAAAGGCGCGATGTCCCAGTCTTCCGACATCTTCGTCCGCATGTCCCGAATCTCCCAGGCCCCGGATTGCAGCATCGCGATGCGACCCTTTCGGAATTCGTCCTGCATCGTGGACCCGGACCCCAGTGTCACGTCATTGTTGCTCGGCATCCAGTGGAATTTGTTCAAGCAATCCGCCGCAAACTGGAACACTTCGACGACTTTGGGGTCGGTCAAAAACAGCTTGGTCGGTTTTGCGTCGCTGTCCCACATCCGCACGTTGCTGGAAGTCAGAACGGTTTCCATCCAAAGCTGGGGCCATGCAGCAGCCAGGCCAAATTGATACGGGACGGCCGAACCCGGCTTCCGCTTCGTCAGTTGCTGCATCGTCCAGACGAAGTCCTTGTCGCGCAGTTCGGGCCGAACTTTCGTGTCCCAGGTCCAGGTCCCGTCGGGATAGGGGATTCCGGCTTCCCGAAACAGCCTCTTGTTGTAGTAGATGATCGCGGTGCAAGCAACATCGCGAGGCAACGCGTAGAGCTTTCCGTCGAGGGTTAGGGCGTCGACGATCGTGGAATACCTGCCCTTTAGGTCGACTTCGTCCCCGCCGAAATCGGGAAACTCGTTAAGTGGCTTGAGTGCACCCCGGCTGGAGAAGGTAACGATGCGATTGGCGCTGAAGCCGGCACAGTCTGGCGCCACGTTTGCCGCGTACTCGGCGAGAAGCTTGTTTTCGTAGTTGTCTACGATCGGTTCTAGCTTGATCCGGATGCTCGGATGGCTGAACTCAAACTCCGCGATCTGGCGGTTCAGCAGCTTGAGGTTATCGCCGCCCGTTGCGGCGGCAAACCGGATCGTTACGGGATCCGCGCGGCAGACGGCGACGAGCAGACCGAGCAGAAGGGCGGAGAGAAGTCTCATAGATAGGCGGCCACCGAGACTCGCACACCTATTCTAGAGGCACTATTCATGAGGATGTCTATTTGCCTGTGGGTGGAGGCGTGGCTCCGTTGACCGGCTTGCCCTTCTTGGATGCGTCGATCATTCCCTGAACCCACGTTCGCATGCCTGGACTCAACGTGTTAATGTCCGGTTTCTTGCTGAACGAGGCTTTGAGTTCGGCGTCTTTAGCCGGATCCGCCTTTGATTCGCCGCATCCGCAAGCCAAAAGCGCGACTGCCGTCACCAAGAGAACTGTCCCAATTGCTTTCATCGACACTCCTTGCTGGGGCAAGCGGTGGGTTACCGCCTGCCCCCAGTTCGTCTTAGCGCGTGGAATCCCACATGTTGTTCTTGGGCTGATTGAAGCCGTCAGGGTTCGTTGTAGACGGCTTCATCGACTTGGCGTGGCCATCCGCGAACGTGAAGTTCGCCTGGCCGTTCGATGTCACCGACACCGCGCCGTTAGGACCGTGTCCGTAGTCTGTCGTCGCCAACAATGGGTCGGTGGCTGGTTTGAGCGAATTTCCATCAGGAATGCTCGCGTCGAGGTAAGCGGTGGTGCCGGTTTGGGCGCTGTTGTCCCACATCAGGTAACCCCACTCAAACGTCCACGAAGACACTTCCGGCATAGCCACTTGGGCGTCTACGTTGTATTTGGGGGCCAACATGATCGTGTTCGCCGGAAGCGTTACCGAGGTGGCATTGATCGTGCCGTTCGTCCACCAAGGCGTCCAGCCCGGGTTTACAAGCGCTACGATGCCGCGCGGAGTGTTACCCACGAGGCCACCGGCGGCATCCCAGCCGCCGCCTGACAAGCAATTCGGCACGTAGGAGATCGCCGGTCCGAAGAACGAGTCGGAGCCGGAAGCGTTGATCGTAGCGGCCAACGGATCGAACGGCGAGTAGAACAACTGCGCCGACTTGATGTACGGCTGGATGTTGCTTGCCCAACTTGTCGCGGGCCACTCAGAGATGTTGCTGAAATCGTAGATGTTGCCCGTCGGATAGACGTCGTCATGATCGTTGCAATACATTGCAAAGGCCAGTCCGATCTGTTTGACGTTTGAAAGATCCGCGGTGCGTTTGGCTGCAGCCTTCGCTTGAGCGAAGACGGGGAACAGAATTGAGGCTAAGATCGCGATGATTGCGATAACGACGAGGAGTTCGATAAGCGTAAAGGCAGAATTGCGTTTCATATCAGGTTAACCACCATTGGTTCTAGAACCCTTGCACCGACAGTTTTGAAACTGTAAGTTGACGACGTTGTTCGTTCAGCCCAAGCCATTGAACGCGTTCATCGCTTGGGTGAACGCGTTCATCATACAACACCGAGCAGGGGCATGGAAGTGACTAGCAAAAAAAGTTATCGAAAACTTCTCGATCTGAACCCTAAGCCAAAAGTCTGGCGGTGGTGCCCTTTAAGATCAGCCTTGGTGGCAGCTTCACGCTTTCGCTTGGCATGGACGGATCGAGCACACGATCGATTGTCATCGATGCAGCGCGAAGGCCAATTTCGTGAAGGGGGTTTTCGATGGAAGTTAATTGGACGCCTTCATCGGCCGCATCCCAAAGATTGTCCACTCCGACGACCGAAATGTCACCCGGGACATGGATCCCCGCAGAATCGAACGCCTTAATCAGGCGAATTGCCATTCCGTCGTGCCATGCCATGATCCCGGTCGGTCGGTTGCGGCCCATGTCCCGAAGCTCAGTTACGAAGGCAGTCATGCTGAGTCGCTCATCCAGGAAGTAGCGTGGCGTGTCGCCGCCTGCGATGGAACAGAACCCGGCGTAACGCTCTTGACTGCTGACGTGGTCCTGATTGTGGGCGACGTACGCTAGCTTACGATGTCCAAGAGAGTGAAAGTGCTGGGCTACGATCCGGCCTGCTTCGAAGTTGTCGATGTCGATCGACGAGATGTGCTCAAGCCAGGCCGTCGTTCCGATCAAAACTACGGGCTCGCCCCGGCGCTGAAGAGAAGGAACGATGTCGTGGGACGGCTGTGGCGCCACGACGATCAGTCCGTCGCACCGCCCGTCGTATTTGCGGCGAACCGCGTTGCCCACATCGTCCCACATCGTTGCCACGAAAATCGTAATGCTCCACTGGTGGAAGGCCGCTCGCTCAAGGACACCGTCCAAGAGCAAGTGGAGGTACGAATTCCGGACGAGAGGATGCTCGAAAAGATCGGGGACGATCATCCCGAGGTTCTTCACGATCTCGGGGCGCTGGTTCCGTTCGAAGGGAGGCGGCTTGTACCGTAGTTGGCGAATACTGGCGAGAATTCGCTCGCGGGACTCAGGATCGACGCGATCGTCACACCCATTCAGTACCTTCGAAACCGTCCCAATCGAGACTCCCGAGAGTTTGGCAACTTGGCGAATAGTAGACATCTCATTCCTTCAGCGTCGCTAGCGCTTCGCGTACGAACACCTATGGGACGACCTTTGGTTGCGGTCCTTTCCGGTATCGCTCCAGCATTGTAACCACTGGCAATGCGTCAATATACACGAGCCCGATCTCCGTTCCACGCTCGATGCGTCCAGAGATCGAGCACTGTTCACCGCGATGAACGCGTTCATTACTATACTGCATGGGGCTTGTGCATCGATCTCTATCCGCGCATTGGCGCCTGTAAATCATTCATAGTCGGCATAGGCAAAACCATGTCGATGATCGCGTTCATTTCGCTATCCATGTTGGCCCTCGCCCGATCGGGCGACTCCCACCTCGCCCAAAACTTAGTTCCCAATCCCCATTTCGCCATCGGCGATTCGGTGCCGGATGGCTGGACCTCGATTTATACCGCCAAAGGCAAGCTGGTGGCTGGTCGCGACACGAAGATCTTTGTGCATCCGCCCGCGTCACTCTCCTTAACCGGGACAACCGACGACGCGGACGGCAACGTTAGTGCCGAGCTTCCCGACGTCTCGGGGAAGACCCTTACGATCGATGGGTCGGTGCGTTGCGGCGGCGGAGTGACCGCTGCGCAGATCGCGCTCTTTCTGCAGGACGAGAGCTACAAGCAACTCGAATACCGACCGCTCGTCGATCGGTTCGGCTTCAAAGACGGAGTATGGACTCAGTTCCACGTTACGGCAGAGGTGCCGGCGAACGCCAAGCACGCCCGCCTGATTCTGTTGGAAGGCGGAAAGGGAACCGTATGGCTTGGCGAGATATCGGTCACTGATGCAGGCGCCGAGACGAAACGTGCCACCGCAACCCTCACGCCTCCGACGGTCCCGCCGACCGTGCGGACCGCCCAATCGCCGCGGCTGACCTCCATTGGCGCGATCGCGCCCGATGTCCTCGACATCCTCATCCAGGACGGACGCACGACTCCCAGTTCGATGACCGTCTATGCACCGAAGCCGGGTGATGAGCGGCTGCCCAAGGGGCATCAACAGATTCTAAAGCGAAACGGCCAGGAGATCGGCTGGCTCATTGGCGCTCGGCACGATCATCTCGTATCCTACGAGCAACTGGTGGGCGACCCTCTCCAACCGGAATACGCCGGATACCTTGGGACCTATCGCGTATCTTCGCCCGACGATCTGGATTACCAGGGCGGCAAACAGGCGACTGCGCTCTTCCGCAAGAGCAAACCGAACGACTGGGAGATACCGCGCCAGCGATTTGCTTGGGAGCACCGGATCTACCTGAAGCTGCCGAGCCCACTGAAAGAAGGAAAGACCTACACCGTCGATTTCGGGAAGCTCAACGTTCAGCCTGGGACCTCGACGTTTGTCTTCCGACCAGCCGCTCAGGCTTCCGAGGCCATACATGTCAGTCAGGTCGGATACCGGCCAGATGACCCGTTCAAGCGCGCGTATCTCTCCTGCTGGAGAGGAACCGGCGGCGGTCAGGAATACGATCGGCCGATGACGTTCCGTATCGTCGATGCCTCAACCGGCGCCACCGCACTTTCTGGGCCGGTTCGCTTGGGGAAATCGGCGTCGGAGCCCGAGCACATGGTTCGCGAAGAGAACTTCGTGAGAGCGGACGTGTATTGGATGGACTTCACCAGACTGACGAAGCCGGGCACCTATCGCGTCGTTGTCGACGGAGTCGGCTGCTCCTATCCGTTCCCGATCGCTGCCGATGTCTGGGACCAAGCGTTCAAGGTGCAAATGCGCGGATTGGTGAACGAGCGGGCTGGAATCGCCCTGAAGCCGCCCTATGCCGATTTTGTGCGTCCGCCCGACGAAATGCCCAACGAGGGCCAGCAGATCACGGAATCGACATCCAGCGTTCTCAACGGCCAAGAGGCTTGGACCGCGCTGGTCAAGGGTGATACCGGCCAGCCGGTCAAAGGCGCCTACGGCGGATACCACGATGCGGGCGACTGGAACCCGAGGCGGGCAACCCATCTCAAGGTGACGATGGCGCATCTGGAAATGCTGGATATCTTCCCCGACCACTTTGCCAAGATGAGGCTCGGGCTGCCGGATTCGTCGAATCTGCCGGACGTACTGCAGGAGGCGCTGTGGGAGATCGATCTCTTTCGGCGACTCCAGAAGCCGGATGGAGGGGTCCCGTTCGGCCTGGAGACGGACGGCGATCCGGAGGACGGCGATGTCAGTTGGCTGACGACGATGCACCTCTATGAGTTCGCTCCCGACTGCTATAGCTCGTGGACGTACGCTTCGGCGGCCGCCCGGGCAGCGAGGATCATGTCTCGATACGATGCGGCGAAGTCACGGGGCTACGCAGCTTCAGCCGTGAAGGCAATGGAGTGGGGCGAAGCCCACATGGCTGAGGAGCGGCCAAAGCTGACATGGGAGATGACGGACGCTCGGAACCTGGCCGCCGTCGAGATCTACTGGTTAACCCACGATCCGAAGTGGCACGAGGTGTTTCTTCAGGACACGTTGCTCAAGACATCTCGTCCGTATCTGTTCCAGTATGGAAAGGCAGTGCAACGCGATGCCGCCTTCGTCTATGCCCGGTTGCCTCAGGGGCTTGGAGAAGCAACGTATAAGCAGAACGCAGTTGACGGCCTGGAGATCATGGCGAAGAAATGTCTGGAGTACGCGACTGGCAACGCGTTCAACCTCACTAACTGTGATAAGGGACGGCCCCTAGGCTTTGCGTTCTATACCGAAGCAGACGCAACCGATCTGTGCCGGGCGCACTTCTTTACTCACAAGTCTGAGTATCTGGCAGGAATCGTCACCGCATGTCAGTTCGCGACCGGAGCCAACCCGTCGAACCTGGTCTATACGACTGGCCTGGGCGCCAATCCGATCCAGCATCCGCTGCTGCTCGACAGCCGGCGTACCGGCCAGCCAGCACCGAAAGGCCTGACGGTCTTCGGTCCTATCGACTACGTTCAGTTCCACGACGACGGCACGATCTGGCCGATGAAATTCTTCCTCAACCAGCAGTGCATCCCGCCATCGAATCAGTGGCCGATCCCCGAGGCGTATTTCGACATCTACCTGTACCCGATCATCAACGAGTTCACCGTCGATACTTGGGCGGGCAATCTCTATGCATGGGGGTACCTGGCAGCGCGAAAGTAGGTTGACGACGGCCTTAACCAGCATATTTAACAGGGCCGTCCATTTATGACTCGTTGGACAATGGGTTACTTTACCGGTTAACTATGCTGAGGAAGGAACATGCGATAAGCAATAGGAGTGCATCGAATGCACTCGTGCGTCCCTTACTCTGGCGTCTATTGGCACTCGTCCTTCTCGTCCTTACTGCTCAGGTCAAGTCAGATTGCGCGTACGGCCAGACGGTTCTGCCTGATCGACTGTTATACAATCCGGTCTTTCCTGACGTGATCGCCGCCTCGGCAGACGGCAGGTACATCGCGGTTGGGGACTTTACGGGCGTACAGATCCTTGACGGCACGACCTACGGCCTCGTCAAGTGCCTTCCAATACCCGATCCGTATTTGGTTTGCGGCATTGCCTTCTCGCCGGACAGCAAGACCATCGCATTGTGCTTTGGCTCCTATCTGAACGGCGTTGAACTATGGGACACCGCATCGTTTACATTACGACGCAAGTTCAATCCGGCCAGTACGGCGGTCAATTCGATCGCCTTCTCACCCAACAGTAAGTTCCTGGTGGCAGGAGGAGGTTCCTACTCGGGAACGGCGCTTACGGTGTGGAACGTCGCCACTGGAGACCTTGCGCACACGCTCGATTCCCCTAACTTCCAAGCCATTTACTCGGTCGCCTATGCATCGAACGGCAGTTTCGTCGCGGCAGCCGGGATTAACCTAAGCAACAGCGGTGAAATCGACCTGATCTCGACATTGAGCGGAAGGGTCGTCAGATCCTTTACGGCGCCGGGGGAGTCGTGCGTGTTCCATGTCGCCCTCTCGCCCGATGGTTCGATGCTCGCTGCCGATGAAAGCAGCCAGTTCGCGCCTGGATCGGCAAGTCAGTTTGTGGTCAGAGACGCTTCGACGGGCGTCGCTCTCTACCAGTGGCCATTCGCATTGGGCGGCAACGGAGTGGCGTTCTCGCTCGATGGATCGACTGCATACGGCAGCGGCAACGGGGGGACCATCCAGACGCTGCACGGAATACAGCAACCTGTCGATTCGAGTGTCGCAATCTCATTGAAGACCGGAGTCCCCACCGTACTTACCGGTCCAACTAGCTATGTTGCGGGGTTCGCTTGTTCGCCCGGCGGTAAACGGATCTATCTCGCAGCAGGCAGCGCAGGCATGATGGTCTGCGATGCCAAGACTGGTGCGATCGCTACTACGATCGCCACATACCTGGACCACAGCAAATGCACCGCATTTATGCCCGATGGCGCCCACATCGCAAGCGGTGGGACATACACGTTGGATCGCAATAATGGCAGTCCTCTCGTGCTTTGGGATGTTGCGACCGGCGCCTTGCTCGATTCGATGGATACCTTTGCGGTCAATGGCGTCATGTCGGTCGCAACTGATCCGACAGACGGCACCGTGGCTATTTCGGGCACCGCGGCGGTTCAAGGCGGGACCGTCGTAGGCGATGTCGAGATTTGGAATCCTTCGACTTCGAAGTATCTGAAGTCGCTTGACATGCCCGTTGACACGACCGTCAACGCGGTCTGCTTCAATAGGGGGGGCAGTCTCCTCGCGGCGGGAGGCACGGGCTGGAATTCCAACAATGGAAGCTACGGAGTGATCTCGATCTGGCAGATGCCTCTAGGAGCACTCATCCGCCAGTTGAATACGGGCTTGCAAGGAGTCGCCCAGATCGCCATGTCGTCTGATGGCAAGGTGCTGTTCGCCTACGAGCCGAAGGGCAGCCGTCTCGAAGTTTGGAATCCATCGTCCGGTAAGCTGATCCGTCGAATCCAGACCAACCTTCACTGGATCGACACGCTTGCCGCGTCACCCGACGGCAAATTTGTAGCGGTCGGCGGGTTCGGGCCCAACCTGACTTCATCCTATCTCCCGGATGCCAATTACCTTGAGATTCGGAACGCCGAGACCGGCACTACGATCGCTTCCTATACGAACCTCACTTTCAATTTGGGATGTCTCGTTTTCACTCCTGATAGCTCGGCCCTGTTGGTGGGAACGGAGATCTCCTATGACGCTTACGACTCGAAGACCGGCATTGCCATTGGTTCGTTTACCGGCGGCGTAGGGGGCAGATGGCCCCAGTGGATAGCTTTATCGCCTGCAGGAAACCTGCTTTGCCTAACCATGATCGGCGGCTCGATCGGCTTGGCATGGAACCCGGTGTACGACCCCAAGATTCGGTCGTTCTCCATCACCGTGAACTCGCTGATGGGAGGCCGCAGTACGAGCGGTTCGATAATGTTGAAGTCGCCCGCTCCGCCGGGTGGTTGCCTGATCCTAGTGAAGTCGAATGATATCCATGCAACGACACCGGGCTATGTACTCGTTCCTGCCGGGGCGGCATCCGCGCAATTCGGGATTGCCACGTCATCCGTCGGGGCCAAGACGTCCGTGACGATCACGGTCGGCCCGCCGAGGAGTTCGGCAAGCGCATCGATGACCCTCCATCCGTAGGGATGCCGCAATTAGTCGACTCTTCTCATAGTGCGAGGCCAACTCCGGCCCCACCGAGCGAAACACAGCCTGGCTGAGTTTCATTGCGAGCGGGTTTCCGTTGCCGCGAACTTCGCATGTGGCCGCCTCCATAGCCGCCAGTTCGCTCAAATGAAGGCAGCCTGTATTTGCCATCACCGTCTTCAAGGTACAAGTCGAAGCAATGAGTATCTTCGGCGTCGTGTCCAGACTTGACGCATTCGCCTCTCTGGTCCGGCAGCCGGGATCGGCTGCCGGGGGGCCTACTGACTAGACTGGATGGGTCATGTCGATCGGGATGACCCACTTTGCGAACTCTTCCTCGGTGACGCCTAGAGCAAGGGCAGACGCTTTGAGGGTGGTGCCTTCTTTGAGCGCCTTTTTGGCGATCGCGGCGGCGCGATCGTAGCCGATGTGCGGGTTGAGGGCGGTCACCTGCATGAGGTTGGAGTCGAGGTTCGCATCGATCTTGGCTTGGCTCGGAACGATTCCTACCGCGCAATGATCGTTAAACGCCACACACGTGTCGCCGAGGAGTTGGATCGACGAGAGCACGTTGTGGACCATCACCGGCTTGAACACGTTGAGTTGGAAGTTGCCCTGAGAGCCGGCGAACGCCACGGCAGCGTCGTTTCCAAACACTTGGACCGCGACCATCGTCATCGCTTCGCACTGGGTGGGGTTGACCTTGCCCGGCATGATCGAGCTGCCTGGCTCGTTCTCCGGGATCGCGATCTCTCCGATTCCGTTGCGAGGGCCGGATGCCAGCCAGCGAACGTCGTTCGCCATCTTCATGAGCGCGCCGCCGAGAGTACGCAACGAAGCAGAAGTGGCGACGAGGGCGTCATGGGCGGAAAGCGAAGCGAACTTGTTCGGGGCCGACACGAATGGGAAGCCGGTTTCAACCGCGTAGTAGTGTGCCGCCAAGTCGCCGAACTTCGGGTGGGCGTTGAGACCAGTGCCGACGGCAGTGCCGCCGATCGCTAACTCATAGAGCCCCTTCTCGGCGAATCGAATCTGCTCAAGGCAGAAGTCGATCTGCGCGACCCATCCGCCGATCTCCTGACCGAGGGTGATCGGAGTGGCGTCTTGCAGGTGGGTCCGGCCGACTTTGACGATCGACTTGTACTCATCGGCTTTGGCCACCAGGGTATCTCTCAGAACCTGAACTTTCGGATAGAGCTGCCGGTGGAGTTCCTCCACGACCGCAATGTGCATGGCGGTTGGGAACGTGTCATTGCTGCTCTGGCCTCGGTTGACGTGATCGTTTGGATGGACCGGCTTTTTGCTTCCCATCTCGCCGCCGGCGATCTCGATCGCCCGATTCGAGATGACCTCGTTCGCGTTCATGTTGCTCTGCGTGCCCGAACCGGTCTGAAAGACGACAAGCGGGAAATGGTCGTTCAATTTGCCGTCGACAACCTCTTGGGCAGCCTGGACGACGAGGTCCGCGACATCGCTCGGCAGTTGGCCGAGATCCTTGTTGGCGAGGGCGGCCCCTTTCTTCAGGATTCCCATCGCCCTAACGATCGAATCGAGCATCTTGTATCGCTCGACTCCGATCGGAAAATTCTCGATGGAGCGCTGCGTCTGCGCGCCCCAGTAGCGGCTGGAGTCGACCGCGATCTCCCCCATAGTGTCTTTCTCGATCCGAGTGCTCATTACACTTGGAGGTTACCTTTCGAGGCCGACACCCAAACGACGCCGGCCGTCGTGAGTTTCATTGACAGGGGAGGGACTAGCGTCTTCGCTTTGCCGTCAAATATTCGAATCCAGTCTTGACGAGATCCTCGATCTGATCCCAATCCGGGTCGCGGTCAAGGTGAACACCGACCCAACCGGAGGGACCGAAATAGGGCGGCCTATAGAAAACATGGAGATTGGAAGCAATCAGTCCCTCCTGCATTCCGGGTGGCAGAGCGATCATCAGAGCGGTTCGGCCATCGTCATGGTGGTTATGCCATAGGGCCGCGAATTGACCTCCCCTGTTCACGAAAAAAGCCGGCGAGCCGTGGCTCTGCCTTTCTGATACACCCTGGTGCGACAGACACATCTCCCTAGCGCGATCGAACAGGGCTTGGATGTCAGGCGGCATGCCGGACATTGTAGCGCGGGCTCCTTACCAGCGGAAGAGTATGCCCATCGTTTCGCCGCGCGCCTCGTTAGCAAGTCGATAAGCGTCGGCGGCCTGATCGGGTGAGAACCAGTGCGTATTCATGCCGTCCATTCGGAAACGGCCGCTGCTTACCAATCGGAAGAAAAGCTGGGCGATGTCGTCCCGGCTCCGGTCTGGGTAAGTCGTCCCGTCGTGGGCGCCGTGAATCGAGATTGCCCGGCAGACCACGTCGCCGGTGAGCCTTTGTTCGGTGGGCGTGCCGGTGTCGCCGATCAGCAGCATTCGGCCTTGCGTCCTTACGAGTTTGAGCGCCGCTTCGAACACGACTTGATGTCCGGTGGCATCTGCCACCACGTCCGGCAGCATGCCGAGTAACTCCTCGATCTGAGGTTTGACGTCCGCAACGTTGGCGTTCAACGTATAGGTTGCTCCCCCTTTCTTGGCGATATCGAGCCGCTTCGGCATCGAATCGATCATGACTGATTCCTCAGCCCCGCAGGCCATGGCCCATCGAAGCGTCATCTGGCCGATCGGCCCCGCACCGACGATCGCAACGCGATCGCCGAGGTGAAAGCCGACCTGTCGTGCGCCATTGTAAGTGATGCGTCCAAGCGCCGACCAGGCCGCATACTCGGCGGGCACCGCGTCGGGCACCGTGTTACACATATCTTGGCCAACGACGTGAGCGCTGGCATGGCCCCGTCGGTGGGCGACTCGGTCTCCCACCTTGATCGCCGAAACGTTCGGTCCAATCGCCTCGACGACTCCGACCGTGGAGTATCCCGGCTCGAACGGGTATTTGACCCAGTTATCCCAATGGGTGCCCGGCGCGAAAAGACGGTTAAAACAGATGTTCTCCGTTCCGGTGCTCATCAGAGATACCTCGGTTCGAACGAGCACTTGTCCGTCGCCCGGAGCGGGAAGGTTGTTTTCGACGATCTCGAGCTGTCGAATGCCGGTAAATAGGATCTGTCGCTGTTTCATTGGGCTCCAAGCGGGCCCGGTCATACCTAGCGAAGCTAGGCCCGCATGGCCGTGTTTTACCCCCGTATGCTCCGGGCTATTCCTTCAAGTTGTAGATCACGCCGAAAGGGTCTTGGATGTAGCAGCGTGGATACCTGGGTTCGTCCTTGATGACCTTGCAGCCGCACTTCTTGAGCCGAGCCTTTGCCTCATCCACGCTAGCAACCATCACTTCGAGCACCGGCCCGATGGGTAGACCCCGCTCGATGTGGAGGTTGATATATTCACCATGAAGACTCACCAAGTTCGGCGTGACGTCAGTCACTTCGAACCCAAGTTGTTCCACGTAGAACGCGGCCGCGCCGACCGGGTCTTCCGCTTGAACCAATACGTCGTTTCCAAAGCTATTTGCCACTTGCGTACCCCCTTTGTCCCTCCGATCAATGTGGACGGTGGATCATCTCCTCTACTTGAAGTCCGAAGGCCAATGGGTAGCGCCGTGCCGCACGAGAATGGCACGAATCTCCGACAGGTCCAGCTCCGAACTCCACGGGAGTGCCGCCGATCCTCTAGATCGTTCAAAGAAGCCGTTACGAAAGGCAAGGCCGCGCTGTGTGCGCCCCTTCCGACGGCATGGACAGACATGACCCACGTTACCTGCGGGTGGTCTTGATTGGGCCGTCAGCCTCGTCTCGCCCACCGCGGTTCTGGCCGAATGATCGGTCCATGGACGTTTGACGTCAAACTTAGCGTATATGTGCCGAGGTGCCACGCAATCTGTCCTGAAACGGTAGGGCAAGATTCCGTCCATCAATTAGGGTTTCGGAGTCCTTAACGACAGCGCGAAAGCCTCCGACCTTCCGTCCTAATCTAGAACGATGCCCCCCAAAGCCAAGACAAAGGCGCCGCAAAACCGACTGCCGTTCCTGGAAGGCATCCGAGGGCTGGCCGCGTTGTACGTGGTGATCGGGCATCTTTGCACGCTTTCCGACCCGCGACTGAATGCGGGCCGCATCAGCCACTCGCCTCTCTGGCTCCAGCGGGTCATGGGCGCCTTCTCTTACGGACACATCGCGGTGGCGGCGTTTATCGTGCTGTCCGGCTTTTGCCTGGAACTCTCCCTCTTCGCGCGGGAAGACGGAGTGGTCGCAAGTGTCAAGCGGTTCTATACGCGTCGCGCACAGCGAATCCTGCCGCCCTATTACGCTTGCCTTGCGATCTCTGTCTTTGTGGCTTTGACGATCACGACGAAGCAATTCGGCATCCCGTTCGAGCAGTACCTTCCGGTAGATCGGGATACGATTCTCGCCCATGTTTTCCTCGTTCATAACCTGTCATTGGACTGGATGTACAAGATTAACGGAGTGCTGTGGAGCATCGCGATCGAGGTCCAACTCTACATCCTGTTTCCTTTGATCTCGCTCGGAATCAACAAGGTGGGGCGTCTGCTCACGCTCCTATTGGCGGCAGGCATCACCTACGAGACGATCCTGCGCGTGCCGGGCGCTCCGAAGCTCTATCCCTGGTACCTCGCCCTGTTTACGGCTGGCGCAATCTCTGCGCATCTCGCATTCAAACCGAACAGGCTCGGGCGTCAGCCGTTTGTGGGAAGCCTCTTCTCGCTTGTCTGCGTGGCCGGCATCTGGTACGCCGCCAACCAAGACTGGCCGATCTACGCGACGGATCTGTTCGCCGGTTGCGCAGTCGCCGGCATCTGCTACGCCCACACTGGCGCCGCCCGGGGACCTCTCTATAGGTTTCTCGTGTGGCGGCCGATCGTCGTGCTTGGTACATTTTCCTACAGTCTCTATCTGATGCACCATCCGATCGCTCAGATCCTGTACGCGAACCGGCCGAGTTGGGCCGTCGGAGAGGTTAATCTCTTCCTCTACTTCCTCTACTGTTTGCCTGCCATCGTCTTTGGCTGCTGGCTCTTCTACCTGTTCTTCGAGCGGCCCTTCGTGCCAAAAAAGAGCCCCCAGAAACCACCCGTGCCGAAACGTCATGCCCCCGCGGCTTTGCCATTGCGGCCCTATACTTCAAACGCGCCATAATGAGCCCAGATGAGCGCAGTGTTGCTCGACGCAGGAGACATGCGAAGGACCCTCGGGCGAATGGCGCACGAGATTCTGGAGGCCAATCAGGGCGCCGAGGATTTGGTAGTGGTAGGAGTCCTTCGAAGGGGTTGGCCGATTGCAAAGCGGCTCGCCTTCCTGATGACCCAGATCGAGGGAACGACCGTCCCGTGTGGAAAGCTCGACGCGAGACCGTTTCGAGACGACCGACCACCCGTCGATCACGATGAGACGGAGATCCCATTCGAGGTATCGGGGAAGACGGTTATCCTCGTCGACGAAGTGATCTATACGGCACGCACGATTCGGGCGGCGCTTGATGGCCTGATTCGGTTCGGTCGGCCGAAGTCAGTTCAGTTGGCGGTGTTGATCGATCGGGGATTCCGTGAACTGCCGATTGAACCGAACTACTGCGGCCGCAAAGTGGCGACCGAACAGGATGACCACATCATTGTGAAAGTGAACGAGTATGACGGCGAGGATGTTGTCGTGATACAGAAGGGTAACGGAGAGGGCGAATAGTCAGTGGCAAGACATCTGCTAGGAATCAGGCACCTCGACAAGGACCAGATTGAGCATCTGCTCAGTCTGGCCGCCGACTTCAAACTTCGGATTATTGAAGACAAGCCTGTTCCGAAGCTGAACAAGCAGGTCGTGGGCATGTTGTTTTTCGAGAACTCGACGCGAACCCGCGTCAGTTTCGAGCAGGCGGCTCACTATTTGAGTATGAAGACGGCGAGCTTTAGCGCCGCCGGGTCTTCGATGAGCAAGGGCGAGACGCTGAAGGATACGATTCTGACCCTGCGCTACGAGAGACTGAACGGACTGGTGATGCGCCACAGGATGTCGGGTACTCCGACCTTGGCCGCCCACCATTTCGGCGGGCCGGTTCTCAATGCCGGCGACGGTCAGCACGAGCATCCGACTCAGGCGTTGGGAGACGCCCTCACCATCATTGAGAGGAAGGGAGATCTAGACGGGCTGATTGTCGCGATCGTGGGCGATGTGGAGCATTCCCGAGTGGCCCGGTCGAACGCATGGCTTCTGAGCAAGATGGGCGCCGAGGTGAGATTTGTGGGTCCCAAAACTCTGATTCCGGCGATGTCTTCCATGTTGCCCGGCGCCGTTTTCTACGATCTGGCAACCGGGATTGCCGACGCGGATGTCGTCATTACGCTGCGCCTTCAGAAAGAACGGATGCTCGAGGGGATGCTCAGTTCGATCGGAGAGTATGCCGCGATGTACCAGGTGAACCGGGACACGCTGAAATACGCCCAGCCAGATTGTCTTGTAATGCACCCGGGCCCCCTCAATCGTGGGATCGAAGTCGACGACGTGGCGGCGGACGGCGAGCGGTCGGCAATCACTTCCCAGGTTGAGAACGGCGTGTTTGTGCGGATGGCATCCCTCTATTGGGCGTTCACGGAAACCGAACCGAAGAGTGAAATGAACCCGGCGATATAGGCCCGGCGAACAGGAGAAAGGACAGATTTGAGAACGTTACTGAAAAACGGCCGGATACTCGATCCCTCGCAGGATCTGGATGTCGTGTCCAGTCTTTTAATCGAGGACGACCAAATCGTCGGCATCGGAGACGAGACGGTGCGGGCAGAAGTCGACGAGATGTACGACTGCACCGGTATGTGGGTTTGCCCGGGCCTCGTCGATCCCCATGTGCACCTTCGAGAACCGGGTGACGAGCACAAGGAGACGATCGTCACGGGAACTCAGGCTGCGGCAGCGGGCGGATATACGACCATATGCTGCATGCCGAACACCAATCCGCCCCTGGACAGTCCGGCTCTCATCGACTTTATCTTGGATCGGGCGGCGAGTCCGGAAGCAGGAGGCGTTTTCGTAGCGCCGGTCGGCGCCCTGACGCGAGGCATGAACGGAGAAGAACTAGCCGACCTGTACGCACTCAAGAAGGCCGGGATCATCGCGGCGAGCGACGAGGGCTTTCCGATCCAGAATGCTCGGGTCATGACCCAAGCTATGGAGTTTTGCGTCCAACTCGATCTGCCGATCATGGCGCATTGCGAGGACACGAATCTGACCAAGGGCGGCAGCATGAACGAGGGCGCCATGAGCGCGATGCTCGGCCTAAAGGGAATTCCTCGCTCTGCCGAAGAGATCGCAATCGTCCGCAACTGTCTCCTTTCGCTTCACACGGGTTGCCAGCTACATATCATGCGCGTCAGTACGTGGGGAGCCGTCGAGATGGTGAGGCAGGCTAAGTTCCTGGGCGCACCCGTCACCTGCGAAATCTGTCCCATGCACTTCACGTTCAACGACGAGTGCATCGGCGAATTCGATACCCGTTTCAAGATTCAGCCGCCATTGCGAACGCAAGTCGACATCGATTTACTCGTGCAGGGCCTGAGTGACGGAACTATTGATTGCATCGCAAGCGACCATTCGCCTCATGCGTCCCATGAAGTGGATGTTCCGTTCGAGGAGGCGCCTTTCGGCTCCGCCCAACTCGAATCAGCAGTCGGCGTCACTTTGACGATGCTGACCCACACCGGCATCTTGTCGCCTCTTGAGACCGTCAACAAACTGAGCACGAAACCTGCTCAAATCCTTCGCCTGGATGCTGGCACGTTCAGATCCGGTGGATCCCCGGTAGCCCAGGTTTGCGTGATCGACCCGGACTGCGAGTGGACGTTTGACCGGCACAAGACTTTCAGCAAGAGCAAGAATACGCCGTTCGATGGGATGAAGCTAAGGGGAAAGACGATGCTGACGTTCTCCGGAAGCGAAATCTATCGAGATGCGATGTTCGGTGACGACCGTTACGTCGTTTACTCATAATTATCGTATTCCTATAGACATGCGCCTCCGTTTGCCTATCGTATTGCCGTTTGTGTTGCTGCTTGCTGGCTGCCAGACGCCAAGCTTGCCCAATCCGAACGACCCCAACGATGTGGGGCCGTTGTCGGCTGACAACATCCGTGCCCAACTCAGTTCTATGTCCGATTCGCTCCAAATGCACGTGTTTCGAAACGAAATCACGGACGACCAGTATCACCAACTGATGCAACGGGCGGCTGAGAAGCTCCTCAAAGGCTACTCGGCGGATCGTCTGGACCCCACAAACGCCTGGAAGTATGGGGAAGTCCTGATCACCGCTCACATGTGGCCAGAAGCCAAAGATGCGCTTCAAGCAGCGGTGGACACGGCTAAGGCGTCCCACAACGAGGATCGCCGAGTCAACGACACGTTGCGCCTTGCCAGAGTTCTGGCGGAAATGGGTCAGGTTGAAACGGCGATCAAGACGGCTCGCAGCGTGTTCGATGTGCGTCCGCAAGACGGTGCTCCGATCCTATATGCGGTAAGCAACGAGATCGTCAAGTCAGCCCAAGGCAAGGGACGGGACCTAGAGTTGGCCAAGTTGTTGGAAGACGCGATCGCGATTCACTGGCGTGTGCAGGTTGATCGAAGTTCGAACGTTGGCAAAGCGTTTCTGTTCGCAAGACCTCTTCAAGTGCGAAGGGCGTGGAAGACGGTGGCAGAGCTTTATACGAAAGCGAACCGGCCGGACTTGGCGGAAAGGGCGATGGCGAAGATAAGGCCGACCTCGCGGACATCGCTATCGAGCCAATCCTGGGTTCGGGTCTAGCCTTGATGTCTTCGGTTTTTTCAACAAATACAGGTCACATACTTCCAAATAGGCTGGGAACAGGCAGTAATCGTTAGGTATTTTGCTTTACAATGGTAAGGGCTATTCGGCCCTTGTCGATAGTCTGCCAACTAACAGGAGTAAATGACAATGAAGAAGATTATCACCCTCGCGATCGTCGCCGCCATGATGGTTTCCAGCATCGCTTTCGCCCAGAAGCCGCCGAAGGACACGATGTCGAAGAAGCCGGCCATGGCCAAGCATCACATGGCTAAGAAGTCGACCATGAAGAAGTCGACGATGAAGAAGTCGACCATGAAGAAGGCTTCCTCCAAGAAGTCGATGAAGAAGGCTGACAAGAAGAGCTAGTCTTCCTTTCGCTTTCGAGCACAGAGACGGCCAGGGATCAAGAGACCTGGCCGTCTTTTCGCGTCAGGGCCTTCAAGGTCCGTTCGAGTTTCTCCATGGGTAGACCGATCACGTTGGACTGCGAACCGTCGACCCTGACGACGAATCGGTCGGCGCCGTCCTGAATCGCATAGCCACCGGCTTTGTCCATCGGAATCCCAGTTGCCACATATGCGGCAATCTCGTTGGCCGTCATCGATCGAAACGTTACGTTTGTTCGATCGCTGAACGTGGTCTGACCTCCGGGCCAAACGAGCGATATCCCAGTTATCACGAGATGAGTCTTGCCCGAAAGCGCCCCGAGCATCTCGCACGCATCTTGTGCCGACTTTGGTTTGGCGAATTGGCGGTACGTGCCACCGGAGATCGGCAATGCTACAACGGTGTCTCCCCCGATTACAAGCGAGTCCGGCCGGATCATGGCGACCGTCCGAGCCTTTGCCGAGGCCAACGACTCGGCTGTCACGAACGGGTCGTCAACGGTGAGAGCGTCCTCGTCGACGTCGGACACTACGATCTCAAAGGATTCGACCAGCGTGCGCAGGAGATCCTGCCGTCGTGGAGATCCACTGGCCAACACGACCGGGTAGTTCAAGCGCATCAGAGAATTCTAGACGTTGATCGTAGCGGACGGTCACGGAGCTCAGACAAATGTGGAAAACTCGCCGAACGGGGTCGACCAATTCTGTCGTTTAATGTAAGTGCGGCAGAACAAGAGCTGCTGCAAACAAGCACTGGAGGTGCTCATATGGCTCAATGGAAGCTTGGACTTGGAATCCTGGCCCTAATGGTCGGTTGTCTTACCGGCTGCAAGCCACCGGTCGAGGCGAATCTCTCACCCGACGGAAAGACGGTCGCGTTCACGAACGACGATGGACTGAACCTTCGCGACGTGTCAGGTAGAAGCCCCGACAAGGTCATTCGACTCGAAAACGCGGGATCCCCGCTGTTTTCTCCCGACTCAAGTCAGATTGCGATCAGAGTGGGACCTAAAGCGTGCCTACTCGACCTAACCACTTGGAGGTGGCGTGCCCTTCCGCCGATCTCTCCTCCGTTTGCCTGGAACCGCTCTGGCACCGAACTCATCGGCCTCAAAGGGCAGACTGCAAGTGTCGTCTATGTCAAGACGGGAACGGTTGTTCGGAACTACCCCTTGCCGATCACTCCGCTCTTTGCGATTTCGGTTGGTGACGATCGGGATCTTGCCTTTGCAGACGGAAGTTCAATCGTGACGGTTCACCGGGGCGTTGTCCGGAGCCGCAAGGTCCAGGGGCGCGTATGTATGCTCGGACTCGACAAAACAAGCCAGTCGCCGATCTGGGGTGAGGGCGACATGGGACCTCTGCAGCGGTCACCAGGACCGAGTCACGCGATCCCCCATGACTCCGTGATCGTTCGGACGTGCTCCATCGATCTCGCATCTGAACCGATGACGATTGCTACGGTTGACGTCAGTGCAGCGCTGGGGGCGCCCGGCAGGTTCGCCGAACCCAGCTCGATCGCGGTTTCCCCCGATGGGAGCCGGTTGGCCCTAGTCGGCTTTGTGGATGCCAGCGATCCAGGGCTGATGGAACGTTTCGCGGCTCTCGGAGGCTTTGACCACCACAAGCAGGGCTCGTCGACTGAAGCCAAGTTGAACGCGCTATCCAAGAAAATGCGCTTTCGCACCGTCTGTTCGGTCCTGCCGGTATCTGGAAGCCGGATGGCTCCGAGGATCGTCAAATCGAAAGAGCAGTTCTTTGTTCTACGTTCTTCGATCTGTTGGTCGGCGGACGGCAACACTCTCGGGACGGTCTTCGACGACGATGTGGCGACCAGTACAGTGCCCTAGGGGGAACTCACGGTCATTCCAGGATGCGCCACAATAAGGCGCACCTGGAAGTTACATGCGAGTTCCTTTCTACGATATCAAATCCCAATACGACGAGTTGCAGCAGCCATTGGACGAGGCGGTTCATGCCGTTCTTTCCAGTGGCTCTTATTCGATGGGGCAGAATCACAACCTCTTCGAACAGGAGTTGGCGGCGCTCCATCAAGTCAAGCACGGCATCGCGGTGAATTCGGGCACCGACGCGTTGCGGATCATCATGGATGCGGCCCAGATCGGCCGAGGCGACGAGGTCATCACCAGCGCATTCACGTTCGTTGCCAGCGTCGAGACAATCGTACAGACCGGCGCGACACCGGTGTTCGTCGACATCGATCCGGCAACGTTCAACATCGACCCGAAACTGATTGAAGCGGCAATCACCCCTCGCACGAAGGCCATCCAGCCGATCCATCTTTTCGGCCAATTGGCAGACGTGGCTGCGATTGGCTCGCTCGCGGAGAAACATGGGCTCTCGGTCATCGAGGATGCGGCCCAGGCCATTTCCAGCACATACCAATGCGTGCCGTCCGGGAACTTCGGAATCGGCGCTGCCTTCAGCTTCTACATCACAAAGAACCTCGGAGCGGCCGGAGACGCCGGATTGATTCTGACGAACGACGACGAGATTGCGGCCGCGTGCCGATCGATCCGTGTTCATGGCATGGGCCGGGAGCGCTACTACTACGACCACATCGGATATACGTCGAGGATGGACGAGATTCAGGCCGCCATACTCCGCGTCAAACTGACAAAGCTGCAAGAATGGAACCAGCGTCGCGCCGAGTTTGCCGACATCTACCGCGAGCGGCTGGCGAATGCGGCAGTGATGCTGCCCAAGGTCTCATCCGGAAATAACCACACTTACCATCAGTTCTCGATTCGGAGCGAACGGCGGGACGCGTTGCAGGCGCATCTGAAGGATAGGGGGATCGACTCAATGATCTACTATCCGGTACCGATTCATTTCCACGAGCCCTATAGGGGATTCGGTTCGGGGCCAGGCTCCTTGCCTGAAACCGAGAAGGCGGCCAAGGAGATCCTCAATCTGCCCATGCATCCCCACCTCTCATCCGAGCAGGTTGAGTACGTCGCGTCCGCGATTGTCGAGTTCTAGGCGTTTGGCAGTCTCAGGATAATGGGACTCCATTGGGCCAGAGCAGGGGAACCCCGGCGTCTATACTATGGGAATGCTTCGAACCGAGGTCCTTTCGGGTGAGAGCCTATTCGATACGCGGCAAGGCCAATGGCGCGATCTGATCGGCGACGCCCCTACGGCCACCCCGTTCCAGTCGCTGGAGTGGCATCGGACATGGTGGAAGCATTACGGCGGGGTTCGCAGACCGCTGGCCGTTGCGGTTTTCGAAGGCGCCGACTTGGTCGGGATCATGCCGTTCTTCCGAACACGCGGGCCTTGGAGGACGTTGCGTCCGATGGGAGTTGGGCCATCTGACTATCTCCATCCGCTGGCTCGACGGGGGTATGAAGACGCCGTTGCGGAGGAGGTGGCCCATTGCGCTCGCACGTTAAAGGGGGTGGATCTCATCGATCTGCACCAGGTTCGTGAAACCCGTGCACTGGCGCAAGCGTTTCCTGCCACGAGGATTGAGCAAGCGACCTGTCTACTGCTGGATCTTCCAAAGACCTACGAGGCCTATCTGCAGACACTAAGCAAGAGCTTGCGATACGACGTTCGCAAACTTGACAAGTCCTTGTTCAGCACCGGACGCGCAAGGATAGACCCGGTTCCGGCAGACCGTATCGATTGGGGAATGGACGTCTTGTTTGAGCAGCACAAACTGCGTTGGCGCAAACGCGGCCTTCCCGGAGCGTTCTTGGGCAAGGCGATTCGCTTTCATAAGGAATGGGCGACGGAAGCGGCAAAGAACGGTTGGCTTTGGCTGAGTATCCTCAGCCTCGACGAGCAACCAATCGGAGCGATCTATGCGATGGTGGCCGGCGATACCGCCTTCTACTACCAGGCTGGCTTCGATCCCGAAAAAGGCGCGGTTTCGCCTGGAACCTTGCTGGTTGCCTTCACGATTCGTCGAGCGATCGAGGAAGGTATGTCACACTTTGATTTTATGCGCGGCGACGAGCCTTACAAGCGACGCTGGAAGCCTCAACACGTACATCGGAACTTGCGATTGATCGCACCGGCGAATGGACTGATGGGGAGTTTGGGTTCTTCTTGGAATCAGGCGGGCAGTCGCGTCGAAACTCGAGTGCGTGCGCGTCTGGAGGGGCGTGGACTGATCTGAGCGCGAGCTTAGATTCCGGATTCCCATGGCTGAGCCTCAAAAACGAAACGTTGCGGTGATCATCCCTGCCTTCAACGAAGAGCAGAGAATTCTGAGCGTCCTAAATGCCGTTCGTGCTTCCAAACTCCAAACCGAGATCATCGTGGTGGATGACGGGAGCCGCGACCGCACTTCCGAGGTGGCGCGCACGGTGGAAGGCGTAAAGGTCATCAAACTCAGGGCCAATCGCGGCAAGGGCGGCGCGCTCGTTGCCGGCGTGCAAGCGACCAAGGCGCCGATCGTCGCGTTTGTGGACGCGGACCTTGGCGGATTGCAGGGTCAGCATATCGACGACATCATCCGGCCGTTGCTCCACGATCAGTGCGACATGTGCGTCGGCATTTTCCGAGGCGGCAAGGTCTGGAGCGATATGGCCCAGCGGATCACGCCTTACCTGAGTGGTCAGCGCGCACTCAAGAGGGAGCTGTTCGAAGCGGTTCCCTATATGGCGGACTTGCGGATGGGCGTCGAATGGGCGCTCACCAACGTCGCCGAAAAGCGTAGGGCCAAAGTGCTTCGCGTACTACTCAGAGGTGTTAGCAACTGCGCGAAGGAACAAAAAATGGGGATCGTGAACGGCCTGAAGGCCCGCGGCATGATGTACATGGAGATCACTGAGGCGATGGTCAAAACCCGCCGGCGACGTCCGTTGCGTCGGACCCGGCCTAAGAATCGGATGTAGCATCTCCATTGAGAGGCCCCGCGCCTTGAATGACCACGGAGTGGTCCCTGGAGCTAAACCCGGGGTCGGCACGACCTCGGGTAACGGGCGCAACGTCTCCTGACGCCGAAGTCTTCCTTGGCGTCCTGACGTCAGCGTGGCCCGAGCAGTTGAATGGAACGCTTGCGGCCGATAGGTTATGCTGATGCAGTGGCTTCGTCATGGCAACCGATTGAACGCCTATGCTATGTGCCCAGGGAACTAGCCGATCCTTCCGGTACCCTGATCTGCAACGAGAAGGACGGGACGCTTCTGTCGCTGATCCCTGCTGGGGAGTTCTTGGCGGGCGGCAACAGGTTTCCGGTGTCGCTTCCCGCGTACTATCTCGCGTTGCATCCGGTGACGAATGCCCAGTACAAGCGTTTCGTGGATGCGACGGGTCACCGTCCTCCGAATCGGGGCTACAAACCAGTGTGGAACGGGAAGTCGTTCCCGGCCGAGAGGTCGGATCATCCGGTGGTGTGCGTGGTTTGGAACGACGCCAAGGCGTATTGCGCCTGGGCTGGCCTTCGTCTTCCGACGGAATTGGAGTGGGAGAAGGGCTCTCGGGGCACGGATGGGAGGGAGTATCCGTGGGGCAATGATTGGGAGAACGGGCAGCGCTGCCGCAA
>JARLGV010000024.1 GCA_031292555.1 Fimbriimonas sp.
GACGAAGCCCGGACTGGGCCAGCAACACAACCATGTCTCTTGTCGAGTAGCTATAGCACAAGGTTGCCAGAGTGCGATTGCATAGACGCCAGGCCAAGTTATCCTCAGAATGGTCAATCGGACGACAGACCACCGTCGCCATCGTCCGATTTTGTCAGGCGTTACTCGCCCATTGGGAATCGCTCGCCGAACCAGCGGCTCCACTCCGGTTCCGATTGGGCCACGGCGGCCGCGGCGGCCGCGGCGGTCTCGCCAAACAGGTAGAAACGCAGCGACATGTAGTTCTGCTCACCCATCGGCATCGCGAATAGCTGACAACCACCCGGTCCCGGTTCACTGATCTGGAGCATCGTGTATTTCTCTTCGCTACGGCCGGTGACTTCCACCTTTCCGGCCAGGTCGGGAGCATCGGCGCCCGACTGCACCTTTTGTCCAACCTGCGCATCCACAAGCCCAAACGGAGCGGCCAGCAATCCTATTCCCATTGACATTCGCAAAGTCTACGTATGACCATCTGACCGGCCCTTTTGAGATTAGAGGCCGATACTGTTCGTATCGAGCGATAGGTCGGGACAACTCGACTCTGCTTGCGCCTTTGAGGCCTTCAACTAAACGTCCGTCTAGTGACGTAAGAACTCGCTTTCAATCCGGTCCTGTGCCGATCTAGTTTTGGGAGGCGTATTCTGACTTACGATCACTCTTTGGGATGCGACGATCCCAAGGCACATAGCTCGTTTCGCATCTACACGCACACGTCTCCAATCTTGTCGGGTCTTATCTGCTTGACGCACGCGACCTCTGGCTCTCCAAAAACGAATCCGAGCCGCCGATTGATCTTCAGCATCCCGGCATTGTCCTCGTGGTTCTCAGTTTCCATGCGTTCGATGCCGCGGGCTTTGGCTTCTTGCATGCAACGGACTTTCAACGCGGTGGCAATTCCTCGGCCGCACCAATCCGGATGAGTTGCCGTGAAGTACCATTGCAAACCGGTGACAACTCCAACAAGCTCTTTGGCGCCCAGTTCCCGAGCGATTAAAACTGCGGTTGGATCCCGACTCAGGAATTCAGCTTCCCACCATTCGTACGCGGTGGGCACATACGGTCCCACGCCCCGAAATGGCTGAACTGATCGGGCAGATTCCTCCAGCGCGTAAAGCCGCCTTCTTTGGTCCAGGCTGTCCCCCAATTGCGCATAGGTAATAAGCTCGATTCCCTGAGTCTCTACACTCTCAACCGCATCCCAATGATCCTTTGGGTCAAACGTGAGTAGGTCACAGGTGGATGGGAAGTACCGCTCCAGCGGCCTAAATCCCCTCGATTTCAAGAACCAGGCGGCCGTATTGTTTGCCGACTCGCGGTAAGCGGTCCACAATTGTCGAGCGTCACGCTCAAACGCAAATGCCTCAAGTCGAGCGTATAGGCTCGCCCCGATTCCCCGCCGACGATGCCTGGCGGCGACAATCAGCGAAAAGTGGCACTGCCCGGGACGTCGCGAAGGTTCTGGAACCCCTCGGTCCCGGACTTGAAGGTGCCCGACAATCTCGCTCGAACTCCCGGCCAGAGCAACTTGATGAAGCGACGCGTTCGATCCGTCACGGTGCCACCAATCCACAACATGACTCCCGAGAGCGTTCACTCCTGCTCGGTCGGCCCCGTCGTAGCCGCGTATCCGGTAGTCAGCTTTGGAACTCTTCATGCTTGCATCGTCCTTGGTCATCGGAACGGGCCCTCGGCAGTTGATTGGAACCATCCAGGACTATCACGAGGACGATCTCCATCACTTCCAAACATCATTCTCGTCGATTGGCTGTTCGGCGTGAATCATTCTCCCATACCACGTTGGTGCGCTTTGCGAGGTTTGAGACGACGAAGGTAGCCGTGTAGCTGTCGCCAGATTCGTCCTCGTTCTCACGGATCCAATCGGCAAGTTCGTTGATCTTCTGCCGGAGTTCGGCGCGCCTAGCACTGGTAAGGCGAGCCGTCATGCGATGAAGCGAGCAAGTCTCAGACGCGGTTTCTGGGTACGCCTCAAGGGCCGATTCGTACTCGCGCGCAGCGATGCGAAGGACTTGAGCGACATTCTTGGCGACATCTTTGCGCCAAACCTCATTTTGAGAGTAGGGCCCGGCCACACGCAGCCGTTTCTTGGCACGATAGATGGTTTCGGGTTTCGTTGCGCCCGGTCGGGTTCCATCGATCTCAACGAACTCTGCCTTGGCGAGCTGTCCCAAGTGATAGTAAAGCAGGTGGTCCTCTATGCCGATCCATTCCGCTATTTCAGAGACTGTCCTAGAGCCAAAGGCACGAAGATAGGTGAGAATCTGCAATCGGATCGGGCTGTTGAGCACACGCAGATGACGGATGTTCGATTCGATTTCCGACATAATTTTCTAAGAATACGGAACTTTTTAGATTAAGTCTCCCGTTTTGTTGATATGTTTCCAGCAATCCTCTGTCTCGCAATGGCTCAACACAGCCCGGCCATCGTAGATCGTGCCACTTGCGACAAGGCCTCGACGGCTCCTATGCTTCCCTCTTCACGGCAGGCTCCGCTGATCGAGATTCACATCGGTACTCGGTCGCTGCGCATGCTGCTCGACACGGGCGGCCAAGGAGGGCGGATTGCAGATTCAGTAGCGAAGTCGCTCGGTCTGCCGATAGTAGGAGAGGCGATTGCGGGCGACCCGAGTGGAAAGCACGGACAGGCGGTAAAGATCTACAAGGTGCCAGAGATCGTGATCGGCGACGTCCACCTGTACGGCGTGAGAATGATCGGCTCTGGAGGCAGAGATGGCGGCAAGCTGTCTGACGGCGTTCTTGGCACGGCGGCATTTGGCGATCTCCTGTTGACTCTCGACTATCCGAAGAAGCTAGTCGAAATCGAAATCGGATCGCTGCCTAAGGAGTCAATCAAATATAGCCTGCGGGGCGGCGTTCCACTGCTAAGCGTAGAACTCGGCAAAGTCAAATTCGACGCGCATGTGGATTCAGGGTCGGACGGTGGGCTTATGGTTCCGATGAAGTATAAGGACCAACTGCCGTTAGCTGAGGCGCCGCACGTCGTCGGCCATGCAAGGACTCTGTTCAACGAATTCGACATTTACGGCGCCAAGCTCAAGGAGAAACCAAAGATCGAAGGAATGCCGCTCGATGTATTGGAAGTGGAGATACAGGACCTGTTTCCAATAGGAAACATCGGTGGAAAGGTCCTGAAAATGTATGCGGTAACGCTTGACCAGAAAAATCGAAGAATAAGGTTCAAGAAGGAATCGTAGTCCCCTCGAACAGCGGCCCACGCACCGCATCGTATGATGGGCGTGGGAGCTACGAAATGAACGAAGTGGTGAGTCGTCTGAGTCATCCCGGATCCGAATCAAGGTTCGACGCCGCGCCTAGTTGGGTCGTGGCTGGGCTGCAGATGACCGTGTCACGGGATATCGAAGCCAACAAGGAGGTCATTCTCCGGGCGATCGACCGGGCGGCTCAGGTTCAGACGGAATTCCTGCTCACACCTGAAGGCAGCCTTTCGGGCTATCACGCAGGATTCGACCAGGGAATACTTGAAGGCGCTCTCGCTTCTGTGACTGCGTACGCGAAGGCGCGTGGGGTGGGCATTCTGTTGGGCACTTGCTTTAAAGGGAGTGAAGCCCTGTGCTACAACCAGGTTCGCGTGTATTCCCCTCTCGGGGAGTATCTTGGGGCCCACTCCAAGATACTCTTGTGCAGTTCCCTGCGGCATCCCGGTGACGGAGAAATGAGCGCCTATGCCGGCGGAGCCCTGCGAACCTTCACGTGGAAAGGAGTTTGCTTTGGAGTTCTGATCTGCAACGATCTGTGGGCGACGCCGGGGTTCACGACGCTCCCGAACCCGTATCTGGCCTGGCAATTACGCAAGATGGGCGCCGAGATCATCTTTCACGCCGTTAACGCGACCGGTCCTGAGCACGACGCGTATCGGGCGTACCACGAAGCGAATCAGAATCTTTGGGCCAGAGCGCTGGGGATTCCTTTCGTTACGACGAACGCGGTCGATGCTTCAAACCCATCGTGTTGCCGGGCGGGCGTCATCGGCCCCGACGGTGAGCGCCACGTGATCGCGCCGGATTCGGGAGAGCAGTTCTTTACTCACCGCTTGACCTTCGCTGAGGCCTATTCCGACACAGAGCAACCCTCGACCTAACCACTTGAGGGCGACCCAGTGATTCAGTTCAACCCGACACGAAGCATCGCGAGGTAGTTCTCGAATGGCACGTAGTAAGGAATCGAGTTGCCGCTTCCGAGAGCGTAGCCGCCGCGCGAAGCAGAGCGTTCCAGCATCGAACGGCAGCGCGTCTCGATTTGCCCCAGTGTCGAACTGCAAAGGAAGTTGACATCGATTCCGCCGAGAATCGCCATTCGGCCGCAGAACCGCTCGTATGCGTCTTCGACCGGCAAAATGGTGTCCTCGAACGAGTGTTTGGCGTCGATGCGGATGCCGTCCAGGATATCGTCCCATAGCGGTTCGAGGTTGCCGCAGGAGTGGAGTATCGCCGGCTTGCCGGCGCCATGGATCCGATCGACTATCTGCACCTTCCATGGGAACACGTATTCCTGCATCGTCTCGACTCGGAAGAACGGCTGAGTCTTGAACCCCCAATCGTCGTTCACGATCACGGCGCCGATCGCCGGATGGTCGACCACCTTCTCATAGAAGCGCAGCAGCCTCCAACCGACGTTGTCGAACAACTCCTTGGCGGTTTCGGGGTCGTCCTCGAGGAGCATGACGAGGTCCTCGTAGCCGGCCAAGTTGGTGACGTTCTCCAAGACTCCTCCAGGGCCGGACATGACGATCTTCTGGCCGGGAATCAGGAACGAGGCAGCCAAGTCGAGGATCTCGTAATCGCCGATCTCGGGATCCGGCCAAGGGTAGGCCTCCAGCGACTGCCGATCGGTAATCACGCCTCCATGCGCCATCCCGAGACTGCGTTCGAATTCCCGTGCCGGCTTTGGGAATTGGAGGATGTCCAGCAACCATAAGGGCAGAGTCGCATAGTCGTAGCCGGCAGCGGCAAACCCGGTCACCCAGTTATGCAGGATCGCCTCGGTTGAATCACCCTCTTGCCAGGCGTCTCCCAGAAAAACCTTGAGATGGACGGGATCGACGATGAACTCGAACGGTACCGGACGATCGGGGCGCCCACAACGCAAGACGGTAAGCAACTGATCGAAATCAGGCACGCGACCGGGGGTCATGCCTCGATACTACCGACCTAATTCGTCCGGGAGACTAACTTGCGCGAAATAAGAAACGAATCCATTCCGACGAGGTCTTGGGACCAGTCAGGGAGTGGTTGAAGCGGTCGTCACATCTTGACTGGCTTGTTGTCCATCAGGAACTTCTGCGATCCGGCCGTCATCGTCGCGAGCTTCCACTTACCTCCCACTTTGCGAAACTCCTCGGTGAAGACTCCGGTCCAGTCCATGGAGTGGAGCTTCTTGCCTTGGCCTTTCATGGTTCCCGTCATCTTGAGCTCGACCTTGCCGGAGCCCGTCTTGCCGCTTTCCTTGAGACTGATAATTCGCGTCGACGAGGTCGTAACTTTATCCATCATGACCATGCTCGCCGTGAAGTTGGCGATGAAGGTTTTGGAATCTTGAGTCTTGCCGTCCTGCACGTACTTAAAGTCGGACGTCATGGACTCCTTCATGGCCGCTTCCGCCCCCTTTACGTCCTTCGCCATGGCCGCCTTCTCCTGCTTCTTGCGGGAGGCTTGGATCTCGGACCTCAGGTCGGCATGGGACAATCCGGCAACGGCGGTCAGCATAAATACGAGGGACAGTTTGTTCACAGCAGGAGCATTATATGGCGACGGACCGGGTCGCTGCAAGTCGGTAAAGTGGAATCAGTGTCTGAGTACGACGACCAGATGACCTCCGAAGTCCCGCTAATAAACCACTCTTTGACATTAGCAATCGCCGGTTCCTTTCGGACCGATTCGAGGGTCGGATCGACAGCATTGGTGTAGGCTTGCATCAGGATGCAGGTTGTCTTCGACTATGGCAAGACGGGGCTCGCGGCAGAGATTCCGGATGAAAGCCTGGTCGGCGTGCTTGGGGTCTCGGTTTCTCAACCGATTGAAGATATCGAGGCTGCAGTAACCGAGGCGATTGAGCATCCCATTGGTAAGCCGTCGTTGGCCGAACTTGCTCGGGGACGGAGTCGCGTTTGCATCGTCGTATGCGACATTACTCGGCCCGTTCCAAACGCCCACATCGTCCCAGTGATATTGCGTACGCTGGAGACCGCCGGGATACCGGACGCCCAGATCACGATTCTGATCGCCACTGGGACTCACCGCTCAAACTCTCGTGATGAACTAACCGCCCTCCTGGGTCCAGAGACAGTTACGCGGATGCGCGTCGTTAACCACGACTGTCGCGCCGATCATCCGTTCGTTGGAATGTCGCCGAATGGCGTACCGGTTTTCCTGAACCGCGAATACCTCGACGCCGACCTGCGAATCACCGTTGGCATGATCGAGCCGCATTTCATGGCCGGGTATGCAGGGGGCCGCAAGATGGTGATGCCGGGCGTTGCCGGCCTTCAAACCGTCCAAGCGTGGCATAGCCCGCGCTTTCTCGAGAGCCCGAAGGCGACAAACGGCGAGATCGAGGGGAACCCGGTGCACGAGGAGGCATTGGCAATCGCATCCATGGCCCCACCCGATTTCATCGTCGATTGCGCCCTGGACAGCGCCAAGAGGCCTTGCGCTTTCTTTGCCGGCGACATGGAACTGGCCTGGAACCGAGGCGTCGAGTTCGTAAGGGCGCAGGTGCGTGCGGAGTTGCCTGACCCCGTCGACATCGTCGTGACATCCGGTGGCGGATACCCGCTAGATCTGACATTCTACCAAACGGTGAAAGGGATGGTCGGAGCCTTGCCGATCCTCAAGCCTGGCGGATCGATTGTCATTGCATCGGAATGTATGGAAGGCATCGGAAGTCAGCATTTCACGGATTGCCTCCTCGGTCTCGATACGATCGAGGACTTCCCCGAGCTGATCGAGTCGCCGTCCTGGAATTTCGTACCGGACCAATGGCAGATCGAACTCTTTGCCCGGGCCGTCCGGGGACGGACGATCTCCATGGTCTGCTCGGGCATCCCCGATGATCGGTTGCGAAGGCTGTTCGTCGATCCTCAGCCCTCTGTCGAAGCAGCGCAGGAGCGAGCATTCAAGCGTCACGGCTCGTCGGCGACCATCGCGGCCATTCCCAAGGGTCCCTATGTTCTGCCCGCACTTCGCGGGACATGATAGACTCGCGCGCAAGAATATCAAGGCATTCCAGTCAGGTCGTGCCAGCCGTTTCGACTGAAGAGCGCATAAGGTAGAGTTTCGACCCTGATGTACGCGCCGATAGAACCTTACGCCTCGGGTCACTTGGACGTCGGGGATGGGCATTTAGTGTATTGGGAGACGTGCGGCAACCCGAATGGAATGCCGGCGTTAGTAATTCACGGTGGGCCGGGTTCGGGTTGTACAGTCAATCAGCGACGCAACTTTGACCCAGAGCGGTATCGGATCGTCCTCTTCGACCAGCGTAACTGCGGACGCAGTTTGCCGCACGCGTCCGATGTTTATGTCGATCTATCGTGCAACACAACCACCCATTTGATTCGCGACATTGAGGCGCTGCGGATGATGCTCGGCGTTGAGGAATGGCTGGTCTGGGGTGCAAGTTGGGGATCGGTCCTGGCACTCGCCTATGCGGAACGATTCTCGGATCGCGTTAGCGCTCTGATACTGATCGTGATGGGGCTGGGTCGCCGCCAAGAGATTGAACTGATGACAGAAGGGCTCGGAGCGCTGTTTCCGGCAGCCTGGCTCCGGTTCCGGGAATTTGCTGAGAGATCATCGGTTCCAGGTAGCGTCGTCGACAAGTATCACGATCTGCTGTTCGAACCGGACTTGCTTGTTTGCAGCGAGGCTGCAAGGAGGTGGTGCGAGTGGGAATCGGCGATCGTCCCGACTGCCCCGCCAAGTCCGCGATTGGAGTCGGCTGAATTTCGCCTTGCCTTTGCTCGACTTGTGACCCACTATTGGCGCAAAGGGCACTTTCTTGAGGACGACCAGATCCTTCGCGGAGCGGATCGCCTTCGTGGCATTCCAGGCGTGATCCTGCAAGGGAGGCTTGACCTCTGGAATCTGAGCGGCTCCCCCTGGGAACTGGCGGCACGGTGGCCCGACGTGGATATGGAGTTCTTCCAATCAGGACACGAGGGCAACGAGGCGATGTCGGCGCGGATAGTCGAAGCCAGTGACCGCTTTGCCGCAACGTAGACAGGTTCCAAGTCGGCTGTCGATTCATCCAGACGTCTAGACAGGATCTAGCAACCAGGGCCCGCAGCGAACTCACTTGCTTCAGTTATGAAGCTGCAGTCCATGAGAGGCGTCCGCAATCTCACATATAGAGTTCCTAATGCTGCGTTTTCTTGCCCTTCCTGCTTGGGCGGATGGTGGTAGATTGGGCTATTCCTGGGAATCGGTCGGACACTGGTGAATTCGCGTTGAAGTCAAAAATACGCACGGCCGTGTTCGTTGTCATTCTCGCCCCTGTCGCCTATGTCGTGTGGAGTTTTGCCCAGCTCTTCATAGGCACCGGCATCGCGAACGAAACGAATCGGCAGCTACTTGTTGCAGATCGAATGATCAAGGCCTTTTCTGCCTATCCGGAATCACATGGCGGCCACTACCCCGCTTTCCGAAACCCGGATGAAGCAACCCGAGAGCTTAGGCCGTTCCTAGAAACCGAAGCTTCACAGGTGAACCCTGAAGGACACCCCTACACGACCTTGAATGAACTTGAAAGCCAGTCACGGAAGGCAGTCTGGGATCAGGCACTTTCCTCCGGTACCGCGAACGGGCCCTATAGCTCTTCGCCAGCTTGGGTCTTCTACTTTCAACGCAACGATCAACGGAGCGTCCTTGCGTGGGAAAGTGGAAAGGTGACCATCGTGGGTCCTGAAGAACTGGCTCGAATCGTATCAAGACCACCTTCTGGTCAATGAGCTGTATTCGCTTCGCTATCGGGCCGTCCCGCCCAGAGAGACCATTCAAAGCGGCCCTTCCAGCGTTCCCTATCCCTTGCCGACCGGTCCAGGATATCGCTTCGCTAGAAGCTGACCGAGCTTGGCGTAGCCGGGATCGCTTGGATGGTGAGAGTCCCAAAAGTAGCCGGTGGGCAGGAAGCTCGCATAGTCGATTATTTCCGCGCCCTCAGCCGCCAACGTGGTCTCCAGAAATGTTCGGTACCGCTGCACTGCCTCGGTGAACTCGCGACGCATCGCCGGGTTGAGCTTCTGCTCTTCGTAGAAGGGTACGACTGGAGTTCCCGCCTTAGTGTGGAACCGTTTGCCAAGAGGCGCCTTTGTGGGATCGGGAATCTCAAGGAAAGCGATCCGGACTCGATCCGCCTTGGCTCGCCGTACGAGCAGCAGCAAGTTCTTCTTGAGTTTGATTTCGGCGGCGGGAAGGTGATGCCTAAGCACGCCCTGAGCGACATCCATAAAGCCTGTACTGACCAGAACGCTTGTCACACGACTTCCCTTCGTCTGGGCGCCTCTGGTCAATCGTGAGGTCACGTCGATCGACCACCTTGCCAACGTCGCATTGGTCCCATTCGCGGTCACTCCCCGGTTGAGCCACGTATGGATTCCCTCATATCCATCGAGGCAACGGACCGGTCTATCCGCGCTGGCAACAAATCGGTAGGCGGCGCGATGGAAGATCGGCCCCTGGTCGTTGTAGTAGACCGGACTGCCTCCGAATCCCCGGACGACGCTATCGCCGAGCAGAACACCCAAATCGCTGGAATCGGCAATCGTATGCCCGGGGACGCGGCCAATCGGAGTCCTTATCATAGGCCGAGGAAAGGCTACGCCCGAATGAGGACGGTCCGCCTGACCCTGAGGTCGAGCGGGAACCGCAACAATGGTTCCGAACGAAACGAGAACGAAAAGGACCAACCTTCCCAGCAGAGTTGGGTTAACAGACGCTGACCATCCAGATGGCCCTGCACTTGACGATCCTTCGATTCGAAAAACGTGACTCATGTCTAGCGACCCGGATCGGCAAGTGGGCTTCCCTCCGGTACAAGGCATATCAATATACTTCGCTGCACCGGCTTCAAGCCTGCTCGGATTCGGGTCTGACACGGATTCTGCTGAAGTGGCTTGAGGTAGATTCTGGCTACCCAAGATGGTCCTTCTTTCTGCTATCTGCCTGCTCGCGTTGCGTGGTCCGGTTAAGTCCACCGTGACGGTCGTCGCCACCCTAAAAGCTTCCAGCAAGATTCCTGCGCCCAAGACGATCGCTCCCTATAAGAACGCGCTGATCTCAGGCGATTACACGGTCGTAAAGCTCGTCAGCGGCAAAGATCCCCATGTGAAGGTCGGCCAGGTGGTCCGAGTTTTCCGATGGGGGATTCGCAAGGGCGCCGTGACGGCACTGGGCAAGCTCAAGAAAGGCGCCCTGGCGACATTGGCCCTCAAGCCATTGAACGATCTACCAGAGATGCAACGCGAGTTTCAGGCCGACGACCTGCCGGTGAGTGATTCCACGTTCTACTTTGTCGAAGTCCAGAAATAGGTGGTTCGGTCTCGGCCGCTATCTTCCAGCCAACGTGCTCAACCAGTTCGCGCCCTCGTTGCTCATTCAAAGACCAGATTCCAGGGCATCCACGCCTGATCCCAAAATCTTAGGAACTGCATCGCTGGCTAAATCCCCTTAATGAAGCCTACTGGCCTGGATTTCGAATCCAAGGCGACGATAAGATTGCCACCGGCATACGAGAGCCCGGTGGCTACGAACAGAAAGTCGTTCGTGACCTGGCGACTGTGATCCCTCGACCTAGACATGCTCACCACAGTGATCGAACCACTAGAGCGTGTCTTCTTGACGCTTAGCCCATTTAAATCGAATTCGTCAAAGGCTAGGTATGTCGCCATGAAGATTACTTGGCGCACAACCCTCCGTCTCGCCAAAGCGTAATCGACTCCATAGCTACGCTGAATCGTAACTAATAAGTTGATCTAGCTATCCACAGACCGCAGGAAGGAACCTTGGCAAAGCACGGGGTCACGCTCGTTCCGTTCAAGAAGCCTTCATTTCACCTGCGATGAACTCCGCGAACGGCCTGAAGTCAGTTCCGAAGGAAGCAGCTTCACATGCGTCAAGGTATCTTTGGCGTTCTGATACTCTCACGACTGTCCAAGGATAAGAGGCGCTTGAGAGCATCGTGTTCATCATGAAACGCGATATTCGACCATTGCGATCGGGCAGCGGGTGAATGAACACGAAGAAGAAGTGACCAAGGATAGCGCGAACGCAAGGTTCCTTCTCTTCGTGAAGCCTCTCGATTAGCTCCTCCATACAATCCATCACCGCGTAGTGCGGGGGCGGGACGTGATCTGAATCCTTTATCATCACAACGTTGTTTCTGTAGCCGAGCGCGTCACTCATTTGCATCACGCCTGAACGGATCAAAGGACCGCACATCGCCACGTTCCAGTTGCGATGCTCTTGCTCGAAAATCGTCGCCGCATCTTCGCCGTCGAAGACACGTCCCACGGCTGCACGGATGAGCTTGAAAGTTTCCCAGTAGCCAAGTGCCGCCAAGGCGTCGTGCTGCTGGCGATCCGTGTCGTTCTGCCCTGGATTAAAAGCTCCACTGGCAATCTTTGCGATCAACTCCTCGCTAACTCGGTAACCTTCAATCGACAGCGAGTTGTAAGCGTCCGTTACGAAGATCTCATCCATGCGACTCAGATAGTCTTCCTTGCTCACTGGGCTCGGCGGTTCAGGGAAAACCTGAAGCACTGTCTCCCGCCTTTCCGCCCACATTGTTCGAATTCGGTGACGATAAGGTGACGGAGTGCGAGAGCCGCCGAGGATAACGACAGGCTCTGTGAATGGATTCACTGGCTTGATGTTGTAACCAATGACACCCATTGTTCGAATTATCTGATTTGCATCGATCGCTCGCCCAATGTGTTGGTAGGCACCCGCGAGCCGAGCGGCCAAGACAGGCGCTTGCTTTTCAACGATATGTCGCAGGACCTCTTGGGAGTTGGCCGCTTGAAGTGCGGTCACCGCCAATTCTTTAGCTTCATTGAAGAACTTGGCGTTTGCAACCGCCAGCGAAGATTCGAGCGTCATGCACCACACGCCGTGGACCTTCTCCCTTTTGGCAGGAAGTTCTGCCTGCTTCATTGGAAAGATGGATTTGCCACTAGGAAGTCGAATCAGATTATTGTCTTCCCGCGTGATAATCACCGAGATTTGAACTGGGACGGTTGTGAGTCCAGACTGCATCCGAAGCGAAGCATCAGCCGCGAGGCAGTAATCGTCACCGAAACGGCTGTCCAGATATTGGGCTAAGAACGCCCAGAAGTGGACCAGCCAAGCGGTGGATCCAGCCTGACCAAGAGGATTGGAACAGTAGTACCAACCCTTGATAATCTCAGTCAACCACCCATGCTCTCGCAGTAATCTGCGTTGAACTTCTGGCATTAGCGGGCCACGGACGATTCCATCCACGGCCACTGAGTTCATCTTGGTGAGAGCTTCGGCGATCTTGACGTTGATTGGCTTCTTTATAGGCGCGGCCACAAAGACAAGTATATCCTCGATAACCATAAGTAGTCAATGCGCGATGACTAAGGCGAGTATATTCTCGAAGACTACACCAAGTCGATGCACTAGAAGTAGAGCAAGTATTTTCCTCGCCAACTTCCAAACTCAGTCGCACACAGGTGCGAACTGCAGTCCTGGATATACTGCAGTCCTGGATATATCGGGCCACGACAATCACCATCATGCTGACCACGCTCTCGCTCATATCGGCTTTGCTACTCCGTACTGCATCTGTAGACGACGTCTTTGGGGTCTCTGGAATATATCCTCTTCGCTCGTCAATTGCGGAAGCGGAACGAATACTGGGGCCAGGCGCACAGATAACGGGCGGTCATCCACACAGTGGTAGGGTTTGGCGATTATCGGCCAAAAGCCATTGGCTGCTGTATGCTGATGGATTCGATCCTGTGAACCGAAGGGGTGACCAAAGTTACTTGATTACCGAATTCGCAATAGAACCGTATAACAAGCATTTTTCGCATCTGCC
>JARLGV010000025.1 GCA_031292555.1 Fimbriimonas sp.
CGGGGTTCCCCAGTCTGAGTGGACCGAGAACCCCGACTTCCTCTCCGGATTTCACGGCAGCGGTCCCATCCCACGACTTCAAGTCCGCTTCTCGTCATCCTGGTCGGTCCAGGAATCCAGCCCTCATCCGTGAACTCATGGCTGGGATAGGCTATTTCGAAGCGCTGCACAATTTCGTTACTGGATAGAACTTCCTATGGCGACGTGCGCAGGCGCCGAGCCGCAAGTGGTCATGGGGTGGAAGCACAGATCGCCTACTGGGCGGTCCCTTCAAGGAGCGAGCAGTTTGAGAACCAATATGTCTGTCCGATTTTGGTGGCAAGGTCCGTGAACTGGACCTTCATTTCGGAGTCGTCGTATGGTCCGACGAAATCGTACTCGAACTTCTGCCACGTGGAATTGAGGCGAATCTCCTGCTGAGCTGCATGATGCTCCCCAGGTTCGTGGTCCTGCTGAAAATTCAGTTTGATCTGAACGTTGCTGTCCGCCCGTCCCCAGAAAGACATGACATAAGAGTTGCCCTTGGTGAAGTTGATACCTTTCTGGGCAACCTGGAGGTGCCAAGCGTCGGATTCGGAGATTTCCTGAACCGTAACTTTCAGGGAAGGCGTGCCATCAGGTCCTTCCCTTTCGACCGACGCGGTTCCGTGCGCGTTTCCGTTGACTTCAAATTGCCAGCCAAGTTCGCCCATGGCAAAGTCGCCGTTGATCAGGCGCTCTTCAAGTAGTTGCTTCATTCCTTGTTTTCCCTCGTTTCAGTTGAACACCTAAGCACCGGTTCGGTGAATTCTGGGGTTCGGGTTTGGATCGAGGTGGCGCCTCGATGGAGTGTCGATTCTACGCAGTCGTCCTCTGCCAAGGCATTAGCGAAGATTGGAGTGGCGGCGGACCGCTGGACTGACGCACGACGAGTCGGGTACCGAGAATCTGCCTGCTTGGGGCGGCTTCCATGGGCCGTTCGTTGATTCGGGCCAGGATCTGCTTTACGGCCGCAGAGGCTAACGCTTCGACTGACAGATCGACGGTCGTTAGTCGTGGAGTAACGTAGGTCGCGAGATCGATGTTGTCGAACCCGACAACCGTCACGTCGGCGGGAACTGAAAGGCCCCGGTCGGACAGATGCTTGAGAAGGACCGCGGCCAAAACGTCGCGATAGGCGAACAGGGCGGTTGGGCGCTCGGACATCGTGAGCCAACTCTCGACAGCACGTTCAACGTCGGCATCGGATGCCGCTTGGAAGCAAACGGTCCTCTCGGCGTCCAATCCTGCCTCCGCCAAGCCGTCGAGGAAACCAACAAGTCGGTCGTAGGGGCCTCGATGGAGGGCAGCGCCGACGATAGCGATCCGAGTGTGCCCAGCCTCGATCAAGTGCCGGGCAAGGGCACGACCGCCTATCGCGTCGTCCGCCATCACCACATCGAGGCGTTCGCATTCGTCGACCCATCCTAAGACGACGACGGGAACCCCCGCATTGAGCAAAGCTTCGGCTTGTGCCTTGGCGGGGAGCCCGCCTTGGGAAGTCACGATCAAGATGCCGTCAACCCGAGCTTCACGAAGATAGCCGAGGCAGGATGCTTCTGCCTCTTGGTAAGCCCCACTCAACTGGAGCTGAAGGTTGTAGCCGGCGGCGCGGGAAGCGTCGGCAAAACACTGGATGAGCTTCGGAAAGTAGGGGTTGCTGACTTCCGGCACCACCAGTCCCAGGGTGCGCGTCGACTTTGTTTTTAGGCTTCGCGCGATGAGATTGACCTGGTATCCGGCTTCGTCTGCAATCAGTTGGATTCGCGCCTTCGTTTTCGCGCTGATCAGGGGACTGTCGGCAAGTGCCCTTGACACCGTCGGCTGCGAGACGCCGGCCCGCCGAGCGATATCGTCGAGCGTAACGATCTCCTTTTTTCCCGTTTCAACTCCAAGCTTCTGCATACGACTGCATTTAGTTTAGCAGGTTTTGCATTCGTATGCATTGGAGTGTTTGGGTGCCGTATACTCCACCCATGCGGTATCGAAAGTTCGGGAAGCACGGCGTAGATGTTTCGGAAGTTGGTTTTGGGGCATGGGCCATCGGAGGTAGTTGGGGACCGCAATCCGATGGCGACTCGGTCGAGTCATTGGCAATGTCGTTGGACATGGGAGTCAACTTCATCGATACCGCTGCGGGGTACGGGGGCGGGAAGAGCGAGCGCATCATCGGACATGTCCTGAGAGAGCGTGGGTCACAGAATGTCTTCGTAGCCACAAAGACCCCTCCCACGGCGGGCGATTGGCCACCATCTCCGTACGACGTCGCCGACGATCGCTATCCGGAGTCGTACTTGCGAACGAACGTCGAGGAACGGCTTCAGTGTCTTGGGGCGGAGAAGATCGATCTTCTGCAACTACACACGTGGACCCGGGCTTGGAACCGACGTCCAACTCCGTTCGACTCGTTGCGAAAACTGCAGCAGGAGGGCAAGATCGGACTGATCGGCGTCTCCACACCCGAGCACGATCAGAATTCAGTGATCGACCTGATGCGAGGAGGTCATGTCGACGCGGTTCAAGTGATCTACAACATCTTCGAACAGGAACCGGCGGCCGAACTGCTCGATGTGGCGGGCGAGACGGGTACGGGCGTCATTGTGCGCGTGGTATTCGACGAAGGCGCACTCACCGGCAAGTTCACAGCGGATACGCGGTTCGCAGAGGACGATTTCCGGAACAACTATTTCGCTGGCGACCGGTTGATCCGAGTGGTGAAGCGGGTCGAAGCTATCCGCTCGGAGCTTGAGGGAAGCCGATACACGTTAGCCGAAGCGGCAGTGAAATTTGCACTCGCTCATCCGGCCGTCAGCACCGTCATTCCCGGCATGCGCAACGCTCGTCAGGCCGAACTCAATTGCAGCATCCCCGATCTTCCGGACATCCCTTCCGAACTACTGGCTAAGCTTCGGCGACATAACTGGCGGAGGGCTTTCTGGTACGCGGGCAAGGGCTGATCGCGCGATCGGGTTTTCAGTCAAGACCGAACCAACTGAGTTCTGATCCCCAATCTGTCCTCGGTTTCTCTTTCCAGCCGATGGATCTCGTGCTCCAGTTTGAGGCGGACTTCTTCAACTTGCTCTTCAGTTGAACCGGGCGGGACGTAGATGGGGTCTCCGAAAATCATGATGCACTTCGAGAACGGCATCGGAATCATGTAGCGGTCCCACGACTTGGCGGAGAAATGTGGATGAGACGCGATGCCGACCGGTACGAGGCCGGCTCCGCTTTTGAGCGCCATGAGCATCACCCCGCCCTGGACTACTCCGCTCGGGCCACGCGGGCCGTCGGGCGTCATCGCCATCGTGCCGCCTTCTTTGAGGGCTCGAATCGCCTCCACCGCGGCTCGGACTCCGCCGCGCCCGGTCGAGCCCCGGATGACCCGATAGCCTAGCTTGGAGAAGATGCGGCTCTGGATTTCACCATCGTTCGAGTGGCTGATGATCACCCACCATTTACGCCTTCGGAACTGGTTGGCGAAGGTGAACGAGCGGCCGTGCCATCCGCAGAAGATCAGGTTGTGGTCGTCGGCCGGGTAGTTGACCATCCGAAAGCGCATCGTGGAGCAAACCGTGCGTACGATGGCGAACAGGATGTCGCTGGTAAGCTCGGGACCCAGCTTGCGCCACTTGTTTTTCATGCCAGCCACCCTCGCTTCTGGGCCAGGTCTACCGCCGGGTGCAATGGGTAATTCTTCACCAGATCGGCAAGAAGGCCCTGAGCGACATCCGGCTGTGATTCTCGCTCGATCGACACGAAAGCAAGTATTGCATCCGGTCGCTGCGGATCGCTCACCGGCCCCTCGACTACGCTTCGAAGCAATGCCCGCTCGATGGCAGGCGCCTCGATGTGGCACCGATCGGCAATCTGCAGGCGACGAATTGCAGGCAACAGGCTGGCGTGTCCCGACTGGCACAGTCTGCGAACAGCCTCAACCTGGTCAGATTCGGTGCTTTGCCCTACGATTTGCAGTAGCGTTTGCGCCTCCTCCCGGATCTCTCCCTGAGACTGCTGCGCGTTGGCGAGGTCCCACAGGGCCTTCAGGTCGTTGGGGTGCTTGGCGAGATGCTCCTTGGCCGCGAATTCGGCCGCTCCCGGGCCGCGCGAGTTCATCCGATCGAGCACTTCGTGACCCAGCTTAACCTGCTCAAGATCGGGCGCACGGAAAACCACGCTCAAAAGCGCTCCGGCGGCGAAGCCACCGATATGTGCCCAAAACGCGATGCCGCCCGATTCCCCTATGCGCACGAACGCTCCGACGATCTGAAGTCCCAGCCAGATGCCGGTGACGGCGGCGACCGACATCGCCAGCTTCGGCGCCAGCGCTACGCGGAGGCGGGTGTAGCGGACGCTGTAGTAAGCCGCGCAACCGGCGATGCACCCGCTTGCGCCAATCAACGGGGACGGGTCCGCCGCATGACGTGTGATGAGGAAGTGGGTCAGAATTCCGATCAACCCGCCCGCGAAGTAGACGATCACGAAGCGCAACGAACCGGTCGCAAGCTCCACCGCCACGCCGACGGCGGCCAAGAACACCATATTTCCGAGCAAGTGGAGCACGTTCGCGTGCAAGAACAGGCTCGTAAATGCGCCGACAAGGCTCGGATGGTTTGGCCGGAAGCCCAGTTGGACCGCCAGATCCGGGTTGACCAACAGGCAGAACGCCGCGACGATGTTCGCGGCAATCAGAAGCAACGTGACGATGGGCAGGCGGGTACGGACGCTCACTCCTCCTGGAGCATATCGTCTGGGATGTCGACGTTCACGTACGTCTCCTGGACGTCATCCAGATCGTCCAGTCGTTCCAGCAGGTTCAGTAGCTTGTCAACGTCGTCGCTGGACAGTTCGGCCTTGTTTGTCGGCACGAAAGTCAGGCCAACTTCGCTGGCCTTGATTCCGCTTCCTTCGAGTGCGCTGTTCACCCGGTGCAGGTCTTCGACAGCGGTATAGACGGTAAAGCCATCTTCGTCAGGTATGACGTCTTCGGCACCTGCGTCAAGCGCCTGTAGCGTGAAGTCCTCTTCGTCCAACGTGCCCTTGTCGACGAGGATCTGGCCAAGGTGCTTGAACTGCCATGAGACCGAGCCATTTTCAGCCAGGCTGCCTCCGTGCTTGCTGAATGCGTGTCTTACTTCGGCGACCGTCCGATTGCGGTTTTCGGAGTAGCACTCCAGGATGATCGCCGAGCCGCCTGGACCATACCCTTCGTATACGATTTCTTCGTAATCGGCGCCTTCGATTTCACCGGTTCCTCGTGCTATCGACCGCTTGATATTGTCGACGGGAACCGAGTTTTCGCGTGCTTTCTCAACTGCGACGCGCAATCGGGGGTTCATGGCGGGATCGCCTCCACCCATCTTTGCCGCGACGATGATCTCGCGGCTCAACTTCGTAAAGATCTTGCCGCGTACGGCATCCTGCTTACCCTTTCGGATGCGGATGTTCTTCCATTTCGAGTGACCAGCCATGGTTACGATATTGTGGCATGGCTGGGCAAGGCATGAGCCTATGCGCCCTGTAACCACTCGGACGCCAGGTTCAATTCGCTGCGAGTCAGACGATGGTCCGACTCGATCCAGCGTAATTCGGTTTGGGCTCCCGCCAAAACGTATTGGTGGTGGAGCATCTCCGCGTTCTCCAGCGGCACAATCGGATCGAACTTGCCCTCCAAAAGCAGGACCCGTTTGCCGGCGAGATTCAGAGCGCTTTCCGTCTCGAACGGTGTCATCGCGCGCAGTAGGATGCCGCCGGCGAGGACTTCAGGCCGTAGAAAGAGAACGCTTGAGGCGATGTTGGCGCCATTCGAATAGCCAACCGCGACAAGGGAATTCAGCGAGAAGCCGTATTCGGAGGCGCTGTCGGCGATGAAGTCGGCCAGTTCGTGAGTCCGAAACCGAAGATCGTCCAGGTCAAAGACGCCTTCGCTGAGTCGCCTGAAGAAGCGAGGAGCCCCGTTTTCCAGAACCTGGCCACGAACCGCCAAGATCCCGGCAGTTGCGTCCAGTGCGCCGGATAGAGGAATCAGGCTGTTCTCGTCCCCACCCGTGCCGTGTAGCAGAAGCAAGGTGCGCCCAGATGAGCCCTTGGGAGGTTGATAGCGGTGGACTAGTCGAGGTGGCGTCTTCATATGAGGAACGTCGGCAATCGGAGGCTGGGAAGTGTACGCTCGATTCGGCCCCGAAACAGCTCGTACTGAGGCGGGAGCTTCAGCGAATGGCCCAAGGAGTCCGGCGCCTCGTCGACGGCGAACCCCGGTGGATCGGTTGCGATCTCGAATAGCACGCCGCCCGGTTCGCGGAAGTAGATGGATCGGAAGTACTTGCGGTCCATCACCGCGCTGACGTTCAAACCGGCTTTGACCAGTTCCAAGCGGCTGTCGACCTGGGCTTCGCCGTTGGCGATCCGAAAGGCGATGTGGTGGATGCCGCCCCGCCCTTGCCGACCGGACGGGCCAGTGGGATCCTCCTTCACGTACAGCACGCTCTCGGGCCCGCCGTCTCCGAGGTGAAATGCCTGCTTCCCGTTGGTCTGACCGACCGGCCGATACCCAAGCTGATCCTCAAGCAGCGATTTTGTGGAGCCGAGTTTGCGCTCAACGAGGGTCACGCATTCGATCCGACCAATCGCGTTTTGTTTCGGCACCGGCGAACCTTCCCAATACACGGCGGCAGCGTGGCAACGTCTCGCCACTAACTCCAGTTGGAGGCCGTCCGGCGCCCGAAATCGCAGCCTCTCCGCCCCGTCGATTGTCTGCGGACGGTCAAAATCGATCTCATGGGCCGTGAATCGGTCGATCCAAAATGGTACGGATCCGTATGGAACCGAGAGATGCACGGTAGATGCCTGACCGGCGCCCGGTCTTCCCGGGTGGCCCTCAGGATAGGGGAAGAACGTCAGGATCGTGCCCGGCGAACCTACCGCATCGCCATAATAGAGGTGGTAAGCGCTAGGATCGTCGAAATTGACGGTGAGCTTGACAAGACGAAGCCCCAGGACTCCCACGTAAAAATCGAGATTCTCCTGGGCCGGACCGCAAATGGCGGTGACATGGTGGATTCCGAGAATGTCTCCCATGACCAGATTTCATGAAGCAACATTTATTACGTGTCCCCGATTCCTCAGATTTCACGCAATGCCGCTTGAATTCGCCGGATCTCGAGGAAATTTCCGGTGAACGGTTCGCCGGTACACCGCGCCCGTGAACTTGTCTTGGAATTCGGGTGGAACAGCACCTGCTTTCAGATCCTCAATCCAGGAATCGAGCTCTGGTTTTCTGCGAGTGGAAATGCGGTCGTCGGATATGTTCTCCGCAAGCGAGTGCGAGTCGTAGCGGGAGCGCCCGTTTGCTCCCAGGACGCCCTTGAGGCCGTCATTCGGGAGTGGGAAGATGCCGCAGAGGCCGCCGGGCATTCCGTATGTTATTTTGGAGCGGAGGCGCGTCTGAACGGATGCCTCATCGGGCGTCCAGGTTATTCGACGGTCAGTCTTGGCGCTCAACCGAGTTGGAACCCTCAGGATTGGGAGTCGATCTTCGAAAGGGACCGGACGCTCCGAGCGCAGCGTAGTCGGGCAGTAAACAAGCATGTCGTCGTTCGAGAGTGGTCAAGCGCCCAAGCAATCAATAGTCCTGAGCTTCGTAGGTGTCTGACTGAGTGGCTAACGACCCGAGGATTACCGCCCATGCACTTCCTTGTGGAACCTGAAACCCTAGGATGCCTCGATGGCCGGAGAGTCTTCGTTGCCGAACAGGGCGGCCGAGTCGTCGGGTTCCTGGTGCTGTCTCCGGTGCCCGAACGCAATGGATGGCTCACCGAGCAGTTTCCCCGAGCCCTTAACGCCCCGAACGGAACAGTGGAGATCCTAATGGACTACGCAATTCGGGCGGTGGCGGAATCAGGCGCCGAGTACGTTACGATGGGCATCGTGCCGCTGTCCTTGCACGGACTGCCCAATCCGCTTCCCAACCCACGGTGGCTCATTGCACTCACCAATTGGGTCCGAGCCCATGGGAGGCGCTTCTACAACTTCGACGGCCTGGATTGGTTCAAGACGAAATTCCGTCCGCAGCAGTGGGAACCGATCTACGTGATCTCGAAAGAGGATCGCTTCTCGATGCGCTCCTTGCTGGCGATCGCCGCCGCATTTAGCGATCGATCACCGACGTCTGCAATCCTTAGGGGTCTTCTACGCGCCCTTCGGCAAGAGGTGCAGTGGGCAGTGACTGCGCGCCGGAGATGACGCTCCTTGCCATAATAGGAGTATGTCCTCCCACATCCTTGCACGTCGGCTCGCCTGCCTTTCCGCCTGGTGTCTCTTGGCCGTTGTGGCGATGGGGCAAGGGTTTCAACAGGCCACGGCGGTTGTGCCGCCAAGCGTAAACATCTCCGACGTCCGTATCATTCAGCGACTTGGCAGCCAGCTACCGGGCGACGTGCCCTTCACCGACCAAGACGGGCACGCAGTGACATTTGGATCGCTGCTAAAGGGGAGGCCGGCTTTGGTGCTTGCCATCTTCTATGAATGCGCCGGAGTGTGCACACTGGAAATGGAGAACCTGGCGACGACGCTCTCGAAGATAGACGACAAGCTCGTGGGACGAGATCTCTCGGTGATCGTCATCGGAATCAACCCAAAAGAGAAGCCTGATGAGGCGAAGGCGAGGCTCGAAGAGACGCTGGCGGGCTCCAAGAAGCTGAAGGCGACCGAAGCCGGATGGCACTTTCTGACCGGTAGCCTGGACAGCATCCACAAGATCACCAACCCATTGGGGTTCTTCTACACGTACGACCCGGCGACCGACGTCATCAACCACCCGGCGGGAGTGATGTTCGTGACGCCGTCCGGAGTGGTGTCCAGCTACATCCTCGGAGCACAGTACACGACGTCCGGCTTCCGAAAGGCTATTGACCTTGCCAGCAAAAGCCAGATTGGCGTCAAGTCGCCCGACATCTTTTTCGGATGCATCCATGTCGACCCGCTTACTGGCAAGCGCAGCATCGTGATCCAGAACGTGCTGAAAGTGGCCGGCGTCGTAACGATCGTCGTTCTCGCCCTAACGCTTTTGACGTTGGGCGGCAAGACTCGATTCGGCAAGAACAAGATCGGCCTCGAAGACGAGTGGGACTTACCTGACGAGTAGACGAATCTAGACCGGGACCATGTCGTTCCAATCGGCGCCGATCTTAGCATCGACTTCCACCGGAACGTTAAGCGGCAACGCTTGCTCCATGTCGGACCGGATCGGTACCAGAACGCCTTCCTCGCCGGTTGGGATCTCGAACACGAGTTCATCGTGTACGTTGAGCAACATTCGGGTCGAAGATCCTCGGATTTGGGCGTCGACCTTGATCATGGCCAACTTGAGCATGTCGGCGGCGGCCCCTTGGATTGGGGCGTTCATTGCCTGGCGTTCGGCGTATTTCCGCTCCATGATTTTTGGAGCGTGGATGTCCGGGAAATATCGCCGCCGTCCGCAGAGCGTGGTCGTGAAGCCTTTGCTCCGGGCTTCGCCGACAATGCTCTTGGTGAAGTCAGCCACGGTAGGGAAGCGTTCGTTGTAGAGCCGAATCAGTTCCTTGGCCTCCGCAATGCTGAATCCTCCGCCCAACTGCTGGGCTAGACCGAATTCGGTGACGCCGTAAAGAACCGCGTAGTTCAGCATCTTCGCCATTCGGCGCTGCTCTTTCGTAGCATCGCCGTTCCCAAGTCCGAACATCTGTTGCGCAGTAACGGTATGGACATCCACATGACGGTTGAACGCGTCCACAAGCGCCGGTTCGCCGCAGAGGTGGGCAAGAACCCGGAGTTCGATCTGGGAGTAGTCGAGCGAGGCCAGTCGGTAGCCGGAGCCGGCGGTGAACGCTTTGCGGATTCCGCGTCCCAGTTCGGTGCGGATCGGAATGTTTTGCAGGTTCGGGTCGTTTGACGAGAGCCGGCCGGTCGCCGCGACCGCTTGGTTGTAGGTAGTGTGGATACGCCCATCGGCCTGAATGAGCTTCTCAAGCGAGTCGGCGTAGGTGGACTTCAGCTTGGTCAGTTCGCGCCAGTTCAGGACCTCTTGGGCAATTTCGTACTGGGGAGCGATGAGGCTGAGCACCTCGACGCCCGTGGCATATCCAGTCTTCGTCTTCTGGGCCCCGGGGATCTGGAGCTTCTCGAAGAGGACCTCTCCGAGTTGCTTGGGCGACCCGATCGTGAAGGTCGTCCCAGCCAATTCGTAGATCTTCTGGGTGGTCAAGTCGATCGTCACTTCGAGCGACTTGCTGAACTCCTTGAGCTGAGTCCGATCAGTGCGGATGCCGAGCTTCTCCATCTCGGCCAGAATTGGCACGAGCGGGAGCTCGATTTCCTGGAGGACCCTCGTTTGAGACTCTTTCTCAATCCGCTCTGACAGCGTCTCGCCAAGTAGATAGAGGGCCGATGCGAGTTCGCCGGCGGAGGTAGGAGGCGCGACATCGAGGTATCCCTGTACAAGATCGCGAAGAGCATAGGCTGAACGTTCCGATCGAAGCACGTACCCGGCAAGAAGCGTATCGAAGCGTGGCTTGCCGATTCGCTTGTCCATTCGCCGATAGACCGGCTTGGCGTCGTGAAGGATGGCAGCTTCGGGGCGGCTCTCAAGCAAACGGATCGCCTCTTGTTCCGGAACCTCACGGACTTGACTGCCGATCGCTATAAACGCCTTGCGATTCGACTCCTCAAAGAGGTCGGTTCGGGTTGGTGGCGCCTGGAAGTAGATCGCAAACGGTTTCGCGCCGACAAATGCCTCGATAGCGGCGTAGGCTTCGATCTCGGCCAATTCGATCTCCAGCTTCTCCGCCTCAACCTCGACGACCGGGGCGTCCTTGTCGGCCTCTTTTGCGCCTTCGAGGTACCCCCCCAAGACGATGGGCGCCCTTCTGGCATGGGAGCGGAACTCGAAGCTCTCCAGCATTGCAATAGCGGCGTCCATCTGGGGTTTGGTGAGCACGAACGGTTCGAAATCGTATTCGAGGGGGACGTCTCGAATGATCGTCGCGAGGTACTTGCTCTGGCGCATCTGATCCTCGTTCCCTTCGATCCGCTTCTGGTATTTGGCATCAAGTTCTTCGAAGCGTGCCAAAAGCTGCTCGATGGCGCCAAACCGCTGAATGATGTCGGAGGCGCCCTTCTCGCCGATTCCGGGCACACCAGGAATATTGTCGCTGGTGTCGCCTTTGAGCGCCTTATAGTCGGGGATGTACTCGGGGCCGAAGCCATATCGTTCGACGACTTGTTCAGGACCGTAAGTCACGGTGTCGGTGACGCCTTGCTTCATGGTCAAGACTGAGACACAGGTGTCGACAAGTTGAAGGGCATCCAGGTCCCCGGTGACGATGGTCGTGTCGTACCCGTTCTCCTCTGCCTTAAGGCTGATTGTTCCGACTACGTCGTCCGCTTCGAACCCGGTCACTTCGACACTTGGGATTCCCAAGGCGGAGATGAATTGCCGGGCCGCCTTGAGCTGGACTCTCAGTTCCTCTTGGGTCTCCTTTCGCGTGCCCTTGTATGCCTCGTACTCGGCGTGCCGGAACGTCTTCCCGGGAGCATCGAGGGCGACCACGACGGCGCTTGGCCGGACCTTCTCCAACAGCGTGAAGAGCATTGACGTGAATCCATAAAGGGCGTTCGTCGGACGACCGTCGGTGGTACTCATGTACCGGGTGGCAAAAAAAGCCCGATACAGCAGCGAATACCCATCGATGATGACAAGCCGGCGGTTTCCCATGCGCAAAACGTTACCCGCATCGCCGGTGTTCTTGAGCCAGAGGCCATGGAGCTTCGTCAGGCCCTGGCGACGGCAAGGATTTAGTCTAGTTTTATGGCGGAAGCGGCAAGACCGCTTAGGTTCAGGCCGATATATAGTTCGAAAGCTGACGTTTCCGAAGTTTGGAGAACTCTAAGTTCTAGACATCGAACCCAACACATCCTAAAACGTTTAACTAGTTGAGGAAAAGAAAAGGAAGTCGAAATGATCCACTTGAACGCACCGATGGCGTTGATCGCGAAAACAGCCCTGAGCATTACTGTCGTTGCTGGGCTCTACGCGCAGCCGTATCGGTTGGTCAAGATCTCCGGAGGATCGATGGAGCCGACCTACGAGAACCAGTCGCTGAAACTCATGGTTCCATTCAACCGGCACTCCCTACATCGAGGACAGGTGGTCGTGATCCGGATGAGCAGGGCCTCAATTGTTAAGAGAATCGCCTATTTGCCCGGCGACAAGATCAGGCAAGTGGTGTCCAGGAATCACGTTTACGACCTCGTGGACGTGCATCCGATCCAGACCGGCAGGACATCAAAAAACGTGTACCGATTCAAGACGGTGCCTGACGGCATGGTCTATGTATTGGGCGACAATCGCCCCGTTTCCCAGGACTCGAGAAGCTTCGGATACGTTCCAATAGCCTCGATTCAGACAGAATTGGTCGACCAACGCGCACGGATAACGTCTCGGCAAGTTCCTTACGTGCCCTAGTAACCGCCTGCCCGTGCGGCCCTTTGAGTCACCGATCGTCGGCCCGTAATTTTGCGAGCCAGGAACTTTCGCTGTGCGGGATACGTCTTCATATATGAACATTAAGACTTAATCATTTCTTAACAATGGTCCACCCCCACATCGCAACCGGTTTGATCGCCAAACTTGCCTCCGCAGTTGGCCTAGTTGCGGTGTTCTATGTGCAACCATTCCGGCCCGTAGGGATCGTTGGACGGTCGATGGAGCCGACCTACAGGAATCACTCCTTCTTGTGGACCTTGCCGATGCAGCCCCAGGACCTGGTGCGGGGCGAAGTCGTCACTATTGACATGGGCTATGGGACAATAATCAAGCGAATCGCGTATGTCCCGGGAGATACCATTCACCAGATTCATTCTGGAAACACCTGGATTAGTCTGGTATGGGTGCATCCCCTTCGACCTCGCGGGTACCTGTCTCCCGTCTATCGGTCGGTCACCGTTCCGCCGGGCGAGGTTTACGTTCTGGGAGATAACGCCGAGTTATCCTTCGATTCGCGGGACTTTGGATTCGTTCCTGTCACTCAGATCAAGAGACGGCTAGTCGATCAGAGACCCCAATCGGAGTTAGTGGCCCGATACTAGGCTGATATGCTCCTGTTCGTACCGGCATGATTCCAAAAGGCAGCGCATCGTGGTAAAATCAAGCTTGTCGGCAGGACCCGCTATTGCCGATCTCGAAGCAAGATCCTCGGGGGAGTGGTTCAGCAATCGATATGGTCTATCGCCCACTTCGTTACGAACAGATGATGAGGGCCGCAGAGGCCTACGACGTTAGAGCACGGCGCATGTTCGGTGGCATGGGCGTCTACACCGGTGAGAAGATGTTCGCCTTCCTGGTTGGAGAGGAGATCGGACTTAAGCTTTGCCCGGAAGACGTTGAAGCTGCTATGCAGTTGCCCGGCGCCGGTCCAATGAGGCCAGACAAGGACGCTGAGCCCATGAGAGAATACGTACGAATGCCTCGAGAGGTCCTCGACAATTTGGATTCGTTTATGTATTGGGTCGAGAAGAGTGCGGGATACGCTCGTCGTAAGCTATCCAGTACCGCATAAGAACCAAACGGCGAGGTTTCACCGTCCGCCGATAGACTATGGGCCAATCATCACTGGGCCGCAATAACAAATCGATCGTCTGGTTGACGATTGCGGTTGCGGTCGTCATTTCACTGTTCGCTCTTTGGTCGAAGTCGCCATTTGGCCAGGCGCCTACCAAGCTAGAGGCTGAACTAAAGGCGGCCGCATCCGACGGCATGCCTACTGGCCCCGACGACCTAAGGCGTTTGTCGGCGGTGCCTTCCGGTCAGAATGCGGCTCCCTCGCTTGTCATTGCATTTGCGAACCTCAAGACATGGAGTGATAGTAAAGAGGGCAAGGCGTTCTCTAAGGACCTCAAGGCATTTCGATCGGGTGATCCGGTCGATGACGGCTTGATGGCGCGAATTCGCAAAGACGTCGGTAGCGCCTCGAAGCTACTTGGGCTGCTGTCGCAAGCGGACGCGTTTCCACGAGTTGATTTCCGCCGTGAATGGGAAAAGGGGCCGTCGCTCTTGTTGCCTCAGTTTGCCTCCGAGAAGCTGGCGTGCTCACTTTTGCTGGCTCGGGCGCGTATTCAGATGGCGGATGGAGACCTCGAAGGAGGACTCCAATCTATGCATGCGGCGGCGCATTTGGCTGACCTGGCGGGTCAGGAGCCAATGATCATCGGGTACTTGGTGCGCAGCGCCATGGTGCACCTTGTGCTTCGAGACTTGGCCGCCGTCATCGACAGTCATCCTAATGACCTTGGTGTGTTGGAGCGGTGTCGGACAGTCGCTCTCGCGTTGGGACCGAGTCCGGACGTTAGGCCGGCAATTGGCGCCGAACTTGTGAGCGGCCGAATTGCGATGAACATGATCGCGAAGAATCCCAGCGCGCAGCTCTTTGGCGACAACGAGCCCAAGATGCTGATGGCGGCTCGATTTGGGCCGACACGGACGATTTTCGAGTGGCGCTACGTGCAAGTTATGCATGAGCTGTATCGCGCACTGGGCCGGCGCCCCGAATCGTTCTTGGCGATGCATAAGGCTTTCGTTGACGTCGACAACAAATTGAGCTCCAATGCCGATTGGACCTATGCCTTTGCCGAGTTGATGTCGCCTGTGTTCACTAACATGTCCAGTGCGCTTGGCGAATGTCAGGCGATGGTCAATGTCACCCTGTGCGGCATCGATCTGCTTGAAGTACGCGCCAAGACGGGCAGTTTCCCCTTGAAACTACCTGGTCAGGTGGGCCAATGGACGGACCCGTTGACCGAGAAGCCCATGATCTATCGACCGTCCGCGAAGGGGTTCCTAATCTATAGCGTCGGTCCAAACGGCGTTGACGACGGCGGCAAACCGAGGACGGTGGACTCGCGGGACCAGGAGTACGACGTACCTTTCCAGTTTCCTGCGGCGGCTGTACCGTCAAGACCTGCCAAGAGTAAACACTAACGACCGCGGATGATAGCGGCGAACTGCGACTGGCTTAGAACCTTCGCCAGGTTTGTGCTGGTGGCTACACCGACCGGTTTGTGATCGATGAACAGGATATAGGTGGGCGTCTGACGAATTCCATATCGATTTCCCAGAGCGATGGCGTCCCTTACTGCCTTCTTCGCCTCCTCGGTCGACATCGTTCTCTTGCCCTTCAAAGACGATTCGATCTGATTCAAGTCCTCCTTGGTCGGTTTGGTCGGCGACTCATACACCTGATTCACGAAACTCCAGAAGTCGGTTTGGTCCAGGCGCTCGCTCATCTCGGCAGCTGGGATCGACAATTCGTGGCCCTCCTCGGCGGCGAGGGGGAAGTGGTGGAAAAGTAGCGAAACCTTGGTCGGGTACTTCGAAAGGAATTTGAGGACCCGACTGTGCATATCGCGGCATGCCGGACACATTAGGTCGCCAAACTCGGCAATGACGATTGGAGCTGCCGACGAGCCGAAGGAATGGGATGTCCTCTCGACGTCGCCATAGTCGACAATATTGAGATTAACCGACGATAGGTCGACGACCGGAGTTTGCCCCCGCTCTCCCTTGATTGCGACTGTTCCGATGACCATAGCGGGAACGGCAAACCATAGGAAGAGGGGCCCTGTCCGAATTCGGTCTCCAATCTGCTCGACGTGGCGCAAAAGGTAAAGGTTAGCCAACAGTGAACCGACCATCATACACGCCGAACCCAAACACCAGGCGCATGTTGCATGGATGTGCGTCACGGCATACCAGGTCAGCCCGCCGCTAACGAGCACGCCAACAAGCGAAATGCCGGCTGCCGCAAGTACGTTGTCCTGCTTGGTCTTCAGAACCGGACGATTGAGAAGGCGGGTCGTTGCCAGTAGGATAAGCAACGCATAGCCAACCAGGCCGAATACCGACACCGGGATTCCCATAAACGCGGAACTGGGGTCGTGGGCAACCTTCTCGCACCCACTACCTCCTCCGCACGGTAAGGGCACGTTGGACGCGTGCGAGAGAGTGAGGGCAGATGCGATCGCTAGTCCCGCAGAAGCAAAGGACAACGTCAGTCGGTTGGCAAGAGCTGCTCCCATGCCGGCACCAGCCTAATCGATGGGTACGCCGAACTTCAGCGTGTGGTAGACCATTCCCTGGCTGACGACCACGATGCTGTCAGTTGCCGAAACCAGTGTGAATCCATTCGCGAATCTGTCCCCGGTGGACACGATGTAGTCCTTTCCGGCCAGCTTGATCACAACGATCGGATGCGGTCCGGAAACGATGCCGCTTAATAGAAGCGAATCGGCCTTTGGCTGGTCGGATTCGGCAACAACCGATCCGCCCTCCGGGTTGACTGGCTTGTTCGAAGGGTTTCCGGTTCTTTCTGTAGGCGGGAGGGTTCCAGAAATAGGTGTCGGTAGTTCGGATGATTCAACAGAATCCGAGCTACTCATCGCCTTTGCTCTCTTCTTTCGTGCCTCTTCGATTGCCACCTCGTCATCCGATTTCATGCCTATTCCTAGATGAGGCTTGAACGGGTCTTTGGTCGGTGGCGTGGCAATGGAATTTAACTTAATTGCCGTGTCTTTCTTGGGAGTTCCAATGCCCGACATGGCAACTTTGTTATCGTTCGAACCGGCACTTGCTTCTGGTACTGGCGTAGTGCCGGCCGGACCACTAGTCGAACCAGTACCTGCGACTTGGACCGTCGCATTCGTCGGTGGCGGTACCATGTCGCCTCCAAGGGCGCTCTTGACGCGCATCACAACCAACGCGAACACGACAACGACCCCGACAACGAGGCCGATCGCCTTCGTACGATCTTCGGGACGGATCGACTTCAAAGTCTAAGAGCCCTCCGGCTTGGTGTCCTTCACGATGTGGGTAGTGATGCTCACGACGATATCCTCCCTGGACCGGCTGTAGTTCCGGCTGCGGAAGAGTTGTCCGACGATGGGCAGTTGCGAAAGGTATGGCACGGCGGTTACCGTCGTGCGCTCTTGATCCTGAATCAAGCCGCCAAGAACCATGGTCTCGCCGTCCTTGAGGATCACCGTCGTATCCGCCTCGCGAGCGGCCGTCTGAGGAATGCCGTTTGCGTCGATCGAGCTAACAGACGAGATGACCGGATTGACGTGCATTGTCACCGTGCCGTCCGGACTGATCTTTGGGCTTACGAGGAGAATAATGCCAACAGGGAAGGAAGCGATCGACTGGCTGGTACCTCCGAGATTGCCGGTTGACGTGAGTTCAACCGAAATCGTATTGCCGATGAATACGGATGCCTGATCGTTATCGATCACTTGCAGACTGGGTTTCGCCAAGATCTTCGCCTTTTGATGAGATACCAGAGCCGAAAGAATGGTCTGGAAGTTCATCGGCGACATGCTCACTTGGCCCACGCCAACCGGACGGGTCGCGGCTGCACCCAATTGGTATCCTCCGCCAGACAGGCTCGCAAGAGCGGTGCCCGGTGGAACTTGATAAAAACTGATCGGAGAGAACGTGTAGCCAAGGCCAAGCTGTTCTGCATCGGTCGGTGAAGTCTCCAAAACGTTGACTTCTACGACGCACTGGCGCGGTTTGATATCCAGATCGGAAATCATCTTCAGGGCGCGATCGACGTCGGTCCGCTTTCCTTTCAGGACGATCGATTTGGCTCGCTCGCCGGGCTTAAGGCCACTTGCGCCGGACGTCGAGCCGGTTGCCGACGATCCTCCGCCTGCTGCACCTTGAGAACCACCGCCCCCACCGGAATTGCTCCCACCTCCGCCGCCTCCACCGCTAGAACCACCTCCAACGGACGAAGTCTGCGATTGCGCGATTTGGGTGGACATAGGATTGAAGTTGGCTCTTAGCGGGCTGATCTGCTCGGGGCCATAGACAGCGTCGATTTCGGGCGCTGCCTTCTTCAGAAAGTCGACTGCGCTTGGCGCGCTCAAATATTTGAGGTTGTAGACGTCATAGACGACATGCTCAGTAACGTCGCTCTCGGAGCCGGAATCCAGCATCTCGATCGTCTTCTTCGCTTCAGCAACGATGTCCTCAGGCCCGCTAAGGCCGATCGCTCCGTGAGAAACGGGAAGCCAGCGGGATGGATTCACGCCGGTCTGGGCCGCTCCGCCGGCGGCAGCGCCAGCACCGGCGCCTGCTCCGGCATTGTTCGCATTTTCCGTGTTCTTAGACAGAGTGTTCGAAACGATCAATGTCGGATAGAGCCCCTTGAGGAGAGGCGCAATCTCCTCAGCCGCCGCATTGTGCATCATGATCACTTCGCGAACGGTCCGCTGAACGGCTGGAGCGTGGTAGGAACGCACGATGGCGATGGCGTCGGGAACATCCTCGTTGATGGCGGTTAAGAGGACCCGATCACCGTTCGCTTGGGCTGTGACATATGGCATCGCCGCTTGGATTCGTTGAGCGATCGCGTCAGCCGTGCCCGGTTCCACCGCGTAAGTTGTCGTGTGGGTATAGGGTGCCAGCGCATCCCGCATGCCGGTTGGGCTGGCAACCACATACACCGTGCCCACTTTCTTGTAAGCCAATCCGGCGGAAGCCGTAACGCTGCGAACCGCTTCTTCGGCCGTGTTAACGGAAAGCTTTAGCGTGATTGTCGTCTTGGTCTTGTTTGCGTAGACGATGTTTGCCCCGGTTCGCATACTGATGGCCATCAGCGCCAGCGAGGCATCGGTGTCAGTGAACACCATGGAAATGCGGGGGGTAAACCCTTGTTGCGCAACTGTAGCACCGGCCAGAGCTAAGAATGCGAGAAAGGTTGTTTTGTTCATAACCATCCGTGGAAATTTCGTTTGTCGGCGCTATGTAGGCCCAAGCTAACCAATTTCCCGGAAATTGGAGCGCTAGACCATCATGTTAAAGACGACAGTGCAATCAGAACGATTCTTGGATAGCATCTAGAGTGCTAATAAATCGTGTTTTTTGTCACGGTCAGGGAGTTGCTTTGTCTTCGTCCTTCCTGGTCGAAACAACGTAGCGTCCCACAGACATTGTAACCGTATTGTCGCCCACTTTGTTACGGTTCCAAATGATATTGCTAAGTGTGTAGAGCCGGTCCGACTCCTCGAGTTCACCCATGAGTTGGCGAAGTCCCGGATAGGGTCCGGATAGAGTCATAAAACTGCTGATCTTGCGTATCCCTTTGAGTAGGGCCGTAACTTGTGGGTCTTGCTTGTCAGCGTTCTTGTCTTTACCATACTCGGTGGATTGGCTTGTCCATTTGTCCAACGACACTCCGTTGGCGGTGGCCCTTTGACGGAGGAAATTGATGAACGTCGGTTCTTCGTCGGGAGTGTCGGCAACCGCGGCGTACTTCTTCTCTTGGAGCATGGTGTCCGCCCCTTTCTTGTTCTTAGTGGCCTTTTCGACGTCTCGATTCGCCAAATCTAATGAATTGCTTGCTTCGATGAACGCCGAACGCTGAGCGAATATGACCCAAAAGGCGACCGCCATACAGAGAATGGGGAAGCCCCAGCCGAGGATGCGCGTAGGATCGGATTTCACTGCTTCACATCCTCTGCGTATTCAACCCGATCAAGCGAAATAGTCTTCCCCTTGAACTGGAACGCTACGCCGTACCCTGCATCTTCAGGCTGCTGGTAGAAAGTCACCATCTGCAAATCATGGATTACAGGACATGTTTGAAGTCGACTTTGGGTTTCTAGCATCACCTTCTCATTGATCGACGACCCGTCGATCGTGACCGTCAGGTCAGTCGATACGACCAGCTGGTTCAGACTCGTCGCTCGATCGAGGTTCATCGAAATGAAGTCCATGATCGCAGTTAGCGGAACACCTTCGTGGCGCAGGGCTTTGTACTGTTCGGACTGATTGTGGCGGTGGGCAAGGGTCGTATCCGTCTTTTTACGCAGTTCCGAAGCTACTGACTCTTTCTCGCGAGTGTCGTTTTGGAGCTGTGTAATCTGCTTGCCGTACAACGAATAGACAACCGACCCAAGGGCAATCGCAATGATGGACGTTATGATTGAGCCCTTGAAATTCCTCTTCGACTCTGCTTTCTGAACGGCGCTGCGTTCTTTTATGAACAGGTCGACCCGAGGAACCTTTGCCATTAACTGGCCCTGAAGGGCAAGTCCGTACGCGGCAGAGTAGAGCGGTCCAGATCCAGAAACCAGTTCAGTGGTCACGTCCGGGCTATCGTTTGGACTCCCCACTGGCTGTACGAGTTCAATCGTCACCCCCAAGCGCTGGCTCAATTCGTCGGCCAAGGGCACGATACGGGAATCATCGATGCACAGGTATAGAACGTCGCCGATTCCGATGTTTGGGAACTCGCGTTGATAATAGTCCAGCGTGCGCTGAACCTCGACCGAAAGGCTCTCGATGGCTGCACTGTTCAGCTCGATCTCGTTTGCGTCGTATTCCTGCAAGTCGTCGACGAACAGGTCTTGGCTAGGCTCGACGTAACCGTAGTCGATATGACTGGGAACCGTCATAAGGATCGAGCGTGAACCGGTATCAATCCGGCGGTAGGCGACCAAATTGCCCCGATAGGCGATGGCAATATCGGTATTCGATGGATTGACCATCAGTCCAAATGCACTTGTGGCGTTGGCTGAAGCGGCTAGAACCGATCGATACATGGCGTACTGCGAAGGTTCAAGCGCCTCGATCCCGATATTTGCCTCGTGGGCAGTTTCTCGCAGATTCGCAATAACGTCTTCTTCCAGCGCTACGATCGTCACATTGACGGGGCGCAAGTTCTCCTGATTTGCGCTTGATGCTGAAGCAAGGGCCATCGGATCAGTGTTTCTCGGGGGAGGTGGAAAGAGCCGTAGGAACGAGTGGGTGCCGCCTTCCGTCTTAACTATCCCATAGTGCTCGACTTCGCCGGTAACGATCGTTGTCAGGTCATTGTCGGGTACCGGTGGAACGGGCAGCGTTCGAAGCAACGTGGTATCGCCGAGAATGCCAAACACCGCTCGGCTATTGGCGCCGATGTCCATCGAGTTCAGCAAGAGCCGGAGGGCGATTGCGACCGATCCCGGCTGCATAACTTTCCCACGGATAACCGCACCATGGGGCATTGATGCACGCCCGATCTTGGAGATGATCGTCTTGTTGGCGCGCGTCTTGACCTGTACAATGCGGATCTCACCCTCATGGAGGTCGATTCCCACCGTGGATGCGTCTTTTCGGGCCATTGTCAGAGAAGGTGTATACCTTACGTGTATCGTCTACAGCCGATTTCGTAATCCGACAAACGTCGTATACGTGCTGGTGACCCCGTTGAGGGTGACGGTCGCTACAATTCCCACCGCCAATAAGTTGACGATCGTAGTGTTGGTTGGCGTGAAGGTCGTGAGCGAAGAAGTGTTGTAAGTCGTGGAATTGTAGTAGGTCAGAGCAATCGATGTGTTTGGGTAGACAGTTGTCGCAGTGCCGCTTCCTACCGTCGTTTGGAAGTTCCCAGAGTTGACAGCGTAATTGGTCTTGACGATATTCCCGCTTCCGTCTCTCGAATAGATGGTGCAACTTGTTGTGGTTGCATCCTGAGCGTTGGCGCCAACGACACAGCCGGAGTCGGTGGATGCGCAGAGGGTTGCGGCTCTAAAAGCATTTGCCAACGTGATCGTCATCTGCTGGGCTTCCTGCTGGCTTTGGGATAGACCCGTACTATAGTTGTTCGCTTTGAAAACGTTTTTGTAGATCTGGAACAAGGCTGCCATCACGATGCCGAGGATGATTACACCCACGAGCACTTCGATCAAAGCCCAGCCCCGTCGCCTCACATTCCACCTTGGATCAGGTTCGTCGCCATACTCAAAGAGAACGAAGTCGTTAAGCTGTTGCATGTCACGACGATGGATCTCAAAGTCGCACCCTCAAGTGAGTAGGTCGTTCCAGAACCTGCAAGTACCGGCGAGTCCGTGATCGTCATCGTCACGCTGAAGTAAGCCCCGGCTGCCGAACTGGATGCCACTTGAGTTCCATTGAGGCTATAGTAGGCAGTGCTACCGGACGTCCAACCGGTCGCCGGAATATAGGCGCCGCTCCAAGTGCCGGTCTGGGTCGATGAGCTGTAGGTGCCGGTCGGAAGATTGGCCGGTCCATATGCCTTGGCAATCTCCAAGACGGCCCGATCGATTTCCTCGGCTTCGGTGACCTGCATGGTGACGTTGCTCGAGTTGTAGGTCGTCGTCCAAGAAGAGAACATGGCTCCGATGGCGACGGCAAGAATAATCGAGGCGATGATCGCCTCGATTATTGAAAAACCGCCGCACTGAGTACGGCGTTTGGATCTCATTTCTTGCACCAGCTAAGAATCTGGCCGCCACCGCACGGATCGTTTCCGCAGTAGGAGGAAGCTTGATAGTTCAGAGTGCAGCTGTTCTGGCACGACAGCTTGTCGCATAGGCAGGAACCGGTGATCTTGCAGCAACCGTGAGACCGGTTGGAGTCGCAGCCACAAAGGCCGATCTTGCATCCGTGCTTGGTAGTGTCGATCGTAGTGTTGGGCGTGCATCCGCCGGTGGTGGATACCGTGGTATCCGGCTGGCGCGTGCAGGCATAGATGCCACAGTGATACTCAAAGTCACCGGTGATTGTGTTGCCTTGCCAGTCGCAGCAACCGGACGGACGATTGAACTGGCAGCAGCAGTTGTCCTTACCGTAGTAGATTCGGAACTTTCCGCAGTCAGGGGTCGATGTACCGGAGGGGCAAGTATTGGTGATAGGCAACGAGCAGGAGTCGTTGGTGGGGCTTGAACCTGGATCATTGACCCAGAACCGAACCTGGCCCGGCGTGCATCCACTGGCGTAGCCTTCAGGATCGATTACCATCTCGCAAGAGCAGTCATAGGCAAGCTGCATGCTCGTGAAATAGTAGTCACCCGGTTCGAATATCAGCGTCTGAACGGCGTACGTCGGAGGCGAGGACCACCACCAATACCAGTATCCGCTCGAGTTATAAGTGCCTGGGTGTGTGCCGGCATTGTTCCAGCAGGAGTTCGATAGCGACGTTCCACATCCACCGGTAAGCTGGCAGCAGTTGTGGCTGCTGACCGTATCGTCGGTCGCGCCTGACTTGTACGTATAGACGCAACTCGAATTGTTGCAGTGGTTCGAACACCAACTCCAAGCCTGTGAGTCGGAGTACTCGGTGTGACCGCACGACTTCTTGATGAGCGACGCGCATGTTGGATAGACGACGGGCGCCTGGTTCGTGCAGAGCTTTCCTCCGGACTGAATGTGGGTGGTCGTCAACTGGCCGCTCGTGTACGTGCAACCGTTGGAGTTAATCCCGGTCGGAACCGAGATTGTGCTTCCAGAGCCGGTCGTAACCGTTCCGTTCACCGTGATCGGGCCAGTAGCCACGACGCTGCCGCCGCCTCCGACCGTGATCGTCGTCGGATCTCCCGAATAAGAACCAGTAGTGGCGCTCGAGTAGATGTTGAAGACCGACGAAGACTGCGTCTTGATCTGAACGCGATTCCAAGCGCCGTTCACAAGGCCGCTCGACGTGATATAGAAAGGCGATGTGACGCCATCCCATGCAGTGCTACCGGCAGTATCGTTGCTTGCATAGACCCAGAACTGTCCGCCGGTGAAGCCGGGAACAGTGCCATTGGCGCCTTTGATCGCGAAACTCTCGCTCGGGTACTTGATCGTCGTACCCGTCGCTGCCACCGGCTGCGAGGACATCAAAGTCACGTTTGTCTGCCCGGAATTCTCGGCAATGTACTGAAGCTCCCAGTTGATCCCCGCGTCTGCCATCTGCAAGGCAGCCTCAGATCGCTCCTGATTCCAGCCAAGTTTGCTGGACGTCATGCTGACGCACAGGCTGGCGGCAAGGAGCGTCGCCGTAATCAAGGAGATCATCAACGCCGTAATTAACGCGATACCTGCTTCGCGGCGTCTTCGAATCCTAGGTTGTAAGTGTTTCATCTATTTTCCGTACCTTGCTTGACACATGCTAAACAATGAATGGGCGCAGATGAAGGATTTGTCCATCGGCACCTCGTAACGGGGTCAATTCGCTTTCTTTGTCGGATTCCTTCTTTGCCTCTACCAAATCGCAGCGTGTCCTGATCCCATTATTCCAACCAAAACGATTCCGAATAAGTCCCGGCTTTGTGGGTCACGCTTTTACGTGACAACCAACGCATTTTCGGGCCGCATTCCATGAATCGTAACCCCTGTCGCGGATATTGTCGACAAAAAGCCGAGAACCCCGATACAGTCTCCCCTGAACCCCATTCTACCGCGAATCCCTGGCAGACTGTTAGCAAAATTGCTGGAAACGCTCGCTACAAACGAAAATATAGTGCGTGCATTTAACCGCTTCAGTTTTGGACCCATTACAGGTTCACGTTGAATGGCGTGGGAGTCCATGGTCCACAATTCCCTCCCTCCAATGCAGTCACCGTCGCCGACTTCGAAGTGGCCGTGATCACATAACCGCCAGAATTTCCTGTGCACGGATTTGTTGGCACTGAACCGCCCATGTCGACAGCATAGTCAGCCACCACCGTATCGTAGTATCCGGTCGATGTGGCGCGGGATTGGACTGCGGATGCGAGCGCTCTAGCGTTGCTATTGGCCGATCCCTGCTGCGTTGTCTGAACCGTGCTGATATATACCGGCAGCGCAATCATCGTCAGAATGCCGAGAATCAGAATCACGACCAGGAGTTCAGTGAGGGTAAAACCCGTCGTGTTCGGCTTGGCTCTGAGGTTATTCATGTCGTCTCCCCTTTCGTTTCGGTCGGACTCTGCTCCGAATTTTGGTTCGGCACCGACCGGCAATCTATCTTTCGGCGAGGCGGGTCCAGACATGAAGGTCCCAGTGATTCTTTGAGGCTTTGATCCTGGGACCGTTGGGCGTAGAGGCTAAGACAATCTGTATTGGCCAAACGCAAGGAAGCCCGAGATGGCAGTGCCATCTCGGGCTTCTCGGGATTCGAACGTGAGCTTAGAGAACGAGCGAGAACGTCGTCGGGGTCCAAGTTCCGCAGTTGGAACCGGTCGAAGCAACGACGGAAGCAGTTGTCGTGGTCGAGGAGATCACATAGCCGGTCGTGCTGGCCGTGCAAGGATTGTTGGGGATCGTGCCGCCCATGTCCGTCGCGAAGTCGGCGAGGGTCGTGTCGTACGAGCCGGAAGCGATCGCATGGGCCTGAACGGCGGTGGCAAGCGCTCGAGCGTTGGTGTTGGCGGCGCCTTGGCGAGAAGTCTGGACCGAGCTGAGGTAGGACGGCAGAGCGATCGCAGTGAGGATACCGAGAATCAAAACGACGACGAGTAGTTCGATGAGCGTGAAGCCCTTTCGGTTGCGGCGAATCCTGAGTTGTTTCATCACGATGTAGATGATACGGACAATCGCCAACTACCGCAAGTAACAGTTTTCCGTGACTGGTTTCGTGCAACTCCAGGGCCAATCGACTGGGGCGTGATCAATACAAATGTAGAATGGGCTAGGTTCGTCTAGGAGCACACTGTCTCGTTAGGTGCCGATCCTAATCTTGACAAGTACTCGAATGCTGATTTGCGGTTTGAACCTGGAAGCGAGTCATCCGTGCCTGGCATCTTATCGAGGACCTCCGGTCCAAATTGCATGCTCTGCCTGCTAGCTATCTGTTAGGCGCATGGGCTACAGCTTTACTGAGTATGTGATCGGCGTCCAGAATCCACAGTTCTGTCCTTCCGTCGCGGTTACTGTAGCGTTTGTCAGACTCGCCACGATCAGATAACCGGAAGAGGTTTCCGTACACGGGTTTATGGGGACAGAGCCACCAAAGTCGGATGCATAGTCTGCTACGTTTCGGTCGTATCGGCCAATCCGTTTCGCACGGCTCTGAACGGCTGCGGCAAGTGCCCGTGCGTTCGCATTGGCACTGGATTGCCTTGTAGTCGTGACCGAAGAGTTGTATGCGGGGAGGGCGATCGAAGTCAGGATTCCAAAAATCACGACGACCAAGAGCAGTTCCGGCAGGGTGAACGCACTCGTCCGGAAATCGGTGGGACACGTGCGCATACGCGCTAATATACTGCCACCTTGTTCCAGTCGATTCCGGCAGGAAGGCCGAGTCACGGAAATGCGGTAAAGAAAGCAAGTTACACCAGGTATTTAACCGGTTAGGATGCGTCCTTGTTGACAATAACCCTGTTCTTGCTCTCGTGGAATATCCGGCGAAAGTCATCTGCGTGTCCCCGTCCGTCGCCATCGGCAAGGGCGACGGCAAACAGGGACAAGCAGTTCCTACTTGTGATTTAGCGCGTTGCCCAAGTTGAACACCGGCATATAGAGCGCGAGAAGAATGAGAAGCACAATTCCGCCGACAAGTATCGTCATCAGTGGCTCAATCATTCTCGTCAACTTGTCGACACTGTATTCGACGTCTCGATCATAGAATCGGTTGACCTCGTCCAGCATCGAATCCAAGCTGCCGCTTGACTCGCCCGCAGACAGCATGCGCGTGACCATCAAAGGGAACTCGCCGGTCTTTTCTAACTCGCCGGCAATCGGCGAGCCCTCGCGGATCTTGGCGGTCGCTTCAACGACGGCGTCTCGAATAACCGAGTTGCCCGCCATGTTGCCGGAAATATGCAAGGCATGAAGAACGGGCACGCCGCTTCGCAAGGCTGCGCTAAGAGTCTGAACGAACCGCGCGATCGCGATTTTACGGAAAACAATGCCCAGAACCGGGAGCTTCAGAGCAATAATGTCGAGCTTGCGGCTTCCGTCCTCGGATTCAGCGTATTTTTTGTAGCCGAACGCGAGCGCCGCAATTGAGAGCAACACGAGCCAACCATAGCCGGTGACGAAATCGCTCACCGTGATCAGCATCTGGGTTGGTCCAGGCAACTGGGACCCGAGTTGGCGATACACCTGCGAGAAAACAGGGACAACGACCACGATCATGATGGCGACCGTTCCGACACAGGCAGCAACAACGATTTTCGGATAGGTTGTCGCGGCCTTCACCTTGCGGCGAAGATTATCCTCTCGGTCCAACTGGATAGCTGCTGCTTCAAGTGTTTCTGCCAAGTTACCGGTGGCCTCGCCGGATTCGACGAACGCGACGACTAACTTGCTGAACACCTTCGGGTATCGAGACATCGCAACGGAGAGGGACTCCCCCCCGGAAACCGCCTTTTCCAGATCCCGGAATGCGACTTTGAGCGTCGGTTTGGTCACCTGTGAGGAAACAAGATTGAGGGTTTCCATCATCGGCATACCGGCACGCATCATTGTTGCAAGCTGACGAGTTGCAATGACCATGTCCTGAAGGGTCGGTTTGCGAACAAATAACCCTTGAGAGCCGGCGGCATTCGGATCTTCCTGGCCTGCGGTGCCGCGCACCTGAGTCAGAAATAGGCCGTTTGCACGAAGAATGTTGCGGAGGTCTGCCTCATCCGATGCCTGCAAATGCCCGGATGACGACTTGCCTGTTCGGTCCCTGGCGACGTATTTGTACTTGGGCATGCTTCCTATTCCTCTTGCGCAAACACGCGGAGTATCTCTTCAATTGAAATCTGCAATTCGAGGGCTCTTAATATTGCACATTCCTTCATTGTCTTCATCCCTTCTGATATTGCCTGAATGGTGATCTCTTGTCCTGTGCAGCCCTGCAGCACCATGTCACGAATCTTGTCTGTGATCGGCAGGATTTCCATGACTGCACTCCGGCCTTTCATGCCACGACCGCCACAGCGCTTACATCCCACCGGGCGCGCTACCGTCGGCGGCTTGCCCTCAACCATTGGTATTCCTGCCGTGAGCGCCATTGCCATCGACAGTTGGTATTCCTGGCGGCAATATGGGCACAGGTTGCGGACCAGGCGTTGACCAACGACCCCGACGATCGCCGAACTGATTAGGAACGGTTCCACGCCCATGTTCTGAAGTCGAACAACGGCGCCTGGGGCATCGTTGGTGTGCAAGGTACTAAGAACAAGGTGGCCCGTAAGAGCTGCCTGGATTGCCGTTTCGGCCGTGTCCTTGTCTCGAATTTCACCGACGAGAATAACGTCAGGGTCCTGACGCACGAGCGTACGCAAGCCTGCCGCAAACGTGACGCCGATCTTCTGGTTCACCTGCATCTGGTTGATGCCAGGCAGGCGGTATTCGACGGGATCCTCAATCGTGTTGATGTTCTTCGTTGCGTCGTTGATCGCTTGAAGGCCGGCGTACAGAGTTGTTGATTTTCCGGAACCGGTCGGACCCGTCACGAGGATCAACCCGTGGGGTCGACGAATAAAGCGCTGGAACATTGCCCTTTGCTCGGGAAAGAAGCCGATGCGTTCGAGGCTCGCCATCGAGTTCGCCTTCTCGAGGAGTCGCATACAAGCTTTTTCGCCGTACACCGTCGGCATCAAGCTCATTCGGATGTCGTATTCGCGTCCACTGTCGTCTCGCGTGCTGAAGCGGCCGTCTTGGGGACGTCGACGCTCGGCGATGTCCAAGCCACTCATGATCTTGAGACGGGAGACGCAGGCGGCCAAATGGTTGTTGGGCAACGTCATCTGCTCGTACATTACGCCGTCGATGCGATACCTTACGCGAACATTTCCCTCTTGGGGCTCTAAGTGGATGTCGCTTGCTCCCGCGGCAATCGCCCCACCCACGAGGCTGTTCACCAGTTTGACGATCGGCGCCTCGTTGCTCTGATCGATCAGGTCGTCGATCGGCTCGTTCTCGGCTTCATTCGTAAACCCAATCTCATGGATCAGATTGCGGACCTTCTCTCGGGCGTCATATGATCGGCGAATCGACTCGTTCAGGTCTGCGCCGAGGGCCAAGCAGGGCTCAATCGGTTTGTTGAAAATGGCGCGATATTCGTCGATCGTCGCGATATCTAGCGGATCGGCCATCGCCACGAGAATCCGCCCGCTGACTTCCCGGAACGGCAGGGCCATTCGAGACAGAACCGTGTCTTTGGGGACGGCCGCGACCAAATCGCGATCGATTTCTTCCTCGGAGATGTCGACGAACGGGAACCCGGTGCCCTGCTCGAGGTAGGGCTTGATATCAGACGACGCCAAGAAACCCATTGAGACCAGGATGTCTCCGAGAGATCCGCCAAACTGCTGCTGCCGCTCAAGTGCCTGGCGAAGCTGCTCTTCGGCGAGCAACCCGTCTCGAATGAGTCGCTCACCCAAACGGCCGAGCGATACCCGTTGTTCCTTTCGTGTCATCATGGCGTTTCGTTGGTCTACAGAATCTCCTTTTGGCGTCTGTAGAGGCCTCGCCGGCCGGACGCATCATTTCGTCCGAACAGATATACCAGTTTACAATGTTCCCCAGCGAGTCCAGAGGGTCTTCGGGCAAAGTACCCTACTCAATCACACTTTGGTGTGACATGGCAGCGTCCCTAGAGATCGTATCTGACTGCACGAGGTCGTCGAGTGCCTGCTCGAGCGATCGGCATTCGGGGTCCGATGCCTGCAGTCGATTGAGGCCCGCGGAGTCCTCTGCGATGATTGCCTGCTTAACGGGCGGCGTCACCCTGATCCACTCGTATACCGCAATTCGACCGGGGCGATCATTCCGAGGTATTAGCCTCTGCACGGAAACCGCTTTGAGGTTCCGGGCGAGTCTCATCCGAGCGGTCATGGGGTCGAGATCGAGGGAATTTGCCAGTCGATCGATGGCCTCTGGGATCGAAGTCGCGTGCAGGTTCGCCAATACGAGGTGCCCCGTTTCGGCGAGCACCAGCGCTTGGCGCAAGGCTTCAGTCGACGAGACGTCGTCGATGGCCAGCACGTCCAAGTCGGCTTGATGAGCGATCTCCATGGCGGCCCCGTAGCTTTCGCAGTCCTCTCCCACATGGAACTGGGTCACAAGGCCCTGTTTGCTTTCGAAACGGTAGTTCGGGTGAGCTTCGATGACAAAGAGCCTCGCCGCAATCGTGGCATTGATCTCCTCGATGAGGGAACACACCGTTGTCCACTTGCCGCTGTTTACCGGGCCAGCCACGATGACGAGACCGTTGGGAAGCTTCATGATCTCCCTCCAAAACGAATCGGCGCCCTCTGAGATGTACTTCAACTCAGGCACCGCCTTCGCCAAGACACGGAAGGTCACCGCCAGGCGGTCGTCTCCTCCTCGGAACGCGATACCGGTAAAGGTCATTCCGTCGTGTACAACCGACCGCTCGACCGCCTTTCCCGACGCAACTCGGATGACCGATTCCGGTGATAGGTACGAAGTCAGGAGTTCGTTCATCGCAGTGCCTTCGAGTCTTGGCAGGTCAAGCGCGGTCAGTACCCCGTCGATCCGAATTCTGGGGATTTCTCCGGTGGACAAATGAATGTCCGAGGCGTGTTGTCGAATAGCTATTTCGAAGAATTCGGTTAGTTTCATAGAGTCGCTCCAGGGGTTCGATTTACCATCGTCTGACGACATCGTCAGACGGGAAACTGGGAGAGTGGCGAGATCGCTCGGGCCTCATCACGTCGATTCGCAGTCGGACGATCTGCTCTCGGAGTTGGGCACTCTCGCGTCTCATTTCGAGCAATTCGGCACGCATCGAACGAATCTCGTTCAGTAACTCGCTCGCCTCCGACTGGGCCGGTACCGAACCGCCGATTCCTGCCGCAACCCGAACGGTCAGGTCGGTCGTCTGGGGGACCCACGCCTGTACGAGGGTCTCGATATCTCTTGAAGGCTCAGAGGTGTTCATGGTTGGTTGCGGGTTTCTGCCCAGGAAGCGAGGCGCCGGCGCAATGCCGTCAGCGCATGGTTTTTTCGGCTGCCGACCGTACCCGTTGGGATGTCGAGTGATGTGGCGATCTCGTCGTACGACAGCCCCTCGTATGTCGAAAGAATCAGAACCGCTCGCTGGTCGACCGGAAGACTCATGACGGCGTCTCTGACGGCTTGGGCAAGCGCATTGCTTTCGACGCGGGAATCGACATTCTGAGCGGAAGGTAAGTTGGGATTGAGGCAGCAATTACGTCGAGAGGATTCGATGTGATCGATGCAGAGACGAAAGGCTGCGCGAATGAGCCACGAGTAGGTCGAGCCCGCGGGGACGAACGTGCGGCGGTTCTCCCAAAGTCGGAGGAAGGCGCCTACTGCTATGTCCGAAGCGGTATCCGAGTCCCCTCCGAGCATGCGGGCGGCGAAGCGCTGCAGAGGATGCTGATAGCGGCGGACGAGCAAGTCGAATGAATCGGTGTCACCATTCGCTGCTCGCCGTATCAGTTCGTCATCGCACCTTTGTTCGCTCATGGCCCCTCTCGGTCACTAAGCTAACAGATTTGGCGGTTCGTTTCTTCACCTTTTTCGATCCAATCGGAACCATCGCGGTCGATGGGTAAGGACAACTCTTTACGCGCCGGTTCGACGTCGCACATCTCCTTGGGGCTGGCGATCCCACCCTAAGCGCAAAGGACCCCTCCGGGGTCGAACCGGGCGTTGCAATTCATTCCGTTGCTGATACGTGTTGGGACTCGATTTTCGCTCCGGGCAGGCAGAGTCCCGTCCTGACTTTACGGGACTAATCGAGCGGTAGCTCTATCGGAGCTTTCGACGACGTGCCGTGATGACTTCGGTGTTCATACCGGCAAAATGAAGCGCGCCGCTAAATCGACCGTGCTCCATCTTGATGCACTTATCGACAACGGCTATGAGGCCGGCTTCGATGGCACGATCGGCCGATTTCAGGTCGACGATCTTTAGTTGCATCCAGACAGCCGTGGCGCCGATCTCAATCGCATCCTCGACGATTGCCGCAACCTCGCTTGCCGGGCGAAAAATCTGGACGATGTCCACCTTCACCGGAATCGACTTGAGATTGGGATAGCACGGGAACCCCATGATCTCAGTGGCACGAGGGTTCACAGGGATAACTTCGAAGCCTTCGTCGTTCAAGTAGGACGCCACCATATTGCTCGCCTTCGTTTTCTCGGTCGACATCCCAACCACCGCGATCCTCTTGGCGGTCGCCAAGAGCTCCCGAACGGCCTCCGTGTTCTGGTATTTTTCCCGCTGCTCGGCAGACAGCGAAGTGTTCAGCCTTATATCGCAGACAGCGCTTGATCCAAATCCCATAGCAAATCCTCCAATGTCTCCAATCCGACCGATAGACGGATCGTTCCCGGTCCGATGCCGCCTGCCTCCAACTCCTCGTCCGACAACTGCTGATGCGTAGTCGAAGCCGGGTGGATGACCAGGCTCTTCGCATCTCCCACGTTGGCGAGGTGGGAGAAAAGCTGAAGCGATTCAATGAACTTTCGTCCGGCTTCTCGCACGTCGCCCGATTTCGGTTGTATGTCGAATGCCATCACCGCCCCTGGTCCCTTCGGCAGATACTTCTTTGCCAGTTCGTAGTGGGAGTGGCTTTCGAGCCCGGCGTATTGCACTCGTCCGACCTGGGAATGCACTTCCAAATACTTCGCTACTGCCATCGCGTTCGACACGTGGCGGTCCATTCGCAACGAAAGGGTCTCGAGTCCTTGTAGAAGCAGGAACGAGTTCATGGGCGAAATGCAGGCTCCGGTATCCCGCAGTGTCTCCGACCTGAGTTTGACGAGAAACCCGTAATGGCCGAAGGTATCGAAGAACCGCATGCCGTGGTAGGCGGGAGACGCGTCGGCGATCGTGGGATATGTCGAGAAATCGAAATCCCCCGAGTCAACCACAACGCCACCGATGCTAGTGCCGTGGCCGCCGATGAACTTCGTTGCGGAGTGTACGACAATAGTGGCGCCCCATTCGATCGGCCGGCAAAGGTACGGCGTGGCAAACGTGTTGTCGACGATCAGCGGTATTCGATGGCTCTTCGCCAATTCGCCAATCGCCTCAAGGTCGGCGATCGACCCGCTCGGGTTGCCGATCGTCTCGACGAAAATGGCCTTCGTGTTGGGAGAAATGGCTGCTTCCCACGCACCAAGGTCGCTTGGCTTGACGAACGACACGTCAATCGAGAGCTTCTTTAGCGTGTGGGTGAGTTGAGTCATGCTCCCACCGTAGAGCTGAGATGACGCGACCATGTGATCTCCCGGCGCAAGCAGCGTCATGATCGTCGTAAACTGGGCGGCCATACCGCTTGCCACCGCAACTGCGCCCGCGCCGCCCTCCAGTGAGGCCACACGCTCCTCAAAGACCGCGCTCGTCGGGTTGCTGATGCGAGTGTAGATGTTCCCGTACTGCTTTAGCTCGAACAAATGGGCGGCCTCGTCGGTATCGCCGAACACATAAGAGGTCGTCTGAAATATCGGCACGGCACGGGCGCCGACGTAGGGATCCGGGATTTGCCCGGCATGCAACATGCGGGTCTCAAAGCCAAAACTGCGTGAACTCTCCACTGGTACCTGTTTCTACCCGTTTGATGGACTATACAGCGGCATTGCCCGGACGCCTAGAGGTGAATGAACGCCGCGACGTCCTCGTTCGCGTTTAGCGATTCGACATCTTCGGTGGTCGGACGCTGGGGGCGGTCCCTTTCAGGATTGACCATGCAAAGGAAACCAAGCACTTCACCTTCAGATGGCTGGAACTGGTGCCAAGTGAACGGTGGAATTTGAACTACGTCGTGAACGCCGATTCCGATGACCTTGTCGCCGATGAGGACCCGACCGCATCCTCTTATGATCGTAACAAGGTGAGCATGCTGGTGTCGCTCCAAGGTCGTATAGCCACTTATCCCCACCTCGAAGTAGCGCAACTCGACATTTAGGTCGTCTCCACCGTGAAAGAGAGTTTGGCGGGTCACGCTTTTGAAGATCGTGCCGTCTTCCTTGTAAGGATGGACATCGATGCCCTGCCATCGGTAACTGCCGTTGCTGTGTTTGACCATCGAGGAATCGGCTCCCGATTGCCTCAATGGTGTTGACGAACACCCGGGTAGCCAGCAGATTATACTGTGCCTTCCGGTTGAGCCCTATTGTGAATCACTTCCCAAGGAGGACGTAGAGCAGTGCGGCTAAGAAAAGCACCATGATCCATGCCACTGGGTTCTGTACAGCTTCCCACGTTCTTTGCAGTCGAGCCTGCCTTGCTTGACTCCTCATGTCAGTCAAGCGGTGCTCCCTCGGCAAGATCTTGCCCAGATTGAAAGCCCTCGGTTCGGGCCGAACCAGTTTAGGTGTATGGGAGCTGTCAATTGACTGACGTAGATGACCGCCGAGTTGTCGGTGCCGAAGCAAAGCTAACCGAGCCGAAACGTTCATAGGGCTCAGGGCGCAGACCTTCATCCACCCGTGGATGGCGGAATCACGATCGCCGGCCAGCGACGAGCAGGTAGCCCATTCGCGCCAAGCGAATTCGTTTTGGACGTCAAGCGAACATGCCCGGCGAAATGCGCTTGCGGCGGTAGCGAACTGGCCCGAACTGCGTAGCGCGACTCCAAGGCTTTGCCAGGCGAACACGAAGTTTGGGTCCAACTGGACGGCCCGCTTGAAATCCTGGATCGCAGCCGCGCTCCGCCTGCTCTTTAAACGGCTCCAACCCCGATCGTGCCAAGCTTCTGCCCAGGTCGGATTGAGCGTCAATACCTTGTTGAAGCAATCGATCGACTCGCCCCATTGTCCCAATTCGCCGTAGGCAAAGCCCAGTTTATGCCATGCCTCCGCATGGTCTGGGACTCGGTGGACGACATGCTTGAGCAGTCGCACCGCCAGATGGTAACGACGTGCCGACAGGTAACTCTCTGCCCTCTCGTAGATGCGGTGCCACTCCACTTTCATCTGGTCAGGGTCGAATCGCACTTCTGCAACTGCCGGTTCCTTACTGGCCGGGTCAACAGGCGACGGCAGCGGCGTCGAACTTGGCGTCGGATGACTGCTCTCGCGGCGGCGCGCGAGTCGCACCCATCGTCCGGGAGATTCCTCCAAGCCGTATCCAACCGCCTCGCACTCCGTCAAAGAGCGCCATCCTCATCGATTTCGGGACGCCTCACGCCGCAGATCTTGCAGCGCCGGGCTTGAGGCTTTTTCGATCTGCCCTCCGATCTGATCGGCTTTGGCCGATCACTTGAGGATGGCTGAGAGTACGAATCGACGAGGTTCTTTGCCTGCTCGGTTGTAAGGCACCCCTGCACCTCGCCATATCGGTTGGGATAGTAGTAGTTCCAGACAAACGTGTGAACTCGGAGGTCGTCGGCTTTGAACTGGATGGATCGTGCAATCTCAGCCGGTGTCTGGTTCGTCGAACGAGGACCAAGGAGCCCGTGCCGGTCCAGCCTGTCTAGCAACTGTCGCCACAACTGATCGAACTCTGTCAAATCAGTCCCTTCCTTCTTGACCCGTGAATCGAACGGATCGTACGTAACGTGGCCAAGGCAACCACGATTGCAGCACCGCCAAGGACCATCGGCGTCATGAGAAGGTCCCACAGCGGCTCAAAGCCGTCACTGGATTCGCTAGTACGAGGTGATCGAACGGTCAAGCGACGTTCGGCATCCGGTCGTGGAGGATCCGATGGCTTGGGGTATGAAAACGGTGTCGAGGGAGGAGGCGGTGCACTCTTCGCAGCCGGGTCTGTCACGGAAACAATGGACGATACCGCCGGGAGCGTCCGCCGGTGAAGGGCCAGTTGGTCAGCCAATCGATCGGCTGCAAGTTGCGACACCCTCATCTCGAACAGGCCCATTAGCGCAAGGCCGAGTGTGAGCGCTCCCGCAAAGGACGCGATGTACCATTTGATAGGAAGGGATGGAGCTTCAGCCGACATCTATTTTCACCGGGTGATCCCATGCATGGTCCAACGTAGGGACGAGGCACTGGGGCGAGCTTCGATAAGTGGATACAGGATAGCTCGAAAGCCTCGCTTGGGCATGACGATAGTTCGCCATCGCCAGGAGACAGAACTCCAGCAGGACGATTACAACCTGAGGAGCCACCGGATCGAGGAGGTTCCGGGTCGTGCACAGACAGCCAGACAAGTGAACCAGCATTACTGCGATGAAGACCGGAGCGAAGATGACGCGCCGGGAAAGCGCCGCATGGAGAATCCAGAGCCCCGACGCCATCGCCAGAACAACAATGAAGGACCAAGGAGCAGCAAGGAGTTTGTCAACTGCGATCCAGATCCATAGATTTCCTGCCATCGCAGACAGAACAGATATCGGTTGGTCCTCGAACGGGTCGGAGAGTCCCGACAGGATGGCCATGGCGGCCAAAACGGCTCCCACTCCGAACTTTGGCAACAAGATTCCCAATGACCCTTCGCTAGAGCTACCCATACCAATCTCGGCAATCATGGCGATGGCGCCCGCCAGATAGGCGAGTAGCCCTAGAACGGCAATGCGCCTTACCAAAAAAACGATGCCTGCCAGGAGACATGTCAGCAAGCATGCGTCGCCCCCGGCTGTTCCGCTCAAGAAACAACCCAATACTCCGAAGAGTGCGATCCCGCCAAGAATTGTGCGAGATTCGTAGTCACGGCCAAGCGATTCCAGCCTCCTTGTTCGTGGCGCCAGCGCACGGTAGGCAAAGCCGAAAACGGTAAAGCAGAAGAGTGCGGCGGGAAGTGCCCCATAGCCAAGAGCGAGGTGCCCCAGGCCGGAGGATCCGATCAGCGATGCTGCAAACGTAACGAGCACGCGGTCGCGATAGGCACCGTCCCGATCAAGCGACGCCTGGTATCGCACCTCACCCCGATGAGGGGGCAAAGGTACCTTCAGTTGCGAAACCGCAAGGGCCTCCCTTTGCACGAATTCGTTCATGAACTTTCCACTCCCGCAACAAACGAGGCCTGCCATTCTGGGGGAATCCGCAAGGCTGCCCCCCGATACTGCCTTGTGTCGAAAGGTTCGTCGTCGAGACACACAAACAGCAGAATCGCATCGGATACCTCGCGGCGGCGAAGGAGAATACGGTCGATCCGTTGGCGATTCTGGATGGTCGTTAACCGGGCGAGCCTCCTTTCCAGATTTGGTATATCTCGGGCAGGATTCTGGAGCCGGATATCGATCGTTTCGCCCTCGGGCTGACACGCAAGAAACCGAACGGCGTGTTTGCGCTCGCAGAGCCGCCGACAAAGGGCTATCGCGAACGAAACTGCCTTCTCCAATCGATAGAGAGCCTGTTGGCGCTTCTCGCCCGATTCTGGAATGACAAGCGTATCGAGGACGACACAAACTTCGTCGTCCTGAGTATCCGCAAACTCGCGTACGACGAGTTGCCAAGGGAAGTCGGGCATCCGAGTGGACAGGGCCAGGCAGACGTTGCGAGGATTGTCTCCGGGACGGTAGTCGCGAACGCCGACGAACTCCTCCATCGACGTAGGGCGCGCGGGCTGATGGCCCATCGCCTGACGATAACCCTGGAGTAGATGATCGACATTTGGCTTTAGCCGGTACATTGCGGGGAGAACGGCCAATCGAAGGTCGAACGGAAAAAAGAACCGCCGAACAATCAGGCTTCCGGGAAATGTGGTGGTCGCTTCGATTCCATGAATCTGGGCCTCTCCACGCTTGCGCAGAGTCACATGCCAATTGAACTCGCCGACCGACATTGACGGCAGCGTTCCGAGCAAAAGTGGCGGCGACCGTAGAAGACTCCCGTCCGACGAAACGAGAAGTTCGACCGAGAGGAACAGTATGGGCCACCGTGCGTTGGGGTTATCGAGTCGAACAGCGATTGGAATGCCCAACAGTGCATGAACCTCGCCCACGATTAGGGGTTCTTCGCATACGATGCCGGACTCGGAAGTCAGATGCCCGATCAGCGTCGCGACGAAGAACCAGCCAAAGAGAAGGCAGCCCATAGCCATGGAAACAATGGCAAATGGGGACTTCGTGGGCGCGGCAAAGCCGGCAACGACCCAAAGAAAGGAGGCAAGAAACGCGACAGCGTTCCCTTTGCTGATCGATACCGACGTCTGTGAAGGCGCTAGTTGGGACAAACCTTAACCTCTAGCTCCCTGGGATCTTCGTCTGCTCGATAATGCGGCGAACGATCTCCTGTTTCCACTCCGTGGTATTAAGTGTTTCGGTCGAAGACGCGTTCGGCAAGACGCGATGGGGCAACACGTGGGCCGCTAATGTCTTGATATCGTCCGGGATCACGTATCCACGGTTCTCGAGAAGTGCATATGCCCGAGAAAGCTGCATCAATTGAAGACCGCATCGCGGGCTGGCGCCGACATAAAGAAGCGGAGACTCCCGAGTAGCGCGTACGAGCGCTACAACGTAGTCGATCAGCGATTCGCTCATCGCGATCTTGGGGACCATACCGATCAGTTCCCGAAGCATTGCCAAGTCCATGACAGGCGAAAGCCCGTTGATCGGGTCCTGGACCTGCCGCTCACGAAGGACGCGCGCCTCTTCCGCCTCAGACGGGTACCCCGGGGTCAGAAGGACCTGGAATCGATCGAGCTGAGCCTCCGGCAAGTCGTTCACTCCGCGATGCTCAATCGGATTTTGGGTGGCGATTACGATGAATGGGTCCGGCAGTGAGTAGGTTTGTCCTTCGATACTGACCTCGGCCTCACCCATTGCCTGTAGGAGAGCGCTTTGGGTGCGAGGGGTCGCTCGGTTTAGCTCGTCGGCAAGCAGAATGTTCGTGAACACGGGACCGGGCCGAAACTGATTGGTGCGCGGATCGAAATAGCCGGTAATGTCGACGGGAAGCAGATCGGGCGTACACTGAATTCGCTTGAAATCGCAATTGACCGACTTTGCGAGCGCTCTCGCCAACATGGTTTTGCCCACACCTGGTTTGTCCTCAAGGAGGACGTGGCCACGAGAGAGCATGGAGGCGATTACGATGCGTACCGCGTCGTCCTTGCCGACGATGACGTATCCGATGTTCTTGGCGAGCGATTGGAGGGTAGTGAGGAGGTCGTTCATTTGGGATAGGCGTGGGCACTTCGAGGAGCCACGCCGCTCGACTTCGCCAGTATAAGTGGTCGGCTCGCGAACAAGTACGGCGCCAACCATCGACAGGCTAAGGACAATGCCGAAGAGATGAGCAGTACCGCTGCAGTATCTCTGATCGCATCTGGCCCGACCGATTGGGCCAAGCGATCGCCAATGGTCGATCCTAATAGAATCTCGAGTTGGCCGGCAACCGAATCCGATGATACGCCGCGCAGCAACAGGAACAACGAAAGGGTGACACCGACGACTCGCACGCCCGTCAGCATCGGCGATGTGTGATTCTTCGGAGGGCCAGATCTGCTGCGAACGGACGCGGTCATACGGTGGAGACTATCGCCCAGAAGGACCAAAAGGGAAAGGAAGGCAACGAGAACAAGTGCTGAGGCTCCAATCCTTTCTGGCGACGGCTTGCCTTCGACAAGTGCAGCGGCGAAGGGAAGAACCGCAAGGTCAAGCAACGCGGTCAGGGAAGCCACATCGAACGGAAGCGCGATGGCGCCGCAAGTCTGGTGTACCGCTCGGCAATGTGGGCATGTTTCACGGCCATCAAGCTTCTGCCAATCGAATCGGTGGGCGAAAAAGGCCGACATAGCTACTAGGATGCATCCGGCGCCGATCCATATGAGAACAGCTCCTCGAGATTCGCTTGGAAACGAAACGGGAGCCGTCGGAGCATCAAGTCGCAAAACCCGGCCCGGCTCTACCGGTTCGGTCGAATCCGCGACATCGCTGCTTCCGAGCCTCGAGGATCCCGTCGTGGTCTGCGCGAACGCCTGAGCACAGCATCCGGTTAGGGCAATTGCCGCAACCGCGATCAAGACCCTGAGGCTCATTGGCAGAGAGTACACCGGCCCATGCACTGTGGACAGTCACTTTTCTCTGCGACAACGACGTGCGGTGGTCGTTAAAATTTTAACAAAAAGACACGCGCAGGGATGGAATCGTGTGTTAATATTTTAACGAGAAACGGATATGCGGCCTAAAGCCTATTTGAGTAAACGGGAGCAGGAGATTATGGACCTCGTCTATGAGATGGGTCAGATCACGACCATCGAGGCGATGGAACGATTGAAGGGGTCTCCATCCAATTCCACAGTGAGAACCCTACTTCGCATTCTCGAGGAGAAGGGGAATCTAAACCATCAAGAAGTCGATGGCCGTTACGTTTATCGCCCGGTGACTCCACGGGTGACGGCGGCGCGGGAGGCCTTGACATCAGTGGTTCGAACGTTCTTCCAAGGGTCGGTCTCCGATGTCGTCGCCGCCCTCCTTACCGATTCCGACACCAATATCTCCGATGCTGAGATCGAGCGGCTGCAGGGGTTGATCGATTCGGTCCGGGACGGCGAAAGATGATCAGCTTCTGGTTGGAGACCTACCTCCGATCGATAGTTTTTGGAGCGGCTGCCTTCGGTTTGCTTACTCTACTCCGCCGGCTCTCGGCGTCGAATCGGCATTTCCTGTGCCTCGCCGCACTCATCTTTCTCGCCGCAGTTCCGCTGTTCATGGCAGAATCTCCTCGGTTCGACGTGCCGATGCTGCCAAGTGGCAGCATTGCTGGCCTAACAACCCAAGAGTTCCAGCCGAAACACCTCCCGGATATCGTGTCGACGCAGGTCCCCTTGACTCGATCGGAGTCGCCTGTCGCGATCGAGGTCTTCTCTGCACTGTGGTTGATCGGTGTGCTGGTCGTGTTGGGCCGTTACGCTATCGGTTACACCGTCGTACGCCGATGGGTAAGAGACGGACAGGTTGTCGGACGTGCTGAAAACGGTTCGACGATCGTGTTGTCTGAATGTGTTGCAGTACCGATGACAATCTGGATGGGCAAGAGCCTGATCCTAGCGCCTCCAGTGTGGGCCGATTGGGACGAGCAGAGGAAACGGTCGGCACTTGCCCATGAGATCGCTCATATACGACGAGGTGATTGGTTCACTCAAGCGGTGGCCCGGGTGGTCTGCGCCATCCTGTGGCCAAATCCGCTTTCGTGGCTGCTGTTCCGAATGGTGCGCGTCTTAGCGGAGCAGGCATCCGACGATCAGGTCCTCAGCTCGGACATCTCCCCTGTCCGGTACGCGCGAGACTTGCTGCAAATCGCCAAAGATGTAGACCGCTCTCGCGATTCGATCGCGGTCTGCTCGACGAATGGTACGGACATTTCCAGGAGGATAGAGTTGATATTGGATAACAAAATAGATCGTAGACGTGTTCATCCCGCTAACGCGGGTCTTGCAGTGCTTGCCTTAGCTTGCTTGGCCGCTCCCGCATCGGCACTTCGCCTCACACCCAAAATCGGGCAAGAAACCGCGTCGTCGGCTAGATCGACAGTGGCAGAGCCGACGCAGATCATGATTAGTTGCGTGCTTCTGAAGCTGGGAGTGCCCCTAACTAGCGTCTCCCAAATCGCGTCGAAAGAGCTTTCGAAGGGGCGGGCCGGCGCGAAATCCGAGATGCCGGGAGTCTATGTTCTGACCGACTTGGAGGCGAAGTCGCTGGCAGATAAGTGGAAGCAGGACAGCAACATCACTAGCTCGCCTAAGGTGCGAACGATCGACAAGCAAAAGGCATCCATCGAAATTGGCTACGACGCGGCAAACTCCCTCGGGCTTCAGCTCATCCCCAGGGTCAATTCGGACCGTTCGATCACGGTGACCCTTCGCTATGAGCGAAAGAACAGGGGCAAGGAGAGCGCCACAACCATAGTCTATCGTGCCAAAGCGGGCGCTACCGTTCTTCTCACCACAAATACGGAACCCGGAAACAAGCCGATCGTCCTGGGAATCGTCAAGACTGAATTCGTCAACACGGACGGCCCTTAGACCGGGCCATCCGTCTTGGGCGTCTACTTCGCGGCTAACGCGTCGGCTTCGAACTTCTTCACGTCGTCGTGAAGCTTATGCCGCGACGATTTCTCGATATACATCATGTGACCGGCTGGATAGAACTGGAACGAGACGTGAGACCGGGTCACCGGATCCAAGCCCATGTGGTTGACGGTGAACATCGTTGCGTTCAACGGGCAAGCTAGGTCGTAATAGCCGCAGCAGTAGAGAACGCGGAAATGCTGGTTGCGTCCAAGCGTGTTCCTGAGATCGGTCGCGGTCTCAGCATATCCGCCTTGCGGTTCCTCCCACGGTCGTACGTTGCCTGAGTTCAAGTAAGGAATTTCAGACTTGATCTGCAGATCGCTCTCCAGGTAGTCGTTGAGCGAAGTCGTGAACGGGGCGGTGGTGGCGTCGTCGCTCGGGTCTCCGCCTGAGCCGCGATCCCCGACCGTCAACTCGTCTTTGCCCATCAGTCGACCGTCGTATCGCCCAATCGTGTATCCGTCGTCACGCATGAGTTCGCGGAAGAACTGTCGCTCGGTGATCCGAAGATTGGAGCCCAGGCAGTACTTCTTGGAGATTCCAAGATACTCCGACAGCTTGCCGGCGACGTGATCCTTCTCTTTGGCGGAGAGCCCGTCTCCGCGCTCAAGGGCTGCGGCGTACTCCTTATCGATCCACTCCTGGACCTCCTTCACCACGCCGGATACGTCGGTGAACCGGCGGCCGAGCTTGTGGTGATACCAGGCGCATGCGGCCATCGAAGGAAGGAAGCCGATGTAGGTCGCATCGTTACCGCGCATGCCGTCGAGGGTCAGGAAGTTGCTCGTCCCCGATATGCTGACAAAGCCGTTCAGCGCAATGCCCGATCGAAAGAGACTGGCGCTGAGGCCGGAACCTCGGATGCCGCCGTAGCTTTCGCCAGCGACGAAAAGCGGGGAACTCCAGCGGTGATGGATGGTCAGCCAGTTCTTGATGAAATTGGTGAAAGCCGCGATGTCCTGTTGCACGCCGAAGTATTTGGAGGCGAGCCCCTGATTGGCGATACGGCTATATCCCGTACCTGGCGCATCGATCACTACGACGTCAGTGAAATCCAGCCACGAGTCCATATTGTCAACCGCTTGGTAAGGCGGGGCGGGAAGAGAGCCGTCGTCGTTCATTGGGGCGCGCTTTGGTCCGAGGGCACCCATGTGAAGCCACATCGTCGCACTTCCGGGACCGCCGTTGAACGCGAATGTCACCGGGCGTTTGTGAGAATCGGATCCGTCTTTCAAATAGGAAACGCAGAACATCCGGCACTCGACTTCGCCGGTCTCATTCTTTAGGGGCACTTGCGCGGCGACCGCCGAATACGCGACCGGTCCCGACGGCAAATCGATGGAGTGGCGCGTGGTCGACGGCGGCACTTCGATCATCGGCGCAGGCTGACCTCCCGTTGCCGCTTCCAGAGAGGCGGTCGTCGTTGGACGTCCCTGTCTTGCGCCTTGCTGGGCTCCTTGGCGGTTGCGCTGGCTCTGCTGGGCCGGGTCGGGCGGGGCTTGGGTTGGATCTTGGAGCGATGCTGTACCAAGCATCAGGGCGACGGGAACTAGAAACAGCATGCGCGCAAGATTACCGGCACCAATCGCGAAGTCTGGGAATGGAACGCCGTTTCGGCAGGTTCAGCCATGAAAAGTTAACGGCTTCTTACCTGCCGATCAGCCGAAACCTATTCCGATTTGCCATGCCGTGAACGTAGTCAGAGCACCTCGGATTCGATGAAGTCGACGAATTGTGCCCCTCGCTGCAACAGAATGTCGCTTACACGCTCGTCGTCCGGACCTGTTATCACGATGTCCACCGCCAAAAACGCGCCGCAACGGCACGAACAACTCGGCAATTTGTCTGGCCCTGCGAAGAGGTCAATGACCTTCTTGGCCCCATCCGACCCGCCGTTAAGGTGCGCCTCCAGTAGGATCTCTCCCAGGCTGCCTTCGCCGATCAGCAGCCCGAAACCGGCAAGCTCCATCTCGGTAAGCATTGGTTCGGCACGCTTTGAATGCGTTGCGACTTGCCAAGTAGTGCGGAAGAAGCCAGTTCTGGCGCCAATTTCGATATCTCCCGCCTCGTCTGCCTCGACGGATCGCCCTTTCGACGGGTAGAGGATCTCCTCGGAAATGGACTCGGAGTCGTCCATCTCCTCAATAGCCGAAACGTCGTCGTCCGGGCTGGCCGTTTCGATGCCGCCTCCGATTTGAGACTCTCGGTCGGTAGCGCCTTCGCCCTGATCGAGGCTGGCAATCCGACGATTCCCGAACGGCTCGATTACGTTCTCAAGCGCATCGAAGTGATTCGCCGACTCCTGTTCACCGAACTTGACAAGGGTGAAGTCCTGCTCCGACAAGCCTTCAGACACAAGGTCGGACAGCGCGAGTTCGGCATCGCTGGTATGAGCGAAGAACGATATCAAGAGCGGTACGTCCCGTACCTGCGATATCTGCGAATGCCCATCCATTTTTTGCTCCATTGGTTTGCGGAAGCCCCATCGCTTGACCGCTATCCAATGGACGCCGATTTCATGATCAAGTTCCTAGGGCCTACGATTTGGACCTACGCCGCATCTGGTCGATACGTTCTTGAAGTTCGCGGACCTCCTTCTCTGCCTTGGCGACGGAGAAGGTCTTGAACGCAATGTCGCGAACATAGCCGATATACGGAAGCCAGTTATCGGAACGAAGTCTACGGCGCTTGTCGACAAGCTTGAACACCGGATCCTTGGTCACGGCGTCCAAATCCTGTGCGGCGGTGTCAGTCCGGGAGCCCTCGAATCCGTTGCCGGTCGATGGGGCGAGCCCGAGGCTCGTCAGGATCGCCTTTGCCATGATCCAGTGGCCTAGATCGTTTATGTGCACTCCATCACCGCTGAGGGTGAACTTCGGGTCGGTCTTTCGGTTGGCCTCGACAAAGGTTAGGAGCGGCGTATGGACGTCGATCACTTGAACATCGGGCGCCGAAAGGGTCATCTCCCATCGACCGTACTCCGCCACAACGTCGTCGTACCGCTCATAGACGTTCATGTAGCTGAAGTCCGGGGCAGTTGCCGGTCGCAGGGAGTTTCCCGCCGCGATAGGATCGAATGGAGGTGGAGTGATCAGTATCGTTCGAGCGCCTGCCGCCCTGTCGATTGCGATCAGCTTGTGAATTCCGTCTTTGAAAGCCTTGAATCTCTCCTCGCTTAGAGGATGGTAGATGCCATCGTTAATTCCGTAGCACGCGAAAACGGTTTTGGGCTTCACCATGTCGAGGGCGGCCCAGAGGCGGTCATGAACGCAGGGGCGGGGAAAAGGGTGGACTGACTCGCTCAGCCCCGAAACCGTCTCACTCGCCAAGCCGAGGCCGAATATGTCAAAGGACTCCTTGGGAAAGGCTCGATCCAGGGAGTACTCGATAAACGTGACGTAGCCTCCGGCTTGCGTGATGCTGTCGCCCAGGAAGAGGATCCGACCCTCTGCCAATTTCGCCACAGCCGATTCGGCGGTGGGCGTATGAGCGTGCATGGCGATCACGCTGGATAGTGCGAGAAGGAGGCGTAAGTCGTACATATTGGTCTGCACTACTATAAGGTGTTCGGTGTCAGGTTGGCCATCGATCCGAACCTAGGGGATTGGACGGTACTCTCCTGTTGGCCCAATGACCAAACACGAATCTTCATCGACCGGCCCTGTCTTGGTCAGCACTCTGGAGACGATCGACGTTGAGACGGGAGCGAGAGCTGTCGTATATACCAACCAAGAACACATCGAAGCGCCAAATTGGACGCCCGATGGTCTGACCATCGTCTACAACGGAGGCGGGCATCTCTTTCGCATCTCGTCGTTGGGCGGTGAAGCTGAAGTGATTGACACCGGATTTGCCGTTCGGTGCAACAACGACCACGGAATCTCCCCAGATGGCAAGACTCTGGCCATCAGCGACCATTCGCAGCCGCCCCACCAGTCGATCATCTATACGCTGCCCATCGAGGGAGGCACACCCAAGATGATCACCGAGAACTTCCCGTCGTACTGGCATGGCTGGTCGGCTGATGGGGAAACTCTGGCGTTCTGCGGCCAAAGGGACGGGAAATTCGGAATTTTCACTATTCCAGTCACTGGAGGCCCCGAGACTCGACTGACAACCGCCGACGGTCTTGACGACGGACCGGACTACTCGCCCGACGGTCGCTATCTGTATTTCAACTCGGATCGTACGGGACGCATGCAGATCTGGCGAATTCGGCCGGACGGTTCACAACTTGAGCAGACCACGAATGACGAATACAATAACTGGTTCGCTCATCCTTCGCCCGACGGACGCTGGATGGTTTTTCTCTCCTACGCGCCAGACGTGAACGGGCATCCTCCCGACAAGGACGTTGCCTTGCGCTTGATGAACCTGGAAACCGGTCAGACAAGAGTCCTCGCCCAGTTGTTCGGTGGTCAAGGCACGATCAACGTTCCGTCTTGGTCGCCGGATAGCAGTAAGTTCGCTTTCGTCAGTTACCAATACGTCCATGCACCAAGCAAGTAGCAGGGAACGTGCTTGGGGTTTGCGCTAATTTCGGCTAAGGTGAACGGACCCTATGAAGTCAGTCACGTGTGTTGCTCTCGGTTGTCTGTTCGGACTTGGCTTGGCGAGTTACCTTCCGACGAGACTATCGGTGATTGATGCCAAGCTGGTGAACGTCGTCCTGACGACCTCGCGTATAGAAGCGGAAGCGAAGTTCTATGAATCGAACCTTGGGTTCAAGCGATTCTTCTCCAACGCAACGTCCTGCTTCCTGAATGGTCACGGCGTCAATCTAGTGTTCGTGAAGGCCAAAAGCCGAGCGTCCGAAACGAGGAACGCTTGCCTGGACGTGAGTGTTTCAGACCTGGAAGCGGCGGCTAAAGCGCTTGCCGAAGCGGGCATTAGGTTCGACCGTAGCGATCCGAGCATCCTGACCCTACACGATCCGGACGGTACTCTCGTCGAAATCGTCCACGGCTAGCCGGATACGGGCGCATTTGCCGGGATTGGTGTACGTAAGGAAAGAAATGACCCCTAAATCTATGCTTTGCGCCTCTTTGCTTTTGGGGGCTGTCTCATTTGCCTGCGCTGTTCAGGACGAAGGGCCGTCGAAGTTGCCGATCGATACGCCCAAAGGTGCGACGATCAGCTTCGAAGCGGAGGGGGCAGGCAAGGACTTCATCCCGATCCTCAAACGACTCCTATCGGACGATCCGACCGATTTTCGCAGCCATTCGAATCCAAAGGTCTCCGTGAAGACCCCACTTGGCGATTTGGATCTGTCTATCGACGATCTCGCCCCCCTCATTGAGCAGGTTCACGATCTCCACGTGGTGATCTATAGCGGCGGGGCGAGCGAGGATCCTTTCGGCAGTCAGGAAAGGCGACTATCGGACGCCGGACTCAAGAGGCTCACGCTTGTACCGGGAGACAACGGACCACTGATCATGCGCAAGGAGGGCAAAGCCGAGGAGTACGGCATCGTGCTGAAGTCCAAGGGCACTATTACGGTGCTTCGGACCGAAGGCGGACCCAACCTGGGGGATATCGGCAAGGTCGCCTACGAAACGTTGGCGAGGCTCGTTCAGCAGACCGCCAAAGTAAAGAAGCACGGCTGAAATACAAACGGGGCTCCCGAGACGCGCTGTCTGGGAAGCCCCGTCAACCCGGATTGGATCAGACCTAGAAGTCGTACTTGTCGATGTTCGACTTGTCGAACGTCACGAGCGGTCCTGCGCTGGCGATACCGAGTTTTTCGAACGTTCGCTTCCCAAGTTTGCCGACGTCGACCGTAGTTCCTTCGGCCGGCTTGACCTTGCCGCCGTGAAGCGCCTGACCGATGTAGGCAGCCACGTATCCACTGTCGTGAGTGTTCCAGAGTTGGAACGACGTGACCACTCCACTCTTGACGAATGACTTGAGTTGGTTTGGAGTGCTGAGACCGGTGAGTTGAATCCCCTTGCCGGTGGCGTGCGGTCCGCCCGGATAGACGCCGGCCAGCTTGATCGTTTGGGCTGCGGCAGCCAAGCCAACGCTTGTCGGGGAGATGATGCCTCGCAAATCGGGATGGGTGGATAGCAGACCCTCACAGACCGTCGTGCTTTTCTCCGCCTGGTCGTCGCCGTAGACGGTGTCGACCAGCTTCATCTTCGCATACTTGGGCTGCTTGAGCGTGTCCTTCATGCAGGCGATCCATGTGTTCTGATTCGGCGCGTCGGTAGTGGCGCTCAGGATAGCGAAGGGTCCTTCGTAGCCGGTCATCGAGCCGAGCAGTTCCACCTGGCCCTGGCCGACCTCGGTCGCATTTGGCGACCGGATATATGCGTCCCGGTGCGTCTCATTGCCGACTAGGTCGGAATCGACTGTGATAACGGTGATGCCCTTGCCGCGAGCTTCGTCAAGGACATTGTTGAGCGCGTCCGCGCTGTTCGCCGCGATCGCGATCACGTCGACACCACGCTGGATCTGATCCTTGATGATGGGAATCTGCGAGGTCGCGTCCGCGGTCGCCGGGGCGATCGTCGTGAACTCCGCACCGATCTCGCCCGAAGCTTCCTTGAAGCCGTCGATGATCGGGTTGAAGTACACGTTGCCCGTGTTTTTGGGAATAAAGACGATCTTCAGTTTGCCGCCGCCGGTACTAGGAGAGGCGGATCCGCCACTCGCCGAGGACGATTCCTTCGTCGCCGGTTCCTCTTTCGTACAGCCGGCCAACACGACGGACAGGGCAAGAAGCAGCAACGTTGAGAGCTTCGACATAGTTGACTGAGTCTATTCGATTCGAGCAAGCCGGTTTCCTTTTGACGCTACAATTACGCATGTCCGTCCAGGACCTCCATGGATTGATGTCCAACATGCAGCGGAATCCCGGCATTCCGCTCGACCTCGATTGGGTTGATTCGATCAGGGTAAACCGAAGCGCGGTGGAGCGTCGAGCCGCCACTCTTCCTGCCCGGCGCACCGTCAAGAAGAAGTACCAAGCTGCCTGGCTTCTGCGATCGATCGAGTGTATCGACCTGACGACGCTTGGCGGCGACGACACGCCAGGCAATGTCCGCCGACTCTGCGCGAAGGCGAGGCAACCCGTACGGCAGGATCTCATTCATGCCTTGGGTGCCGAGTCGATCCGTCTGCGCGTGGGCGCGATTTGCGTTTATCATGCGATGGTCGGCACAGCGGTCGAAGCGCTCAAAGGAACGGGAATCCCAGTTGCCGCAGTGTCGGCTGGCTTTCCTCATGGGCTTAACCCACTTCCCCAGAGGATCGACGAGATCAAGGCGAGTGTGGCCGCCGGTGCGAGCGAGATCGACATAGTGATCACGCGCGCCCATGTGCTGAATGGCGAGTGGCGGGCACTATACGACGAGGTTGCCGCCTTTCGCGAAGCATGTGGCGACGCCCATCTCAAGACGATCCTCGCAACCGGCGAACTGGGGACCCTCACCAACGTCGGCAAAGCAAGCGCGGTCGCGATGATGGCGGGCGCCGACTTTATAAAGACATCGACCGGCAAAGAAGCGGTGAACGCCACGTTGCCGGTAGGTCTCGTCATGGTCCGCCAAATACGGGAATATGAGGAGCGGACGGGCTATCGAGTCGGCTACAAGCCGGCAGGCGGAATCCGAACCGCCAAGCAATCGCTGGATTGGTTGATATTGATGAAGGAAGAACTGGGCGATCCCTGGGTCACGCCCGCCCTGTTCCGAATCGGGGCCAGCAGCTTATTGTCCGACATCGAACGCCAACTCGAGCATTCCGCGACTGGCATCTATTCCGCCTACAACCGGCATCCAATGCCCTAAAGCTATGTCCATCATCGAGATCTATGAGCAGATGAGTTGGGGTCCTGCGCCCGAAGGCGCCGACCTTGCAAACGAGTGGCTGGACCGGCATGACCGGAAGTTTGGCCACTACATCGACGGTACGTTTGTGGCGCCAAGCGAGGGCGTGTTCTTCCCAACGTTCCACCCCGCAAGTGGCAAACCTCTTGGCGAAGTCGCCCAGGGCTCGGATATGGATGTATCGAAAGCAGTTCTGTCGGCCAAAGTCGCCCTGAAGGAGTGGCAGGCAATTGGCGGCTATCGGCGTGCCCAGTACCTCTACGCAGTCGCCCGTCAGATCCAAAAGCACGCGCGGCTGTTTGCAGTTTTGGAGACTCTCGATAACGGGAAGCCGATTCGCGAGACGCGAGACCTGGATATTCCGCTCGTGGTCCGCCATTTCTATCATCACGCAGGCTGGGCAGAAGCGATGGAGAGCGAGATGCCGGGGTGGGAGCCTATCGGCGTTTGCGGTCAGATCATTCCGTGGAACTTCCCACTGCTGATGCTGGCCTGGAAGATCGCACCGGCTCTCGCCATGGGAAACACGGTCGTGCTCAAGCCGGCCGAATACACGCCCTTGAGCGCTTTGCTCTTTGCCGAGATCTGCGATCGAGTGGGTCTGCCACGCGGTGTGGTCAACATCGTGACTGGAGACGGGGAGACTGGCCGATACCTTGTAGAGCATCCTGACGTGGACAAGATCGCCTTCACCGGCTCTACCGAGGTCGGACGACTCATCCGCAAGGCGACGGCTGGGACGGGCAAGGGACTCTCCCTGGAACTCGGTGGAAAGTCGCCGTTCCTGATCTTCGAGGACTCGGATCTGGACAGCGCAGTCGAAGGGTTGGTCGACGCTATTTGGTTCAATCAGGGGCAGGTCTGCTGTGCAGGCTCTCGCCTGCTCGTTCAAGAAAGCGTTTCCGAGCGAGTCTTCAAGAAGATCCGTGCGCGGATGGAAAGGCTCCGCATCGGCGATCCACTGGACAAGGCGATCGACATCGGCGCGATCGTTGCTCCCGTGCAATTGGAACGGATCACCGCTTTGGTCGAGCAGGGGGTTCGCGAAGGGGCGGAAATCTTCCAACCGAGCGCGCCTTGTCCCAAGGACGGGTGGTTCTATCCTCCAACATTGCTTACCAACGTGAGCCCGGCGTCGACGGTCGCCCAGGTTGAGATATTCGGTCCGGTGCTTGTGGGTATGACCTTCCGCACTCCGAAGGAGGCGGTCGAAGTGGCCAACAACACTCCTTACGGGTTGGCTGCAAGCGTGTGGACCGAGAACGTCAATCTCGCTCACGACGTTGCCGCAAAGCTGAAAGCGGGGACCGTCTGGGTCAACTGCACGAACCTTTTCGACGCAGCTTCCGGCTTTGGTGGCTACCGCGAAAGCGGGTTTGGACGCGAAGGCGGCAGGGAGGGCCTTTACTCTTACGTCCGCCGAACCGCTAGTAACCTGCCTACTCCTGAGACATCGAATTGGCCGGAAGACGACGGACCGGCTCCCGCGATCGACCGAACGCACAAGCTCTTCATCGGTGGGAAGCAGGCGCGTCCGGACTCCGGATATAGCTTGACAATCGGGACGAACGAGTTCGGACGAGGCAACCGGAAGGATCTCCGCAACGCCGTCGAGGCGGCTCGAGGGGCTCAAGCGGGCTGGGCGGCGAACTCGTCTCACGGCCGAGCCCAGGTCATGTATTACTTCGCGGAGAACCTGCAAGCTTTGGGTGACGAGGAAGCTATGCATACGGTGTTCTCAGTAGCGGCGAGGTGCGACAAGATGGACGGCGCATGCCACAGCGTGCCGATGAGGGCGTTGTGCTATGCGATCAACGAGCCGATCGGCGTGATCGGCATCGTATGTAGTGACGGTCGGCCGCTCTCGGGTCTGCTCGAGTTGGCGTGTGGTGCGATCTCAATGGGGAATACGGTGGTGGTCATTCCTTCGGAGACCGACCCGCTGCCGGCGGTCGAGCTTTACCGGGTATTGGAGGCATCGGATGTGCCGGCAGGAGTGTTCAACATCGTCACCGGACTGCGAAGCGAGTTGGTTTCGACGCTGGCCGAGCACATGGATGTCGATGCCGTTTGGTGCCTAGAACCCGACTGGGGCGTCTCGGTCGAGCGCTTGTCGGTCAGTAACCTAAAACAGACCTGGGTGGGTTCGGGTCGGCAGCCGGTGGAGACGGTGTTGCGCCACGCGGTTCAGGTGAAGAACGTTTGGGTGCCCTACGGCGAATAGCCGCATTGTCGATTCGAGTTGGTATAATGCACTCCGAGCGCGGGTGTAGCTTAGTGGTAAAGTTCCAGCCTTCCAAGCTGGCCATGCGGGTTCGATTCCCGCCACCCGCTCCATCAGATATCGCAAGCGGGTGTGGCCCAATGGCAGGGCAGGACCTTCCCAAGGTCAAGGTTGCGAGTTCGAGTCTCGTCACCCGCTCCAGTTTCCGACGCTACAGCGTCGTGCCGCACTTCTCAAACCAGGGCCTTAGGTCATCGTGGGCGGCGGTTAGGAGATCGACGAATATGTAGGGGTCGCCGCTGTGGCCAGCATCGCCACTCTGAAGCCCGTATGTTTTGAATCCGAACTCTATTAGGCAACACCCCTGTTCGAACTGAAAGGCTTTTTCACAAAAATGCATAGGTCGTCTTTACCCAAGGCGATCCGTACCCTCTTCCCTGGCTCCTCCGTCGTACTTCAAGCAGGTCAATCGACCGGTTAACGCTTGTTACGGGAGCGTGACACAATGCACACTCCCGCAACGTGGCGGTTCTATCTCGGACCGCGTGGTTTGTTTGTGCCGTGACTTTGTCCGGACCTGCCTTTGGACTGGCGCTCCTGTTTTTGAGTGACTTCACGGCGAACTTTGTCTCTTTGCTTCCGCTCGGCTTCTCGGCTTTCTCGCTCGTTCACTCCGTTTTACGAGGCAAGAACTCCGCACACGAATGACCACCACTCGTTACGGCCGGGTCAGCACTACGCGGGTGCGGCCGCTATGTTGCCGGTCGACCTCAAAGGCTCTCCGGAGGGGTTTGTTTCCGGCCGCGCAGGCGGCTCGGTTCTCAATGCTTGATTGGCAGGCCGATCTTCTGGATCCAATAGGCCTTCAGGGCGCCTTCACCCTGGATGGTTTCCCCTCCAGCGGTGTCAGACCAGCGCGCAAATGCCCTTTTATCCCACTCGGCGTACCACCGCACGAACTGGTCGAGAGCGGCTGCCCGGGTCTCCGGGCGGGCATCGTCGAAGTAGCTCATGATCTTGCGCTGATTGTCCAGAGACGGTTTGCCGAGGTTAGGAGAAACGGCAAGGTCCCTTAACGATTTTGACTTCAATACGATGGCGAGAACCGCATCAGGATCCACCCCGGTGAGGAGATCCAGCTGGAAAACAAAGTCTCGATCATCGTCGCGATCTCCCCACTATGGAGACTCCCAACGCTGTAACCAAGCGGACCACCAATTGCGGCAATCGTAAGCGGCGTGGCATCGACCGGAGCTACGATGGGCGACATCGGAAACAAGCGGTGGTAGCCCAGCCAACGAGATGTGTAAGGGCCACATCAGCACTCTCGCAATATACCGGAAGAGTTCCTAGGGACATCGTATAATCGTCCCTTGTCGCAATCAGTTGTATTCCCTCATGGGACGTAAGCTATGCTCTGAGGCAGGTGAAAAGCCGCTCTTGTCATACGAGACTTCTGCAATAGTGCGTAATGGAATTGAGTTACCCCAGATGGACGCCCCGGAAATTGTGACTACATAGCAAATTTGGATAGATGGATGATGATGCCACGAGCCGAAAGGAATCTCGATTTGTCTCAAGGCAAGGAAAGCATCGCTAATGAAAATCTCTCAAATCAAGCGCAATCGAAAGGGCTTCACGCTCATCGAGCTACTCGTCGTCGTTTTGATCCTCGGGATCTTGACCGCCATCGCACTTCCGTCCTACCTGAGTTCGGTACAAGCCGGCCGGCAGGGCGCCGCTAACTCGAACGCCAGGGCGATCGCCACCGCCGTTCAGGCAAAGGCCATCTCATCTGGAACATACGACACTACTCTCGCGGACTACAACACGGATATGGGAGGAGCGATTCCCAATAACCCATGTACCGCGACTACAACCGGCTATACCATCACGTCCACTGGTACGCAATGCACCGTCGTTGCCGGCACCGGTACGAACTGCGGCACGTGGACGCCAACGACTTTCACCCTCGGTTACACAGGCGAGTAATGCGCCTCAATGAGAGAGGGCCGGAGCGATCCGGCCCTCTTTTTGCCATTAGGATGAGCGCTGGCGATTGAACCGGCGATTCTGTCCGTCCGAGAAGCCTCAGCGGCCAGAGCACCTCGCTTTCTCGGTACAGTTTCTAAGCGACCGAATTATTGCGATGTTAAGTTCATTATCGGACAGGCGATAATGAAGTTAGTTTGAGATTTGTGGAGGGAATGGGTTAGCCTCGAACCCATTCGAAGTCAGCCAATGGCCATCGATCGTTTTGCAAAGAAAAGAAAGGGTTTCACGCTCATCGAGCTACTCGTCGTCGTTCTGATCCTTGGGATCTTGACCGCTATCGCACTTCCGTCCTACCTGAGTTCGGTGCAAACCGGCAGACAGGGCGCCGCCAATTCCAACGCCCGGGCACTTGCTACGGCGGTGCAAGCCAAGGCGATCGCGTCGGGTTCATATGACACGACCCTCGCGGATTTCACAACCGACATGGGCGGGGCGATCCCAAATAACCCGTGTACGGCCACAACGACCGGCTATGCCATTACGGCGTCTGGAACTACCTGCACGGTCAAGGCCAGCACGGGCACTAACTGCGGTACGTGGACGCCAACGACGTTCACCCTCGGCTATACCGGCGAGTAATCGGCCCAAATACGAAGCAGGGCCGGAAACATTCGGCCCTGCTTCGTATTTGGTGGATCCACTCCGAATCCGGTGATTTCGACCGGGAGGTCTTCCTACTTGAACCGCCGCTTTCTTGATAGTAACGCTTTTCCTGTACCGTGCATTAGCGACCGGCAAATTGCGATATTCAGATCATAAATGGGCAGGCGATAATGATTGTATAAAGATTTTAGGAGAGATGGGTTAGATTCAAACCCAGTAAAAGTTAAGAAATGTCATTAAACCGATTGAACAAGAACAGGAAGGGTTTCACTCTTATTGAACTGCTGGTAGTGGTTCTGATCCTTGGGATCCTCACCGCCATTGCACTGCCGTCTTACCTGAGTTCGGTGCAATCCGCTCGGCAAGGCGCGGCGAACAGCAATGCTCGAGCGTTGGCCACCGCCGTTCAGGCGAAGGCGATTTCGGTTGGCACCTATGACTCGACCCTAGCGGACTACACGACGGACATGGGTGGCGCAATCCCGAACAACCCATGCACCGGCACCACCACCGGTTACTCGATTACTCCAACCGGCAACCAGTGCACGGTGGTTGCTTCAACTGGCACGAACTGCGGTACATGGACGGCTAAGTCCTACCTGATCGGCTACACCGGCGAGTAATAGTTTTCCATGCCCGGAGAAAGAGCCATCATTCTCCGGGCATAGGCGCGTCTACTGAGCTTAGGCGTCGGTTGGTGCAGGAAGCCAGTCCTCTGACTTGGCCCACTGGTTCGCCCCAGCCATCAATGCGTCGAAAACGGGATCTTTGATGTCGTAATAGGCTTCTACATCGTCTGGGAAATGGCGGGCAAGTTGGCGCTTGATTTCTGCATAGGCATTCGCCGCCATCGAATTTGCACGGAGGAAATCCCGGCAGAGCAGCGGGTACCGCTGATTGAACCGGCCCGATTGGCGCATATGCAGGTTTCCCCGCCGTCCGGGATTCCCAAAGAGCCGCTTTTCGAGTTCCGCGTCCGCCAGGATTAGGCCCGGCGGGCAGTGGTCGGAACGGTACAGGCTCATCGTAAAGCCGCCTTCGACAAGGTCTTCTTCGATCTCGGCTGAGAAGGACGAAACCGTTATCTGCACATCGATGACGTCTTTGGCAGGCATGCCTGGCACGCTCGTCGAGCCAATGTGATGGATCGCAACCGCGCGTTCGCCCAGAATGCGCCGCAGCGCCAAACCGATCGCGGCGAATTCACCCGGCCATTCCGTCCGGTATGGGACGATCTCGATTCGTGGCATTGCCTATAGAATCCTATAGTCTAGTGAGTGTTTTCGAGAAGCGGTCGACAAGGTCTCGGATCGTCTTGCGAATATCTGGTTCGCTATGTCCCTCATGCGAGCTTGGCTTGGCAATCGACTTGATCGCCTCGACGATTGCCGTGGAATCCTGACTTATCGTCTCGAACCACGGGGAGGCGTTTGCATCCGTCAGTTCGACGCTCATCCCGTTAATTGTCAAGAACGTGAGAAGGCCGATAAAGGCGGTCGGACGGCTGCCGGAATCAAGTGGCTGCATGCGACAAAACCCACGAACAAACCGCGCGGCTTGAGGGATCAGACTGTTGCTGTCACCGTACGCATACTGGTAGTAGGTCGCCTCTTCTAGCTTCGCGTAAACAAATCCGTGGTCTCGGCCGGTAACTTGCAGGTTTATCCACAGAACGTCTTGGACGGTTAGGTAGTGAAGCTGAAGGGACATTGTTGGGCAGTTTACCGCCCATGCGGAAACTGACCGCGGCGGTCCTGAAGCTTGTTAGCGTGTGCAGAGGGCGGGCCCAGACTGAAACGGGAGGAGGCGAGGCTGCCTCCTCCCGATGATCCGAATCTAACGAACTTCGACTAGTAAAGGAACATCGGCTTGTCCATCATGTTCCGGACACGTGGCCGATACTCTTCGGAATCGTAGAGCTGATCGACGTCGACGCGCTTGAGTCCATCCTGGATTGAAGCGATTGGAACTGTCGTGTATCGGCCCTTCTTCAAAGCGACCATGTGCCCATGTTCGCCCTTTAGGAGCATTTCCGTGGCGAGCGTCGCATAGCTCATGGCCACCATACGATCGAGGGCATCCGGTTCGCCGCTGCGCATCAGGTAAGCGACCTGCTGGTAGATGATGTTCTGGCCAGTCCTCTGCTTAATCAGTTCGCCGGTCAAGTTGCCGACGCCTCCAAGCTTTTTGTGACCATAGGCATCTTCCGCACCGCCTTCGATGATTCCCTTGCCGATCATCTCGGCGCCTTCCGAGATAGTCATGATCGAATATCGGCTAGGATTGGACTTCTTGTCCTCAACCAGCATTGCCGCCAAACGGTCGATATCGAACGGTACCTCGGAGATGATCGCCCGGTCGACGCCGGCAAGGTAGGCCGAGATCAGCGATGTCTCGCCCGAATTCCGTCCGAACAACTCGACGACGCAAATGCGCTCGTGGGAGCCGGTCGGAGTTCGCAGCGACGTGATGAACGAGACGCAGCGCGAAACGGCAGTCGAGAAACCGATGCAATAGTCGGTTCCAAAGACGTCGTTATCCATCGTCTTCGGGATGGCCATTACGGGAAAGCCCTCTTTGTCCAGACGATGGGCATAGCTGAGCGTATCGTCGCCACCGATGGCGATCAGCGCATCGATTCCGAGAGCGCTCAAGTTCTCCAAGACGTGCGGGGTGAAGTCGAGCTTCGATGCGTTCGGATCGATGCAGCCCTTCTTGTCCGCCAAGAACTCGGGGACCTTGTCGAGCGCCACTTTGCTCGGATTGGTACGAGATGTGTGCAAGAAGGTGCCGCCAGTGCGGTCGACGGTGCGTGTGTTGAGCTTTGTCAACGGCATCGTCCATTCTTTCTTCGATTCGGGGTCGTTGGAGTTGAAGTTAAGTAGCCCCCCCCAACCTCGTCGAATGCCGATCATTTCGTGGCCGGCGTCGGTTACCTTATGCACGGCCTCTTTGATACACGGGTTAAGACCTGGCACGTCTCCGCCGCCAGTTAAAATTCCAATTCTTTTCACTGCCAAGAGTGCTCCCTTTTCCTCCGTTGGAAGGAGGTTTGTTACTGCGGCAAAACGCACAACTGGGATTTGGAACTACGCTGTTCGGTCCGGTCTATGAAACGAGTGCCGCCCTGTTCACTGGTGATTGTATCCCGTAGGACGCTCTCAAAACCGTGCATTTCCGCAAATGGCGATTCAATGGGTGGGTATAGCTGCTCGTCAGCGCCCGGTCGTCAGCGCAGAATAGACCAAGCCCGCCGACGAACCGTAATTCGGGTTGACGTACTGACCGGTTTCAGGATGGATCCATTCATATGGAGCGCCTCCTGCCCGCTTGGCCGAGAGGCAAGCCATGAATTCGCTCAGCAGACGGTCCGATTCACGACGATCGACCTTGCGGAGCGCCATAATCAGCCAGCCCGAAGGTGTCGCCCAATACCCACCGTTCTGATAGGATTCGGGACTGCTTTTGGCTCGCTCCCAATGCCCGCCAAACGGCCCGGACAGTGGGATGTGTCGAACTTGGCCCTCTCGAACAATTCCTCCATCGCGGGCAAGTGAAAGCAGTCCTCTTGCCACCGACACTTCGAGTTTGCTTGGCAAAATGTGAAGCCACACCGCGAACGCAGAAGCCCAGACGTCATCCTTATGTCCCAATCCGGTCGCTGAAAGGAGCATGCCAGCGTCACGACCAACCTGCCGATAGAAGGTAGCCGGCAGACTGCGACGAATGAGAGCGGCGGTCAGACTCATGCGCTCGGCATCGTCACGGCGGCCGACCATTTCAGCCAAACGGCGCAATCTCGATGCCGCCTGCCAGCGCAGCAGTGAGGGCATAAGGCAAGAACCCGTCTTGACGATGGAATCGCAGAATCCCCAATCGACCCTGCCCTTTCCGGCAACCTCGCTGCACACCACCAACCCCGTCGCTGGGTCAGATTCGACCGAATCGAAGGCGCGAAGGCACACATCGAATACCGGGTGGACGCCCCATGCCGTCTTCACCTCTGCACGAAGGAAGTCGGGCTTGCCTGTCAGCCGAACAACCTCGTCGACCATCTGCACAAAGTAAAACGCGTCGTCTGCAGGAGGGAGGTACCCAAAGTCACCGACGCCTTGCTCGGCATAGGCGCCGGGAAACCAGCAGGCCAGGCCCTGAAGGGTGACGTGGTCGGGGATGCTGTAAGGTGGGATGTGAAGACCGTGGGTGAAATCAAGCCCGGCTTCCCCTGGCTGAGTCGCCGCAATCACCCTGACCCATCCTTCCACTTCGCCAGCCGGAACCAAGTCGGTCCCTAGCATCATCGCGGCGTCTCGAACCCAGAACGCCGGGTAGTAGGATTGGGTGCCGCCAGGCACGCGGATCGGGAATCCGGTCGAGTTGATCCCGCCGTTTTCGACCTTGCCGCCAGCCGGAACCAGCGCCGCGTCGACGACCTCATGGGCGACGCGATGCAGATAAGGCACGTCATTCGAGCGGAAACGCGCGGTAGTCATGAGAATGAACCCGGCAACGGCGAGCATGGCTGATTATAGGCTCGAAGCACCTTCTGATGGAGCTTGCCTTACCTTTGGTAAACGCGTTAGCACGCGGCTATACTGCAATTTAACGATGGTACGTTTCCTCGTTCCGGTTTCGCTTGTCGTCGCTCTCTCGGTTTTACCGGTCCTGGGGGTGGCGGGCCAGAATTTAGGCGTCGGACAGGATGTTCCGATCGGAGGCTGGGTTCTGCAAGACGTCTCCAAGGTGCCGGACGACGGTTCGGTTGTATCGTCGGCTGGCTACTTACCGGTGGGATGGTACAAGGCCGAGGTGCCGGGTACCGTGCTCACCTCGTTAGTGATTGACGGGGTCTACCCGGAGCCGCTTTATGGCGAGAACAATCGTCTAATTCCCGAGAGCCTTTGCCGCACTTCTTATTGGTATCGCACGGAGTTCGCCGTTCCCCCGGCGTTCGGCGCACGCGGCATCCACTCCTGGCTCCGGTTCGACGGCATCAACTACTTGGCGGAGGTCTGGCTCAACGGCCAGCGGATCGGGGATATCAGGGGGGCTTACGCCCGAGGGCTTTTCGACATAGCCCGATTAGTCAAACCCGGAAGCAAATCGGTTCTTGTGGTTAAGATTCTTCCTCCACCGCATCCGGGAAATCCGCTCGAACAAACTCAAGCTCGTGGCACCGGACCGAACGGAGGCGCCATCGGTGCAGATGGACCGACATTCAATGCCAGTGTCGGCTGGGACTGGATACCTGGCATCCGCGATCGAGACATGGGGATATGGCAGGGAGTGCGTCTCTTTTCCACAGGGCCGGTAACGGTTTTGGACCCATACATAACGACAACGCTACCGCTTCCCAGAACCGATTCTGCCGTGTTGTCGGTCCGAACCGACCTGCGCAACATTACGGATCGACCAGTCTCAGGAGTCGTGTCGTTTCGGGTCGCCGGTACAGGTTGGGCAACCCACGCACCGGTGACTTTGCAGCCGGGCGAGACAAAGACCGTGTCGGCGCCGGATATTCACGCCATGCATCCTCGGCTGTGGTGGCCGAACGGATACGGGCAACCCAATACCTATCGGCTAGAGACGACTTTTAGAGTGGGCCGTTCGGAAAGCGACGTCAAGGAAGTGACATTCGGAATTCGATCGATCGATTACTTCACCCCCGGAGGCAAGAACTTGACGCTGATCGTGAACGGCGTGCCGGTGTTTGCAAAGGGTGGCAACTGGGGGATGGACGAAGCGATGAAGCGAAGCCCACTCAGCCGGCTGGATGCCCAAATGCGACTGCACCGCGATGCAAACTTCACGATCATTCGCAACTGGGTCGGGATGGCCACCCAGGAGGACTTCTACGCCATGTGCGACAAGTACGGGATCATGGTGTGGGACGATTTCTGGCTCGCGAATCCGGCCGACGGCCCAATACCGCTCGATCCTGATCTATTTCTCGCCAACGCCAGGGAGAAGATCGTCCGCTTCCGTAACCACCCTTCGATCGCCGTCTGGTGCGGCCGAAACGAAGGATTCCCGCCCGCCAAGATCAATTCTGGACTTGCCCAGATGGTGGCGGATTTGGACGGAAGGCGGTTCTATCAGCCGCATTCGTCGGCCACCAATGGTGTCGGCGGAGGCGGTCCGTATGCGTACCGGAAACCTGCCGACTACTTCCAGTTCCGAGACGCCTTCCACACCGAGGTAGGCGGGCCTTCGATTCCAACTGTCGAGGCGATCGAAAACATGATGCCGCGCAGGGACTGGTGGCCGATAAACGACGACTGGGCGGAGCATGACTTTTGCCGCGGCGCCCAACAAGGTGACCGCTACTTGAGCGTGATCGGCAAGCGGTTTGGTCCGGTGACTGGCTTGGAGGATTTCGTCCGAAAAGGGCACTTGGCGACGTACGAGTCGTATCGAGCGATCTACGAGGGGAGGGAAGAGAAAGCATTCGATCCGGCGACCGGGGTCATGATCTGGATGAGCAACCCGTCGCAACCGAGCTTTGTGTGGCAGCTCTATTCCTACGACCTTGATCCGACCGCCGCCGAGTTTGCAGCTCGAAAGGGGTGCGAGCCGATCCACGTGATGCTGGATCCGCGCGACGATCGCGTCTCCATAGTGAACAACACGCCGCAGCCGTTAGGCAAGCTCGTTGTAGTCGCTTCGACCTTTGCCTTGAACGGTGCGAAGATCGGAACTCAGACTGGTGAGGTCGATGGCAAGCCCTCGGCCGCTTCGGAGGTGTTCGCGCTCATTCGAGCTGCCTCCAAGGAGAGTAGCGTGACGTTTGTGAAGCTTGAGCTTCGTGATGCGCGGCACCGGCTCCTTAGCGACAACTTCTACTGGCTCTCGCCTCCTGCTCGCGAGGGCGAGTCGCCTTCGGACGATTTTACAGATCTGCAATCCATGCCGGCAGCCGATCTCGAAGTGGAGACTCAGAGGCAGGACATGGGAGGCGCGGTGACCCGACTTTCGGTCACGGTCCGCAATCGAAACAAAGGAATTGCCTTGATGGTTCACTTCCATCTCGTTAAGGGTGATTCGAAGACCCGAGTGCTGCCTGCCTACTTCAGCGACAATTTCTTCAGTCTGGTCCCCGGCGAGATCAAGCGCCTGACCGTAGAAGCCGCGACTGCCGATCTCGGCGGCGAAGCGCCCGTGGCGATAGTGGACGGCTGGAACGTGCGAGGCGCTTCGAATTAGGCGATTTGGTGAAGAGGCGGATGGCAGCCCCAAGGGGGCGAGGCTCTGCCAGCCCAGTGGCGTCAGCCCTGGGATCGTGACGCAGGGAACAACCCCGCCCTGAAGGGGCGGCCTCAACGGGCGGGAAAGGGTCATCTTCGCGCGGCGCGATCCCCTGCTACCCAAAGACCGACCCCAATATCGGCGGCAACGCGATGGGCCGATCCGTAGCCTACTTAGGACTACGGATTCGGGTATTCGACTCGTGGGCGCCCTATGTCTGCGGCCAACCCATCGCTTACGCCCGACCACGCTGCTGCTCGAACCTACTGGGATCCAACCGGTTACGAACGAAACGTCGATACGTACCCTCCGTCGGCTGCATTGGGCACCTCGGACACTCCCCTGCCCTTGTCACCGCGAAATGGCAAGGACGGAGTCGGGAGCGAGGGATTGGGTGGTGAAGCGGCCTCGGTGTAATTGAATGGTCCGTTGGGAGGTTTCGCCGGTTTCGGCATCGAAGGCGGTAGCGGAGTAAGTGCCGTCGCCTAGGCGCAGGCCGCTCACGGTTACTTCCGATGTGTCGGTTCCAAAGATCCTGACGAGTGCCCAGTTGCGATCTTCCATGCCGTGCCCATAGGCGGTGGCGCCGATCCCGGGGACCACGATCGAATTGAGCTGAACCCAATCCTCTCCGTGGTTCTCGATTCGGACGGTGACCCGACCGGCTGGGAATCCAACCAACACCGGTTGACGGGAACCGCGACTTGGTGATCCCCCTCGGGCCAAGTCGGACTGCTCGAAGTTCTGCTCAAGGACCTTCCGGTTGTTGACGTAAACCGTTAATGCGCCTCCGCTCGTCGACACTTGGCCCACGTTGAGCTGCATGCGTCCCGGCTCGGTGGAACGAAATTTGACTACGAGAGGTTTGGCCCACGACTTCTGGCGGCCATTCATGCTCTGGAAGTATTGAGACCAACCGCCCAGCGAACGAATATCCACACGGGGAAGGTCCAACTCGGTGAGTGTCGACTTTGACCATCCTCCACCAGCGGCAAGCGTGAGGTCTGCTTTGCCGGGCGTGTCGACCCAGACTGCGGTTGGCTTGGCGTCCTCGTGCTCCAATAACCCGGATTCGTCGATAACCTTCCGCGCGGCGGCGTAGTTCGGGCCCAGCCCGGCTCGATCAATCTGGTCCCAAAACCAGAACTCGCCAGCGCCGGCGTGTCCGGCCAAAATGCCGGCGTAGATTCCGTCGCGGACCAGTTTCCTGTATGGCGCGGCTGACGCACCTGGCCGCGCATAGCCGGGAGGGCCGAATTCGCCAAAGAAGCCCGGCTTCTTCTTGAAGTCGTACCCGCCGATGGACGCCAGCACATTGGCCGGATAAGTGTGCGGTTGCATATAGTCCATCGCATCGAATACGCCAGAGTCGAGCGTCTCCGAACTGCTGCTCGTAACCAGGTGGTGATATGGATCGAGCGAGCGGACGTATGCGGCCATCTCCCGATGCCAGGCGGCCACGTCGTCCACGCGCTTTGGGTTTTTCTTGGCCGCATCCACCCACTGAACTTCGTTGAAGAGCTCCCAGGCCATGATCGAAGGCGAATGAGCGTAACGCGCAACTGCGTAACGCAACCAAATCTTGGTCCTGCGCTTGGCTTCCGGATCGACGAAGAAGTCGGTAGGGTCCTTCAGGAAGCCGCCGTTCGCCGTATTCCATGGGTGGTCGCGCCAATTCGAATCGGTGGTCGTGCTGTATGGTCCGTGATGGAAGAGCACGAACTGGAAACTCACTCCCGCGTGCTCGGCCGCCTGTACGATTTCGTCCCAGGTCTGCAGAGGCTCCTGACGCAAAAGCCTGCCCGGAATCCTCTCCTTGGCACGGGGCCAGAACGGGTTTTTGTCGTCCCAATGGCTGGCCCAAATTCTAGACCAGTTTCCTCCCTCACGCCCGAGCTTGGTCATGCCTTGAGCAACGGATTCGTTGGGAAGAGACTTCCATCCGTAGTCGTATCCGATCGGAAAGTACGGGGTTCCGTCCGTCCACTCGAAGTGGCGCCCTTTCAGTCCGATGAAGCCATGCGGTAGCGGACGCTGGACATCGACCGGCGAAACGGTGAAAGCCCGGCGACCGTTCAATGTGAACTCCGCTGTGAACCGGCCGGGGAATGGTGAGACGAGCGTCGCGGCGAACTTGCCATCGCCGGTGAAGTATGCGAGGCGGTGCAGCTTCTGGCCGTCTTCGGCGGTGAAGTCCACGGTCACGTCGTTTTCGTCTGGATCGTAAGGGTTGCCGATCACAGAGATTGGGGCAACGACCGTTACAGGACCATACCATGCGGGGGGCGTCTTGCCCACGACGAAGGCGGCGAGAAGGCACAGCATCGTCAAACGATGCTACCTCCATATCCTTGTTCCTCAAGGTTGGGAGGGAGTAGGTTCCGGCGGTTTCGTTTGTGACTGAGTGAAGGGTCTTCGGACCCTGGCAACTGTATTGTGAATTGGAGGACAAGCCTTGGCTTTTTAGGGACATCGTTTGCGAATGGCCCGCGAGTCCTTTATAATCTCGCGCATATGGTCAGACTTGCATTTTCGGCCGCGATGTCATCGCTGCTGGTTGTCGGGGCATTTGCCCAGGGTTGGCTGTGCTACGGCGGCAATCCACAACACACCGGCATGTTTGTCGGGACAAGCCAAACGGCGACGACGGTCAAATGGCAGACGCCCCTAGACGATAACCGCGCCTACTACGGTGGCGAGGTTCTCATCCATTACGCGGCGCCTATGGTCACGCCGGCAAACAATGTCGTGATCGGCTATAGGTACACCACTTCAGTAAGCGGAAACCAGAACTACGACAACTGGAAAGTCGTCGGCCACAGCGGAGCCAACGGAAACACCCTTTGGTCGCTTAATACCGACTACTCGGCCGCGCTGATCTTCCCGAACGATTGGACGACCGTCTTCCCAATTACCCTCTTCCAGTCCGGCGCCGGCTCCAATATCCGAGGTGTCGCGGCAGCCGGAGCGGCGGGGTCGGTGATGGTGCGGGCCTCGGCCGACGCAGCTTCGAGCACCGCCGTTCGCTACATCTTTTATACGACGCTTGCCGACTTCAATAGGAACAAGGCCAGTTACCAACCGGTCAAGATCAACACGCCGATCACAGCCGACGCTTCGGGCAACCTCTATTTCGGATATGAAGTGACCGCCTCGGTCCCTTCGAATCTAGCAAAGTTGGGCAGCGGTGGCATTGCCAAGGTCAACGCCCATACCGGCGCTTCCATTTTCATGCCGGTCGGTTCGATGAACGTCGACTCGTCGCTATCTCGCCCCGCAATGAATGCGTCACCGGCCTTGACTGTAGACGGTCAATACATCTACGTGGCCCTTTCTGGCGGGAATCCATTCCTTGTCAAGCTCAAGACGAAGGACCTCTCCACGGTCGCAAAGGCACATCTTTACGATCCTTCAATCCCTGGCGCCAACATAGTCCTGATCAATGAATCGTCGGCGGCGCCCATGATCGGCCTTGATGGCCATGTCTTCATGGGTGTGTTTGGCAACCAGTATCGCGAGAGCCACGGCTGGATGCTCCAATTCGACGCCAATCTCAGCCAAGCAGACTCGAACAACAAGCGATACCCGGTTGGCGCGTTCGGGTGGGACGACACGGCCGTCGTGGTTCCGTCGACCATGGTCCCCTCATACAAGGGAAAGGCGTCATACCTCGTCCTTACCAAGTACAACAACTACGATATGGGCGGAGACGCGGGAGCTGACGGTTCAAACAAACTGGCGGTTCTCGATCCAACGAGCGATTCGGTCACAACGGACCGACAATCCGGCATTCCAGTCATGAACGAAATCCTCACCGTTCTTGGTGTGACCAAGACGAACGACGATCCCAACCATCCGAACGCGGTTAACGAGTGGTGCATCAACTCGGCGGCGATCGACGTAAACCGCAAGAGTGCGATCATCAACAGCGAAGACGGTCACATGTATCGCTGGAGCTTTGTAACGAACTCGCTAACCGAGTCCCTCGACTTGCAGCCGGCAACCGGGGAGGCCTATACGGAAACCGCAATCGGTCCGAACGGGGTGCTGTACGTCATCAACAACACGATACTGTTTGCGATCGGTTCGAACAACGCGACGTCGGTGAGTGTTGCCCAGGGAACCGGAGTCTCCGGCAACGTCCAGAGCATTTGGTACCTCGATGGCAAGTCCTTCATGACCAACTCTGTGAACACTACTTCCGGGCAAACTGCGACGATCGAGGCGGACTTCGTGTGTACCGGATCCAACTCGACGAGCCTGAATGTGACCTCGGTAGTTTCTGCGGCGGCCAACGTCAATGGGACCATGTCGCTTTATAACTACACTTCGAAGAAGTTCGTGTCGGTCGCGACCCAGACTCTGACATCGACGCTTGCTCCGTTCAACGCAGCCGTCAAGACGAATGTCAGCGAATATGTTGGACCTGGCGGCAAGGTGCGCGTACGCATCACAGGCGTACTGCCTCCGGCGGGATCGAACCCCCGATTCCCGTTGGCGATCGATATCATTACTGCTGGTCTGAGCTAGCGAACGGCAAGACTATCGCTCGGTGGGCTGCACGTCATGAGGTGGGCAGCCCTCTTTCCTATACTAGGGATGGCCGCCGATCGTGTTGCGGTAGTTGAACCGTTCGCGGGCTCTGTCCACAAGGGCGAGCAGGTGTACCTTCATCCTGTCGGCGGACGCCGCGTCGGACGGATCCTCCTTGTCAAGAAATCTCACGAGCTCGGCGATATTCTCGCGAGTGCTGATCTTGGTCCACACCAAGTTGTGCTTGATGATATCGTTTTCGAGGAGGAGCAGATTCATCCGGAAGCAATTTGCGGTGAACTGCACGTACAGATCCCGATACGGCTTCGATGTGGGCATGTCCCTCCACTGGTAGCCGAATGAGCGTAGTCCTGCGAAATCCCAGACGATACGCTTTCGATCCTCGGTTTCTCCCCATGCGATCGGATCGTTACATATGACCGCCTGGCGGCGAGCATTCGAGTACACGTTATGAATCGGATAGGGTCCGTCTGCTGAGAGGCTCTCTGACAGCCACATGCCAAACCGGGTTCTGTCTTCGCGCGACGTCTTGAAAAGTCCCTGGTCGGAGAGCCATCCGGCCCAGAACCATGACGAGCGCAAGCTGTGCAGTTGGTCTGAGAGTGCCGGCCCGATGAGCTTCTCCCGTTGAATATCGGGATCCATGCCGATAGACTTGGCATCCCGGCCGATCAACTGACGGACGAACTCTCCAACCTCCCAAATCTGGTTGATGCGAAGCGAGGACGCAACGTCGCTTGCGACGTTGGTCGGTTTTTGTTCGGTTTGGTGGCGGATTCGATCCTGCCAAACAAGGAGTGCACGGAACTTGAACACGGACAAGCCGCTCAATCCAGGCATAGTTGCAGAGTGGACGAGTTCGCGATGGCGGTTGAGCAGGTCCTGTAGCCTGTCCATGGTAGGTTCGGCTAGGTAGCGATCTTCAGCGGCATACCATTCGTCGCGTTCATTCTCGGGAATCGTCGGAGGTACCTCTGGAAGCCACTGAGCGATGGATGCATGTTCCTTGCCGTGAGCGTAATCCTCGGATAGCCGATTGAACGGGATGCCGATCGGGAGGTTCACTGGTTGGAGGCCGAGTAGTTGGTCTTGGGCCGCCAAGGCCCCTTGGATCGTGTGAATGGGCCTACCGAAGAGTAGCGGCAACTTCTGCTTGAGTTCCAGGCCGAATGCGTAGTCCCGCTCTGCCGGCGTCTTGCCGGGTAGTAGGCGCCCGCCCGGCTGAAGGGGGCGATCGTTGAACGGGTCGCGCAAGTGAACGAAGCCCAACTTGGTTCGAAGGGCGTGGACGTAGTCGACGATCGCCTGGGAATCTTCGTCGTCAAGATGGCGGCGGGCACGTCGGAGGAGATCGGCGTCGTCGAAGTCGTAAGCGGCCAGTTCGATGCCATCCGGGCTATGACAGGTGGCACACGCGGCGCCACCATCGATACTGCCCGGTTTTCGCCAGATCCTCAGGCCATCCACGAGGATCCCGTTGTCGTGTCCCGCGTCACGAACTGCCGCTGTGGGGGCGTCGGCACTCAGGAGCCCGAGAGAAGATGCTCCCGCAAAAACCAAACTGGACCAAATGGCGCCCTGACGTATAGAAATCACTGCTTCGCTATGATACGCCTTGCTTGGTGTTGGTTCAATTGGACGCGGCAATTCGCAAGCGATTCCCGTGGTTATGCGGGCTCGTAGTAAGTTTCGGCATCCCACGTGTTTGGGATCGAGAGGGATGCCGGTAAGTGTAAGTTATCGACTGCTGCTTGCTGACGTCGAAATCGCCAACCGATTTGTGGGGTCGGCGGTCGTGGCGATGACCCGGTGGAGGAGGCGGATCGCGAGAGGATCAATTTGCAGTTTGCGTGTATATTGAGCTATGTTCGGCTCCGTTCTCTTGGCAGTTACATTGATGCAAGGCGCGCGATCGCCGCTTCCTCAGATGCCGATTCGAGGTATTCACCTCTCTGCACCCGAGACATCGCAGATTCCCATCTTCACCAAGTTCGTCCGCGACGCCTTTCCGAAGGAAGGAGTCAACACGCTTGTTCTGGAGTTCGACTACCGCTTCAAGTTTCAAAAGCATCCGGAGGTGGCAGACGAGGGCGCCTACTCGGTGGATCAAGTCAGGCAAATCGCCTCAGCCTGCAAGGATGCTCATGTTCGATTGATCCCTCAGATCAACCTGCTTGGCCACCAATCATGGGCGGAAGATACCGAGAAACTGCTTCGCGCCCACCCCGAATTCGACGAAACGCGCGGCAAGTATCCCAAAAACAAAGGGATCTATTGCCGCAGCTACTGTCCGAACGCGCCCGGCATTCACAAGGTCATCTTCGACTGTATCGACGAGTTGGCTGACGCCTGCGGGGCGGATGCCTTTCATTGCGGCATGGACGAGGTGTTCATACTGGCCGATCCTGACTGCCCGAATTGCAAGGGGAAGACGGCGGCCCAATGCTTCATCGGTGAAGTTAAAGCGTTGCACGATCACCTCAAGGCAACGGGGCGACAAATGTGGATGTGGGGCGACCGCTTCCTGGATGGTCGCACAAACGGGCTGGGCGAGTGGGAAGCGAGCACGAACGGTACATGGCCGACGATCACTGAGGCGCCGAAGGACATCGTCATTTCCGATTGGCACTACGAGCACGCCGAACCCACTCCCGCGCTGTTCGCGATCAACGGATTCTCGGTAGTGGCGTCGCCATGGCGCAATTCGTCTTTGGCCGTGCAACAAGTCGGACTAATCGAGGCGATACGTAAGGGCGCCAACCGCCAGATCGCCAATCACGCTGCCGGCGTGCTTCATACGACCTGGTGTGACGCGATTGCGTTCAGCAAGGCGTACTACGGGGATAAGAGTCAGAATCGTTCGGTCGAAGAGACTGTCCAATGCTTTAAGGACCTTTTCAAGGCGGTTCGAGCGGCTGTGGCCGCCGACGAAAAGAAGAACTAGGCTCGATCCAGAAGGCGGGCCGCGCGGTCGACGGACATGTTCCGCCCCGCGTTCCATGCCGCTTTGAATGGTGCCGGCCCAACGAGTTGACGGACACGCTCGAACTCCTGTTCGAGTCGGACTCGGTCGATCTCATGCATGGGCGCGCCAATCGCTTCCCGAAGCCTTTCAGCGCATCCCCACAATTTTGCCGCTGCGACCGTTCGATCGGTGAGTGCCGCAAGGTCCCCTAGCGTCTGCATCGCCTGAGACAGGGAGTTGGTGTCCTGTAGCGAACGGTAGAGGGAGAGCCCTTCCTTCAGATAGCGTTCCGCCTCCGCAAAGTCGCCCATCTCCAGGGCAAGGCACCCGATGTTATGAAGTGACTGGGCAATTCCTTGGGTGGCTCCGATCTGCCGTCGGATCTGCAGTGCTTCCTGATGCATTTCACGTGCCGCCCGGTATTCGCGAAACTCCTGCAGGACGTTGGCCAGATTGTTGAGCGTTGTCGTGAGGTTCCCAGGCTCGGCGCTCAAGCGCCGGATCGCCAAGCTCTGCTCATAGAGCGGCCGCGCGGCTGCAACGTCGCCCTTCAGGTGGGCAAGATGTCCCAACGAATGAAGCGCCTCCGCCATCTTCTCTGCATTCTCGTGTCGGCTTCGAACGTCGAGGCTTCGGTGAAACTGCTCCCGGGCCACATCGTAATCGCCCTGATAGAGCGCGAAGTGGCCGCTTTCCATGAGGGCGTCTCCGTAGACCTCCGATGGCTCGGCGCCTCGAGATACCTTTAGCAGCAGGCTAAGCCATCGCCTTGCCTCCGACCAGTAGCCGCGGATCCACCAGAATGTATACAGGTTCCCGCAGAGCAAAAGTCCCTTCTCGTCCGGATCGCCCTCCGAAACACACCATGCAAGCGCGGCCCGAAGGTTCTCTCGTTCTGCGTCAAGTCGATCAAGCCACTCTCGTTGTGACTTCGACTCGATTCTCTTACCAGCCTGTTCGGCCAGACGACAGAACGCGTCGCGGTGGCGGTCGTGAGTTGAAGTGGTTTCTCCCACACCATGGAGCTTCAGTGCGCCGTAAGCCCGTAGCGTCTGCAAGAGGGAGTGGCGGTCGGAGCCTTCGGACTGGATCAGGGACTTGTCCCGTAAAGAGTTGATCAGCCGTCGAGTTTCAGTCGCGTCGGCGTCCTCGCTCCGGCACACTTTATGTGCCGATTCCGCGGTGAAGCCGCCCGCGAAGACTGATAAGCCGCCAAGGAACCTCTGCTCATCTCCTGAAAGCAACTCGAATGACCAATCGACCAAAGCGCCCAACGTCTGGTGCCGAGGAAGCGCGGCTTTGCTTCCTCCCGTCAGCCATCGAAAGCGATTGTCGATCAGGATATTGATCTCGTCCAGCGTCAGGTTTCGGCATCTCGCCGCCGCCAATTCGATGGCGAGCGGAACGCCGTCCAACCGTGCGCAGAGCTTCACCAAGGTCGGGCCATCGGTCTCTGCCAGTTCGAAACTCGGCCGGCATTGCTTAGCCCGTTCGACGAACAAACGGATGGCATCGTAAGATGAGAGGTCGGTTGAGTGCTCGGCATCGAGCCGGATTGGCGCATTCGTCTGGACCAGAACATCCGGAGGGATTGCCATTGAGGGCACGCGGTAAACGGTCTCGCTCGAGTTGTGGAGCGGTTCTCGACTAGTAGCGACGATCTTCAGGCGTGGGCATCTGGGAATAAGGTGGTCGACGAGGGTTCGGCATGCTTCAACCACATGCTCGCAATTGTCGATGAGGAGGAGAACGCGATCCTCTGCGATGGCGTCGCTTAAGGAGTCGATTAGCGTTCGTGCAGGGTCTTCTCGAACGGCAAGCACTTGGGCCACCGCCGGTACGACTTGATCAGGTTCGGCGAGCGACGCGAGATCGACATACCAGGTCCCGCCTGTGAATTCTCCCAAAGCCTCCTCGGCGAGACGGATCGCCAGCCTGGTCTTTCCTGCGCCCCCGGTGCCGGTAAGCGAAAGCAGATCGGATGAGATCAGGAGATTGCAGATTTCCCGCATCTCCTTCTCCCTGCCGATAAAGCTAGTGAGCTGCGTTGGCAGGTTGTTTTTGGGGACGTCCGTCGCTTTCATCGCATTCGAGGTCCACCTACGATTGCATATCGGATTGCCCCTGTCAAGCCAGACCGCCGAACATCGTGGATGATATTGGCAGCGGATTCTTTACTGCAAGGCTAGCGCGGCGAAACGGCCCATACACTCAATGGCTGCGTGCGATATATTTCGACGCGGTTACAATTGCTCAGGGTACGGACAAGGATCGCAAGATCTACGTGACGATCGAGCGAGACTGAGTGGTTTGCATGGTGGACACCACGAATCTTGCGGTGGTTCGCGAGATGCGCACCGGAACCAATCCCACTCACTTGCTTCTGCACCGGGCTCAGACCCGCCCCTAAGTGAGTAACGCGGGTAGCGAATTCTGAAAACGAAATCGACACAAGTGACGATGGGGCGCCCAACCTGCGCGCTCTGGCGAAGGCGTTTGACTCCAACCACGAGGAGTCAGCTTCTGGCGTGGATCTTGCCGATATTCCATGGGCGACCGCAAGGGCCAAAGCGCACTTAGGCCACACGCATCCCGCGTGAACGGCGCCTCCGCAGATTAGTATTAACGCCCTGTCAAGCGGCCGGTGACCTGCAACCAGCGCGCATGGGCAATGCGTCAAATGACTACATGAAGAAGAGCACCGCATTTGGCATCGTCGGAGGAGTTGTGTTTTTGGTCCTCGTTTTCGTGATCGTGGTCGCTGCCGGGGTAGGCGGGGAAGCGAGCAAGATGGACGCGCTTTTGAAGGCTGATGTCCAGCAGCACAAGTCGGTCGACGACGTCAAAAAGCAACTGGCCGACGCGGGATACACGATTCAGCAGGACGTCCCGTCCGTCAAAGCAATCGGCCCGAAGCACTCGCTATTGGTGTACACCACACGGCTAACTCTCGACCTGGGATTCAACCAGACCGGCGCCCTAACCAGCTACCACCTTGACCGAGCGTAGTCGCTGAACCGCGCTCGGAGTCGCGCTGTGCTTGCCGCGTTGAATACGTGAGCTAGGCTCCCAGTGCCGCCAACGTTACAAATCCCACTACGCTTTCAACTCCGAAGACGCAGAGCCCGAGAAGGAAGTGTGACGTCGAGTGGGTCGCGTAGGAGATTCCGAACCCGATTGCCACCAGGACCGCCGGCGCAGCAAAGATAGCCAGTACTTTTGGCTTGAGCAAGCCGATCGAGCGGCTTCGCCGCGAATCCAGTTTGCAGTTCGGACACGTCGTGACCCGCAGTCCGCTGACGCAGAACGAGGTCACTCCGCAACGACCACACATCAAATCCGCGCCCTTCCGAAACTCCGCTGCGAACGAGCCCGGGAAAGGATGCTTGCAGTACTCGCAAACAATGATCGCCGAAGGCAGTAGGTCGAGCGTCGCCCTCTGAGCCGCCAGGCATTGCGGGCAGACCACCCGGGTATATCCGGGCGTAAGGTAAAGGTGGGCCGGCGGCCTCTGCTCACGCTCTGCCGCCCGATAGCTCCGCGATTGCACCGCCGGCGGCTCCTCTGGGATCGGCCGCTGGAGCACTTGGCAGAGCGCCGATTTGAGCGGATAGAGCATCCCTGCCCAAGCTGCATGGAGATCGTGAACCCAGATGTCGAGGGTCGTGTGAGGCGCATCCGTCGTTTGGGATGAGGAGACCGGTCCAGCCGGCCGTCGATCTTCAATCTCCTTTAGGCACCCTGGGCAATAGCGCAACCCGACGAGCAACGCCGTCCCGCAGTGACTACAGATTCGTTCGCTCATTGATTCTTGACTCGTGGAGGCTGGCGGTTTCTGCCGCGGCGGATAGTTCCTTCAAACGACCGAATGCACTTAACGTTACGCCATATTGTAACTCGGATTTGTAGTGGAAACGTTAAGAGCGATCACCTGATTTGCGATCTGGTAAGATCAGATTCCAAGAACGGTCGCCACGGCAGTTGAACGCGTTGTTTACGCCGAACGCAGACCGGGCACGAGAGAGTGGGCGGTTAGCTCAGCGGTAGAGCACCAGTTTCACATTCTGGGGGTCGTAGGTTCAAATCCTATATCGCCCACCATTTTCTCAAGGGCCCATTCCAGACACACCCGCTGGTTCTATCCAAGGCCCTATGCCATTCGTGGGTCAGAATTATCGAAGACCTAGTCGTCATCTTAGTCGCCTTATAGGATCTAGAGGCGCCATTCGGTAACCCGATTGGGCGAACTGCCGCTGGTGGTCGCAGTGGCAATGGAATAGGCCATCGTATTCGATGCGATCGCCGGCGGTTGAAGCGTTGAAGATCTCGACGAGTATTTACGCGCGATTCATCTGTTGCCACTCATTGTTGCTTACTCCAAAGACGTCGTTCGCTACATGGCGAAAAGTCCAATCATCCTGGAAGATCGTTATATCGACATCTCTGAGAGCGACCGTAGAATGAACCTGTAGGGAGGATTTGATGGCAAGAGAGCGGAAGCCGGCTTGGAGGATATTCCTGCAAATCCCTATGCCAGTAGATCGAAACATGAAAATCTTGTCTCAGGAAGGCGCGTTGTGATTACCGATGTATCCATCCGAGTCGCAGGGGCGAATGCCCGGAATGTCGCTTCACTCAGTACCCGAGTCGACGAGATGGCGCCTACCTATAGATTGCAAAGCAGGGAAACACCTTTGCCGTGAATCGCCACTTGCCAGCTCTGGAGGAAGAATGAAACAAGTCGTTGTACTCATCAGGCCGGGACTCATCGGACGAGCGATTGCACGACGCGTGGGAGTCGGCAAACACATCCTCCTGGCCAATCGTAGCGAGGGGAATTGCAAGGCAGCGGCTGAAGTCCTTGGCAATGCAGGATACGAAACGACCGTCGCAACCATCGGCATCTCCTCCCGCGAAGAGGTCCATGCACTTGTCGAGAGGGCAACGAGCCTTGGTGAAGTCACTGGCCTGATTCAAGCCGCCGGCGCCTCGCCATCGCAGGCTTCACCGGAAATATTCTTTAAGGTCGACCTCTGTGGCACGGCGCTGGACTTGGAGAAAGCTGGCAACGAGACCGTGGCCGCGATAGAGAACCCCGAGGCGAGGGGCAGAACATTCGAGTTGTACGGTGGCGGCAATCGGTCGCCAAACTGGAAAGAGGAATTTGTGCGCCTATACAACAACTAACCAGAGAACAAGGAGACCCAGAAGAATGGAAATCAGAAACGTAGGATCTCGTCCCTCGGCGAGGGGACCGGAAGATTGGTTCACGGGGACGGTGCGAATCGACATGCCGTTTCAGACTGAAGAGCCTGCTAGAGTGGGTGGCGCGACGGTTACCTTCGAGCCCGGATCTCGAACTGCGTGGCACACTCATCCTCTCGGTCAAACATTGTTCGTCGTATCGGGCCTTGGCTGGGCGCAGAGAGACGGTGGTCCGGTAGAGGTGATTCGTCCCGGTGACATCGTCTGGTTTGCGCCGGGCGAAAAGCACTGGCATGGTGCTTCGCCTACGACAGCCATGAGCCACATCGCGGTTGCCGAAAACCTTGACGGTAAAAGTGTCGAATGGATGGAAAAGGTCAGCGACGAGGAGTATCAAGCCTAATCTTGAAGCTCCGGATCACCTCGGCGCCAAAAAGCCGGGGTATGCGGGGCCGTTCCCGTTTGTTTCGCGAGATCGAGAGAACCACACAGAGTGTTTGTGACACTAACCAGTTGTGATCGCACTAGCTCTTACCGGTATCGCAGCCCAACTCTTCCTTGACCAGCACAATGCGGGTAGGAGCCGTCCAATTCCGTCCAAGGACATTGCCGGGTACTCGGGGCAAACAAAGGTGCCCGCAGGGCTCGTCGAGGATCTGTTACACGCAACGATCTATTACGGGATGTCGGGGCCGCCGGATGAGACGGGGATTCGGGGGTGCCGGGATGCGCTGGAGTTTGCGCAACGGGCGGCCAAACTGATCGAATATGCCCGAACCCATGGGTTGCACCTGCGAGAGCAGGCGCCCAATGACGCTGAGATCCAACGGATCTGTAACTCTGGGCTCTTCCGGTTTACCCTTGGCGGAGTGCCCGGTCGAATCCAGTTTTCAAATCTGCGGCCGCCGTCGGTCGCTTTCCTCAAACTCAACCTCCGGTCGGCAGAAGCTCTCATCGAAGATGCCAACCGGCGCACGCCTCACACCCAACGCGATGTCGACCAGTTCTTCACCGTCACCGACTGCGACTTCTATTCGATGGCAAGCGGAGCGGATGCCCAGGCTGCCCTGGATGAGATCCAACACGGCAAGGACATCCGGCAGGCGATCTGGGACCATCAGGACATGTACGTGGATGATCGCGGCACCGGATTTGGGACGACGACCGTCTCGTACTGGAGCGATTTGAAGACGAGAGCCGCTGTCCAAGGGTTAAGGATCGGCCAGGTGAGCAAGCCGATTGAGGGGCCCTACGTGACGCTTGCGATTCCCAAAGCCAACCTCGCAAGGAACCCGTTCTCCTCTGGCGAGCCCACTACCTCTGACGAGAGGGAGAGGCTATTCCGCATCGTAACCGCTGCCGAGCGGTTAGCGGACCCGCTATCCCGCATGCCGTTTCAATGGACTTCGAACACGGCGAGCCTGATCGAAGACACTTTGAACAAGGGTATGGGGTACTCCTCCATTGCGGCGATGGCTCCCAAAATCGGATTGACTGCCAACGGCGACGAACTGCGGCATCGGGTCGCGGCCAAAGCGATAAGCCTGATGGATAGGGGAGATCTGCTGGAATTGGCGGAGCGGTTGGCGATATACAGCTCGGGGGGAACCCAGACTGCGACCCTCCATGAGTTGGCAAAGAGACTGGATAACGCTGATATTGAAGCGCGATTGGGCAAGTCCTACGCTAAAGCCGGGGACGTTAAGCAGGCCGCAAATTGCTTCGCCAAGGCGTGCCAAATGCCGATCCAGTCGTACGGGATTGCTTACCAGACCCCGCTGCAAGATCGCGACCTTGCGGACCTATTGGGTTCGTCGGAGTCTTGGAGGATCGATCCCAAAGACCGATCGGTCCTTGAGCAGAGGCTGGCCACTTCGGTGGCGCAACGCCGAAAGTGGGATGAGGCTCGCGCCCATCCCCAGCCGATGTCGGCCGCCGATCGGGAGAGACAGCGCAAGAACCAGGAGTTCGTTGCCTATTCCAAGCAGTTGATCAAAGCCGAGCGCGACCGCGAACTCGCCTACTACCGGGACAAGATCGCCTACTTGTCCGACCGCCTGACCCAGGTCTCGGCCGACGCGGCACATGCGCCGGATGCCGACCGCGCCAAGGTCAAGGCGTTGGAGGAGGAGATCCGCCAAAAGCGGGACCGGGCCGTATCGAGACTGAACACATTCAAGAAGCTGACGAGAGGTTAGGAGCAACGAGCATTGGGTTAAGGTCCCGGGCCATGAAGGGAATCGGCGCGATTCACCACCATAATTTCGGAGGAATTCCTAGAGGTACCAAGGGAATGGGCGGTAGCACCGTCTCAATCCCGTAGATTCCGTGCGTTAGCGCATGGTTGCCCTAAGGGCATTCGTGGGAATCGAGGCGAGCGAAAGCCCGAATCCCGTAGGGATTCCGTACGCTATCCCATGGTTGCCCTAAAGGCAACCATGGGAACCGCGGGGCGAGCGACCAGCCCGAATCCCGAAGGGATTCCGTACGTTAGCCCATGGTTGCCCTCAAGGCAACCATGGGAACCGTGGGGCAGCGGTGAATCCAACCTCGGAGAGGTTGCGTATGGGCTACCGCATGTCGATGACTCCCTTGCAGAATGATCGGTCCCCTTGGACCCAACGGCCTATCCTGTTATTCTTATCAGGTCAGGA